>JAFIHG010000016.1 GCA_017848795.1 Candidatus Nanopelagicales bacterium | reverse complement strand
GCGCACACACCGGCGGGCCATCTGCCGGCTCGAGGACACCCCGCACGCGTAGGCGTACAGCAGCACCCGGACCATCATCGCCGGGTCGAACGCCGCCCGCCCGTGCCCGTCAGCCCGGTAGGCCCCGTAGAGCTCGGACAGATCCAACTCGCCGACCGCGTCCATCACCAGCCACGCCAAATCGTCCTCAGGCAGCCAGTCCCGCACATCCGGCGGGAGCAAGAACGACTGGTCCACATCAGCACTCAGGAAGTTCTGCGGCACACCAAATGATCTCGCGCCACCACCTGATCATCCGGCTCCCACGCCGAGGGTTGTGCAACAGGCTCGATCTTGGCACTCCGGCTCGGACCATGATCGGGAGAACGAAACGGCAGTACGCAGCGCCTCCGCGAGCCTTTTCGGCGCGTTTTGGGCCGCACCAGCGGCGTGGGACTCGCGATCCGTTCTCCTGATCATGCTCGTCGCCGGCACTTGGGCGGCAACCGTGGCCGCTCGCCTCCGTGCGGTCGCCGGCGCGCCACCTTCGGTCTCGTTTCGATCTTGCCGGTACGCCTCAAGGGTGAACGGGGCGGCGCCGATGGCAGGTACAGCGGATCCCGTCCGCCCCAACCCTGTCCAGGAAGCGGTGTCACATGTCCGTCTCCGCCGATCACCTCCCGTCCGCCGGTGGCCGGTCGGCCCGCCTCGACCGGTGCCTGGCCGACCTGCTCGCGCAGGCCCCGGAGCTCGAGGCGGCCGCGGTCGTCTCCTTCGACGGCCTCGCCATGGCCTCCGCGCTGCCCGCCTCGATGGACGAGGACCGGGTCGCGGCGATGAGCGCCGCGCTGCTCTCGCTGGGGGAGAAGGCCGCGCAGGGTCTGGGCCGCGGGGATCTGTCCCAGGTGTACGTGGAGGGCGAGCAGGGCACGGTCTTCCTGGTGTCGGCGCTCGACGAGGCGGTCCTGGTCGCGGTCGCCGCCAAGGACGCCAAAGCCGGGCTCATGCTGTACGAGGTGCGCCGCGCCGCCGTCGCCGTCGGCACGGTGCTGCAGGACGACCTGCCGGCCGAGCCCGCGTACGAGCCGCCGGACTTGTCCTATGCCGAGCCTTCTGCTCCGCCGCCGCACGAGAGCGCGCTCGCGCCATCGGCGCCGTTCGAGCCGTCCGCACCGCAGCCGTCCGCACCGCAGCCGTCCGCACCGCAGCCGCACGCGCCGCACCAGCACGCACCGCACGAGTACGAGCCGGCGCCGCAGCAGCCGCCGGCGCCGCAGCCGCCGCCGACGCCGCACCAGCTGGCGCCCGCCGCGCACCACGCCGAGCCACCGAGCGGTCCGCAGCAGCCGTACGGCCAGCACGTCGGGCAGACCGACCGCGACGAGCCGGGGGAGCAGCGCCCGGCGGAGGGCGGGCGTACCGCGGTCTTCGTCGCGAACGGCGAGCCGGAGCGGGCCGAGCCGCACCCCGCGCCGCCCGTCGGGGTCTGGTCGCCGTACCCGGTCACGACGGCGGTCTCCTGACCCGATGTCACGACCCGTTCCCACCCGTACCACGCAGGAGGCCCGACCGTGAACCTCTCCGGTTCGCTGGACGCGTTCGGGCTGCCCGACGTCTTCGCGCTGCTGGCCATGACCGGCAAGAGCGGCGCGCTCGCGCTGCACCGCGGCACCGACGTGCGCGTCGAGGGGGTCGTCTGGTTCCACGACGGCAAGGTGACCGGCGCGAGCGCGGACCGTACCCGCCTCGGGCTGGTACGGCGCCTCGTCGGCTCCGGCGCCGTCGACGACTCCGCCCTGCGCGCGGCGGTGAGCCGCGCCGCCGGCTCGCCGGTGGGGGTGGCCCGCGCGCTGCTGGAGGCGGGCGCCGTCGAGGCCGCGACGGTACGCGAGGCCGCCGTCGACGAGACCGTCGACGCGGTGTTCGCCCTGACCCGCTGGCCCGACGGCCAGTTCGGTTTCGACCCGGGCGCGCGCAACACCGACGACGTCGGCATCGCGCTCGAGCACACCTGGCTGGTGGCCGAGGCGAACGCCCGCAGCGCGGCCTGGCAGGAGCTGCTCGAGGTGGTCCCGTCGATCGACGGGGTCGTGTCGATGCCTGTCGTGCTCGAGCAGGACCCCACGCTGAACCAGCAGGAGTGGTCGTTGCTCGCGCTCGTCGACGGCCGGCGGACCGTACGGGACCTGGTCGAGCTCACCGGGTCCGGGGAGTTCGCGGTCGTCACCGTGCTCGCCGGGCTGGCGCGCCGCGGGCTCGCCGCCGTGCTGCCGGCCGGCTCCGGCGACCACATCGCCGCAGTCGAACGGCGCCTCGCGCTGCTGCGCGACGCCGAGGGGGGTAGCCGGAGCACCGCGCCCGAGCCGGAGCCAGTGCCCGAGCCGGAGGCGACGACGCTTCCGGAGCCGGCCGAGTCGCCCGCCGAGGAACCGGCGCCCGCTGCCGAAGCCGCGGCACCGGCGTCGCCCGCGCCGCCCGGCCCGCTCACGGCCGCCGCCGCGCTCGCCGCAGCCCGCGCCGGCCAGGGCCTGGCACCGGGGCAGAGCGCCGCCCGCCCGGCCGCGCGTCACGAGGTCGTACCGCCGCGGCCCGAACCGTTCCTGCCCGGCCGCCGCGTCGAGCACCCCGAGAACACGCCGGCGTACGCCGAGACGAACCTGACCCCGACCGCCGGTGCCACCGCGATGGCAGTCGCGCCGGCGCCCGTACCGACCGGGCAGGGGATCATCGAGCGCGATCCGGCGGTGAACCGCAGCCTGCTGCTGCGGCTCATCGCCGGGGTACGGGGGTTGTGATGCCGCCACGCAAAGCCCGGCGCCACGGCGGTACGGCGGTCAAGATCGTCGTGACCGGTCCGTTCTCGGCGGGCAAGACGACGCTGATCCGTACCATCAGCGAGATCACGGTGCTCTCCACCGAGCGCGGGATCACCGACCACACCAAGTCCCGCAAGGCCGAGACGACCGTCGCGATGGACTTCGGGCGGATCACCATCGACCGGGACCTCGTGCTGTACCTGTTCGGTACGCCCGGCCAGGACCGGTTCGACTTCATGTGGGAGATCCTCGGCGAGGGGATGCTCGGGTACGTCCTGCTGCTCGACTCCTCCCGCCCCGAGTCGCTGGTCGAGGCGGAGGGGATCCTCGCGGCGTTCCGCAAGATGGCGGCGGTGCCGTTCGTCGTCGCGCTCAACCGCGCGGACGGGCTGGACCCGGACGGTGAGAACGCGTTGCGCGCCCAGTTGGAACTGCACCCACGGGTGCCGGTCGTGCCGTGCAACGCCACCGACAAGGAATCGGTGAAGGCGGTGCTGCTGGCGCTGCTGTACTCGGTCCTCGACGACGTCGAGGCAGCGGCAGCGGGCGTCTGAGTGGGCTGGCTGCGGCGGCTGCTGCGCCTGCCGCCACCTGCGTCGCGCGGCCGCACCGGCCGTCGTCACAAGGCCGACGGTACGGGCGCGGGACCCGGCGGTGTGTCGTCCGCCCGGCACAGCGCTGGGGAGGCCCTGCCGGCCAGCTTCGGGGCGTACACCCCCGTCCTGACCGAGCCGGTACGCGGCGAGGCGACCCTCCACACCGCCGCGCGCCCGCCGGGCGGACCCGTACCGCCGCCGGACCCGGCCAGCCCCCACACAGTGGTCGAGCGCAGTCGCGTCAGGGACCCCGCGCGCCCGCCGGGCGCCGAAAGACCGGCCGAGTACTCGGTGGTCGAGCGCAGTCGAGACCCCGCGCGCCCGCCGGGCGCCGAAAGTCCGGGCGAGTACTCGGTGGTCGAGCGCAGTCGAAACCACGTCGGTGATCATGGTCTCGACTGCGCTCGACCGACCGATGGTTGCGTCCGCTCTTCCGGAGCGGGCCACCGTCATGAGCGTCTCGACTGCGCTCGATCAGCGTGTGGTTGCGACCCCCGTTTCGACTCGGACCACACGGGTGATCACGGTCTCGGCGACGTTCGCCCGCCGCGTAGAGATGCAGCGCTGGATGGTTCCGGCGACAACCGCATGCGCGACCCCGGAGACTCACTCGAGCCGTTGCCCGTACCTCCGCTCGAGCCAGACACGGCTCCGCCCGCCCCGAGAGCCGTTGTTCCGGCCGGCACGAGCGTCACGCTCGGCTTCGGGGACGGCAGCATTGCGCAGCTGCCCGCCGACGACCCCCGGATCGGTGCCTTCCGCGACCTCGCCGCTTCCCTCCACCCACCCGACCCCCCACCTCGTTGATCAAGGAGAAGGTGACGTTTCCGATCTTGGTTCGGTGATCGAAAACGTCACCTTCTCCTTGATCAACAATGGCCACCCACGTCGTCCACAGGCGGGATGGCTGTCGCGTCGTCCACCGAACGATCTTGCCGGGCGGACTTCGCACAGTCAGGCGGCCAGCGTCGGCGCATGGAGCCGATACGGGTACGTCGCGCCGACCCGCAATACCGCCGGTATCGATCGCCGCGCCTGCGTGCTCCGCTGCGTGGCGTACGCGTCGACGCGGCGGTGCCGCCGGACCTGGGCGTGCGGTGCGACGCCGCGCTGCTGCTTGCACCGGCGGGCGCCGCGCTGTCGGGCCGTACGGCGGCACAGCTGTACGAGCTGCCGCTTCCGGCCCGGTTCCCCGGATCGGACGATCCGAGACCGCAGCTGATGGCCGCGGTCGGTGGCAGCACCGTCGACGTCGAGGGCCTCGAGTGCCGGCTGTGCCTGCTGCCGGCCGAGCACGTGTGGAACTGGGCGGGACGGCGCGTCACCTCGCCGGCGCGTACGTTCCTCGACCTCGGCGCGGTGCTGGGCGTCCCCGACCTGGTCGCGGTCGGCGACGTCGTCCTGCGCCGGGGTCTCGCCACGAAGGACGAGCTCGCGGCCGTGGTCGGGTGGGCGGGGCGCCGGCGCGGCGTACGGACGGCCCGGCGCGCACGGGAGTTGCTGGACGCGCGGGGCCGGTCGCCGCAGGAGAGCCGGCTGCGCGCCCGCATCTGCCTCTCCCCGCTCCCCGACCCGGAGCCGAACGCCGTCGTGCACGACCGGCACGGTGGGTTCCTCGCCGAGGGCGACCTGGTCTGGCGGGCGTACCGGGTGTTGGTCGAGTACGACGGGGCGGTGCATCTCGACGAGCGACAACGCCGCAAGGACGCCGTACGCCGCAACCAGCTGGCCCAGGCGGGCTGGCTGGTGCTGGTCTATACGGCGGACGTGCTCGCGCGGCACCCGGACCGGATCCTGCACGAGATCCGTACCGCCCTCATGTCCCGCGGCTGGGCCGCTCGTTGATCAAGGAGAAGGTGACGTTTTCGATCACCGTACGAAGATCCAAAACGTCACCTTCTCCTTGATCAACGACGGCGCCGTCAAGACGTTCACCCGATCTGCCGAAGCAAGAAGCCGTGAAACAGCTCGGCGACGTCCTGCTCGAAGGTGGGCTGGTCACACCGGATCAGCTCACGCACGCGGTCGACGAGCAGCATCGGCTCGGCCGCAGCCTGGGCCGGGTCCTGGTGGACGGCGGCATCCTCACCGAGGGACAGCTTGTCGCGGCCCTGGCCGCCCAGATCGGTATGCGCTTCGTCGACCTCGGCGACGTCCAGGTCGACGGGTCGGCGCTGGCGCGCGTACCGGGACACGTGGCGCGCCGGCACACCGCGATCCCGATCGGGTACGAGGACGGCAAGCTCGTCGTCGCGATGGCCGACCCGGCCAACGTCTTCGCGATCGACGACCTGCGCGGCATCAGCCACTCGGACATCAAGCCGGTCGTCGCGACCCGCAACGACGTGCTCGCCGCGATCGACCGGTACTACCGCGCGGACGACGCCCTCGACGACCTGTCCAGCGAGATCGACAGCCTGGACGACGAGGACGAGGACCTCTCCAACGTCAAGGCCGCGGTCGACGACGCCCCGATCGTCAAGTTCGTGAACCTGCTGATAACCCAAGCGATCCAGGACCGCGCCTCCGACATCCACCTCGAGCCCACCGAGCACGACCTGCGCGTGCGGTACCGCATCGACGGCGTACTGCACGAGACGATGCGCTCGCCGCGCAGCATCCAGTCCGGCGTCATCAGCCGCCTGAAGATCATGGCGGACATCAACATCGCCGAGCGCCGCATCCCGCAAGACGGCCGGCTCTCGGTCACCGCGCACGGCAAGAAGGTGGACCTGCGCGTTGCGACCCTGCCCACGGTGTGGGGCGAGAAGGTCGTCATGCGGATCCTGGACAACTCGACGGCCAAGATGGACCTGGCCGACCTCGGGTTCTCCGACCACAACTACGACATCTACTCGCAGAGCTTCGTCAAGCCGTACGGGATGATCCTGGTCACCGGTCCGACCGGGTCCGGCAAGTCCACGACGCTGTACGCGACGCTCAACGTGGTGAACCGGCCCGAGGTCAACATCATCACCGTGGAGGACCCGGTCGAGTACCGCCTCGGGGGCATCAACCAGGTGCAGGTGAACGTCAAGGCGGGACTGACGTTCGCCTCCGCGCTGCGGTCGATCCTGCGCTCCGACCCCGACATCGTGCTGATCGGTGAGATCCGCGACCACGAGACCGCGCAGATCGCCATCGAGGCGTCGCTGACCGGTCACCTGGTGCTCTCGACGCTGCACACCAATGACGCCCCGAGCTCGATCACCCGGCTCACCGAGATGGGCATCGAGCCGTTCCTCGTCGGGTCGGCGCTGGACTGCGTACTGGCGCAGCGGCTCGCGCGCAAGCTCTGCGAGAAGTGCAAGGAGCCGTACGAGCCGACCGAGGAGCAGCTCGTCTCCCTGAGCTTCCCCGGCTGGAACCCGGGGGAGCCGCTGCCGACGCTGTACCGCCCGGTGGGCTGCAGCAACTGCGCCAAGACCGGCTACAAGGGCCGCCTGGCGCTGCACGAGGTGATGGCGGTGACAGAGGAGATCGAACGGCTGACGGTGCAGCACGCCTCGGCGACCACCATCGGCGAGAGCGCGATCAGCAACGGGATGCGGCTGCTGCGCGAGGACGGCCTGCGCAAGGCGGCCGCCGGTATCACCACGATCGACGAGATCTTCCGCGTGGTCGCCTGAACCGTACGCGCTCCTCGGAAGTCGAGCCTCGGTGGTCGAGCCCCACCGAGACCGGCCGCACCTGAGGTTCGGGCCGCTCGACGAGGGTGGCGCGGCTGAACGGGTGAAGGTCGGCGGGGCGCCGTCAGTCGTACGGGCTCAAGGACTCACCCGATCGGGCCGATCAGGTCGGAGGGGAACCCACCGCCGCGGTGGGTGCTGACACGACCTGACCGGGAGAGCCCGTGGAGACCACGCCGTACCAGGCACCGACCAGCACACCGTCGTACCCACCGTCGGGCGTCTTCTACCCGCCGGGCATGGAGCCCGCGCCGGAGCCGGCCCCCGAGCCCGAGCCGGCGATGGTTGCCGAGGCGCCGCCCGCAGACGCGCCCCCGTACGCCCCGAACGGCGAGGCCCCCGTCCAGGCGTACGCACCCCCGGTCGCGCAGCCCGCCGAGGCGCCCGCGCCGGTCCCGGCCGAGCCGCAGGCGTACCAGCCGGCCCCCGAGCCGGCCGAGCAGCACGGGCCCCGGCACGCGGCGCCGCCGCAGGAATGGCAGCAGGCTCCGCAACCGCAGGAGTGGGCGCAGCCCGAACAGCTGGCGTGGCAGCCCGAGGCGCAGCCCGTCGATGAGACGCAGCCCCAGGGCGAGCTGTTCACCGCCGCGGGGGAACAGGGACCGATCGCCGAGCAGCCGCAGGCGGACTCCGGGCCGTCGGAAGCCGACACGGTCAGCGGGTTCGCGTTCGCCGAGCCGGAGGCACCTGTCGAGGTGCCGACGCTCGACCCGCTCATGGGCTTGCCGCACGCCGAGAACCCGATGCGGCCGGACGTGCTCGAGGTGGAGGTGCTGCCCGAGCCGGTCGTACCGCCGCCCGGACACGGGCGGGCGACGACCGAGGCGCAGGTCGAGGAGGACGACTTCTCGCTGGCCGAGGCACTCGGGGTCATGCTGGACCGCAACGCCTCCGACCTGCACCTGACCGCCGGGGCGCCGCCGATGATCCGGTTGTCCGGGTCGCTCGTACCGCTGGACGACTTCGCCAAGCTGACCCCGCAGGTGCTGCAGCGGGTGCTGTACGCCGCGCTCACCCAGACCCAGCGGGAGAAGTTCGAGGAGGACCTCGAGCTCGACTTCGCGTACCAGCTGCCGGGACGGGCCCGCTTCCGGGTGAACATCTACAAGCAGCGCGACGCGATCGGGGCGGCGTTCCGTGTCATCCCGTTCGAGATCAAGACGTTGGAGTCGTTGGGGATCCCGCCGGCCGTGGCGAACTTCGCAGGCCTGCCGCGTGGTTTCGTGCTGGTGACCGGTCCGACCGGGTCCGGCAAGTCGACGACGCTGGCGTCGCTGGTGGACCTGGCGAACCGTACGCGCCAGGAGCACATCATGACCGTGGAGGACCCGATCGAGTTCCTCCACAAGCACAAGAGCTGTCTGATCAACCAGCGCGAGGTGGGGGAGGACACCTGGTCGTTCTCCAACGCGCTCAAGCACGTACTGCGCCAGGACCCCGACATCATCCTGGTCGGTGAGATGCGCGACCTGGAGACGATCTCGGTGGCGCTGACCGCGGCCGAGACCGGCCACCTGGTCTTCGCGACACTGCACACCCAGGACGCAGCGCAGACGATCGACCGTGTCATCGACGTCTTCCCGCCGCACCAGCAGCAACAGGTACGCGCGCAGCTGTCGATGGCGCTGCAGGGCGTGGTCTGTCAGACGCTCGCCAAGACCGCGGACGGCCGCGGGCGAGTGGTAGCGACCGAGGTTCTCGTGGTCACGCCGGCGATCCGGAACCTGATCCGCGAGGGCAAGACCCACCAGATCTACTCGGTGATGCAGGCCGGCGCGCAGCACGGCATGCACACGATGGACCAGCACCTCGCCGAGCTCGTACGCACCCGCAAGATCACGTACGAGGTCGGCCTGGAGAAGTGTCACCACATGGAAGACTTCAACCGGCTCTGCGGCCGGGCCTGACGGCGAGGGAGAGGACCACCGGTCATGGCTGCAACCGCCACCTACGAGTACGCCGTACGCGACCGCTCGGGCAAGGTCGTCACGGGCAAGATCGAGGCCGACTCACCGGCCGCCGTCGCCACGAAGCTCAAGGGCATGGGGTACGCCCCGGTCAAGATCTCCGAGGTCAAGACCAGTGGCATGCAGATGGAGATCAAGCTGCCCAAGCTCGGCAGCAAGGTCAAGCTCAAGGAGCTGGCCGTCTTCTCCCGGCAGTTCGCCACGATGCTGAACTCCGGGCTCTCGCTGCTTCGGGCGCTCACGATCCTCGAGGAGCAGACGGAGAACAAGGACTTCGTCAAGATCCTCACCGCCGTACGGCAGGACGTCGAGGTCGGCAACGCACTCTCGGCCTCGATGGCCAAGCACCCCGACTACTTCCCGCCGCTCATGATCAACATGATCAAGGCCGGCGAAGTCGGCGGCTTCCTGGACGGTGTCATGATCCAGGTGGCGGAGAACTTCGAGGCAGAGCACAAGCTGCGGTCTCGCATCAAGTCCGCGATGACCTACCCGGTCGTCGTGTTCGTGCTCGCGATCCTCGCCGTCGTCGGCATGCTCATCTTCGTCGTCCCGACCTTCGCTGACATGTTCAAGAACCTCGGTGGGGAGCTTCCCGCGCCGACACAAGTTCTTGTTGTGATGTCGAACGGCCTCAAGACGGGCGGTCCGATCATCCTGGTGGCGCTGATCGTGTTGTACGTCGTGTGGCACCGGGTCAAGCACAAGGACTGGGTGCGCAACAAGCTCGACCCGCTGAAGCTCAAGCTACCGGTGTTCGGCACTCTCTTCCAGAAGATCGCGCTGTCCCGGTTCACCCGCAACCTCGGCACGATGATCTCTTCAGGCGTACCGATCCTGCAGAGCCTCGACATCGTCGCCGACACTGCCGGCAACGTCGTCGTGCGCAACGCGGTGCGGGACGTGCAGGAGAGCGTGCGGGGCGGCGAAAGCCTCTCAGAGCCACTGGAGAAGCACCCAGTGTTCCCGCCGATGGTCGTGCAGATGCTTGCCGTCGGCGAGGACACCGGCGCTCTCGACACGATGCTGCACAAGATCTCGGACTTCTACGACCAAGAGGTCGAGGCGACGACTGAGGCGCTCGCGTCGCTGATCGAGCCGCTGATGATCGCCTTCCTCGGCGGCATCATCGGGTCGATGATCATCGCCCTCTACATGCCGATTTTCAAGGTCTTCGACCTCATCAAGTAGCGAGACTGCCGGCGCGGTCGAGCCTCCCACGGTGGACGAGCCGTCTCGGTGCTCGATGCCGCGGTGCTGATCAACCTGTTGAGCGGGCCCGTTGCGCGAGTTCCGACACTTGATTCATCGCAACATGTTATTCGCGTTCTTCACGCGCTCCTACCTACCGCAATCCGAGGGGCCGAACTCGCCGAATCGAGGATCCGCCGCCGGACTCCGCGTGGCAGGTTCGGTCATACAGGATGGATTGAACTCGACCTCAAGATCAACAGCTCACGTGAGCTGTTGATCTCGAAGTGGGCTGTCAGGGATCCCGCTTAACCTGGTCATATGTCGTATTTACTTGATTCGGTAATGTTCACTGCGGTTCCTGGACAGGACACGATCCGTAGCGCGCCGTCGTTGGCGGTGTTGCCGGGTGGCCGTGGCACGCCGGATGACCTCGCCGCCAAGGAACTCGGGTCTCGGATCGTCGCGTTGGCGGGTCGGGTGGCGTCGGCGCAGTGTCGTTGGCTGCTGCTGGTGGCCGAGTTCGACGCGATCGACGGTGCGAGCTCCTATGGGCTGCCGTCGACGACCCGCTGGTTGTCCCATCACTGTGGGATCGCGGCCCGGACCGCGCGTGACCACGTACGGGTGGCTCGTGCCCTGGCCGCGTATCCGCCGCTGGCTGCCTCGATGGCGGCGGGTCGGATCTCGTACTCCCACGCGCGGATCATCGCCACCACCGTCGACGCCGACCAGGAACCGGAGTTGGTCGACGACCTGCTGGCACTGGCCGAGTCCGGGACGGTGCAACAGTTGCAGGACCTGGCTCTCGGGTTGCGCACCATCGACCGTACGATGGAGGACCCGATCCGCCCCGCCGACCCGGTGGGCGAGTCGCTGTCGCGCAGCTGGGATCGGGATGCCCGCCGCCGGCTGACTGCCCGCCTGGACCCGGAACACGGCGCCCTACTCGATGCCGCGCTGCAGGCGGTGCAGTCGGTCGCCCCGGACGGCGAACGACTCTCCGATGTCGAAGCCCTGGTGCGCCTGGCCGAGATCGCACTCTCGGCGATGACGGACTCTGCTCAGCCGCCGCGAGCGCTGCGCGGCCACGAACGCACTGCGCTGGTGCTGCACCTACACGCCGGCCGCGACGCCACCGCCCCAGCCAGCGTCGAGACTCCGCTGGTGGAGCTTGTCGAGATCCCGCCCAGCGATAACACGGAACGAGCCACAGCGAACCCGCAACCCAAGGTTGAGGGCGGCTCACGTGAGCCGCGTCCGCTACCCGGACCGGTCCCACTCGGGCGGCTCGAGCACGGCCCGGGCATCCCCGCCCACGTCCTGGAACGACTGGCCTGCTCCTGCCGGATCCGGGTTGTGGTGCACGACCCCGACTCCCCGCGCAACGTGCTCGACCTCGGCCGTAGCCAACGCCTGGTCTCCGACTCCCAGTACCGGGCGCTGGTGATCCGGGATGGTGGGCATTGCGCCCACCCGGGCTGCAACTCGACCTGGAACCTGGAAGCCCACCACGTTCACCACTGGCTGCGCGGTGGCATGACAGACATGGACAACTTGATCCTGCTCTGCGGCGCGCACCACGCCGCCCACCACAAGGGCGAGTTCACCATCCACCGGCTCGGGCACGGCCGGTTCCGCTTCTACCGCCATGGCGAACCACTCCTTGAGCACGTCGATCCCTCGACCCTGTGCGACACCGATGTACCTGTCGAGAAGGAGCACGAACATGTCGACCCCACCGCCGCGGGCAGCCGCTGGGACGGCTACCGCATCAACCTCTCCTACGCCACCGGCTGCTTCGCGGTACCCCGATACCAGGCTCGCGACGCCCGCCGCGCCCAACAAGCAAGCTGACCACGGCCCAGATGAGCCGCCGGTAGGCCCGCGGTTCAGGCGTCCGCGATCCGCGAATCGCAAGTCCGGTGTCTGGGCTCAGCGCTGCGCTCGTCGGGCTCATCCTGGCTCTGGCCGAACCCTCGTTGGGCCCCGCCGCCTGGAAACGGCTGTGGGCGAGCCATGCAACTCGGTCGCCCCACCTCGGGTCGCGGAAGGTACCGCGCTACTTCTTCACCTTGACCGTGACGGCGTTGCTGTAAGCACCCGGTCCCTTGGCGTTCATGGCGCGGACGCGGAACGCATACTTCTTCCTCGCCTTGCCCTTGGCCCAGGTGTACGACGTCGTAGTCGCGGTAGTCAGGTTGTTCCACGCCTTGCTGGCGAGGCGGTACTGAATCTGGTAGCCGGTGATTCGTGCGCCGTTCGCTGCGGCGGGAGACCAGGTGAGCACCACCTTCCGCTTCTTCTTGGAGACGGCCTTCAGCCCGCTGACCTTGCTTGGCGCGGTCACCTTGGGCGGTGTTGGCGGCGGGTTCGTGCCACCGGCAGTCGGTACGACCTGCCGTGCAGTCGACGGGTCGCCTGCACCGTACTTGTTCTTGGCGCGGACCTGGAACTCATATGGCGTGCCGTTCGTCAGCCCGGTGACCGTGGTCGTGACTGTCGTCGCCGTCGTCGAGGCCTTCGTCGCCCAGCTGCTCCAGGTGCTACCGGACTTGGATCGCATCTCGACCACATAGCCGGTAACGGGCGAGCCCCCCGTGCTCGTCGGCACCGTCCACTGCAGCGCGGCGCTCCGGTCGCCCGGCGTGGCTGCGGTGAGCGTCGGCGCCCCAGGCGCCGCGACGCCGACGAAGTCGAGCGAGGCCGGTGGGCCGTCGCCGTAAGCCCCGTACGCCCGCACCTCGACGGTGTACGCCATGTCGGCGACGAGGTCCGTCAGCGTGAAGGTCCGGTCTGCGGTCGTCACGTCAGCCGTCCACGGTCCGCCGTCGTAGGTGTATCGAATGTGGTACCCCGACACGCCGGCGCCGACAGTGGCAGGCGCGGTCCAGCTCAGCTTCGCTTGACCCGCCGACGGCATGACAGCGAGCGATCGCGGTTCGGTCGGAAGTCCCTTGGTCGTAGCCGTCTTGGTGGCCGACCACGGGCTCTGGCCCTCGGAGTTCGAAGCACCGAGCTGAACCTCAAAGGTGGTGTTCATCGGGAGCGCGGTGATGGTGTGCGCGGTTCCAGTGAGCGGGCCGACCGACATCCAGGACGCCTCACCGCCGCCTTGCGCGCGGTACCGCAGCCAATACGAAGGCGCGTCGGCGGAGCCGTTGGTCGCACCGCTAGCCGCCGCCCAGGTCACGTTGAGCGTGTCACCGGCGACGTTGAGGCTGCCCAACGTGGGCTTGGCAGGCACTGTCCGCACCGTGAAGGTGCGCGCTGGCGAGGTGGCGAGGACGGTGCCTGCTGACGAGAGCGCCTGCACGTCCCAGTAGTACGTCGTGCCGTACGAGAACGCCGCTTTGGGGGTTCCTGTCGTCTGCATAGTTGGCCACGACGTCACACCGGTGGTCATGCTCGCGTTGGTGGCCGTACGCAGCACGTAACTGGCGGCACTGGGAACCGGCTGCCAGGACATCGCCCGATCGGCGATACCGAACTGGACACCATCCGGAGTGGTGAGCGCGGGGGCGGCACCGCCCACCACGAAGTCACCGATCGCGCTCCACCCTTGTGTTGTCCCGAAGGCGTCCTTCGCGCGGACCTGCCACTTGTACGTACCCGGTGCAAGGCTGCCGCTGAGAGGAACGGTCGCGGCGGCGTACTGCCGGGTCGTGACGTTGGGACTGGCCGGTGCATTGCCGGAAGCCAACCAGTAGCGCACGTCGTAGCTCGTGGTTGCCAGCGCCATTCCGCTCGGCTCATACCACGTCAGCGTCGGGGAAGCATCGTTGGGCACCGTGTCTGGAACTGGCGTCGGCTTCGCAATGTCGAACGACTTCGGCGAGGACCAGCCGAAGGGCTGGCCCGCAGCGTCGAGCGCTCGGGTCCGCACGTAGTAGGTCCCGTTGGCGAGTGCGCGGTTCTGCATCGTGGACGTCAAGAACGGTAGGTCGGTCTTGGCGTCGTGCAGGATGTCGGCGTTGTTGAATGCGTTCGTGGTCGACACCTGGGTCTGGTAGCCGCGAACGCCGCCGTCGTAAGACTCGCCTCCGACTGTCGGCGGTGCCCAGGACACCCGCACCGTATTGGTGATGGTGTCGACGACAGGTGAGTGAAGGACGAGTGGCGAGCTGATCTTGTGGAAGCTGCTCGTGGGTCCGCTGGTCGGGTCGCACAGCAGATTGGGTGCGCTGGGGAGCGCCGCACACGCCGTGACGCGCCAGTAGTAAGAGTCACTCGTCGTATTGTCTGCAAGCGCGCCGTCGAGGCGCAGCAGCGGCTCCGGAACGACGGCAGTCACAACTCGGTTGGTGAACTTGTCGTCGAGGGCGACCTCGACGCGGTAGCTGAGTTGACCGGTGACCGGAGTCCAGCGCAGCACGGGCGCCTGGCGTACGTCGGACCCTGGATCGGGGGAGACCGGCGTCGCGATGCCAGCACCGGTCTGAACCGCGTCTCCCACCCGGAAGAAGCGGCGGCCGGGCTCGTCGGCGTTCGAGGAGTCGGACCACGCGGAAGTGAGTTGGCCCTCGCCACTGGTCTGGAAGCTCGTAGCCGGCGTCGGGGTGAGGTCGACGGCACGGACGCGCCACTTCAGCACCGCGTCACCCGGAACCAACGCGAGTCCTGACTTGGGTTGCAGACACCCGCTGCCTCCGCTCGGGTACTGCAACCGGTCCTTGCCGGTCATGCTGCCCTGGTCGGACTTCTGGATCACCGTGGCGGACGTATTGGGGGTGAAGCAGGTGATCCGTGCTGAGCTTGCCACCGTGTCGAAGTTCTCGCTGGCTGCGACCACCTGCACCTCGTAGTACGTGGCGCGCGGAAGTGCGTCCCAGCTCAGCTCGAGGCTGTCGACTGGAACCGTTGGGGCCGCACCCTCAGCGGGCGCACCTACGAGCGGTTCCGGGTAGTCCGAGGTCGTGGAGTCGATGAGTTCAGGACCCTGCTGGTTGCCCCAGGCTCGCCGGAACTGTCCGACCATCGACGTGGTGCCAGCCTTGCCGTTCGCGTCGTACGGGATCACCCGCCACCAGTACGATTCGTTCTTCAGCGCCTCGTCGGCGGAGAAGCGCGTTCCGATGACCTTCTGGGCCTTGATCGTGACCGGGGAGAAAGCGTCATTGGTCGCCACATCGAGCGTGTAGTAGGCGGCTCCGGCGACGGGGCTCCACCGGAACTCGACGTCGCTCATGGTCGAACCGTCGTTTGGCGCGAGCAGCGTGGGTGCGCTGTTGGGCCAGGTGACCATGAACGACGAGACGCCCGAGGCCGGTGTCTTCAGCGCGCCGAGGGTCGCGGTCACCCGCCAGTAATACGGCGTGTCGCGAGAGAGCAGGGCCTGCGGCACGAACGAGGTGGCTGTCGTGGCCTGGCTGGTGACCGTCTGGAAGCTCGCGTCGGTGCCGTACTCCAGCGTGTAGTTCGTCGCTCCCGGGACGGGTGCCCACCGAAACACTACGGGGTCTGGGTACGCGATAGTGCCGTCCGCGGCAGGGCTGACCTGTGTGGGTGCCGGCAGCGCCGCGCGGGTGAACTGACCCGTCTCTGAGGTGCTGGCAGGAGAGAAGTCCGTAGTGACCGAGCCGTAGGCACGCACCCGCCAGTAGTACGTGCGCGGCCCGCTCTCCGGGGTTCCGGCGAGAGCCTTCGTCGGTGCCCAGAGCAGTGCCGTCGTGTCTGTGGACTCGACGATCGTGGTGAAACTGGGGTCTAGTGCCAGTTGCGCCGTGTAGCCGGCTGCAGCCGGCACTCCCTGCCAGGTCAGCAGCACTGCGCCGCTGTCGGGAACACTCGTCGAGGTCAGGACCGGTGCCCCGTTCGGAGGATCGGCGAGCGCTGCCGGTGCTGCCGCAAAGAGCGGCGAGACGAGCAGGGCCGCAGCAATTGTCGCGGCGACGGTGCGAAGGCGCATGAGGGCTCCCCTTCGTCCCAGCTGATATGGGATGCGGCACCGAGGGCGAACGCCGTCGGCCATGACTGACTCGACTGAGTCGTTCAGCGGATCACTACGCCGAACGGGTCTCTGGGTGGGTTCGGCGGGGTGCTTCGCGGACTGAACTCACCCGTTTGCTGCCGACCGAGTGCTCAAGCCGCTGTTCGGCGGGCCGATATCTGCTCTGTCATCGAGTTGCACGGCCAGAACGGGCACACCTGCTGCGAAGCAGGGCCGCAAAGCCAGGGAGCTCCCAGGGAGCCGGCCCAGCTGCCTCGGCCGGACCCGCGGGTCCAGCACGGTCGACCGGACGACTCACGGATCTATCCCGAAGGGGAAGACGGCATGCTCGCTCGACTGCGCAAGTCCATGGAGGAGAAGGATGGGGGCTTCACCCTGATCGAACTCCTTGTGGTCATCATCATCATCGGCATCCTCGCCGCCATCGCCATCCCGATCTTCCTGAACCAGCGGAAGAAGGCCGTCGCCTCCTCGCTGAAGGAAGACGTCCGCACCGTCGCTACGGCCCAGGAGACGTTCTTCGTTGACAACCAGTCCTACGAAGCGGTCACTGCCGCCCCAACGTCGCTCACCCTGTCTGACGGCACGGTCATCAACCTGTCGCCCGGGAACACGGTAGGCGTCACCCTGATCGGTACTGATGGGTTCTGCGTAGCAGCGAACAACCCTGACGCAGATCCAACTGACTTCTACTGGAACAGCACTACCGGGGGTCTCACCGACGCACCGTGCTGATGTAGCCACTACCTTGAAGGGCCGGGATCGCGTGATCCCGGCCCTTCACCATGCCCGAGGATTTCCGCCGGTCGGCCGATTCCTAAGTCAGACCATCAGTCGAAGAGACGTAGGTAGACGCAGTCCAGGCGATTCGGAAGGAGTCGAGATGCTCAGACCGCGCGACCCAGGAGGAGGAAGCGGCATCAAGGCGAAGCCTGCTGAGGCAGGGTTCACGTTGATCGAGTTGCTGGTCGTCGTCATCATCATTGGAATACTGGCCGCCATCGCGATACCGATCTTCCTGAACCAGCGGAATCAGGCCTACGATGCGTCGGCCAAGTCAGATCTGAACGCAGCAGCGAAGTCCGAAGAGACGTATCTCGTCGACAAGCTCACGTACGGGGCTTTCGCCGACCTGGCTGCCGCAGGTCAGACGGTAAACCGTAGTCCGGGAATCACCTTGAGCCTGTCGTACGTTGGGGCGAGCGGCTACTGTCTGTCCGCGAAACACAGCAACTCTCCGACGACCTGGTATTACGACAGCCAGGGTGGCGGCCTACAGCCGAAGGCTGCACCTGGCTGTCCGGTAACGACGGGTGGCGTGCACGGCGGCACCCTGACTCCATAGATTTGGAGGAGAGGACGGCCCGGGCGCGTCGCGCCCGGGCCGTCCTGTCTGCGCGCGCCGAATGGGTGAGCGGTCCGACCGTGGCTCAAGAGGAGTCTGTGCGCTGCCGATAGCCCGGCCATGTGGAGAACTGTGCGCCGACGCATGGGTGCCTCGGCGCTCCACGTCCGCGATGAAGCCGGCATGACGCTCGTCGAACTGATGGTGGCCCTGGTGGTGTTCGGGATCGCGGCGACGGGCATCGCCTACACGATGATCGCCGCTACTAACACGACGCGCCTCGACAGGAACCGAGTACAGGCCGCGAACCTCGCTGCCCGGGAGATCGAGGCGACGCGCAGCGAGTTCGCGAACGCGGGCGACGGTGCCACGACGCTCGGCAACTCGGGTACCGTGACGAACCCGCACCCTCTGCCGGCCGGGAGCGCACCCGAGCTCTCGACCTTCACCGTCACCCGCACGGTCCAATGGATTCCGGCCGGTGCTGGGACGAGCGCCTGCGACGGTGGCGCGACTGTCACGTACCCGAGCCTCGCTGTCGACGTCACCGTCACCTGGCCGCGGATGGACAACGTGAAGCCGGTCGTCTCCCACACCGTGCTGACGCCTCCGAAGAACTCCCTGAACAGTGAGTTGGCGTTCGTCGGCATCAAGGTCCTCAGAGCGAACGGCACCCCAGCCGCTGGTCAGGCGGTCAAGCTCACCGGCCCTAGCACGGTGACCACCACGACAGCCGCAGATGGATGCGCGGTCTTCTCCCTGACCGTGTTCGGCAGCTACCAGGCCTCCCTTGCGACGACCGGGTACGTCGACAACTACGGGATCCCGAACCCAAGTAAGACGATCATCGTGAACAAGTCCGAGCTGTCGCAGGCGTCCTTCTACTATGACCGCGCCGCGACGCTGAACGTGACCGCATCCACCACGAGCGGGTACGCGCTCCCCGCCACGCTCCCGAACGCGTTCCAGCTCTACAACACCGGGATCCAGCCGGCCGGCATCAAGTCCGTACCATCCACAGGAT
Source organism: Candidatus Nanopelagicales bacterium (assembly GCA_017848795.1). GTDB lineage: Bacteria > Actinomycetota > Actinomycetes > S36-B12 > CAIYMF01 > JAFIHG01. Next base: position 18,269 of record JAFIHG010000016.1, on the reverse strand, counting down.
CGACGACCACCGTCACAGGCCTCTGGCCGTTCAGCGACGGCTACGCACTCTGGTCAGGCACCTGCAGCCAATCCGACCCGGTGAAGGCCGGCGGCGCTCGACAGGCCAGCACCGTGCTCGCGCCCGGGGCCACCGGTACCGCGCAGCTGTGGTTCTTCCCGGTGAGCGTCCATGTCGTCAATGTCGACGGCGTACCTCTCGCGGGCGCGACCGTCGTCGCCAACCCGACCAGCACGCTGGGGTGCATGCCTGTGGGATCGACGATCGACAGCCAGAACTGGGTGCTCGGCAAGACCGCATCGGACGGCACGCTCCTGACGTCCTTGCCGGCGGGAAGCTGGACGCTGTCGATCGCAGGCAGGAACCCCGACGGTACCTGGCCCGACACGCCGAGCCTGGTCCCCGGCGGTGCACCGGCAGACGTCACTGCACGGATCGACACGCTGTCATGAGGGGCGACCTGATGAGCTGTGCTGCGCTTCGCCGGTTACGCGAGTCTCGCGAGCGATCCGATGCGGGCGTGACTCTGATCGAGATGATGGTCGTCGTCGGGATCCTGAGCCTGGTATTGGCCATGGCGATGGGCATGCTGATCGCGATCACGAAGATGACCGGGCAGAACGCTGCCCGGATCGACCAGAGCCAGCAGGGGAAGGTCGCCGTCGAGTCGATGACCAAGACGCTTCGGACCGCGGTGCTGCCGAAGCTGCTGTCGTGCAACACCTGTGACGAAGCAGCGTTCATCAGCGGCAATGTCCGGTCTGTGCAGTTCTACGGGAACCTCAACAACGACGACACCATCGTGCTCGCACCCACGGCCTGGACCAACCGCGGTCCCAGCAAGATCGCGTACGCGGTGGACGGTGAAGGGAACCTCACCGAGACGATCCGCCAGCCCGACTACCACCAGGCGAAGGACACCGAGTACACCTACACCTGCACCGCCGGCAGCGCGAACTGCAAGGTCTCGAACCGCGTCATCGCTCGCGACGTGAGTACGAGCAGGCCACTCTTCACGTACTACGACCTCAGCGGTGCAGTACTCAGCCCGCCTCTGACCGGAGACCAGCTGTCGTCGGTCGAGAGTGTCGACATCACCCTCAGCGTCAGCTCGTCGACGAACGTCGCCGCCACGGATGTCGTCACCCGGGTGACCCTCCCCAACGCCGGCGTCCTCAACGACAACACAGCGACCCCGAACCCGTGAAACGGATGACCGATGCGTAGCCACTTCATGACTCGGCTCGACCCGCGGTTCCAGCGCGCTCAGGGCGACGAAGGTGTCGCGATGATCATGGTGATCGGAACCATGGTCGTCATGAGCGTCCTGGTGGGAGTGGCGCTCACCATCGCCACCAACTACGCGCCGATGGCGCGGAAGGACCAGGACTGGAACGGCGCGCTCGCGGCCGCGCAGGCGGGGGTCGACGACTACATCGCGCGCCTCAACCAGTCCGACCTCTACTGGGCAGCCGTGGACTGCACGAATGAGGCTCTGCAAGGTCCGAAGACCGGACCGAACAGCTGCGGGTGGACGGCTAGCACCCCCGCCGGCTGGCAACAGGTCCGCGGTGGCGTGGCCGGCAGCGGACAGTTCCACTATGACGTCGACCCGTCGAAGTACAACCTCGAAGGATTCGTCAACCTCACCTCGACCGGGAAGGTCAACGGCGTGACCCGCACCATCCAGGTGCGGGTCTCCAAGGGCGGTCCCACGAAGTACCTGTACTACACCGACTATGAGGACGCCGACCCCGCGAACAAGGTGCCGTATCCGAGCGGGGCGAAGAAGGAGTGCGGTGGGAGCAGCGACCCGTCGGACTGGAAGTACTTCTGGCAGGGCCGCAGTGGCTGTTCGGAGATCACCTTCATCGGCGGTGACGTCCTCGACGGCCTTGCCCACTTCAACGACTCGCCACTCATGACCGCGCGAAGCGGGCAGCGTCCCAAGTTCCTCCAGGGGTACGAGGTCGCCGACCCGGCGTGCAAGGACAACGGGCGGCCCGATGGCAGCGGGAACGGCAGGTCGGTGGGCAAGGGCAAGTGCTGGAGGAGCACCAGCGACACCACACCGTACGTCGGTGCGTTCGGTGCGGTTCAGGGCAAGCTGCTTTACCTCGAGGACAGCAGCGCGAAGTTCGTGAACTACCCGGGCTGCTTCTACACCGGCGACACCCGGATCCGGTTCAAGTCCGACGGCACGATGGACGTCTGGACCACCAAGCCGCCCGCTCTAGGCCCCGACACCCCAGCCGGGACGAGCTGCGGAGCCAAATCGTCCACGGATGCCCAGGGTCGACCGACGACCAAGTCGACGGTGCCGGTCCCGGACGGCATGGTGATCTACGCCAAGAACTCGGGCACCACGAAGGCGTGCGTGCCTGGACAGGTGGTCAACGGAACGAGTTCGGATAGCACCAACAACGACGTGATCCCGACCGGTTCCGGCGACACCACGACCGGCGTGACCGATATCAGCTACTTCGACCCGGACTCGGTGTCCTCGACGATGTCGAGAAGCTACTCCCGCAACAAGAATAACCAATCGTGGACGAGCGGCACGTTGAGCGGCCCGACGGAATCATCCAGCGGTGACGATCACCCGTCGACGTACGACTGCGGGAGTGGCAACATCTACATCGAGGGAACGGTCAAGGGCCGGGTCACCATTGCGGCACAGAACAACATCATCGTCACCAACGACATGCTGCTGGCCTCGACGGCAGCCGGATCGGCGGCATCGGGAACTGACATGGTCGGCCTCGTGGCGAGCAACTCGGTAGTGGTCTACCACCCGGTGTCTCGGGGGTCGAGCACGTCGACGAGCAGTAACAACTCCAAGTGTCCCAGTGACTGGAGCAGCACACCCAGCACGTCGAGCAGTAACGGGACGAGTCTGTCCTGCACGTGGACGACCAAGACGACGTTCAACGGCAACTACTACAACATCGCCTTCCCGGGCCAGACCAACGGCAGCGGCACCCGGTGGATGTACGTGTCGATGCAGACGCTGGCGCACAGCTTCACTGTGCAGCGCTATGACAAGGGGACGAACCTGGGGGAACTGAGCGTCCGTGGGTCGATCGCCCAGAAGTGGCGTGGCGCTGTCGGTACCGGAAGCAACACGACCGGATACCTGAAGGACTACAAGTACGACCAGCGGCTGAAGTTTGCGGCTCCTCCGTACTTCCCGGCCTGGACGAACGCGGTCTGGGCGGCCGCCACGACCGGTGAGCTGCAGCCGCAGTACGGGTAGCCCTCGCGACACCCTGCTCCTTGCAGGGGAGCAGGGTGTCGCACGGCTACGGTGCATCCCATGCTCGCGCTGATCCTGGTCACAGGTGTGCTCGGCCTGTTGGTCGGGTCGTTCCTGAACGTGGTGATCTACCGGGTCCCGCAAGGCGTCTCGGTGGTCGCAGGCCGGTCGTACTGCCCGAGCTGCGAGGCGCAGATCGCCGCGTACGACAACGTGCCGGTCGCCTCCTGGGTGCTGCTGCGCGGGCGATGTCGCAACTGCCGCGAGCCGATCGCGGCGCGCTATCCCGCGGTGGAGCTGCTCACCGCGGTGGTGTTCGCGCTGCTCGCCTGGCGGTTCGGGCTGAGCTGGGAGCTGCCCGCGTACCTCTACCTGGGTGGCGTCGGAATCGCGCTGGCGTTCATCGACCTGGACACCAAGCGGCTGCCGAACGTCCTGGTGCTGCCGTCGTACGTCGTCGCGCTCGTCCTGCTCGCCTTGCCGGCGCTGCTCGATGCTCGCTGGGACGACTACCTGCGGGCGCTGCTCGGGGCGGTCGCGCTGTTTGCCTTCTACTTCTTGCTCGCGTTCATCTATCCGGCCGGCATGGGGTTCGGCGATGTGAAGCTCGCCGGAGTGCTCGGCATGTACCTCGGCTGGCTCGGCTGGGGTGCGGTCATCGTGGGCGGCTTCCTCGGCTTCTTCCTCGGTGGGCTCGTCGGGGGAGCGCTCATGGTGGCGCGCAAGGCGGGTCGCAAGAGCGCGATCCCGTTCGGCCCGTTCATGGTCGCCGGTGCGTTGATCGCGGTGTTCGTCGGCCCGGCGATCGCGGACTGGTACACCGGCTCGCTCATGGGCTGACGCCCGGCTCCCTTCCTCCCGCTTGGCGGGTGTGGTGCCGGTATCGGTGCACCACACCCGCCAACCGGGGAGTTGAGCGGTGCAACGCGACACGCACGGCCGGACGGGTGACTGCCTCGCCCTATCGGCTCAAGCCCACCCCCCCAATGGCCGAAAGCGCATGTGGACGCCACCGCTTTCGGTGGCCGGTCGAAGGGTGGAAACCGTGGCAGGTCGTACCGCCATCGGGCTCGACATCGGATCCTCGGGCGTACGAGCCGCCCAGGTCACCGTCAGCAAGGGACAGGTGACGCTGGACCGGTTCGGTCAGGTCGCGCTGCCGGCCGGCGTCGTACGCGACGGGGAGGTCGCCGACCCGGACGCCGTCGCCCAGGCGCTCAAGCAGCTGTGGTCGAGCGTGAAGTTCTCCAAGAAGGACGTCGTTCTCGGCATCTCCAACCAGAAGGTGTTCGTGCGCCTCGTCGACATCCCGTGGATGCCGGAGGGGGATCGCAAGGACTCGCTGAAGTACCAGGTCGCTGACCTCGTACCGATGCCGATCGACGAGGCGGTCCTCGACTTCGTCACCCTGGAGGAGGTCGCCACCGAGAACGACCGGCTGCTGCGTGGCCTGCTCGTCGCGGCCAGCCAGGAGATGGTGCTGAACGCCATCCGGGCAGTGCAGAAGGCGGGGCTGAAGACCACCAACGTCGACCTCACCGCGTTCGCCGTCCTGCGCGCCGCCGGCACCAACGACCCGATGGGGCTCACCGGTCCCGAGGCCGTCGTCGACGTCGGCGCCCGGGTCACCAACATCGTGGTGCACGAAGGCGGCGTACCGCAGTTCGTACGCATCCTGCTGCTCGGCGGTGAGGACATCACCGCTGCCGTGGTCGAGCGCCTCGGCATCCCGAGCGCGGAGGCCGAGTCGCTCAAGCGCGACCCGAACCTGCTCTCGCAGGGCCAGTTCGCCGACGCCGCGCGCATCGTCGACACCGGCCTGAACGAGTTCGTCGACGAGATCCGCGGGTCGGTCGACTACTTCCTCGCCACCTCCGGCAGCCGGCCGCTCACCCGGCTCGTGCTCTCCGGCGGCGGCTCGCTCGCGCCGGGCCTCGCGCAGAAGCTCGCCGCCGCGGTGCGCACCCCCGTCGAGTACGGCCAGCCGTTCTCGCAGTTGACCATGGGTCGTACGGGCCTGGCGCCCGAGCAGATCCGCTTCGTCGAACCGCTCGCCGCCATCCCGGTCGGCCTCGCGATGGGAGCCGTGTGATGTCGCAGTACCAGGGCGCCCCCGCGCCGGAGGGCCAGGTCGCGGTCGCGCCGCCGCCCGCCGCGGCCCCTTCGCGGGCCGCGTTCCCCAAGGTGAACCTGCTCCCGCCGCTGATCACGCAGGAAGTCAAGGTCCGCCAGGCCAAGCTGCTGCTCGTCGGCGCCGCCGCCGTCTCGGTCGCGGTCATCGGCGGCATGTTCGTCATGGCGCAGAACGAGGTCACCTCCGCGCAGGAGGGCCTCGACGCCGCCAACGCGCAGTCCGCCCAGCTCGCCGCCCAGCAGGCGACGTACGCCGAGGTGCCCAAGGTGTTCGCCGAGGTGTCGGCCGCCCAGGCGCAGCTCGCCACCGCGATGGGTAACGAGGTGCGCTGGTCGTACGTCCTGAACAACCTCGCCCTGAGCATCCCGCGCAACGTCGCGCTCACCGGGTTCACCGGCACGCTCGGACAGGCGGAAGCCCCCGTCGTACCACCGGCACCCGCTCCCAACGCGGACGGAAGCACGACTCCCGCGCCGGAGACCCCGGCGGTACCGGTCGGCCCGGTCGGCACGATCAGCTACCAGGGCGAGGCGACGAGCTACCGGGCGATCGCCAGCTGGCTGGACTCGCAGGCCAAGCAGCGCACGCTCGACAACGTGTACCTCTCCTCGGCGACGCGCGGCGACGCCAAGGACGAGGGCCCGACGGTCGTGACCTTCGACAGCACGGCGGACCTGACGCCCAAGTCGCTGTCCCACCGCTTCGACAAGACGGGCAACTGAGATGAACACCAAGAGCGCACAGTTGTGGTACGCCTTCGCCGGGGTGGCCGCGGTGCTGATCCTCGCGGCGGGCTGGTTCCTGCTCGTGGCGCCCACCAAGAGCAGCGTCGACGACATCGCCGCGCAGACCGAGTCGGTGCAGAGCGCGAACGCCATGACCCAGGCGAAGATCAACCAGCTGAAGGAGCAGAGCAAGGAGCTCCCGGCGCAGCAGCAGCAGATCGCCGCGATCCGCAACCGGATCCCGGAGACCGCCGAGTTGCCGACGCTGATCCGTACCGTGTCCGACCAGGCCAAGTCGGCCGGAGTGGTGCTGCAGAGCCTGACCCCGAGCGAACCCTCTCCTGACGGTTCGCTGTCGACGATCCCTGTCGAGCTCAAGGTGTCCGGAGAGTTCGCGAACGTACGGCTGTTTGTGAACAGCCTCGAGACCATGCAGCGCTCGTACTTCGTCGGAGCACTGGACATCCAGCGGTCCGGTGACGACACCAGCGAGAGCAGCCTGGAGACGACCATCACGGGCAGCGTGTTCATGTCCACCGGCTTCGACCAGGCTGCGGCGCCGGGCGCCGTACCGGTCGACCAGGCGCCCGCCATGGCGAACTGACGGGAACGAGGAGAATTCTGATGTCCGAGCCCATGTTCCCCTCGGCCGGCCAGGCCGCCCCGGAGACGGCTGCGCTAGAGCCGGAGAAGAGCAACCGCAAGGTGCTGGTCGCCCTCGGCGGTGTGCTCGCCGCCCTCGTTGTCGGTGGCGGTGCCTTCCTGATGATGTCGTCGGGCGGCGGCGACGACGACTTCGCCGCGGACGGCGTGGTCCAGCGTCCGGCCGTGAGCAACCCCGACGCGGGCGGCGCTGCGACGCCACAGGCCAAGCCGGCCATCAAGCCGGCGTCGATCAACATCGCCAAGCGCGACCCGTTCGCCCCGCTGTTCCCGAGCCCGACGGCGACGGTCGACCCGAATGCCGGCGACAACCCCGGCGGTCCGGGACAGACCGGCGGCAACGGCGGCGGCGTGGCGCCGCCTGCAACCGATCCCACCCCGGTGACGCCCGCGGTGAGCCTCTCGGTCACCACGATCGACGTGAACGGCAAGGTCGCCACGGTGACCGTGGACACCAAGAAGTACGCCAAGCTGAAGGTCGGCGACTCGTTCGGCGGCTTCTACACGCTCTACAGCATCTTCAACGACCAGTGCGTCGGGGTGCTGTACGGCGACCAGTCGGTCCCCGTCTGCAAGGGCAAGCCGGCTTCGGTCACTCCCTGACGCCAGCCCGCACGTTCCGGATGAATGTGGCATGACTCCGCTCTATGCGTAGTCATGCCACATTCATGCGTACGGGAGCGGGCCGACGCGTGAGCGCGGCACGGGGCGCGCGAAGCGGCCGGGGCGAGCTTGACGCCAGCGCGCCGAGCGTCGGACTCGTTGGCGGCGGTGGTCCCGGTATAGCGACACGGCACCCGCCAACGAACGCGGCGCTCGGTGTTGGCGGCGGTGGTCCCGGTATGGCGGCACGACACCCGCCAAGGGGTGGCTCCGGTGCGCCGGGGGCCGAGCGGGGCTTACTAGGCTGATCGCATGCTGCGGTGGTTGACGGCGGGGGAGTCCCACGGACCCGCACTCGTCGCCATCCTCGAAGGGTTGCCGGCGGGGGTCGAGGTGAGTTCCGAGACCCTGAACACCGACCTCGCGCGCCGGCGGCTCGGCGTCGGCCGTGGCGCGCGGCAGAAGTTCGAGCAGGACGAGCTGGAGATCCTCGGCGGCGTACGCCACGGACTCACCCAGGGCGGACCGGTCGCGGTCCGTATCGGCAACAGCGAGTGGCCGCGCTGGGAACAGGTCATGGCGCCCGACCCGGTCGACGCGGAGCGGCTCGCGGGTGTCGCCCGCAACGCGCCGCTCACCCGCCCCCGCCCCGGGCACGCCGACCTCGTTGGCATGCAGAAGTACGGCTTCGACGACGCCCGCCCGGTCCTCGAGCGCGCCTCCGCACGCGAGACCGCGGCCCGGGTCGCGCTCGGCGCCGTCGCCAAGTCGTTCCTGCGCGCCAGCGTCGGGGCCCAGGTGCTCTCCCACGTGGTCGAGCTCGGCAAGGTGACCGCGCCGTACGGCAGCGTCCCCGGCCCGGCCGACCAGGAGCGCATCGACGCCGACCCGGCTCGCTGCCTCGACCCGGACGCCAGCCGCGCGATGCAGGACGAGGTCGAGTCGGCGCGTACCGACGGCGACACCCTCGGCGGTGTCGTGGAGGTCGTCGTGCACGGCCTGCCGCCCGGCCTCGGCAGCCACGTCCACTGGGACCGGCGGCTCGATGCCCGCCTCGCCGGCGCGCTCATGGGCATCCAGGCGATCAAGGGCGTGGAGGTCGGCGACGGGTTCGAGCTCGCCCGCCGCCGCGGCTCGGCCGCGCACGACGAGATCGTCAGCGACGACGGTCACCTGCGACGTACGAGCGGGCGCAGCGGCGGCACCGAGGGCGGCATGAGCACTGGCGAGGTGCTGCGCGTACGCGCCGCCATGAAACCGATCTCGACCGTCCCGCGCGCGCTTCGTACGGTCGACGTCGCGACCGGCGAGGACGCGCGTGCGATCAACCAGCGCTCGGACGTCTGCGCCGTACCGGCGGCCGGCGTCGTCGCCGAGGCCATGGTCGCGCTCGTGCTCGCCGACGCGGTGCTCGAGAAGTTCGGCGGCGACAGCGTGGGGGAGACGGCGCGCAACGTCGCCGCGTACCGCGCCGAGCTCGCCGCGCGGCACCTCTCGTGACGCCGCGAGCGGTGCTGGTCGGTGCGCCGGGCGCCGGCAAGACCGTTGTCGGCCGGCTGCTCGCCGAGCGGCTCGGCGTCGCGTTCACCGACACCGACGCCGCCGTCGAGGCGAGCGCCGGGATGCCCGTGGGCGAGATCTTCGTGACGCAGGGGGAGGCGCACTTCCGCGACCTCGAGCGTGCTGCCGTCGCCGACGCGATCGCCGAGTCCGACGGGGTCGTGGCGCTCGGCGGCGGCGCGGTGCTCGACCCCGGTACGCGCGGGCTGCTGCGCGAGACGACGACCGTCTGGCTGGAGGTCGATCTCGGCACGGCCCTCGCGCGAGTCGGGATGAACCGCGCCCGCCCGCTGCTGCTGGGCAACGTACGGGGACAGCTGCGCACGCTGCTCGCCGAACGCACCCCGCTCTACCAGGAGGTCGCCACGGTGCGGGTCGACGCCGCCGGCACGCCCGAGCAGGTCGTCGAAGCGGTTCTCGCTGCGCTGCCTCCGACGGACCCGCGATGAGCCGCCGCATCCGGCACCCGCACAGGATCGGCCACTCGCGCGCTCGGCTGCATGATCGGGAGAACGAGAACGTAGTCCGGCGCGCCAGCACCGGCCGAGTCCGTGCGTGCGGGGCAGCGACTGCCTCGCCTCGACTGCGGTTTCGTTCTCCTGATCATGGAACTGCGGTCTGCGGGATGGGAGCGGCCCGGACGGATGGGTGCGCGACGAGCCGTCCGGCAGGAGGTGCGCCGTGGGCGAGGTGACCCGGATCGCGGCGGGCGAGGCGTACGACGTGCTCGTCGGGCACGGGCTGCGCGCCGAGATCCTCGCCGCTGCGACCGACGCCCGTCGCGTCGCGGTGATCTACCCGGCAGCGCTGCAGCACCTGGCGGAGGGGCTGCTCGCGGACCTCGACGCCGGTGGGCACCGCACGCTCGCGCTCGCGGTGCCTGATGCCGAAGCGGCCAAGGACGTACGGGTCGCGGCCGACTGCTGGGCGGCGCTCGGGCAGGCCGGGTTCACCCGCAGCGACCTGGTCGTCGCCGTGGGCGGGGGAGCGACGACCGACCTCGGCGGCTTCGTTGCGGCGACGTGGCTGCGCGGCGTACGTCTCGTCGTCGTGCCGACCACGCTGCTCGGCATGGTCGATGCCGCGATCGGCGGGAAGACGGCGATCAACACCGCCGAGGGCAAGAACCTGGTGGGCGCCTTCCACCTGCCGGTGCGGGTGGTCTGCGACCTGGACCTGCTCGCGACGCTCCCGGAGCGTGACCTCACCGCCGGACTGGCCGAGGTCGTCAAGGTCGGCTTCACCTCCGACCCGACGATCCTCGACCTCGTGCACGCCGACCCGGTCGCCCACCGCCGCGAGCTCGTCGAGCGCGCGATCCGGGTCAAGATCGCGGTGACGACGGACGACCCGCGCGAGTCGCGCCCCGGCGGGCTCGGCCGGGAGGTGCTCAACTACGGCCACACCTTCGCCCATGCGATCGAGCAGGTCGAAGCGTACGGCTGGCGGCACGGCGACGCGGTCAGCGTCGGCCTGGTCTACGTCGCCGAGCTCGCCCGGCTCGCCGGGCGGCTGCCCGCCGCCGACGCGGACCGGCACCGGCAGGTGCTGGCGGGCCTCGGGCTGCCGACCACCTACCGGGCAGGTCGCTGGACGGCGCTGCTGGAAGCGATGAAGGTGGACAAGAAGACCCGCGGCGACCAGCTGCGGTTCGTGGTGCTGGACGGCATCGGCCGGCCGGCGCTGCTCGAAGGACCGCAGCCGGACCTGCTGGAGGCGGCGTACTCGGAGGTGTGCTCATGACGCGCGTGCTGGTCCTGAACGGGCCGAACCTCGGCCGCCTCGGCGCACGTGAGCCGGAGGTCTACGGGAGCGCGACGTACGAGGACCTCGTCTCGCTGTGCACCAACGAAGGCAGCGCGCTCGGCCTGGACGTGGACGTACGCCAGACCGACGACGAGTCCGAGCTGATCGGCTGGCTGCACGAAGCCGCCGACGACCGGCTGCCTGTCGTGCTCAACCCGGCCGCGTTCACGCACTACTCGTACGCGCTGCGCGACGCGGTCGCCCAGCGCACCGCCCCGCTCGTCGAGGTGCACATCAGCAACCCGGCCGCCCGCGAGGAGTTCCGCCACACCTCGGTCATCTCTGCGGTGGCGACGGGCAGTATCGCGGGGTTCGGCACCCAGTCGTACGTGCTGGCGCTTCGCTCGCTCGCGACTGCCCGGTGACGAACACATGATCGGAAGTCGAAAACGGCCCTGCGCGCAACGAGGAGCCGGGCGTGCCCGCAGCGACGGCCGCTCGTCTCGCTGCCGGCAGGGCACGAAACGCCTTCCGATCAAGGTCGGCGCGATCGGGGGCGGGCGTCCGTGCCGTACCTGAGGCGTCGCGACGCGCTGCGGGACCGGCTTCCCGACGACCTCGCGGCGCTGCTGGTCACCAGCCCCTCCAACGTGCGCTACCTGACCGGTTTCACCGGCTCGAACGGCATGCTGCTGCTCACCCGGGACCTGGCGCAGGACCGGTTCGGCACCGACTTCCGCTACGTGACCCAGTGCGCCGAGCAGTGCCCGGACCTCGCCCTCGTGGTCTCCCGCGAGCTGCTGGCCGCGCTCGGTGAGTACGCGAGCGAGAATGCGTTGGGGCCGCTCGGGTTCGAGGCGGCACACCTGACCGTCCGGCAGCACCAGGCTCTGGAGCGGGCCCACGGGCAGCTGGTCCCGACCGATGGGGTGGTCGAGGCGTTGCGGCTGGTCAAGGACGACGGCGAGCTCGAGCTGCTCGCCCGAGCTTGCGAGATCTCCGACGCCGCGCTCGCCGAGCTGCTGCCCGAGGTCCGGGTCGGGGTGAGCGAGCGCTACCTGGCCCGACGCCTGGAGTGGCTGCTGCTGGAGCACGGGGCGCAGGCCGCGTCGTTCGAGAGCATCGTCGCCGGCGGGCCGAACTCCGCGATCCCGCACCACCGCCCCACCGACCGGGCGCTGGAAGCGGGCGACTTCCTCAAGATCGACTTCGGGGCGCTGTACGGCGGCTACCACGCCGACGAGACCCGTACCTTTGTCGTCGGGGCCGAGCCCGCGGACTGGCAGCGCGAGGTGTACGACCTGGTCGCCACGGCGCAGCGCGCCGGAGTCGCAGCGCTCGCGGTGGGCGCGGACGTGAAGGACGTCGACGCCGCCGCCCGCGACCTCATCACGGCCGCCGGGCACGGTGAGCACTTCGGACACGGGCTCGGCCACGGTGTCGGGCTCGACATCCACGAGGCTCCGACGATCGGGTACGGCGCGACAGGTATCCTGGCGGACCGCACGCCGGTGACTGTCGAGCCGGGGGTCTACCTGCCGGGGCTCGGCGGCGTGCGGATCGAGGACACCTTGGTCGTACGCGCCGGCGGGCCGGTGTCGCTCACGCGGGCGACCCGCGACCTGCTCGTCCTCGGCACCTGAGGGCAGCCCGTACGCACCGATGGAGAAGCCGTGGCCACCACCAACGACCTGAAGAACGGCCTGGTGCTCAACCTCGACGGTCAGCTCTGGACCGTCGTCGAGTTCCAGCACGTCAAGCCGGGCAAGGGCCCGGCGTTCGTACGCACCAAGCTCAAGAACGTGCAGTCCGGCAAGAACATCGACAAGACGTTCAACGCGGGGGTGAAGGTGGAGACCGCCAACGTCGACAAGCGCGACATGCAGTACCTCTACCGCGACGGCGCGGACTGGGTCTTCATGGACACGCAGTCGTACGACCAGCTGCACATCAGCGACGAGGTCGTCGGCGACGACAGCCGCTGGCTGCTGGAGGGGCAGAGCGCGGTCGTGGCGACGCACGAGGGGCAGCCGCTGTACCTCGAGTTGCCGGCTTCGGTGGAGCTGACGATCACGTACACCGAGCCGGGCCTGCAGGGCGACCGTTCGACCGGCGGCACCAAGCCGGCGACGCTCGAGACCGGCGCCGAGATCCAGGTGCCGCTGTTCATCGAGAACGCGACCAAGGTCAAGGTCGACACCCGCGACGGCTCGTACCTGGGTCGCGTAACGGGGTAACTCATCCGGTCTCGGGACCGGGTGAATTGCCCCATCGGCTGAAAGGTGAGGTGTGCGAGCGCGGAGCAAGGCACGCAAGCGGGCACTGGACGTGCTGTACGAGGCGGACCTGCGCGGCGTGCCGACCAGCGAGGTGCTCTCGACCCAGCTCGCGCTGCCGGACCGGCCCGTCAACCCGTACACGACGGTGCTCGTCGAAGGGGTGGCCGCGCACCGCGACCGGATCGACGAGCTGCTCGCCGCGTACTCCGAGGGCTGGACCGTCGCCCGGATGCCCGTCGTCGACCGCAACGTGCTGCGGATCGGGGTATGGGAGCTGCTGTACGCACCCGACATCCCGGAGCCCGTCGCGATCTCGGAGGCGGTGGAGCTGGTCGCGGAGCTGTCCCGTGACGAGTCGCCCGCGTTCGTGAACGGGCTGCTCTCGCGGATCCGCGAGCTCAAGGCGACCTTGGCGGGCGAGTAGCGCGCGGTACCCCCGGTGGGATTCGAACCCACAATCCCTACGGGCCATCGGGTTTGAGCCGATGCTGTATGCCAGTTCCAGCACGGGGGCCGAGCCGTCGGACGCGCCATAGGCTACCGGCCGGACCGGCCGGGAACGAACGTGCGTGCCTCGGATCGCATGGGCGCGGCTGAGCCGGCTCGGCGCGCAGACGCGAAGTCGCGACGGCACCGGAGAACGGAATCCGAGGTTTGGCGGGTTTCAGGCAGCGGATATCGTACGTCCGCCGTACCGAATCAGTGATCTTGGGCACCCGGATTGGCGCGTTGCTGATCTCCGGCCCTAGAGTTCCGACCGGTCAACCAGGGAGCCGCAGATGTCGAGCACGGGCGTCAAGGTGCGCGCCGCGACTCGCTCGGACCTCACCTCGATCGAGGACCTCTGGGTCGAGCTGCTCGCCCAGTCCGACGCGACCCACCGCACGCTGCCGGTCGCCGAGCTCGTCGAACGCGTCACGCAGCGGCTCGTCGCCTCCGAGCGCGCCGTCGCTTCCGGCGAGCCGCCGAGCTACCACGTCGCGCTCGCCGTGGACGAGGACGACGTCCCGGTCGGGCTGCTCGCCGTACGCCTCGCCGACGCGGGGCCGTTCGCCGCGGGCCGTACCGCCCACGTCGACCTGCTGCACGTCGCTGGCTCCTCCCGCCGCCGCGGTGTCGGTCGGGCGCTGCTGCGGGAGGCGGCGTGCTTCGCGACCCGGTTGCAGGCCGAGGACATCGCGGTCCACGTGCCGTCCAGCCTGCGCGACGTGAACCGGTTCTACGCGAACTGGGGTTTCGGTCCCCGCACCGTGCGCCGCGCCACGACCGTCGCCGCGCTGCGGCGCAAGGTGGGCGCCGACCCCACGGGTACGGAGACGGGCGAGCTCAGCCACCTGCAGCGACTGCTGCGCCGCCGCGCCGTCCTCGGCGCCCGCGCCGCGCGCGCCGCCCGCTGAGGCGCTCCGCGCGTCAGGGCGCTCTGCCTGTTGGGGCGCTCTGCTGTCTGGGCGCGCTGCCGTCAGGGCGCTCTGCCGTCAGGATGCGTCGCGCAGCAGGCAAGTGAGCCGCGCGGTGCACACCCGCCGGCCCTGCTCGTCGCTGATCGCGATGTCGTACGACGCGACCGTCCGCCCCAGCGACAGTGGCGTGGCGACCGCGGTCACGAAGCCGTCGGTCGCGCTGCGGTGATGGGTGCACGACAGCTCGATGCCCACGGCGATCCGCCCGGCGCCCGCGTGCAGCGCGGACGCGACGGACCCGGCGGTCTCGGCGAGCACCGCGCTCGCCCCACCGTGCAGCAGCCCGTACGGCTGGCGGTTCCCGGCCACCGGCATCCGGATCACGAAGCGGTCGGTGTCGGCCGACACCAGCTCGATGCCCATCTTCTCCGCGAGCTCGCCCAGACCGAGATCGCCGAGCCCGAGGGCGGCGAGGTCCGGCGGCGGTGTCACGCGGTCAGGGTACGGCGCGCCCGTCCGGCGCCGCGGCCCGGCACAGCCGTGCGCTGCCGGAGGTGGCGTGCCGGAGGTGGCGTGCCGGAGGTGGCGTCGTGGGTACGCCGTAGCATCGCCACCGTGAACCGCACGATCGAGCGCACCCGCACGGTCGAGCGCATCCCGTCGTCGGCGCAGCGCAGTCGAGTCATTCTGGGCCTGGTGGCGCGCCCGTCGGGGTGTGAAGGACCGGGCGAGCACTCGGTGGTCGAGCGTAGTCGAGACCACATCGGTGGTCATGGTCTCGACGGCGCTCGACCGACGGTTGGTTGCGTCCGCCCTTTCAGAGCAGATCGTCGTCGCGGCGGTCTCGGCTGGGCTCGACCGGCGTGTGGTCGCGATGGTCTCGGCTGGGCTCGACCGGCCTGTGGTCGCGGTGGTCTTGACTGCGCTCGACTGGCGTGGGGTCGGGGAGGTCTCGACTGGGCTCGAGCGGCGTGTGGTCGCGGAGGTCTCGATTGGGCTCGACCGGCGTGTGATTGGGGCCGCCGTTCCCGTGCGAGCGGTGCGGGTGAGCCGTGACGGATCAGCCGCGGCGTCTGCTGCTGCTCGACGGGCACTCGCTGGCGTACCGCGCCTTCTACGCGCTGCCCGTCGAGAACTTCTCCACGACGACGGGCCAGCCGACCAACGCGGTCTACGGGTTCACGGCGATGCTCATCAACGCGCTGCGCGACGAGAACCCCACGCACCTCGCGGTCGCGTTCGACGTGTCGCGGCAGACGTTCCGCAGCGAGGCGTACCCGGAGTACAAGGCGAACCGCACCAAGTCCCCGTCGGAGTTCAACGGGCAGATCAGCCTGCTCAAGGACGTGCTCTCGGCGATGGACGTGGTGACGCTGGAGGCCGAGGGCTACGAGGCCGACGACATCATCGCGACGCTCACCACGCGTGCCGTCGAGGACGGCTACCAGGTCGAGATCATCACGGGCGACCGCGACGCGTTCCAGCTCGTCTCCGACCAGGTCACTGTGCTGTACCCGCGCAAGGGAGTCTCCGACCTCGCGCGCATGACGCCGGAGGCGGTGCAGGAGCGGTACGGCCTCACGCCCGCGCAGTACCCCGACTACGCGGCGCTTCGCGGCGACCCGAGCGACAACCTGCCCTCGATCCCCGGGGTGGGGGAGAAGACCGCGGCCAAGTGGGTGCGTGAGTTCGGCTCCCTCGACGACCTCGTCGACCGCGTCGACGAGGTGAAGGGGAAGACCGGCGATGCACTGCGGGCGGCGCTCGCCGACGTGCTGCGCAATCGTCGTCTCACCGAGCTGGTACGCGACGTACCGATCGAGGCGTCGCCGGACACGTTGGAGCGACAGGCGTTCGACCGGCAGCGGATCCACGAGGTGTTCGACGCCCTGCAGTTCCGGGTGTTGCGCGAGCGGCTCTTCGAGACGCTCGGCGCCGACGTCGCGGCGGTCGGCGGTGGTCCTGGATTCGACGTCGAGGTGAGCATCGCCGGGCCGGACGAGGTCGCGCCCTGGCTCGCCGAGCACGCCGAGGGGCCCGGCCGTACGGCCCTCGCCGTCACCGGCACCTGGGGCCGCGGCACCGGGGAGCTCACCGGCGTCGCACTCGCGGCCGGCGATGGTGCGGCACTCTGGCTCGACCCGGCAGCGCTGACCCCCGACGACGACGCCGCCTTCGGGCGGTGGCTGGCCGACCCGCAGCGGGCGAAGGCGGTGCACGACGCGAAGGGCCCGTGGCTCGCCATGCACGCGCGCGGGTGGACACCGGCCGGGCTCACGAGCGACACCGCACTCGCCGCGTACCTGGTGCTGCCCGGCCAGCGCTCGTTCGACCTCGGCGACCTCGTGGCGCGTTTCCTCGGCCGCGACCTGGCCCCGGTCGACGCCGACTCCGGGCAGCTCGCCCTGGACACCGCGGAGGACGACGACTCCCAGGCCCAGGCCCTCGCGATGAGCGCCCGCGCCGTACTCGACCTCGCCGACCGGCTCGACAGCGAGCTCGAGCAACGTGGTGCGGCCACGCTCATGCGCGACGTCGAACTGCCGCTGCTCCTCGTCCTCGCCGGGATGGAGCGGGCCGGGATCGCGATCGACACCGTCGCGCTCGAACGGCTCGAGGCCGAGTTCGCCGCTGCCATGGGTCAGGCGCAGGACGCGGCGTACGAGCTCGCCGGACGCCCCTTCAACCTGGGTTCGCCCAAGCAGCTGCAGGAGATCCTGTTCGGCGAGCGCGGGCTGCCCAAGACCAAGCGGATCAAGACCGGTTACACCACCGACGCCGACGCCCTCGCCACGCTGTACGCGCAGACCGAGGACCCGCTGCTCGAGCACCTGCTGCGCTGGCGGGACGTCTCGAAGCTGCGCCAGACCGTGAACGGGCTGCTGTCCAGCGTCGGCGACGACGGGCGCATCCACACCACGTTCAACCAGATCGTGGCGGCCACCGGACGGCTGTCGAGCCAGGACCCGAACCTGCAGAACATCCCGATCCGCACCGAGGAGGGGCGGCGGATCCGCGACGCCTTCGTCGTCGGCCCCGGGTACGAGTGCCTGCTCACCGCGGACTACAGCCAGATCGAGATGCGGCTGATGGCCCACCTGTCCGAGGACGAGGGCCTATGCGGGGCGTTCAACGAGGGTGAGGACCTGCACACGACCGTCGCATCCCAGGTGTTCTCCGTGCCGCGCGACCAGGTGACGCCCGACATGCGGCGCAAGATCAAGGCAATGTCGTACGGGCTGGCGTACGGCCTGTCGTCGTACGGGCTCTCCCAGCAGCTCGGCATCGAGACCTCCGAGGCCGCGGCGCTCATGGCGACGTACTTCGAGCGGTTCGGCGGCGTACGGGACTACCTGCGCGACGTCGTCGACCGTGCCCGCGTCGCTGGCTACACCGAGACGATGCTCGGGCGGCGGCGCTACCTGCCCGACCTCGCCAGTGACAACCGGCAGCGCCGCGAGATGGCCGAGCGGATGGCCCTCAACGCGCCGATCCAGGGCTCGGCCGCCGACGTCGTGAAAGTCGCGATGCTGCGCGTCGACGCGGCGCTCCGTGAGCGCGGGCTCGCCTCCCGGCTGCTGTTGCAGGTGCACGACGAACTGGTGCTCGAGGTGGCGACCGGGGAACGCGAGGCCACCGAGCAGGTCGTACGCGAGGCGATGGGCGGGGCGATCCCGCTCTCGGTGCCGCTCGACGTCTCGGTCGGCGTCGGCACGACCTGGCACGCCGCCGGACACTGAGCTGTTCCGCCTCCGACGGCGCGTAACCCGGCCCCGTCTGGTTGATCATGAGGTGGTGGGTCGCAAAGGGGGTTTGAGACCTACGGTCTCATGATCAACGGGCCGTAAGACCGAGAACATCATGATCAACACCGGTGATGGACGCGGGCGGGGGCGGGCGGGG
>JAFIHG010000015.1 GCA_017848795.1 Candidatus Nanopelagicales bacterium | reverse complement strand
CGCGGGTGTGGCTGCGGCGCCTGTACGCCACCCCCGACTCCCGCCACCTGGTCGCCATGGAAACCACCCGGCGGCTGTTCGACGCCGGGCTGCGCCGGTTCCTGATCGCCCGCGACAAGACCTGCCGCACCCCCTGGTGCGGCGCCCCCATCCGCCACGCCGACCTCCCCTACTGCTCGCTGGCGCTCGCAGCGGGGGCCCAGGGGACCACGCCACCGGAGGCCCGACCAGTGCGGGCAACGGGCAAGGGCTGTGCGTGCGCTGCAACCACACCAAACAGCACCCCGCCTGGCAGGTCCACGTGCGCGACGGCACCAGCCGCGGTCGACCACACCGCACCCGGGTCCGCACCCCTCTCGGATACGGCTACGACTCCACCGCCCCACCATTGCTGTACTCGGCCACCCCACGGTTCCCCGGCCAGACCTACGAACCGGACAGCCCCATCGAGCTCGCACTGCACACCGCCCTGCACCACCCCCGGGCCGGATGAGCAGGCCCGCTGAGGAGAACCCGTCTCAGCGGACGAACACTCCGGCGTCGGAGATGAGCGCGAGCAGCGGCTGCGGGATCACGCCGACGACGATGGTCACGGCGACGGTGACGGCGATCGCGATCGTCGTCATCGAGCTCGGCACGACGACGGCCGGCCCGTCGGGGGCGGGGTCGTGGAAGAACATCAGCAGGATGACGCGGATGTAGAAGAACGCCGCGATCGCGCTCGCGACCACCGCGATCACGACGAGCGCGACGGCGCCGCTGGCGACCCCTGCGGTGAATACCGCGAACTTGCCGATGAAGCCGCTGGTGAGCGGGATCCCCGCGAAGGCGAGGAGGAACAGTGCGAAGACCCCCGCGACGAGCGGTGAGCGCTTGCCGAGCCCCGCCCATTGCGAGAGGTGGGTCGCCTCGCCGGTCGCATCGCGTACGAGCGTGACGACGGCGAACGCCCCGACGCTGGCGAACCCGTACGCGACGAGGTAGACGAGCGTACCCGCCATGCCGTCCGGGGAGGCCGCGACGACCCCGACGAGCACGAACCCGGCCTGCGCCACCGCCGAGTAGGCGAGCATGCGCTTCATGTCCGTCTGGGTGATCGCCACGATGCTGCCGACGACCATGGTGAGAACTGCGATCACCCACAACATCGGCGCCCAGTCCCAGCGGACCCCGCCGAGGGCGACGAAGAGCACCTTGAGCAGCGCTCCGAACGCGGCGACCTTGGTGCAGGCGGCCATGAATCCGGTCACCGACGTAGGGGCGCCCTGATACACGTCCGGGGTCCACTGGTGGAACGGTGAGGCACCGATCTTGAACAGCAGCCCGATCGCGACGAGGGCGGTGCCGCCGAGCACCAGCCCGTACTGCTGCGCGTCGTCGGTCAGTGCCTCGGCGATGCCGGAGAGCGAGACCGTTCCGGCGAAGCCGTACAGCAACGCGACGCCGTACAGGAACAGTGCGGAGGAGAACGCGCCGAGCACGAAGTACTTCAGGCTCGCTTCCTGCGAGAGCAGGCGCCGGCGCCGTGCCATGCCCGTGAGCAGGTACAGCGGCAGCGAGAGGACCTCGAGCGCGATGAACATCGTCAGCAGGTCACCGCTCGCGGGGAAGAGCACCATGCCGCCGATGCTGAACAACAACAGCGGCCACACCTCGGTCTGCAGCCAGCCGAGCCGGGTCAGGTCGCGCTCGTAGTCGCTGCCCGGCAGCGCGGAGGCGCGCGGGGCGAAGTCGTCCCCGGCCACGTCGACCCGCCGTTCGGCCATCACCAGCGCCGCGACGAACGCCAGGGCGATGATCGTGCCCTGCAGGAACAGCGTCGGCCCGTCGATGGTGACGGCGCCCTCGAGGACGGTGGCGCGGGTGTCGCGCTGCCAGATCACCAGGCCGAACGCCACGGCCAGCGCCCCGAAGGTGAGGACGAGCTGCACCGGCCGCCGAGCGGTACGGGGCAGCAGCGCCTCGACGAGCACGCCGAGCACCGCGGCACCGAAGATCGCGATGAGCGGGGAGATCGCCGAGTACTCGATCGAGGGGACCGGGAACGGCGCGAGGTCGGCGGCCAGCAGCGCACTCACGGCGTTGTCCCTTCAGCGGTCTGCACCGGCACGGTCGGTGGCGGATCTGTCGTGCCGACCGCCGTCATGACCCGGTCGACCGCGGGGTTGATGACGTCGAGCAGCGGCTGCGGTACGAAGCCGAGCGCGACGATGATGACCAGCAGCGGCGCGATGACGACCCGCTCGCGCACGCCCAGGTCGTGCACCCGGTCGGAGACGACCTCCGGGGTCGGACCGGTCATGGTGCGCTGGTACATCAGCAGGATGTAGAGGGCCGCGAGCACGATCCCGATGGTCGCGATGATGCCGGCGGCGCGGTACCGCTCGAAGGTGCCGACGAGCACGAGGAACTCGCTGACGAACGAGGACAGCCCGGGCAGCGCGAGCGAGGCCATGCCGACCAGCAGGAACGAGCCGGCCAACCAGGGCGCGACCTTCTGCACGCCGCCGAAGTCCGCGATCAGGCGCGAGCCGCGGCGGCTGATCAGGAAACCGGCGATGAGGAACAGCCCGGCGATCGTGAACCCGTGGTTGATCATGTACAGCGTGGCGCCGCTCTGGCCCCGGGAGGTCATGGCGAAGATGCCGAGCGCGATGAACCCGAAGTGCGAGACCGAGGTGTAGGCGATCAGCCGGTTCAGGTCCTTCTGCCCGATCGCGAGCAGCGCCCCGTAGACGATGCCGATCAGCGCGAGCACCACGACGAGCGGCGTGGCCCAGCGGGACGCGTCCGGGAACAGCTCGAGGCAGTAGCGCAGCATCGCGAAGGTGCCGACCTTGTCCAGCACGCCGACGAGCAGCACGGCGGTTCCCGGAGTCGCCTCCGCGGCAGCGTCCGGCAGCCAGGTGTGCAGCGGCACCAGCGGCGCCTTGATCGCGAAAGCGATGAAGAAGCCGGCGAACAGCCACTTCTGCGTCGTGGGGTCGATGGAGAGCCCGGCGAGGGTCGGGAAGTCGAAGGTCCCCTTGCCCGGCCCACCGCTGACGACGTACAGCCCGATCATCGCCACCAGCATGATCAGCCCGCCGAACAGGCCGTACAGCAGGAACTTCACGGCGGCGTAGGAACGTTGCGGGCCGCCGTACCGGCCGATCAGGAAGTAGACGGGGACGAGCATCGCCTCGAAGAAGACGTAGAACAGGAACACGTCGGTCGCCAGGAACACCCACACGGTCGCGGCCTCGAGCGACAGGATCAGCGAGAAGAAGCCCTTCACCGAACCGCGCGGGTTGGCGTCCGCGTCGTGCCAACCGGCCAGCACCACGATCGGTACGAGCACGGTCGTCAGCAGCAGCAGCAGCAGCGCGATGCCGTCGACGCCGAGCGAGTAGTGGATGCCGAAGGTGGGCATCCACTCGTGGGACTCGACGAGCTGGAAGTCGCCGGCGCGGCCGACGTCGAACCGTACGGTCACGACGATCGCCAACGCGAGCGCAGCCAGGGAGAAGACGAGGGCGAGCATCTTGGCGAGCGCGTCGCGTCCGCGCGGCAGCAACGCGAGAACCCCTGCGCCGACAAGCGGTACGACCGCGACGAGGGTGAGCCAGGGCACGTTCGTCATGGTTCAGAGCCTCACCAGGAGAAAGGTCGCACCCACGAGCACGACGCCGCCGAGCATGGACAACGCGTACGAGCGCACGAATCCGGTCTGCCAGCGCCGCGTCCGCCCGGAGATCCCGCCGATCGTCGCGGCGGTCCCGTTGACCAGCCCGTCGACCAGGCGGTTCTCGACGAACACCAGCACCCGGGTCAGCCACTGGCCGGGGCGCATGAACAGCGACTCGTTGAGTGCGTCGCCGTAGAGGTCGGCGCGGGCGGCGCGGGTCGGCCACGCCCCGCGCGGCGCGGTCACCGGGACGGGCGCCCGGCCGTACTGCGCCCAGCCCAGGAACGCACCGACGAGCACGACGACGAGCGTGATCAGCGACAGGCCCCAGTTCGGGATCGCCAGGTGCGGTTCGCTGAAGCCGACGACCGGTGCCAGCCAGCTCTCGATGCTGCTGTTCCAGGCGAGCGCGATGCCGCCGACGGTCGAGGCGAGCGCGAGGACCAGGATCGGGACCGTCATGACGGGCGGCGACTCGTGCGGGTGCTGGTCGTCGTCCCAGCGGGCCTTGCCGAAGAAGGTCATGATGATCATCCGCGTCATGTAGAACGCGGTGATGCCGGCACCGACCAGCGTCACCAGGCCGATGACGATGCCCTGCGAGAACGCCGCCTCGATGATCTTGTCCTTGGAGAAGAAGCCGGAGAACGGCGGGATGCCGAGGATCGCGAGGTACGCCGCGCCGAACCCGACGAAGGTCAGCATCATGACGGTGCGCAGCGCGCCGTAACGGCGCATGTCCACCTCGTCACGCATGCCGTGCATGACCGAGCCCGCGCCCAGGAACAGCGTCGCCTTGAAGAACCCGTGGGTCAGCAGGTGGAACAGCGCGAAGGCGTAGCCGACCGGGCCGAGCCCGGCGGCGAGGACCATGTAGCCGATCTGGCTCATCGTCGAGCCGGCGAGGCTCTTCTTGATGTCGTCCTTTGCGCAGCCGATGATCGCGCCCATCAGCAACGTGATGGCACCGACGACGACGACGGCGGTGGCGGCGGCCGGTGCCGCGTCGAAGATCGGGTTGGAGCGCGCGACGAGGTAGACCCCGGCGGTGACCATCGTCGCGGCGTGGATGAGCGCGGAGACCGGCGTCGGGCCCTCCATGGCGTCGAGCAGCCAGGCCTGCAGCGGGAACTGCGCCGATTTCGCGCACGCGCCGAACAGCAGGGCCAGCCCGATCCAGGTGAGCGTCGTCTCGTCCGCCTGCGGCACCGCGGCGAACACGTCGCCGAAGCCGACCGCGCCGAACGTGACGAACAGCAGCATCACCGCGATCGACATGCCCATGTCGCCGACGCGGTTCATGACGAACGCCTTGTTGCCGGCGACCGCGGCGACGGGTTTGGCGAACCAGAACCCGATGAGCAGGTACGAGGCGAGCCCGACGCCCTCCCAGCCGAAGTAGAGCAGCAGGTAGTTGTCGGCGAGCACCAGCAGCAGCATCGCGGCGACGAACAGGTTCAGCTCGCCGAAGAACCGCACCCGGCCGGGGTCGCCGCGCATGTACCCGATCGAGTAGATGTGGATCAGCGACCCGACCCCGGTGATCAGCAGCACGAAGGTCATCGAGAGCTGGTCGAGCTGGAACGCGATGGGGATCCGGAAGGTGCCGACGACCATCCAGTCGTAGAGGTGCTGCACCACGCTGCGCTGTTCGTCGGGGCGCCCGAGCAGCTGCGCGAACATGACAAGCGCGATGATGAACGACGCGACCGGCATCAGCGTCCCGAGCAGGTGCCCCCAACGGTCGGCGCGCCGGCCCACCACGAGCAGGATCGCGGCACCCGCGAGGGGCAGCGCGATCAGCAGCCAGACGAGCGAGAACACCCCGTCCGGTGCCGCGGGGGCGACGAGGTCGGCCCCCTGGGCGGCCACGGTCGCGAGCGAGGTCACGTCATACCGTCCGATCAGTACTTGAGCAGGTTGGCCTCGTCGACCGAGGCCGACCGGCGGGTACGGAAGATCGTCATCACGATGGCGAGGCCGACCACGACCTCGGCCGCGGCCACCACCATCACGAAGAAGGCGATGACCTGGCCGTCGAGCGTGCCGTGCATCCGGGCGAAGGTGACGAACGCCAGGTTGCAGGCGTTGAGCATCAGCTCGACGCACATGAACACGACGATCGCGTTGCGCCGCACCAGGACCCCGACGGCACCGAGGCTGAACAGCACCGTCGACAGCACGAGGTAGTTCTCCGGGTTCATGCCCCGTCTCCGCTCTCTTCGGTCCCGTCCGGCGGTGGCGCGGCGTCGTCACGCGGCGCCGCGGCCGGGCTGACCACGCCCTGCTCCTCGGGTCCGGGCGAGAGGGGGCCCTGTGCGGGCGCCGGCTCCTCGGTCGAGGCGGTCGGGCCCGCGGGGTCGGACGTCCCGGCGCCGGTGACGATCGCGGTGTCCGACACCACGGGTCGGCCGACGGCCAGGTGGCGTACGGCCCGCACGTCCCGGCTGTCGGCGGCGATCATGACGCCGCGGCCGCGTATCGGCTCCGGGATGGACAGGTCGGACGTCGTGCCGTCCGGCAGCAGGCCAGGGGTCCCCACAGCGTTGTGCCTCGCGTACACGCCGGGACCGGGAAGCGGCGTGACGTGGCCCCCGTCGCGGAACCGGGCGCGCGAGACCTCGGCCTGGCTGCGGGCGCGACGGTGGCGCTCGCGGAAGGCGAGCACCATGGCGCCCAGCGCCGCCGTGATCAGCAGCGCGGAGGTGACCTCGAACGCGAGCAGGTAGCGCGTGAAGATGAGCCGGGCGATGCCCTGCACGTTGCCGCCCTCGGCGGTGTTCGCCTCGTCGAGGCCGACGGCGCTGGAGGTGACGGTGCTGCCGACGGCGGCGATGAGCAGCACCAGGACGGCGGCGCCGAACAGGACCGCCGTGATGCGCTGGCCGCGCAGCGTCTCGACCGGCGAGTCGGCCATGTCGACGCCGACCATCATGACGACGAACAGGAAGAGCATCATGACCGCGCCGGTGTAGACGACCACCTGCACCGCCCCGAGGAACGGAGCGTCCTGGGCGACGTAGAGGACGGCGAGCGCGATCATCGTCGCGGCGAGGAACAGCGCACTGTGCACCGCCTTGCGCGAGAGCAGCATGCCGACGCCGCCGAGCACCGCGATCACGGCGCACACCCAGAACACGACGGTCTCGCCGGTGTTCCCGGACGTGTACGCGGCGGCCGCCAGCAGCGGTGCCGTGGCGGGCCCGGTCACGGACGCCACCCCTCGCCCTTGTTGCCCGGCTCCGCCTCCTGGTAACGCGGCTCGTCGCCCTGCGTCGCGAGCAGCTGGCCGGCGGTCACGCCGGTCACCTTGCCGCGGTAGTAGTCCTTCTCGTTCATGCCCTCCGGCATCGGGTGCGGCGGCGCGAGCATGCCTTCCTGCAACGGTGCCAGGAGCTGGTCCTTGGTGAAGATCAGCGAGGCCCGCGAGTCGTCGGCCATCTCGTAGTCGTTGCGCATGGTGAGCGCGCGGGTGGGACAGGCCTCGATGCAGAAGCCGCAGAAGATGCAGCGCAGGTAGTTGATCTGGTAGACGGCCCCGTACCGCTCCCCCGGGCTGTAGCGCTCGGTCTCGGTGTTGTCCGCGCCCTCGACGTAGATCGCGTCGGCGGGGCAGGCCCAGGCGCACAGCTCGCAGCCGATGCACTTCTCCAGCCCGTCCGGGTGCCGGTTGAGCTGGTGACGGCCGTGGTAGCGCGGCTGGGTGGGCACCTTGCCCTCGGGGTACTGCTCGGTCGTCACCTTCTTGAAGATCTGGGTGAAGGTCAGACCGAACCCTCGCACCACCTGGGGAAGCTCAGCCATCGGCGCGGCCCTCGCTCTGCTCGTCGGTCATCGGGACGTCCGCGGCCGCAGTCGCCGGGCCCCCGCTCGGTACGGCGACCGGCTCGGCGACCCGCCCGGCGCGGGGCGTCACCGTGTACTGCTGGCCGGGAAGCGGCGGCACCGGGAACCCACCGGCGTACGGGTCGAACGGCGGCTCCTCGTGCGCTTCGGGCGCCGGTGCGGGCCGCAGGTAGTCGTAGCCCACGATGCCCAGCGCGACGACGACCAGCGCGATGCCGAGCGACATGAAGATCGTGCGGCTGTCGAGCGTGTACTCGTTGCGTACGGCGCGCAGCGCCCCGACCAGGATGATCCAGGCGAGCCCGAGCGGGATGAGCACGCGCCAGCCGAGGCGCATGAACTGGTCGTAGCGCATCCGCGGGAGCGACCCGCGCAGCCACACGAAGACGAACAGGAACACCAGCAACTTGAGCATGAACCAGAGGATCGGCCACCAACCCTCGTTGGCCCCGGCCCACAGCGAGATGGGCACCGGCGCGCGCCACCCGCCGAGGAACAGCGTCACCGCGATCGCCGAGACGTTGATCATCGCGATGTACTCGGCGAGGAAGAACATCGCCCAGCGCAGCCCGGAGTACTCCGTCATGAACCCGGCGACGAGCTCGCCCTCCGCCTCCGGCAGGTCGAACGGGGCGCGGTTGGTCTCGCCCACCATCGCGATCGCGTAGATCACGAAGGAGGGCAGCAGCAGCACGATGTACCAGGCGCTCGCCTGACCCTCGACGATCTGCGAGGTGGACATCGAGCCGGCGTAGAGGAACACGGCCACGAACGACAGGCCCATCGCGATCTCGTACGAGATGACCTGAGCCCCCGAGCGCATCGCGCCGAGCAGGGAGTACGTGGAGCCGGACGACCACCCGGCGAGGACGATGCCGTATACGCCGATGGAGACGACGGCGAACACGTACAGCACCGACACCGAGAAGTCGGTGATCTGCAACGGTGTCTGGTAGCCGAACATGCTGACGGTCGGCCCGATGGGGATCACCGCGAAGGTCAGGAACGCGCAGGTCGCCGCGATCGCCGGGGCCAGCAGGTAGACGAGCACCTGCGCGTCGCGCGGGATGATGCCCTGCTTGAGTGCGAGCTTGATGCCGTCGGCGAACGGCTGGAACAGCCCGCGCGGCCCGACCCGGTTGGGTCCGATGCGCTGCTGGATCCGCGCGATCACGCGGCGCTCGAAGAGCGTGGTGAGCAGCGTCAGCAGGATCAGCGCGACGAACACCACGAGGATCTTGATCAGGGTGAGCCAGAGCGGGGTGTCGGCGAACGCCGCGGCGGGGTCGGCCGCTGCGACCAGCACGGTGGACGGGGCGCTCATCGCGGTCCTCCTGTCACCCGTACGACCGCACCGGCCTCGACGCCCAGCGCCTCGTACACGTGGGAGTCCGGAGAGCTCAGCGGCAGCCAGACGACCTGGTCGGGCATCGGCGTGAGCGCGGCGGGGAGGGTGAGGGCACCGCGTTCGGTGCTG
Source organism: Candidatus Nanopelagicales bacterium (assembly GCA_017848795.1). Taxonomy (GTDB): domain Bacteria; phylum Actinomycetota; class Actinomycetes; order S36-B12; family CAIYMF01; genus JAFIHG01. The sequence continues at coordinate 28,304 of JAFIHG010000015.1, read as the reverse complement.
ACCGTCACGGGGTCCCCGTCGCCGACACCGAGACCGGACGCGCGCGCCGGCGAGAGCCGCACGACCGGCTGGCGCGCGGTGGCCGCCATGAACGGCTCGCCCTCCTGCAGCACCCCGGAGTCGAGCAGCTGGCGCCAGCCGGAGAGCACCGCCTCGCCGGCCCCCGGGACCGGCGCCTGGCCCGCCGCGACCGAGGGCGCACCGGCACGCTCGGCGTCCCAGCGCCCCAGGGCCACGAGCTCGGCGGCCAGCGTCGCGACGTCGCCGCGCCCGAACTTGGCGTCCAGCTCCTCGGCCAGCAGTGCGAGGACGCGGGCGTCGGTGAGCTCACGCGCCTCGGCCATCACCCGCGGGAACGGCAGCCGGCGTCCCTCCCAGTTCAGGAAGGAGCCCGCCTGCTCGGTGACGACCGCGACCGGGAACACGACGTCGGCCCGCTCGGTCACCTCGCTGTGGCGCTGCTCCAGCGACACCACGAACGGCACCGCCGCGAGCGCGGTCAGGAACGCGGCGCGGTCCGGCAGATCCGCCGGCTCGACACCTGCGACGAGGAGCGCGTCGAGCTGGCGGGTCACCTCGCCCGGGTCGGACGCGGCGGCCAGCGCAGCGGTGTCCGCCGTGATCGCCGCGACCATGCCCGGCAGGTCCAGCCCGGCGTGCTCCGGGAGCGTCCCGGCGTCGATGCCCCACGCAGCCGCGACCTGCGCGCGCGCGGACGGGTCGGCGAGCGGGCGCCCGCCCGGTAGCAGCCCGGCGAGCGCCCCGGCATCGAGCGCGCCGCGCTCCCCGGCGCGGCGCGGCACCCACCCGAGGCGGGCGCCGGTCACGTCGGCGAGCCGCGCTGCGGCGCTGAGCGCGCCCGGCACCTGCGCGAGCCGCTCACCGACCAGCACGACCGCACCCTCGGTGCGCAGCAGCGCCGCCGCGGCCGCCTCGTCCGGCGAACCGCCGTCCCCGCCGAGCCGCTCGAGCACCCCGGGCTCGTCGCCGGGCACGCTGGCGAGCAGCGTGCCGTGCATCTTGCGCAGGCCCACCGACGCGTACGGCGCGACGGAGAACACCCGGGTGTCGCGCCCGCTCGCCTTGCGCAGCCGCAGGAACACGATCGGCGACTCGTCCTCCGGCTCGAACCCGACGAGCAGCACCACTGGTGCCCGTTCGAGGTCTGCGTAGGTCGGCCCGACCGGACGGCCGGCGACGAGCGCGGCGAGGAACTGGGTCTCCTCCGGGCTCACGGCGCGGGCGCGGAAGTCGAGGTTGTCGGTGCCGAGCACCGCGCGCGCGAACTTGGCGTACGCGTAGGCGTTCTCGTAGGTCAGCCGGCCGCCGGGCAGCACCCCGACCCGGCTACCGGCGGCGGCCAGACCGCGCGCTGCGACGTCCAGCGCCTCCGGCCAGCTCGCCGGGACGAGGGTGCCGTGCTCGTCGCGGACCAGCGGGTGGGTCAGCCGACCCTCGGCCAGGTACGGGAACGCGAAGCGCCCCTTGTCGCAGTTCCACTCCTCGTTGACCTGCGGGTCGTCACCGGCCAGCCGGCGCAGCACCACGCCGCGGCGCACGTCGGTGCGCATGGCGCACCCCGCCGCGCAGTGCTCGCAGACCGTCGGCGTCGACACCAGGTCGAAGGGACGGGAGCGGAAGCGGTACGAGGAGCTGGTGAGCGCGCCGACCGGGCAGATCTGCACCGTGTTGCCGGAGAAGTAGGAGTCGAACGGGTCGTCGGGGCCGGTGGCGATCTGCTGGTTCGCGCCGCGTTCGGTGAGCGCGATGAACGGGTCGCCCGCGATCTCGTCGGCGAACCGGGTGCAGCGGGCGCAGGAGATGCACCGTTCGCGGTCGAGCAGGATCTGCGCCGAGACGTTGACGGGCTTGGGGAACGTCCGCTTCGGGCCGTAGAACCGGCCCTCGGCGCTGCCGTGCGACATCGTCTGGTTCTGCAGCGGGCACTCGCCGCCCTTGTCGCACACCGGGCAGTCCAGCGGGTGGTTGACGAGCAGGAACTCGATCGCCCCCCACTGCGAGCTGTGCGCCAGCTCGGAGGTGCGCGCGGTCCGTACCGACATCCCGTCGGCGCAGGTGACCGCGCAGGCCGGTTGCGGCTTGGGCTGGCCCTCGATCTCGATCAGGCACATCCGGCAGTTGGCGGCGGGTGCCAGCAGCGGGTGGTCGCAGAAGCGCGGGATGGCGATCCCGAGCTGCTCCGCGGCCCGGATGATGAGCGTGCCCTTGGGCACGCGGGTCTCGACGCCGTCGATCGTCACCCCGAGCAGGTCGTCCTGCGGTGCTGCCGGCGTGACAGCGTTCGTAGGGGACGTCACGGCGCTGCTCCCACGGTCGAGGGGGTGAACACGGCGGAGGCCAGCGGGTCGAACAGCTCGTGGGCGGGAGTGTGGGTGCCGGCCTCGAACTCCGAGCGGAAGTACTTCAGCGCCGGCGCGTACGGGGTCGCCGCCGCGTCGCCGAGCGGGCAGAAGTTGCGTCCGAACATCTGCTTGCAGACCTCGTCGACCTTGGCGATGTCGCCCTGCGCGGCGCGGCCCAGCTCGAAGTCGGCGAGCAGCTGCTCGAGCCAGTACGTGCCCTCGCGGCACGGGGTGCACTTGCCGCACGACTCGTGCTTGTAGAAGTGGATCCAGCGGCTGATCGCCCGCACCACCGAGGTGGTCTCGTCGAACACCATGACGGTGGCGGTGCCGAGCATGGTGCCGGCGGCCTGCATGTCCTCGTAGGTCATGGGCACATCGAGGTGCTCGGGCATCAGCAGCGGCACCGACGAGCCGCCGGGCACCCAGAACTTCAGCTCGTGCCCGTCGCGCACGCCGCCCGCGTAGTCCAGCAGCTCACGCATCGTCGTGCCGAGCGCGCACTCGAACACCCCGGGACGGTTCACGTGGCCCGACACCGAGAACAGCTTGAACCCGGGCGACTTCTCGGTCCCCATCTGACGCAGCCACTCCGCACCGTTGCGGGCGATCGTGGGGATGTTCGCGATCGTCTCGACGTTGTTCACCACCGTCGGGCGCGCGTACAGCCCGGCGACCGCAGGGAACGGCGGCTTGAGCCGCGGCTGGCCGCGCCGGCCCTCGAGCGAGTCGAGCAGCGCCGTCTCCTCACCGCAGATGTACGCGCCCGCCCCGGCGTGCACGTCGATGTCGACGTCGATGCCGGTGCCGAGCACGTCACGGCCGAGGAACCCTGCCGCGTACGCCTCGCCGACGGCGGCGCGCACCCGGCGCACGGCCTGCGGCACCTCGCCGCGGATGTAGATGAAGCAGCGCCGCGCCCGGATCGCGTGCGCCGCGAGGATGCAGCCCTCCACGACCGCGTGCGGGTTCGCGATCATGAGCGGGATGTCCTTGCAGGCGCCCGGCTCGGACTCGTCGGCGTTGACCACCAGGTAGTGGTCCTTGTCGTCGTTCTGCGGGACGAAGCTCCACTTCAGGCCGGTGGGGAAGCCCGCACCGCCACGGCCGCGCAGGCCGGAGTCCTTCACCACCTGGATCAGCCGGTCGGGGTCGGCGCCCAGCACCTTGCCCACCATCTCGTAGCCGCCGTGGCGGCGGTACCCGGCGATGGTGAAGGCGTCCGGCTCGTCCCAGTGCGCGGTCAGTACGGGTGTCAGGGCCACCGCTCAGCCCTCCCCGTCGCCGGCAGGCGCGCCGCCAGCATCGTCGGTGCCGCTGGTCTCGTCGAACGGAGAGCGCTCCGGAGCCTGCGGGGCGCTCATGCCGTGCTGGCGCGCGTACGCCACCCCGGCGAGCATCTTGGCGTCGGCAGTGCCGCCCTCGCCCGCCAGCCCGTCGTCGTACCCGGCGAGCGTCCGCTCGGTGTCGGTGAACGGGCGGATCACCGGGCCGCGGGTGGAGCGCACCGCCTCGCCGCGCCCCAACCGCGCGACGACGTCGAGCGCCTTGTCCACGTCCATGTCGTCGAGATACTCCCAGTTCGCCGTCATCACCGGCGCATGGGTGCAGGCCGCCTGGCACTCGATGCGCTCCAGGCTGAAGGTGCCGTCGGCGCTCACCTCGTCGTGGCCGGTGTCGAGCCGCTCGGACAGGGTGCGCCAGATCTCGTCCCCGCCCAGCACCGCGCAGAGCGTGTTGGTGCACACCCCGAGGTGGTAGGTGCCGGAACGGTGCCGCTTGTACATCGTGTAGAAGGACGCGACAGCCGCCACCTCGGCGGTGGACAGCTCCAGCAGCTCAGCGCAGACGCGGATCGCCTCCGGCGTGACGTAGCCGTCCTCGGCCTGGGCCAGGTGCAGCATCGGCAGCAGCGCCGAACGGGCCTGCGGGAAGCGCGCCATCAGCTCCCGGCACTGCGTCCGGAACTCCTCGGTCATCGGTCGACACCGCCCATCACCGGGTCGATGGACGCGACAGCCGCGACGACGTCCCCGACCTGCCCGCCGATGCACATGGCCGCGACCGACTGCAGGTTCGTGAAGGACGGGTCGCGCATGTGCACGCGGTACGGGCGCGTGCCGCCGTCGCTGACGACGAAGCAGCCCTGCTCCCCCTTGGGGTGCTCGGTGGCCGCGTACACCGAGCCCGCGGGGACGCGGAACCCCTCGGTCACGATCTTGAAGTGGTGGATCAGCGCCTCCATCGACTCGCCCATGATGTGGCGGATGTGGTCCAGCGAGTTGCCCTGCCCGTCGTGGCCGATCGACAGCCGCGCCGGCCACCCGATCTTCTTGTCCTCGATCATCACCGGGCCCGGCTCGAGCATGTCGAGCGCCTGGTCGATGATCTTCACCGATTCCCACATCTCCTGGAACCGCACGAGGAACCGGCCGTACGCGTCGCACGTGTCGACCGTCGGGACGTCGAAGTCGAACTTCTCGTACCCGAAGTACGGCTGGGTCTTGCGCAGGTCCCAGGGAAGGCCGGCCGACCGCAGGATCGGCCCGGTCACCCCGAGGGCCATGCAGCCGGTGAGGTCGAGGTAGCCGACCCCGACCAGGCGTGCCATGAACACGCCGTTGCCCTCGAGCAGGTCGTGGTAGCCGACCAGCATCTTGTTGAGGTACGCGACGAGGTCGCGCAGCTTCTTCTCGCCGCCCTGCGGGATGTCGAGGATGACGCCGCCGGGGCGCAGGTACTCGTTGTTCAGGCGCAGCCCGGAAAGCATCTCGATCATCTCGAGGACCTCTTCGCGCTCCCGGAACGCGTTGGTCATCGCCGTGGTGTGACCCAGCTCCATCCCCGCCGTGCCGATCGCGACCAGGTGGGAGGAGAGCCGCGCCAGCTCCAGGGCGATCACCCGGATCAGGTTGGCGCGCACCGGGATCTGGTCGCTGATGCCGAGCAGTCGCTCGACGGCGTGGACGTAGGTCGCCTCGTTCGACAGCGAGGCGACGTAGTCCATGCGCGTCACGAACGTCACGCCCTGGGTCCACGTGCGGTACTCGAGGTTCTTCTCGATGCCGGTGTGCAGGTAACCGATGACGGCCCGGCAGTCGGTGACGGTCTCGCCGTCGAGCTCGAGCACCAGGCGCAGCACGCCGTGGGTCGACGGGTGCTGCGGGCCCATGTTGACGATGACCCGCTCGCGTACGCCCTCCGGCGGCGCGGTGATGTCGTCCCAGTCGCCGCCGGTGACCGTGAAGACCCGACCCTCGGTCGTCTCGTACGCCCCGGCGTACAGGTCCTCGGCGCCCGGCTCGGGCGCCGGGGCCGTCGTCGACTCGTAGTGCACGTCGGTCATGAGTACGACCTCCGGTTGTCGGGCGCGGGGATCGTCGCGCCCTTGTACTCCACCGGGATGCCGCCGAGCGGGTAGTCCTTGCGCTGCGGGTGTCCCGGCCAGTCGTCGGGCATCAGGATGCGGGTCAGGGCCGGGTGCCCGTCGAAGATCATCCCGAACATGTCCCACGCCTCGCGCTCGTGCCAGTCGTTGGCGGGGTAGACCTCGACGATGCTCGGCAGGTGCGGGTCGGCGTCGGGGATCGAGACGGTCACGCGTACCCGGCGGTTGTGCGTGATGGACAGGAAGCTGTAGCAGGCGTGCAGCTCGCGGCCGGTCATGTGGGGGAAGTGCACGCCGGTGACGCCGAGGCACAGCTCGAAGCGCAACGCAGGCTCGTCGCGCAGCCGGCGCACGAACGCCAGCAGGTGCTCGCGCCGCACGTGGTAGGTCAGCTCGCCGCGGTCCACGACGACCGCCTCGACGGCGTCGTCGTACGAGATGCCCTCGGCGTCCGGCAGCGCGAGCGCGAGCTCGTCGGTCGCGGCGTCGAACCAGCCGCCGTACGGCCGCGGGGTGGGGGCCGGCAAGGCGACCGGGCGTACCACGCCGCCGTAGCCGGAGGTGTCGCCGGTGCCGTGCACCCCGAACATGCCGCGGCGCACCTCGACCACGGGGATCACCGGGGTTCCCGGCGGTACGAGCTCGGCATCGGTGGGCACGAGCACCTCGGTGCCGGTCTCGTGCTCCTGCGCGCCGGGGTCGACGCCGGCGGTCGCGGCCGCGAGCTTCTCGCCAGGCTTGGAGTCGGGCGTGGGCGTCGTCACCGCAGCAGCCCCTTCATCGCGTGCGTGGGAGGCGTCGCCAGCGCTTCGTCCTCCTGCTCGGTGATCTCCGCCTCCCGGTTCGCCCCGAGCTTGGTCGCGCGGATCTTCTTGTGCAGCTGGATGAACGCGTCGAGCAGCATCTCCGGGCGCGGGGGGCAGCCGGGCAGGTACATGTCGACCGGGACGATGTGGTCGACGCCCTGCACCAGCGCATAGTTGTTGAACATCCCGCCGCTGCTGGCGCACACGCCCATCGACAGCACCCATTTCGGGCTCGGCATCTGGTCGTAGATCTGCCGCAGCACCGGTGCCATCTTCTGGCTCACCCGACCGGCGACGATCATCAGGTCGGCCTGGCGTGGGGAGGCACGGAAGATCTCCATGCCGAACCGGGCGCTGTCGAAACGTCCTGCGCCCACAGCCATCATCTCGATCGAGCAGCAGGCCAGCCCGAAGGTCGCGGGCCACAGCGAGCCGGCCCGGCCGTACCCGGCGACCTTCTCGACCGTGGTCAGCAGGATCCCGGAGGGGAGCTTCTCCTCAAGACCCATGACGTACGCCCTCGTTCCCGCTCAGTAGTCCCACTCGAGCCCCCCTCGCCGCCACACGTAGCCGTACACGACCAGCAGCGTCACGATGAACAGCACCATCTCGATCAGCCCGAACAGCCGCAACTGGTCGAAGGCGACAGCGAACGGGTAGAGGAACACGATCTCGATGTCGAACACGATGAACAGCATCGCCGTCAGGTAGTACTTGACGGGGAACCGCCCGCCCCCGACCGGTTGGGGGGTCGGGTCGATGCCGCACTCGTAGGAGTCCAGCAGCGCGCGGTTGTACTTGCGCGGCCCGATCAGCAGCGGCGCCGTCACCGAGAACGCGGCGAACGCGGCACCCAGCGCCAAGAGGATCAGGATCGGCAGGTAGACCTCACCCACGGTGTCTCCTTCCTGACGGCTCCTGCAGTCGTCGATGCTAGGCGGTGCGCGGCGGGCTTCTCAGGCGGCGGGGGCGACTCTCGCGAGGGTGTTGACGAGCCGGTCCACGGCGTCCCCGCCCCGCGGGTCGCGCAGGTTGGAGAGCAGGGTCATCGTCACCTTCATCAGCCAGGGGTGCGGCAGCCCGCGGGTCACGCACAGCCGCATCACCTCCGGGTGCCCGATGAGCTTCACGAAGATGCGCCCGAGGGTGTAGTAGCCGCCGTACTCCTCGCGCAGCAAGCGCGGGTAGTCGGCGAGCGCCTTCTCCCGGGTGTACGGCGTCGGGCGGGCCAGCGCCTGCCCGATCACCTGCGCCGCCATCTGCGCCGACTCCATCGCGTAGGCGATGCCCTCGCCGTTGAACGGGTTCACCATGCCGGCGGCGTCGCCGATCAGCAGCATCCCGTCGGCGTAGTGCGGCCGACGGTTGAACGCCATCGGCAGCGCGGCGCCGCGTACCGGTTCGATCGGCTCGGTGAACTCGTACTTCTCGGCCAGCCCGGCCACCCAGCGGGTGAGCAGCGCCTTGTAGTCGACCTTGCCGAACGCCGGGCTGCTGTCGAGGATGCCGAGCCCGACGTTGACCGTCCCGTCACCGAGCGGAAACACCCAGCCGTAGCCGGGGAGCAACCGGCCCTCGTCCCACAGCTCGAGGTGGCTCTCGAGCCACTCGTCGTCGCTTAGCGGGCTGCGGTAGTACGTGCGGACCGCGACCCCCATCGGGCGGTCCTCGCGGCGCGGGCGTCCGGACCGGGTGGAGAGCCGGCTGCTGTTGCCGTCTGCGGCGACCACCAGCGGCGCCCGGTAGGTGACCGTGCGCCCCTCGTACTTGGCCTCCACCCCGACGATGCGCCCGGTGCGGTCGTCGCGGACCGGGCCGGTGACCGCGGTGCCCTGCTGCACGCGGGCGCCGACGGCGCCGGCACGCTCGGCGAGCACGCTGTCGAAGTCCTTGCGGGTGCGTGTCAGCCCGTACCCCGGGAAGGTGGAGAGGTCGGGCCAGTCCATGTGCAGCAGGTGCCCGCCGCCGATGATGCGCAGCCCGCGGTTGCGCGCCCAGCCGCTCGCCGGTGTGGTGTCGATGCCCATGCCGACGAGCGCCTTGACCGCGCGTGGCGTCAACCCGTCGCCGCAGACCTTCTCGCGCGGGTAGGTGGTCTTCTCGAGGGCGAGGACGTCCAGGCCCTGCTGCGCCAGGTGGTAGGCGGCGGCGCTGCCGCCCGGACCGGCGCCGACGACGATCACGTCGGCGTCGTACGGAGCGTGGACGACCACGGTGCTCGGACCTCGCTGGGACTGGGGGACCGGATCTGCTGGTGCGCTTGTGAATTCCTTCACGAACCTGCCGGTAGCCTACCGCCTGCGTCGGGTCCCCGCGTCGGGCCCGGGAGGATCAGCGACCGCCGGCCCGGACCACGCGGCGCGCCGCGGCGCATCCGGGTGGCTAGCCTGAGCCGGTGACCTCCGCCCCGTCGACCACGTCGGCGGGCGCGTCGCGACCGGCGTGGACGACCGTACGCACCGTGGAGCTCCCGCCGGACGAGGTCGGGTCGCTGCTGGCCGGGCTCGCGCAGGAGCCGTCCGGCGCCTGGGTCAGCGGCGGCACGGACGCCCAGTCCGGCCTGGTGGGTTGGGGCGAGGCGGCGCGGCTCGAGGTGAGCGGCCCGGAGCGCTTCAGCCGCGCCCAGCGCTGGTGGTCGCAGTGGTGCGCGCGGGCGGCGGTGCAGGACGAGGTCGGCGCACCGGCCAGCGGCCCGGTCGCGTTCTGCTCGTTCGCCTTCGACCCGCAGAGCACCGCGGCGTCCGTCGTGGTGGTGCCCGAGGTGCTGCTGGCGGTGCGCGACGGCCGGGCCTGGGCGACGGTCACCGCGGCCGAGCCGCGCCGGGCGCGGGAGCTGCTGCGCCGGGTCCGCACCGGAGCCGTGGCCCGCCCGCGCCCCGCCGTCCACGGCTCGGTGCGCTGGGCCGAGGGCAGCCTCACGGCGCCGCAGTGGCAGGGCGCGGTCGCCGAGGCGGTACGCCGGATCGAGGCCGGCGAGCTGGACAAGGTCGTGCTCGCCCGCGACATCGTGGCGAGCGGCCCCCACCTCGACGTGCGCCGGCTGCTCACCCGGCTCGCCGCGGCGTACCCCTCGTGCTGGACCTACGTCGTCGCGGGCCTGGTCGGCGCGACGCCGGAGCTGCTGGTACGGCGGACCGGCAGCGAGGTCACCTCGCGCGTCCTCGCGGGCACCATGCGCCGCTCCGCCGACCGGGACGACGACGCCTCGCTCGCGTCGGCGCTGCTCGCCTCCGCCAAGGACCACGCCGAGCACGAGTACGCGGTGCAGTCGGTGGCCGCCGCGCTGACCGTGCACTGCACCGACCTGAGCGTGCCGGAAGCGCCGTCGCTGCTGCGCCTGGCCAACGTCCAGCACCTGGCCACCGACGTCACCGGCCAGCTCGTGGACGGTGCGCCGGTGCTCGCGCTGGCCGCCTCGCTGCACCCGACGGCCGCCGTCTGCGGGACGCCCACCGAGCGGGCGTTCACGGTGATCCGCGAGCTGGAGGGCATGGCCCGCGGGCGCTACGCCGGACCGGTCGGCTGGACCGACGCGCGCGGTGACGGCGAGCTCGGCATCGCGCTGCGGTGCGGCCAGCTGGAGGGCGGGAGCATCCGGCTCTACGCCGGGTGCGGCATCGTCGCCGGCTCCGAACCGGCGACCGAGCTCGCCGAGTCCCAGGCCAAGCTCGTCGCGATGCGCGACGCCCTCGAGCCCGACTGAGGCGCGTACCGGCGGTCAGTCGTGCTTGAGCGAGTCCGGCTCGTGGCGGCTCACGCTCTCGGTCTCGATCTGGAACGTCGAGTGGTGGATCGCGACCGGGAAGTGCGAGGCGACGCAGTCCTTGACGTGCGCCAGGATCTCCGCGGCGTGGCCGTCGGTGAAGCACTCGTCGTCGACGACGACGTGGGCGGTCAGGATCGGCAGCCCGGTCGCGACCGTCGACGCGTGCAGGTCGTGCACGTCGCGCACGTGGTCCAGGGCGAGCAGGTGGCGGCGTACCTCGTCCAGGTCCAGGCCTTCCGGGGTGAACTCCATCAGTACGCGCGAGGTCTCCCGCATGAGCCGGAAGGCGCGCGGCACGATCAGCGCGGCGATGAACAGGCCCGCGATCGCGTCCGCACGCTCGAACCCCGTGGTGGCAATGACGATCGCGGCGACGATGACCCCGAGCGAACCGAGCGCGTCGTTGAGCACCTCGAGGAACGCCGCGCGCATGTTGAAGTTCGCGCTCCGGCTGGAGGCGAGGACGGCGATGGCGGCGAGGTTCGCGACGAGGCCGACGACACCGAAGATCAGCAGCTCGCCGGCGGGCACCTCGGGCGGTTCGAAGAGCCGCCGGACACCCTCGATGGCGGCGTACGCACCGACGCCCAGCAGCAGCGTCGCCTGGCCAAGGGCCGCGAGCACCTCGATGCGGCGAAAGCCCCAGGTGCGCCGGGAGGACGCGGGCCGCAGCATCAGCGTCCCGGCGACGAGTGCGACGAGCAGCCCGGACGCGTCGGTCAGGGCGTGCGCGGTGTCGGTCAGCAGCGCGAGGCTGCCGGTCAGCCAGGCGCCGAACGCCTGCGCGAAGACGATCGCCATCGTGATGGCGAACGCGATAGCGAGCGTGCGGCGGTGGTCCCCGGGGTGCCCGACGTCGCCCGGCGCCGGGCCGTGGCTGTGTCCCGCGCCCATCAGCCCTCACCCGTTCCGGGCGCTGCCGCGACCGGCGCGGCTGTCACGTCCGGTGCCGCAGCGACCGGGTGGCGCAGGTGGGAACAGAGCACGCGGCGGGTGCCGGTCGCGTCGAGCAGCGCCTCGGCGGAGGCGATCAGCGATCCCAGCAGGACGGGCTCGGCGAGCGAGTACCAGGAGGAGCGCCCGTCGGGCCGTACGGCGACCAGCCGGCACTCCAGCAGGAAGGCCAGGTGCTTGCTGACCGTCGACTGCGCGAAGCCGATGTGCTCGACCAGGTCGCGGACGCGGTGCTCGCCGGAGGCCAGGTGCTGCAGCAGCACCAGGCGGGTCGGGTCGGCGAGTCCTTGGAAGAGGTGCGCGTACGCGGCAGTCGCCGCATCGTCCAGGGTCGCGGGCTCGGCCGCAGTCATCGCCACCCGGCGATGATATCGCCCTCGAGCGATACTGGCGTGCCGCCGGGTGGTCGGCGGCTCAGCCGGTGGCCGCGGCCCCGAGCGCGGTCGACACCGCCTGCTGCACGGTGCGCAGCAGTGCCGCCTCCGCCTCCCGGTCGGCGAGGGACGCGACGACCACCTGCACGCCCCCGGTCTCGGTCGCCTCCTCGAGCTGTCGCACCAGCGTCGTGACGTCGCTCGCCCGGCGCGCCGGGATTCCCGCCGCCTGCGCGACGCCGACCAGGTCCAGCCCGAGCGGCGTACCGAAGACCCGCTCGAAGTGCGGCTGCCCGGCCTGCTCGAGCTGGCTGAAGATCCCGCCCCCGTCGTTGTCCATCACGACCAGCACGAGGTCCGGGCGGGGTTCGTCGGGGCCGGCGAGCAGCCCGCCGTGGTCGTGCAGGAACGCCAGGTCGCCGAGCAGCGCGTACGTGGTCCCGCCCTCGCTCGTCATCACGCTGAGCGCGCCGGTCTCGTCCTCCAGCAGGGCGGTCTGCTCGGCCTGGTGGGCGAGTGCCGCGCCCCAGGCGCTCGCGACGAGCCCGTCGATGCCCGAGGCCCCGCGGTTGCCGATGACCAGCGGCTCCTCGGTCCGGTCCCGTACCCGCGCGAAGGTGCCCAGGTGCCGCACCGGCCAGCTCGCCGCGACGAACAGCAGGTGGTCGGCGCCGAGCAGGTCCCACAGCGTGCGGGCGACGTCCGGGCCGGTGAGCCGGTCGGTGGCGTCGAGGGTGCGCTCCACGGCCGCCTGGGCGAGCGCGTCGGCGGCCAGCCACGAGTCGAGCCAGCCGTCGTCGTACCCCGGGTAGTCCTCGGGCGGCTCGGGGACGTCCGAGACGTGGATCGTCGTGTTGCCCGCCGGGTCCGGGCGCAGCGCCGCCGCCCGCGGGTCGACCGTCACGACGAGCGGGGTACGGGCGAGCAGCGCGAGCACGCTGCGCTCCAGACCGACGGTGCCGACGACGACCGCGATGTCGGGGACGTGCTCGGCGGCGAAGCGCTCGTCGGCCAGCAGCAGCGCGCCGTGGGTGAGGGTGGTGTCGCCGCTGCGGGCGTTGCCGGTGGGCTCGCCGATCAGCGGCCAGCCGCACGACTCGGCGAGGGCGATCGCGGCATCGCCATGGTCGGGGTCCGGGTCGTGGCCGACCAGCACCACCCCACGCGTCGGGATCACGCTCGGCGCGGCGCCGGGGGCGCTCCCGTACCCGAGCTCCGCGTCCTGCTCGTCCTCGTTCTCGTCCTCGTCGTCCGCGTCCTCGTCGGACAGGTCGAGCTCGTCGCCGCCCAGGGCGAGGGCCAGCGCGGCGAGCCCGGCGTCGCCGCCCAGCACCGGAGCGAGGACCTCGTCCAGCGGCTCGGCCGCCGAGAGCGAGAGTCGCCCGTCGACGGTCCGCGGCGCGAGGTCCGGCAGGTCGTCCGGGTCGATGTCGTCCGGCACGAGCGCGAGCGGCTCCACCCAGTCCGGGTCGTCGTCGGCCGGTACGAGGGGAGCGCGCAGCGGCACGTTGAGGTGCACCGGCCCCGGTGTCGCGTCCTCCACCGCGACGTCGAGCGCGCGGTCGATGGTGCGGCGCCAGTAGGCCACCTGCCCCGGCGCCGCCTCCGCGACGCCGAGGTCGTGGCTCCACCGCACGGTGCCGGCGAACAGCTTGACCTGGTCGATGGTCTGGTTGGCGCCGATCCCGCGCAGTTCCGGGGGCCGGTCCGCGGTGATGGCGACCAGCGGGATGCCGGCGTACGACGCCTCGGTCAGCGCCGGCAGCAGGTTCGCGACCGCCGTCCCGCTGGTCGTCACGACCGGTGTCGCCTGCCCGCTGCGCAGCGCGAGCCCCAGCGCCAGGTAGCCGGCGCTGCGCTCGTCGATCCGCACGTGCAGCCGCAGCCGGCCGGCGGCGTCGGCCGCCGCGAGTGCGAGGGCGAGCGGTGCGTTGCGGCTGCCGGGCGAGAGCACCACGTCGGTGATGCCGCACCGCACCAGCTCGTCGACGATCACCAGACCCTGCGCGGTGGACGGGTTCACCCCGCCATTCTCCCCACCCGGCGCCGCCGTCACCGGCCCGCCCGCCGGGCCCGCCCGTCAGTCGTCCTGGGGCGGGGGCAGCAGCGCCGCCGCCCGGGCCAGGCGCGCCGCCCACCACCGGCACCGCTCCGCCGCCGGGGCGGCGCCTTGCAGCGCGCGGGGGTCCGGTGCGTAGCGGCGTACGGCGAGCACGCCCTTGCGCGGTACGACGGGGTCGGCCGTCACGTCGCGTGCCAGCAGCCGCCCGGTGCCGAGGCCCGCGGCGTACGGCTGCTCGGGCAACGCCGCCGCGAGCGCGATGCCGGCGGAGAGCCCGACGGCGGTGTCGAGGGCACCGCTGACCACCGCGGGCAGCCCGCACCGCTCGGCGAGGGCGAGTGCGGCGCGTACCCCGCCGAGCGGGGCCGCCTTGAGCACGATCAGGTCCGCGGCGGCCCGCAGCGCGGCGAGGTCCGCACCGCCGAGCCGGACCGCCTCGTCGAGCGCGACCGGCGCCAGGTCGCGTACGGCGGCGCAGTCGGCGAGCGCGGCGCAGGGCTGCTCGACGTACTCCAGGTCCCCCAGCGCCGCGAGGGCCGCGCGGGCCTGGGGCAGCGTCCAGCCGCCGTTCGCGTCGATGCGGATGCGGGCCGCCGGTACGGCCGCGCGCACCGCCGCGACCCGGGCGACGTCGGTCTCCAGCGGCTCTCCCGGCTCCGCGACCTTGATCTTGATCGTGGTGCAGCCGGACTCGTCGTGGGCGCAACGGGCGAACGCGGCGGCCGCCTGCGGCTGCAGCGCGGGCACGATCGCGTTCACGGCGACCGCGGCGCGGCGGGCCGCCGGGAACGGGCGGATGGCCGCCTCCCGCGCGGCCGCCAGCCAGCGCGCCGCGACGGCGTCGTCGTACTCCGGGAACGGCGCCCACTCCCCCCACCCGGCCGGTCCCCGCAGCAGCACGCCCTCGCGGACCGTGGTGCGGCGGAAGGTGCGGGTCAGCGCCAGCGCGTACGGCACCGCCTCCACGATCCCCGCCGCGGCCAGCCCCGGCGGCACCGGCAGCCGCACCGGAACCGCTACGGCCGCTTGGGGAACCGCGAGAAGTCCGGGCGCCGGCCGGCGGTGTAGGCGTCGCGGCCCTCCTGCGCCTCCTCGGACATGTAGAACAGCATCGTCGCGTCGCCGGCGAGCTGCTGCAGGCCGGCGAGCCCGTCGTCGGCGGCGTTGAGCGAAGCCTTCAGCATCCGCAACGCGATCGGCGACTTCACCAGCATCTCGCGGCACCACTGCACGGTCTCGCGTTCGAGGTCGGCGAGCGGTACGACCGCATTGACGAGCCCCCAGTCGTACGCCTGCTCGGCGCCGTACTGCCGGCACAGGAACCACACTTCGCGGGCCCGCTTCTGCCCGACCTCGCGGGCGAGCAGCCCGGAGCCGTAGCCACCGTCGAACGAGCCGACCTTCGGGCCGGTCTGGCCGAAACGGGCGTTGTCCGCGGCGATCGTGAGGTCGCAGCACACGTGCAGCACGTGGCCTCCCCCGATCGCGTAGCCCGCGACCATGGCGACGATCGGCTTGGGAGTACGGCGCATCTGGACCTGCAGGTCGAGCACGTTCAGCCGCCCGATGCCCTTGCGCGCCACCTCGTCGTCACCGAGGTAGCCGTCGTCGCCGCGGATCCGCTGGTCGCCGCCGGAGCAGAACGCGGCGTCGCCCTGCCCGGTCAGCACGATGACCCCGATGGCATCGTCGTCGCGGGCAACGTTGAACGCGTCGGCCAGCTCGAAAAGTGTCTGCGGCCGGAACGCGTTTCGTACTTCCGGGCGGCAGATCGTGATCTTCGCGATCCCGGCGTCGTCGCCGGTGCTCACCTCGTACCGGATGTCGCCGTACTCCCCGCGCGCCTCCCACTGCGCACCCGGCGCGATGCTCGAGTGCGCCGGATCGCGTTCCGCAGGACTCCCCGGGGCGATGACGGGCGGCAGCGGGTAGCGGGTGCGCGAGTCCATGCCGCCTACCCTAGGGTGAGCGGGTGCGGGACCTGGTCGAGGTGACCGTGGCGCCCGGGCCGTCCGGAGCCTACGCATTGCGCGACGCGTTCGCCACCGCGCTCGCCGGCGGGCCCGCTGTGGCGCCGGTGCCGGCTTCCGGCGACGGGTACGCCGCACGCGTGCGGGCCGCGCTGCGTCCGGACCTGCCGCTCGAGCGCGCCGACGTCGTCGCCGTCGTCGCCACGTCCGGCTCCACCGGGGCGCCGCGTGGTGTGCTGCTCACCGAGCGTGCGGTACGCGCCGCCACCGCCGCGCTGGAGGAGCGGCTCGGCGGCCCCGGCGACTGGGTGCTCGCGCTGCCCGCCCACACCGTGGGGGGCTTCATGGTGCTCGTGCGTACCGTGCTCGCCGGCACCGCGCTGCACGTCGACCCGTCCACCGGCGGCGCGCTCCGGTTCGACCCGGAGCGGTTCGCCGCCACCGTCGCCGCCTCCCGTGGCGCCCGCCGCCGGTACGTCTCGCTCGTACCGGCCCAGCTGCAACGCCTCGCCGACGCCGGGCGGCTCGACCCGCTGCGCGAGTTCGACGCGGTGCTCTCCGGCGCGGCCGCGACCCCCGGCGACCTGCGGGAGACGCTGCGCGCGCACGGGATCGCGGTACTGGTGTCGTACGGCACGAGCGAGACGTGCGGCGGCGCGGCGTACGACGGGCTGCCGCAGCCCGGCCTCACGATCCGCACCGACGCCCCCGACGGGCGCAGCCTGGGCCGGCTCGCGGTGAGCGGCGCGGCGGTCGCGGCCGGCTACCGGCTCGCGCCGGATCCGGCGCTGCGGGACGGCACGCTCGTCACGAGCGACCTCGGTCGCGTCGGTGCGGACGGGCGGGTCACCGTGGTCGGGCGGGCCGACGACGTCGTCGTCGTCGCGGGCACCAACGTGGCGCTGCCGGCGGTCACCGCCGCACTGCGCGCGACGCCGGGGGTGCGGGATGCGTACGTCGTCGCCGTACCGGACCGGGTGCGGGGCGCGCGCCTTATCGCGTACCTGACCGGCACCCCGGCGCCGGACGACGCGCTGCGCGCCGCGGTACGCGCCGAGCTCGGCGCCGCGGCCGTACCCCGCGCGTTCGTACGCCTGGCGCAGATCCCGTTGCTGGCGAGCGGGAAACCGGACCGCCAGGCGCTGCTCGCCGCCGCACCCGCCTCGCCGTCCTGACGGCGCGAACCCGGCGCCCACGACCGCGGCAGGCGACCACCACCGCAGGCACGGCGCCGCACGCGGGAGGATGCGCCCCGTGGCGAGCGCGCGGGACTGGGTGGCGGGCGCCCGGCCCCGTACGCTGCCTGCCGCCCTCGCCCCGGTGCTCGTCGGGACCGCCGTTGCGGGTTACCAGGGCGCGGTCGTGTGGGACCGCGCCGCGATCGCGCTCGTCGTCGCGCTCGCCCTGCAGGTCGGGGTCAACTACGCCAACGACTACAGCGACGGCGTGCGCGGCACGGACGCGGTACGGGTCGGCCCGGTCCGCCTCGTCGGGCAGCAGCTCGCGTCCGCGTCCGAGGTGCTCGTCGCGGCGCTGCTCGCGTTCGCCGTCGCAGCCGTCGCCGGGCTGGCGCTCGTGCTGCTCACCGGGGCCTGGTGGCTGCTCGCCGTCGGTGCCGCCGCCGTCGCGGCCGCCTGGTTCTACACCGGGGGCCCGCGCCCGTACGGGTACGCGGGCCTGGGCGAGCTGTTCGTTTTCGTGTTCTTCGGGCTCGTCGCGACCGCCGGTACGGCGTACGTGCAGCTCGGCGCCATCACCGCGCTCGCCGTCGTCCTCGCGACCGGTACCGGGCTGCTGATCGTGGCGATCCTCGTCGCGAACAACCTGCGCGACATCCCGGGCGACACCGCGCACGGCAAGCGCACGCTGGCGGTGCGCCTGGGCGACGGCGGGACCCGCCGGCTCTACCTCGGCTGCCTCGCCGGTGCGTACCTCGTGGTGCTCGCCGTCGGGCTGCTCGGCCTCACGGGCACCGGTGCGCACGCCTGGCCCCGCGGCGCGCTGCTCGCGTTCGCCTCGTCCCCGCTGGCGGTGCCGCTCGTACGGCGGGTGCGCCGCGGCGTCACCGGTCGCGAGCTCGTCCCCGTGCTGTCCGGCACCGGGCGCCTCACGCTGGCGTACGCGCTCACGCTCGCGGCCGGCGTGCTCGCCGACGCCGCCCTGCACTGAACGCGGCCGGCTGCACTGAACGCGGCCAGGCTGCACTGCACGCGACCGGCCGGGCTCAGGACGGGTCCTGGTCGTCCTCCGAGCGCGAGCGCTCGTCGATCCGCGTGTTCATCCGCCGCCACGCGCCGACGAAGCTCGCTCCGGCCGAGTCGGCGAGCCGCCGCAACACGACGAAGGAGATCGCCCCGCTGACGAGCAGCGACACGAGCAGCAGCGGCAGCCCCCGGAAGCCGAGCAGGTAGCACACCCCGAGCACGATGGCGAACACGGTCAGCCGGGCCAGGTTGTAGAGCAGGAACGGGTGCGCGCGTCCGGCACGCGCCTGCGGTGCGGGCGGCGGCTCCTCGCCGGGCGGCGGTGGCGGCGGCGCTGGCGTGCTCATGAGGACGACGCTACGGGGTGCTCGGGCAGCTCCTGCGGGCGTCCCTCCCACCGGGTGGAGAGCACCACGGTGGTGCGCGTGCGCGCCACCCCGGGGATGCCCTGCAGCCGCGCCAGGGTGCGCTCGAGGGCGGCGACGTCGGCGACGCGGACCTTGGCGAAGAAGGAGTCCTCCCCGGCGACGAAGTAGCAGTCCTCGATCTCCGGCACCTGCGCGAGCCGGTCGGCCACGTCCTGCTGGCCCGGTTGCTCGCCGAGGGCGATCCCGACCAGGGCCGTGACGTCCAGCCCCAGCGCGGCCGGCGGCAGCACCGCCTGGTACCCGGCGATCACGCCGCGCTCCTCGAGCCGGCGTACCCGGTCCTGCACGCTCGGCGCGGAGAGCCCGACCAGCCGGGCGAGCTCGGCGTACGTCGCCCGGCCGTTGCGGCGCAGCTCCGCGAGCAGTGCGCGGTCGACACCGTCCCACGTGGCCATCAGCATCCCGTTCCTAGGCAGATGCGAGCTCCTGCATCGGAACCCGTTTTGATACTCGTCAGTAGCCTTGCTATCGTAGGTCCTGCCCGGTCACCCACCGGGGAACCATCGGAAGGTAGTGAGAGTAATGCTGACCCTCGAGGTCGCCCGCGTCTTCGTCAGGTATGCCGACCGCACGTCCGACAAGCGCACTCGCTGACATCGCGGGGCGGGGTACCCGCCACCCGATCCTGACGGCCACCGCCGGACCGCCCACGAGGCGGGCGCGGTGGCCGTCGTCGTTGCTACGACCTCGAGCCGACGCCGCGCGGCCGGCGGGCTTACGCTGGTAGCAACGCGCGCACGGGCGGTGCGCAGGACGAGGGGAGTTGCGATGGGCAGGTTCCTGTTGTTCGCGGTCCCCTTCGTGATCATGATCTACGCCCTCATCGACGCGCTGATGACGCCGTCGAACCAGGCGCGCTCGTTGCCCAAGCTGCTCTGGCTGCTGCTCATCGTGGTGGTGCCGCTGCTCGGCGCGCTCGCCTGGCTGTTCCTCGGCCGGCCGCGCACCGACCCGTACGACCGCGGCGGCGGCTGGGGCGGCGGTGGCGGGGGCGGCGGCAGCGACCGCCCGTACTCCCCGCGCGTGCCGGGGCTGCCCGGGCGACGGCGGGGGCCGGTCGCACCGGACGACGACCCGGAGTTCCTGCAGCGGCTGGACCAGGCGGCCTGGGAGCGCAAGATGCGCCGGCGCCGCGCCGCCGGCAGCCCCGAGGACGACCCGCACCCGGAAGCCCGCGCCTGACGCGCCCGCGCCGACGGGACGGTCCGCGCTCAGAGCCCGCTGTAGGAGTGCAGGCCGCTGAAGAAGATGTTCACGCCGTAGTAGTTGAACAGGAAGCACGCGAAGGCGACCAGGCCGAGATACGCCGCGCGCCGCCCCTTCCAGCCGGCCGTCGCCCGCGCGTGCAGGTACGCGGCGTACGCCACCCAGGTGATGAACGCCCAGACCTCCTTGGGGTCCCAGCCCCAGTACCGGCTCCAGGCCGCCTCGGCCCAGATCGCGCCGGCGATGATCGTGAACGTCCAGAGCGGGAAGGTGAAGGCGGTGACGCGGTAGGAGAGCGCGTCGAGCCGGGCGGCGGACGGCAGCCGGTCCACGAGCGGTGCGAGGCGGAAGGCGCGACCGGCCCGGGTACGGCGCTCGCCGACGTCGACGACCAGGTAGAGCACCGTCAGTGCGGCCGCCACGCAGAGCGCGCCGCCGCAGATGGTGGCGAGCGTGACGTGGATGACCAGCCAGTACGACTGCAGCGCCGGCATCAGCTGCTCGGCGTCGGTGTAGAGCACCGTGATGGCAAGGCCGAGCGTCAGCAGCACCGGCAGCGTGACGAACAGCCCGAGGAAGCGCAGGTCGCGCCGCAGCGAGAGCACGAGGAACGCGGCGCTGATCGCCAGCGCGGAGGCGATCGAGAACTCGTACATGTTCCCGAACGGCGGCCGGCTCACCGACAGCCCGCGCAGCAGTACGCCACCGCCCAGCAGCAGCGTCGCCAGCCAGGTCAGCGCCAGCCCGATGTTGCCGGCGCGCCGGCCCGGGGAGGCGGGCGGCGCCGGCGGGGCGGGTGGCCCGCTCGTGACCCGCGTCAGCGTGCCGACGCCGCCCTCGCCCTGGGCGGCGAGCGCGCCGGCGGGCGCGGCGGCCGGCTCCAGCGCACGGCCGGGCCGCGCGGCGAGGCATGCGGCGAACGCGACGAGGGCGCAGGCGTACGCCGCCATGGACGCGTAGACCAGTTCGTTGCTCAGCTGGGCGAGCGTGAGGTCGACCGGCAACGGCGTTCCCTTCTCGAGCTGCGTGTCAGGGACCCGGGTCGGGGCCGGGCAGGGCCGCGACGAGCGTGTCCAGGTCGCCCGCCACGGTGGCGTGCTCGCTGCGGGCCAGGCCGGCGACCTCGACCACGGTAGACCCATCCGCGGCGCGGCGGGCGCGGACCCAGACACGGCGGCGGCGTACCAGCAGCGAGAGGGCGAGCCCCAGCACGGCGAGCACCGACGCGACGAGGGCCGGCAGCTTGCCCGGGTCGCGCGCCACGGAGAACGCGCCGAACTCGACGAACCCGTCGAAGCTCACCCGGTGGCCGGTCTGCGGCACCGTCCAGCTCTGCCCCGGGGTGAGCGCCTTGATGCCCACGCGTTCCATACCGGTGGTGTCGAGGCGGTACACATTCGGGATCGTGTCGAGGCGCAGGTCACCGGTCCACGCCGCCAGGAACACCGCCGGGTTGTCCGCCGCAGGGAACGAGGAGTAGGGACCGCGCTGCTCGTCGATGGCGGCGGTCGGCAGGAAGATCCCCTGCAGCGCGAACGGTGGATCGGTGTCCTGGACCTTCACCACGCCCGTGGAGGTGAAGTTCCCGTCCTGCGGCAGGAACACCACGGTGTCGTGGAAGACGACCTGCCCGGAGCGGTCGCGGATGGTGAAGGTGGGCGCGTAGCCGTGGCCGGTCAGGTACATGCGTACGCCGGACACCTCGAGCGGTTCGTTCACCTCGACCGTGGTGGTGACCGGGGCGGCGTCCGGGGTCTCCTTGGAGGTGACGGTCGCCTCGAAGCTGCGCGGCGCGCCGTTCTGGCGCCCGCCGCGCTGGTAGTCGGCGTGGAACGCGTCGAGCGTCATCGAGAACGGCGGGAGCTGATCGGCACCGGCCAGCCGGCCCGGTGAGAACTCGTCGTACTGCGAGACGGTGTCGGCGAACCCGCTGCCGGTCTTGACGATCACCTTGCCGGAGAACCCGAACAGCGAGCCGACGGCGACGGCCACCAGGATCCCGAGCAGCGCGAGGTGGAACAGCAGGTTGCCGGTCTCCCGGGCGTAGCCCTTCTCTGCCGCCACCCAGCCGGAGACCGCGTCGCTGCCGGTGCGGACCCGCCAGCGTCGCGCGCGCAGCGCCTGCCGCGCCTGCGCGAGCACCTGTTCCGGGTCGGCGTCGGCCGTCGTCGTACGGTGCTCGGGCAGCCGGCCGAGCAGCCGCGGCGCCGGCGGGGGCGGTTGGCGCAGCGTGCGCAGGTGGGTGACCGTGCGCGGGAGCACGCACCCGACCAGCGACACGAACAGCAGCACGTAGATCGCCGCGAACCACGCCGACCCGTACACCTCGAACAGCCCGAGGCGGTCCATGAACGGGCCCCACGTCGGGTTGTCGCGCAGGTAGTCGTTGACGGCGGGCAGGTTCTGCGTGCGCTGCGGGAACACCGACCCGGGGATCGCGGCGATCGCGAGCAGGAACAGCAGCACCAGCGCCGTACGCATGCTGGTCAGCTGCCGCCAGGTCCAGCGCAGCCAGCCGACCGGGCCGAGCCCGCGGGGGCCGCTCGGGTCCTCCGCCGGCGCGGTCGACAGGCCGGCGGCGCCCGGCTCCGGAGCGGCCGCCGTCGCGGTGCTGTGCCCGGCCACCTAGAGCACCGTCGTCACGTTGGCGGCCCACGTGGTGAGCTCGGCGGTGATCCGCTGCCAGACCCCGGTGACCAGCAGCAGCCCGATCAGGACGAGCAGCCCGCCGCCGATCCGGGTGACGACGGCGTAGTGCCGCTTGACCCAGCCGATCGCGCCCAGCGCGCGGCGGAACGCGAGGCCGACCAGCACGAACGGCAGCCCGAGCCCGAGGCAGTACGCGAACGAGAGCAGCGCGCCGCGGGCCGCGCTCGCCTCGGTGAGCGCGAGGGACTGCACGGCGCCGATCGTCGGCCCGATGCAGGGACTCCAGCCCAGGCCGAACAGCACGCCGAGCAGCGGGGCACTCCACACCCCGACCTGCGGCATCCGGTGCACCCGCCACTCGCGCGCCAGTCCCGGCACCAGACCCAGGAAGCCGAGCCCCAGCACGATGACGAGGACCCCGGCGATGCGGGAGATGAGGGCGCCGTGGGCGAGGAACAGGTCGCCCAGCGCCCCGACGAGGGTGCCGTACGAGACGAACACCAGCGAGAACCCGAGCACGAACAACAGCGACCCGACGAGCACCCGTCCCCGCCGGTACGGCGCCGGCGCGGGCGCCTCGGGGGCACGCACCGCGGTCGCCACCGCGCGACCGGCCGCTGCGCCCGGTGCGGGGTCGGCCGCGGTCGCGGCGGCCCGTGGGGCGCTCGCGGCCCGCTCGGCGAGGTCGGCGCCGGAGAGCCCGGTCACGTAGGACAGGTAGCCGGGCACGAGCGGCAGCACGCACGGTGAGAGGAACGACACGACACCGGCGGCGACCGACACCGGCACGGCCAGCAGCAGCGAACCGGTCAGGACGGTGTCGACGGCGGACACGCCTCAGCCCGCCTCCGCCAGCACCGGCTCGATGATCGAGCGCAGCCGCGCCTCGTCGACCTCGCCGATGGCCCGGGCCGCGATCCGGCCCTGCCGGTCGAGCACGTACGTGGTGGGGGTGCTCGCGACCGGCAGCTCGCCGCGGAAGGCGAGCAGGAAGTCGTTGGTCGACGGGTCGTCGACGAGGCTGGGGTAGGACACCGGAAAGGAGCGCTGGAACGCCTTCGCGTTCGCCACCGTGTCCCGCGTCGCGATGCCGAGGAACTCGACCCCCCGGTCGGCGAGCGCGGTGTACGTACGCTCCAGGCTGCCGGCCTCGTTGCGGCACGTCACGCACCAGGAGCCCCAGAAGTTCACGACCACGACCTTGCCACGCCAGCCGTCCAGGTCGAACCGGTCCCCGTCGAGGGTGGTGCCGCTGACCGCCGGTACGTCGTGGCGCTCACCGGGCGCGAGGCGCGCGGTCGGTCCCTCGGTGGACCCCGCCGCCGCGGAGCACCCGCTGGCGAGCAGCGCGGCGACGAGGGCGAGCGCGGCCACGGCGCGCCACCGCATCGTCACGCGCTCACCCACACCCGGCCCGACGTGCCGGCCGGACCAGTTGTTCCGCGTCACCGGCGTACCCACGGGCGTGTCACGCGCCGTGCGCGTTGGCCGTCTGCGGGCCGGCGGCGGCGATGAGGTCGGCGGACGGTTCGACGTACGTGAGCGCGACGAGCCGCTCGTCCTCGTAGCGCAGGGACGTGATGCTCGCGAGCCCGCACTGGCGCCGCCGCGGGTCGTGGGCGAAGCGCCGTCCTTCCAGCGAGAGCCGCGCCACCCAGATCGGCAGCTGGTGGCTGACGAGCACCGCCTCGTGGCCGTGCGCCGCGCGCCGCACATCGTCGATCGCCGCACGCATCCGCTCGGCGATCTGCTGGTACGGCTCGCCCCAGCTGGGCTTGAACGGGTTGTAGAGGTGACGCCATGACGAGGGTTTGCGCAGCGCGCCGTCGCCCACGCTGACCTGCTGACCCTCGAACACGTTCACCGCCTCGAGCAGCCGCTCGTCGGTGTCCACCGCCAGCTCGTGCTCGGCCGCGACCGGCTCGGCGGTCTGCACCGCCCGCTCCAGCGGCGAGGAGCGCACCAGCACGACGTCGCGGTCGGCGAGGGTGGCAGCGGCCCGCGCCGCCATGACCTCGCCGAGCTGGGAGAGCCGGAACCCGGGCAGCCGGCCGTACAGGATCCGGTCCGGGTTGTGGACCTCGCCGTGGCGCAGCAGGTGCACGACGGTGGTGGACATGCTCCTCCTCAGCAGGGGTGCACCGTGCGGTAGGCGGTGCTCAGGTCGCCTTGCGGCGCGCCCCGCTGCGCCGGCGGCTGGGACGCCAGCCGTGCTCGCCGGTCTCCAGGGCGGCCAGGCGCAGCGCGTCGCCGTGCGCCGCGAGCGCCTCGGCCAGCGCCGACACGGTCGGCTCGGGCGAGAGCACATCGACCTTCAGCCCGTGCTCCTCGGCCGCCTTCGCGGTCGCGGGGCCGATGCACGCCACGACCGTCGAGGCGTGCGGCTTGCCCGCGATGCCGACGAGGTTGCGCACCGTGCTGCTCGAGGTGAACAGCACCGCGTCGAACGCACCGGTCTTGATCGCGTCGCGGATCGGCGCCGGCGGCGGCGCGGCGCGCACCGTGCGGTACGCGGTGACGTCCTCGACCTCCCAGCCCAGCTCGACCAGCCCACCGGCGAGGGTGTCGGTGGCGATGTCGGCCCGGGGCAGGAACACCCGGTTGATCGGGTCCAGTACCGGGTCGTACTCGGGCCAGTCGGCGAGCAGCTCGGCGGTCGTCTGGTCGCCGGTGGGCATCAGGTCCGGGCGTACGCCGAAAGCGACCAGGGCGGAAGCGGTCTGCTCACCCACCGCGGCCACCTTCAGCCCGGCGAAGGCGCGCGCGTCGAGGCCGTACTGCTCGAAGCGCTCCCGTACCGCGCGCACTGCGTTGACGCTGGTGAACGCGACCCACTGGTAGCGGCCCGAGACCATGCCGGTGATGGCACGCTCCATCTGCTGCGGCGTGCGGGGCGGCTCGACCGAGATCGTCGGCACCTCCTCGGTACGTGCGCCGTAGCGCACCAGCTGCTCGGTGAGCGCCTGCGGCTGTTCGCGGGTACGCGGTACCAGGACGCGCCACCCGAACAGCGGCTTGGTCTCGAACCAGGACAGGTGCCGGCGCTGCGCAACCGCCTCTCCGACCACGACCACGCCGGGACCGCTGTGGCGGGCCGCCTTCGCCGCTGCGGCGATCTCCTCGAGGGACGCCGAGACCGTGCACTGCTCGAGCGTCGTGACACCGCGGGTCACCGCGACAGGGGTGCTCGCGGCGCGGCCGGCGTCGAGCAGCACGCGCGCCAGCTCGGCCACCCGGTCCGCCGCGCCGAGCACGACGAGGGAGACCCGTGAGGTGCTGTGCGCGGCCCAGTCGACACCCGGGTCGTCGAAGTCGACGACCCGGACCTCCCGGGCCTTGCCGCCCACCAGCCCGGCGCCGGCGTACGCCGTCACCCCGCTGAGCAGCGACACCCCGGGCGCGACCTCGAAGCCGAGCCGGGACTTGCTCAGGGCGGCTGCCTCGAGCGCGAGCGAGCCGTCCATGATCGGGTCGCCGGCGAGCAGGCGCACCACCTGACGCCCGGCTCGGGCGGCATCGGCGACCAGCTTCGCGCGGGCCGACGGTGCGACCGGGTGGCCCTCGTCGTCCACCGCGAGGACGACCTCGGCGTCCTCGCGCAGCAGGTCGCGCACCAGTTCACCGGCTCCTGCGTCGGCCACCACGACCTCGGCGTCCGCGAGCAGCCGCACCGCGCGCACCGTGAGCAGCTCCGGATCGCCCGGGCCGGCCGCGACGAAGGCGACCTTGCCCACCGGTTTCTTCGCCCGGGACCTACCGGCGGTCCGAGCGGTGGCGGTGGTGGTGCTGTTCCTGGCAGTGACGCTCACGGCATGCGCTCCCCGAGCAGACCGGTCCCCGGCGAGTGCTCGCCGGAGCCGGAAACGGATACGACTGGGAATGAAGCTGTACTGGGCATCGTGACGTGCAGTGCGGTCATGCGCTCACCACCGCACCGAGGCCGAGCCGGCGCTGTTCGTGGAACGCGAGGATCTGCAGCTCGACGGCGAGATCGACGCGCCGCATGCCGACCGTCTCCGGTACGGCGAGCACGGCAGGGGCGAAGTTCAAGATGCTCGTGACGCCGGCTGCGACGAGCCGGTCGCACACCTGCTGGGCCGCGGCCGCCGGCGTCGCGATGACCGCGATCGACACGCCGCACTCGGCGACGACCTGCTCGAGGTCGGCGAGCGCCCGGATCGACAGCAGCTGGTCGCCGGCCATGATCTGCTCGCCCACGCGTGCCGGGTCGGCATCGAGGAGCCCGACCACGCGGAAGCCGCGGGAGGCGAACCCGCCGTACCCCGCGAGCGCGTGCCCCAGGTTGCCGACCCCCACGATCACGACCGGCCAGTCCTGGGTGAGGCCCAGCACCCGCGCGATCTGGTAGAGCAGGTAGTCCACGTCGTACCCGACGCCGCGCGTGCCGTACGAGCCGAGGTGGGACAGGTCCTTGCGCAGCTTCGCGCTCGTGACCCCGCTGGCGCTCGCCAGCTCGTCGCTGCTCACCACGGTGACGCCGCGGTCGGCGAGCGCGGACAGGGCGCGGTGGTAGACCGGCAACCGCGCCACCGTCGCGTCCGGGATACCACGGCTGCTGCGGGCGTTCGCGCTGGTGAGCGGCACCGTGGCTCCTCGACTGCAAGTGGCGGTGCGCTGGCTGCGACCGTCCCCGGGCACGGCGGCTGGCAGCGGACCGTCCCGTGCCGGCCGTCCCCTTACGAGGTCCCCGTGCGCCAGGCCAGGGTAGGTAGCGGGGCACGAGCGCACAAAGTTGCGCGCACGGCTGTCTCAGTATCCGGACGCCGCTCGCGGCGCGCGGCTGCATCGCCGGTGACGCCGACGGCTCCGCACGCCCTGCAGGTTGGGTAACCTCGCCGCCGTGCGGATGTCCGAAGCGAAGCGCGTCCTGTTCGTGCACAACCCGAAGACGGGCGGTGCCAGCATGGAGCGCTTGATGGAGAAGAACGTTCCCGACGTCAGCCATCCGTACAGCCGCCACTCCGGCCTCTCGGCGATGCTCGAGAAGGACCCCGGGCTGCGGGACTACTGGATCTTCGGCTTCGTCCGCAACCCGTGGGACCGCATGGTGTCCTGGTGGTCGATGATCGATCTGGCCCGGCAGCGCGCCGACGCTGGTGACCAGGCGCAGATCTCGCGCTTCGAGCGGTACGAGGAGTGGCGCTCGGTGCGCGGCATGGACTTCCCGACGTTCCTCGACCGGGGCCCGGAGGTCTACCCGCGGTTCGGCCTGAACCAGGTGGGTGTGCTGTACGCACCGGACCGCAAACCGGACTTCGTGGGCCGGTTCGAGGACCTGCTCGAGGGGTTCAACGTGGTGCGCGAGCGGCTCGGACTCAAGCCCCTGGCCAAGATGCCGCACCTGCACAAGGGCAGCCGCGGCCCGTACCAGGACTACTACGACAGCGTCACCCGAGCCCGCGTCGCCGAGCTGTTCGCCGACGACATCGCCGAGTTCGGTTACGAGTTCTGACCAACCCATCGCCCGCAACGGGCCGGGAGACGAAACCACTCGATGGTCGAGACCACCGCCACTCGCCGTCAGGGACAGCGTGACCAGACCACTCGACGGTCGAGCGCAGTCGAGACCATGAACACCGACGTGGTCGGCTCGGAAAGAGCGGACGCAACCAGCCGTTGGTCGAGCGCAGTCGGACCATGATCAGCAAGCGGGTCTCGACCACGCTCGACCACCGCAGGGTCACCCGACCGGGACCGCTCCCGGCGCGGGAAACTCGCTGCCGTCCCAGGCCGTTCGAGCGCCCTCGGACAGCGAGACGAAACCACCCGTTGGTCGAGCGCAGTCGAGACCATGACACCGACGTGGTCTCGACTTACGCTCGGCCACCGACGGGTCGCCTGATCTTCCAGCAGGGCCTTGGGATCCTGACAATCAGAACGGGGGCTCGTCGGCGTTCTGCGCGGTGGGGTTCGTGCCGGGGTCGTGCTGGCTGGTGTCGTTGTCGGTCGGCAGTGGTTCGCGCGGTTCGGGAAGGACCGGTCGGGGTGGGATCGGGATGCGTTGGCCGAGTGCGGTGATCAGCACGGCGGAGCCGTCGGCGGCGGAGTCGATGATGTCGATGAGGCCGTGGGTCTTCGGGGGGTGATGGCTGCGGCACAGCGCGCCCTCGTTG
>JAFIHG010000014.1 GCA_017848795.1 Candidatus Nanopelagicales bacterium | reverse complement strand
CTGCGCGGGCTATAGCCCGCGCAGGCCCGCCACCCGAAGTGGGGTTGCCATGGCGCGGCGCTCGGCCTCGCGGCGGATGCGTACGAGAGATGCGATGACCTGCCCCGGATCCGTGCGCGCCACCGCGACCGGCACCCGCAGTACGAGCTTGCCGGTCGCAGCCGCGCCGGCGTCGTTGAGTTGGTCGTCCCAGATCGCCTGTGGCGCAAAGTGCGCGGTGCCGTCGACCTGGATCACCAGTACCGTTCCGTCCGGCAGATCGACCTCCAGATCACGGCGCCGGCGGCCGCCGAGCCCGTCGATCCCCGGCTCTTGGCGCCGCGGCTCGGGCAGCCCCGCGGTACGTACCAGCGCGGCGACGTCGACCTCGGCGAGCGACTCCGAACCGGCGTCGGCGTCCGCGAGCGCCGCGACCAGCGCGCGCCGGTGGCGCAGTCGTCCCGTCGCGGCGACCGCCTCCCGCAGGTCCCCAACGGTCGCTACCCGTTGCTGCACGACCGCGATCAGCAACCCCTGCGCGGTACGCGCACTCTGCTCCCAGCCCGCGGCGTCGACGGCGCAGCGCGCGGGCGGCGCGAGCGGCAGACCCGCGGAGAGCTCGGGCGGCTCCCCCGGCGGCCGGCGACTCTCGTGGTACTGGATACGCGGCAGACGCGGCGGATGGCAACCGTGCGTGACGAGCGCCGCGACGTACGCCCGCGACCACCCCTGCAGGCCATGCACCTCCAGCCCGGTCAGCCCGGAGATCCACGCCGGCCCCGCGACGTTCAGCACCGCGAGCCAGCGCTGCTGCTGCGGAGTGAGCCAGCCGGTGGTCAGCGCGAGCACCGTCGGTGCGACCTCCCGCCAGCGCCGGGCGGCGAGTTGGGCAGCGACGTGGTGGCGTCCGACCCCGAGTCCGGCGAGCTGGTCGCGGCGCGCCAGCCACGCCTGCCGACGTACCAGCTCGCGCAGACCCGGTACCGACTCGATCGCATCCGCACGTCCGCTCATGACCGGCGATCCTTGTTGCTTCGCAAGGACTGTCAACGCTGGAACGCGCGATCTGTGGATTGGCGTGTACCCGTACATCCTGTGGACGACCTTCAATGGCAGGTCAGCGCGAGCCATACCCCGCGTACGCCCGCCAACCGAAGTGGCGTAACGCGATGGCGGGTCAGCGCGAGCCGTGCCCCACGTACGCCCGCCACCCCGAGGCCCGCTCAGGTTGGCGGGTCAGCGCAGGTTATACCCCGCGTACGCCCGCCACCCGAAGTGGCGCAACGCGGTGGCGGGTCAGCGCGAGCCGTGCCCCACGTACGCCCGCCACCCATGAAGCGCGTCCGCGATGGCGGGTGAGCGCGGGCTATACCGCGCGTACGCCCGCCAACCGAAGTGGCGCAACACGATGGCGGGTCAGCGCGAGCTATACCCCACGTACGCCCGCCACCTACGAAGCGCACACGGAATGGCGGGTGAGCGCGGGCTATACCGCACGTACGCCCGCCATCCCGGAAACGGGACCAGACTGGCGGGTCAGCGCAGGCTACGCCCCGCGTACGGCCGCCAACCGAAGTGGCGCAACGCGATGGCGGGTCAGCGCGAGCCATACCCCACGTACGCCCGCCACCCACGAAGCGCGCCCGGAATGGCGGGTGAGCGCGGGTTATACCGCGCGTACACCCGCCAACCGCGCGTACGCCCGCCAAGCTGACAAGGCCGCCGAGCCGATCTGGCTCTCATGCCCCCGGAGCGTCGCGTTCGAGCTCGTCGACGGTGAGCTGGTCACGCCGCGAGTGGCGGGTGCGGTACGCCAGCCGCCCCACCAGGTGCGCCGAGACCGGTGCGGTCAGCAGCTGGAAGAGCCCTGCCAGTACGAGCATCCAGACGTCGACGTTGTCGCGCAGCTGGATGCCGACCCCGGCGAGTACGAGCAGCAGCCCGAGCACCTGCGGTTTGGTGGCGGCGTGCATCCGGGCGAGTACGTCGGGGAAGCGGATCAGGCCGACTGCGGCGGCGAGGGTGAGCGCCCCGCCGGACAGCAGCAGCACCGCCGACAGGATCTCCAACAACTGCGCGGTCATTCGCGCTCCTGCAGGAACAGCCGCGCGACTGAGGTCGAGCCGATGAAGCCCATGAGCGAGACCACCACGACGACCGGTACGTCGATCGCGTACAGCGCGTACCCCGCCGCGGTCGCCACCGAGCAGGTCAGGATCGCGAGCAGCGCGTCCAGTGCGACGACCCGGTCCAGCGCGGACGGTCCGCGTACCAGGCGGATCACGGTCAGCAGCCCGGCGGCGCCGAGCAGGGCGATGGTGACGGCGAGCACGACGTTCATGCGTCCCCGAGCCCATCCGCAGCGGCTGCCCGGCAACCCCGGCACCCCGGGCGCGACCCCGCCACACCCCGACGCCCCGGGCACCACCCCGCCACACACCGGCCCGCTTCTCGCTTCTTCACGGCACCTCCGAGAGGGCTCGTACGTCCGCTTCTGTCCCGAGCGCCCGGGTGACGCGTTCCTCGAGCTCGCGGACCCGTTCGCGGAACTCCTCGACCTGCTGCGTGTCGTCGATGTCGAGGACGTGCGCGTAGAGCGAGTGCTCGGTCTGCGACACCTCGATCACGACGCTGCCGGGTACGAGCGTGAGCAGCTCGGCCACGACGGTCAGCACGAGGTCCGAGGAGCTGCGCAGCCGTATGCCGATGACGGCGCTGTTCGGCGGCGGCCCGGGCCGGATCCCGAGCCAGGCGACCTGCACGCTGGACACGACGAGGTCGCGCAGGAAGGCGCCCACCAGTACGGCGAACCGCAACGGCCGGATCCGCCAGCGCACGTCGACCCGCGGCAGCGGCAGCACCACGGCGATCCCGAACACCACGAGCAGGCCGGACAGCACCGTGCCCACGCTCCAGGTCCCCCACAGCATGACCCAGACGACGAGCAGCCAGCCGAGCGCGATGGTCGTGCGTACGACGACCCAGCACCGGTTCGGGCGCTGCGGGCTCACGGCGCACCTCCCACCGGGGCGGCGACCGGGCCGGCGGGCGCGGGCTGGTGGAGTACGGCGTCGACGTACGGCCGGCGGGCGAGCAGGTCCTGCGCGGCGCGGTCGGCCAGCCCGTACAGCGGCCCGGCGAACACCGTGAGACCCAACGTGACAACGGTGAATCCGGCTGTCGCGCCCACCATCAGCCGTACCTGGCTGCGCATCGGCCCGGGCTCGGACTCGGGCGCGTCGTCGTTCTCGACCGGGTGCCAGAACGCGCGGTTCCAGACCTTGGCGACCGCGTACAGGGTCAGCAGGCTGGTCAGCACGCTGCCGCCCACGAGCGCCCACGCAAGCGGCGAGCCGACCTGCGCGCCGGCCTCGAGCAGCCCGAGCTTGCCGATGAACCCCGACAGCGGCGGGATGCCCGCGAGGTTCATCGCCGGTACGAAGAACAGCACCGCGATGACCGGTGCCACCCGCGCGAGACCGCCGA
Source organism: Candidatus Nanopelagicales bacterium (assembly GCA_017848795.1). Classification (GTDB taxonomy): domain Bacteria; phylum Actinomycetota; class Actinomycetes; order S36-B12; family CAIYMF01; genus JAFIHG01. The sequence continues at coordinate 94,930 of JAFIHG010000014.1, read as the reverse complement.
GCCGGGAGATCAGTGTGCTGCCCGCGCCGAACTCGACGAGCCCGGCGGCCAGGAACAGCGTGGTCTGGATGAGAATGTGGTGCGCCACATAGAAGATCGCGCCCGCGAACCCCGCGGTGGTCGCCAGGCCGATGCCGAAGACCATGTAGCCGATGTGGCTTACCAGGGTGAAGGACAGCATCCGCTTGAGGTCGGTCTGCGCGATCGCGCCGAGGATGCCGACCAGCATGGTGGCGAGCGCGGTCCACAGCAGCAGCCCGTCCAGGGCACCGGAGGGGAACAGCAGCGTCTGCACCCGGATGATCGCGTACACGCCGACCTTGGTCAGCAGTCCCGCGAACACCGCGGTGATCGGCGTGGGCGCCGTCGGGTACGAGTCGGGGAGCCACGCCGAGAGCGGGAACACCGCCGCCTTGATGCCGAAGGCGACGAGCAGCGCGACCTGCAGCAGGGTCTGCGTCGCCTCCGGAAGCGCCCCGATCCGCTCGGCGAGCTGGGCCAGGTTGAGGGTGCCGGTCGCGGCGTACGTGAACCCGATGCCGATCAGGAAGATCGTCGAAGAGAGCAGGCTCATGACGACGTACGTCACCCCGGCGCGGATCCGGGGCCCGGTACCGCCGAGGGTGAGCAGCACGTAGCTCGCGGCGAGCAGCACCTCGAAGCCGACGAACAGGTTGAAAAGGTCGGCCGCCAGGAACGCGTTGCAGACTCCGGCGGTCAGCACCAGGTACGTCGGGTAGAAGATCGACACCGGTGGCGGGTCGCCCTCGCGGGCGTCCGCGGAGCCCTGCCCGATGGCGTACAGCAACACCCCGAAGGTGACCGTGGTGCCGACGACGAGCATGACCGCGGAGAGCCGGTCCACGACCAGCGAGATCCCCAGCTCGGCCGGCCAGCCGCCGACCGTCGTGGCCTCGGCCCCCAGCGCGGAGGCGTTGGCATTCACCAGCAGTACCACGGAGATTCCGAGGACCGCGCCGAGCACGGCGACCGCGACGGTGCGCTGCAGGCGCGGGAAGCGCCCGAGCACCAGCGTCAGCCCGGCGGCGAGCAGCGGCAGCAGCACCGGCAGCGGTGCCAGTACGCGGATCACGGCGCACGCTCCGCGGGAGGCGCGGCGGGACCGCCGTGGTCGAGCAGGTCGAAGTCGTCCGGCTCGTCGCGTTCGTCGTCGTCGTCGGTGTCGGCCTGCCCGGCCAGCAGCGCGATGCGTACGTCGTCCTCGTCGTCGACGACCTCGTCGAGCTCCTCGACGGTCACGCCCGGCTCGGGTTCCTCCTGCCCGAGCTCGAAGTTGCGGTGGATCAGGGCGAGTACGAAGGCGACGAGCCCGAGCGTGATGACGATCGCGGTGAGGATCATGGCCTGCACCAGCGGGTCGGACATCTGCGCGAGCGGCGCGATGCCGATGACCGGGGCGAAACCGCCGGGCCCGCCGGCCGAGAGCAGCAGCAGGTTCGTGGCGTTGCCCAGCAGTACGACGCCGAGCAGCAGCCGGGTCAGGCTGCGGTCCAGCAGCAGGTAGAACCCGGCGACGTACAGCACCGCGGTCAGCGCGACGAGGGTGAGGTCGACGGTCATCGCGCCGGCTCCCCACCCGCATTCGGCGCTGCGCCGGCGGACTCCTCGCGCCGGTCGAGCTCGGCGCCGAGGCTGCGCAGGATGTCGAGCACCAGGCCGACGACCACCAGGTAGACCCCGATGTCGAAGAACAGCGCGGAGACCAACTTCACGTCGCCGAACAGCGGCAGCGTCGCGGTCCAGATGGTGCTCTGCAGCACGGCGCCGCCGGTGAGCAGCGCGGCGGCCCCGGTGCCGCCGGCGAACAGCAGGCCCAGCCCGAGGACCAGCCCGGCGTCGATGGGCGCGGCCTCCCCGAGCTCGTACCGCCCGGCGGCGAGGTAGCGCACCACCAGCGCGAGGCCCGCGACCAGCCCACCGGTGAACCCACCACCGGGCACGTTGTGACCGGCGAACAGCAGGTACACCGACAGCACGATCATCGTCGGGAACAGCACCCGGGTGGCGAGCTCGAGCACCACGGACCGGTTCTCGGCCGCGACCGCCAGCCCGCCGCGCAGGAAGGTGCGGTGCTGGGCCGGAAGTGCCGTACGGCGGCGGGCGTTCTGGTCCAGCTGCGGCGGCGAGCCGGTGGGCCGGCGCAGGAACACCAGGCTCGCGACGCCGGTCGCGGCGGCGAGCAGCACGGAGATCTCGCCGAAGGTGTCCCACGCGCGCAGGTCGACGAGGATCACGTTGACGATGTTGCGTCCGCCGCCGAAGTCGTACACCGGGCCGGGGAAGCGCTCGGAGATCGCGGGGGCGGTACGCATGCCGAGCGCGACCGCTCCACCGACCGCGACGAGCACGCCCAGGGGGATGGCGATGAGCAGCCGGCGGGCCCGTTGCCGCCCGGAGTGGCGGTGGCGGATGGTCTTGGGCAGCTTGCGCAGCACCAGGACGAACGCGACGAGGGTGCAGGTCTCGACCAGGGCCTGCGTGAGGGCCAGGTCGGGTGCGCCGCGCATCACGAAGATGGCCACCATCGCGTACCCGCTGACCCCGACGAGCAGCACCGCGGCGAGCCGTTGGCGCGACCGCGCGGCGGCCACGACCGCGATGACGGTGAGCACCGCGACCCAGGCCTCGGCCGGGCTGTCCCACGGTTCCCAACCGCCGGGCAGCGCCGGGCGGCCGCCGGCCAGCAGCACCCACAGCAGCAGCGCGGCCAGCACCACGAGCGCGGCGCCGAGGTAGAAGGGCAGCGACCCGCGCTGGGTGGCCCCGGTGACCTCGCCGGCCACCCGGTCCAGGCCGCGCATCAGGCGCCGGTACTGCGCCTGCGCCTCCAGGTGCTCGGGTACGAGCGCGCGTACGGCCCCGCGGCGGCGCAGGGCGACGACCAGCACGGCGCCGCCGAGCAGCCCGGCGAGCGAGGCGAGCAGCGGCAGCCCGATCCCGTGCCAGAGCCCGACCTCCAGCTCCGGCGTACCGGCGGCGCGCGCGAGCGCGGGCCCAAGCCACGGCAGCGTCAGCCCCGCGCCCAGCCCGGCGAGGGCGAGCAGCAGCGGCGCCGCGACGATGCCGCGGCCGACGGCGTGGGTGGGCCGGGCGCGGTCCGCCTCGGGACGGTCCGGGTCCCACGTCGCGAACGCGCCCCACCAGAACCGCACCCCGTACGCCACGGTGAGCACCGCACCGAGGAACGTCACCGCCACCAGTACGACCGGGCCGGGGCCGGCCGGCAGGGTGCCGCGGGCGGCCTCGTACACGGCGTCCTTGGCGACGAACCCCAGCAGCGGCGGCACGCCGATCATGGAGGCGATGCCGAGCGCGGCGGCCAGCGCGAGCAGCGGCGCGCGCCGCCCGAGCCCGGACAGCAGGCGCAGGTCACGGGTGCCGGTGGCGTGGTCGATCGCGCCGACCACCAGGAACGTCGTCGACTTGTACAGCGCGTGCGCCACGATCAGCAGCACCCCGGCGAGCGCGGCCTGCGGGGTGCCGATCCCGAAGCTGAACGCCATGAACCCGAGCTGGCTGACGGTGCCGTACGCGAGCAGCAGCTTCAGGTCCGCCTGCCGCAGCGCCTTCCATGCGCCCACCAGCAGGCCCGCGGCGCCGAGGACGAGCAGCGACCAGCGCCACACCGGGAGCGCCGCGAACTGCGGGTTCATCCGGGCGATCAGGTAGATGCCCGCCTTCACCATCGCGGCGGCGTGCAGGTACGCGCTGACCGGGGTCGGCGCCGCCATCGCCGACGGCAGCCAGAAGTGCAGCGGCACGATGGCCGACTTGCTCAGCACACCGAGCAGCAGCAGGACCGCGGCCGCGACGGCGACCCCGCCCTGCGGCGGGTGGGCGACCAGGTACGACAACTGGTAGCTGCCGCTCACCGCGCCGAGCAGCACGAACCCGACGAGCATCGCCAGCCCGCCGAAGGTGGTGACGATCAGCGCCTGCAGGGCCGCGCGGCGGCTGCTGCGTACGTCGTAGTACTGGGCGATCAGCAGGTACGAGAAGATCGTGGTGAGTTCCCAGAACACGTACAGCAGCAGCACGTTGTCGGACACGACCAACCCGAGCATGGCACCTGCGAACGCCATGAACGAGAACGCGTAGCGGCCCAGGCCCTCGCGCTCGTCAGCGAAGTACCAGCGGCTGTAGAGCAGGATCAGCGCGCCCACGCCGGTGACCAGCAACGCCATGAGCGCGGCGAGCGCGTCGATACGCAGGTCCAGGTCGAGGCGCAGCGTCGGGATCCACCCGACCTGCTCGCGGACCGCCCCCTCCGCGGTGAGCCGCGGCAGCGCGGCGAGCAACCAGCCGAACGTCGCGGCCGGGACCAGGGCGAGCGCGAAGAACGCGCGGGGACCCCACCACCGCACCAGTGCCGGGGCCAGAAGCGCGGCCACCAGCTGTGCGGCGATGAGTAGCAGCACTCGCGCTCCGGGGGTCGGCACTCACGACGGGGCGGCTGGGCTGTCGCGGTGTCGCGAACTTATCAGCCGCGCTGGCGGGCCGTGCGGACGGCGGGCGTACGCGAGCTTGGCGGGCGTACGCGCGGTATAGGCGCCACTCACCCGCCACCCGAGACGTGCTCCAGCAATGGCGGGCGTACGCGCGGTATAGACCACGCTCACCCGCCACCCGAACCGCAACCCAGCGATGGCGGGCGTACGGGCGGTATAGGCGCCGCTCACCCGCCACCCGAACCGCGACCCAAGCGATGGCGGGTGTACGGGCGGTATACGCGGCGCTCACCCGCCACCCGAACCCCGGACCAGCAGTGGCGGGCGTACGCCGGGTATAGGCCGCGCTCACCCGCCACCCGAACCCCGGACCAGGAGTGGCGGGCGTACGCGCGGCATACCCGCCGCTCACCCGCCACCCGAACCGCGACCCCAGCGATGGCGGGCGTACGGGCGGTATACGCGGCGCTCACCCGCCACCCGAACCCGGACCAGCAGTGGCGGGCGTACGCCGGGTATGGGCCGCGCTCACCCGCCACCCGAACCGGCACCCAGCGATGGCGGGCGTACGGGCGGTATACGCGCCGCTCACCCGCCACCCGAACCCGGACCAGCAGTGGCGGGCCTACGCGCGGTACGAACGCGGAGCTCACCCGCCACCCGAAGACGGACGCTGCAATGGCGGGCGTACGCCGGGTATAGGCCGCGCTCACCCGCCACCCGGTCAGGGGTGTGCGGTTGGCGGGTGTACGGACGGTATGCGCGCCGCTCACCCGCCACCCGAAGGCGGACGCTGCAGCGGCGGACGTACGCGGGGTATAGATCGCGCACACCCGCCACCCGAGACGTGCCCCAGCAATGGCGGGCCTACGCGCGGTATACGCGCCGCTCACCCGCCACCCGAGCCGGCACCCCAGCAATGGCGGGCGTACGGGCGGTAAAGGCGCCGCTCACCCGCCACCCGAACCGGGGACCCAGAGGCCCCTGGGCGAGGGGCCCCGCTTGTGCGAGACGGCTGTGCGCCGTGGAGGTGGGACGACACAGGGCGAAACAGAGGGCCCCTCGACGTATGAGGTCGAGGGGCCCTCCGGTTCGACTGCCGCGCACCGCCCGGGTCACCCCTTGGCAGCGCACTCCCGCCTCGACGCGCGGTGCTCGAGCCTCCGGTTGCCCGGTGCTGCGAGCTGCAGCCGCCGTGCGTTCCGCGCGGACCGCTGCGTCGTCGTACGCAGCCCGCCAGGTCTCCCTGACGGGACAGGTCCACCGGTCTTCGCCCGGCCCGTCCATCCCTTCCGGCGCCGTCCCGGGTTTCCCCTGGCCGGTGCCCTCGTGGAGGACGTGAGGAGAGTTCTACTGGGTGTCGACGAGCGCTGGCAAGCCTTTTCCGCAACGACTTTTCGGCGTTCGTCCACCCACAGGCCGGTCCACAGCTTCCCGTGCTCAGCAGTGCATCTACCCACAGCCCTGTGGACAAGATCGGTGGACGACGGCCCTCTGCATCCTGTCTCGGATGGCGGGTAAGCGCGTTGTATACCCCGCGTACGCCCGCCATCCCTGGGGCACGTCTCGGTGGCGGGTAAGCGCGGTCTATACCCCGCGTACGCCCGCCATCGATGGGACTGCCTGCGGTGGCGGGCGCCCGAGGCGTATACCGCGCGTAGGCCCGCCGTTGAACCCGGGGCGCCGCACCCACCTCGCTGCGCACAGGCCCCGCGCCGGTCGGCGGTACTGCTGCGCCTCGGACCGGGGAGGATGGGCGCATGACCGGTGCGCTCGCTGCTTTGCTGCCGGCGGACGCCGATCCCGATGCGGTGTACGACGCGTTCATCACGTGGACCACCGGCGAGGGCCTGACGCTCTACCCCGCGCAGCAAGAGGCCGTGCTCGAGCTCGTCACCGGGGCGCACGTCGTGCTGGCCACCCCGACCGGTTCAGGCAAGAGCCTGGTGGCAGTCGGCGGGCACTTCGCCGCGCTGGCCGCCGGGAAGCGCAGCTTCTACACCGCACCGATCAAAGCGCTGGTATCGGAGAAGTTCTTCGCGCTCTGCGACATCTTCGGCGCCGAGAACGTAGGGATGCTCACCGGCGACGCCAGCGTGAACCACGACGCGCCGATCGTCTGCGCAACCGCCGAAGTGCTCGCGAACATCGCGCTGCGGGAGGGGGCGGCGGCCGATATCGGGTTCGTGGTGATGGACGAGTTCCACTACTACGGCGACCCCGACCGGGGGTGGGCGTGGCAGGTGCCGCTGCTCGAGCTGACAGCGGCGCAGTTCCTGCTGATGTCGGCGACGCTCGGCGACACCCGCGAGCTGCGGGCCGACCTCGAGCGCCGTACCGGACGGCCCGCGGCCCTCGTCGCATCCGCCGTACGCCCCGTGCCGCTCACCTTCTCGTACGTCCTCACCGCGCTGCACGAGACCCTCGAACGGCTGCTCGCCGCCGACCGCGCCCCGATCTACGTCGTGCACTTCACCCAGGCCGCCGCCGTCGAGCGCGCGCAAGCGCTCATGAGCATCAACGTCTGTACGCGGGCGGAGAAGGACGCGATCGCCGAGCTCATCGGCGACTTCCGGTTCACCGCCGGCTTCGGCCGTACCCTCTCGCGGCTGGTACGCCACGGCATCGGCGTCCATCACGCCGGGATGCTGCCGCGCTACCGCCGCCTCGTCGAGACGCTCGCCCAGGCCGGGCTGCTCAAGGTCGTGTGCGGCACCGACACCCTCGGCGTCGGCATCAACGTCCCCATCCGCACCGTGGTCCTCACCGCGCTGTCCAAGTACGACGGCACCCGCAGCCGGCACCTGATGGTGCGCGAGTTCCACCAGATCGCCGGCCGCGCCGGGCGGGCCGGTTTCGACGACGCGGGCAGCGTTGTCGTACAGGCGCCGGAGCACGTCGTCGAGACCGAGCGGGCCCTGGCCAAGGCCGGCGACGACCCGAAGCGGCGCCGCAAAGTCGTACGCAAGAAACCCGCGCCCGGCATGGTGTCCTGGGGACCCAGCACGTACGAGCGGCTCGTCGGCTCGGCCCCGGAGACCCTCGTCTCCCAGTTCCGGGTCTCGCACGCCATGCTGCTCAACGTGATCGCGCGGCCCGGCGATCCGGCCGCCGCGATGTGCCGGCTGCTGCGCGACAACCACGAGGACCGCGCCGCGCAGCGCCGGCACGTCCGGGACGCGGTCGCGATCGTCCGTTCGCTGCTCGCCGGCGGTGTCGTCGAACGGTTCTCCCCCGCCGACGCCGACGGTCGCACGTACCGGCTCACCGTCGACCTGCCCGACGAGTTCGCGCTCAACCAGCCGCTGTCGACGTTCGCGCTTGCCGCACTGGAGCTCCTCGATGCGGCGAGCCCCGCGTACGCGCTGGACGTCGTCTCGGTGTTCGAGGCGACGCTCGAGGACCCGCGTCAGGTCGTCGCCGCGCAGACCTCCAAGGCGCGCGGCGAGGCGGTCGCCGCGATGAAGGCGGACGGCATCGAGTACGAGGAGCGCATGGAGCTGCTCGCCGACGTCACCCACCCACGGCCGCTCGCGCAGCTGCTCGAGGAGGCGTACGCCGTGTACCGCCGCGGCCACCCGTGGGTCGCCGACCACGAGTTGCGGCCGAAGTCGGTCGTACGCGATATGTACGAGCGCGCAATGGGTTTTGGCGAGTACGTCTCCTTCTACCAGCTCGCCCGCTCCGAAGGAGTGGTGCTGCGTTACCTGGCGGACGCGTACCGCACGCTGCGGCAGTCGGTGCCGCCGGCGGCGCGTACCGACGAACTCGAGGACATCGTCAGCTGGCTGGGCGAGCTGGTCCGCCAGGTCGACTCGAGCCTGCTCGACGAGTGGGAGCAGCTGCGCTCCGCGAGCCCGGAGGACGTCCTCGTCGACCGCACGACGCACAAGCAGCCGCCAGCCCTGACGGCGAACCCGCGCGCGTTCCGGGTGCTGGTACGCAACGCGGCGTTCCGCCGGGTGACGCTCGCCGCGCGCCGTGACTGGGCGGCGCTGGCCGAGCTCGACACCGGGTCCGGTTGGACCGTCCCGCAGTGGGAGGCGGCGCTGCAGCCGTACTTCGCCGAGCACGACGAGCTCTTGACCGGCCCCGACGCGCGCGGTCCCGAGCTCTTCCAGGTCGAGGAGCGTCCCGGCTCGTGGCGGGTCCGGCAGGTGTTCGACGACCCGGCCGGCGACCGCGACTGGGCGATGGTCGCCGAGGTGGACCTGGCCGCCTCCGACGCGGCCGGCGAGCCGGTGCTGCAGGTGGTGGAGGTCGCACGTCTCGGTGGGTGAGAACATCAGCCGAGTCACCTTGCGCTTGGTGGCGCGCCCCGTCGGCACGTGAAGGACCGGGCGAGCACTCGATGGTCAAGCACGTGAACGACCGGGCGAGTACGCGGCGGTCGAGCACGTGAATGAGCAGACGAGCACTCGGTGGTCGGCACGTGAAAGACCAGGCGAGCACTCGCTGGTCGAGCACGTGAAAGACCGGGCGAGCACTCGGTGGTCGAGCGCAGTCGAGACCACGCCGGTGATCATGGTCTCGATTACGCTCGACCACCGGACGGTTGCGTCCGCTCCTTCGAGAGCAGACCACTTCGGTGATCATGGTCTCGACTACGCTCGACCACCGGATGGTTGCGTCCGCCCTTCGGTGCGGATGCCGACCCGCGGGGAGGAGGAGCGGTGCCGGACCGGTCGGACGCGCTGCTGAAGGCGGTCCTCGCGGTGGGCAGCGAGCTCGAGCTCGACACCGTCCTGCAGCGGATCGTCGAGGCGGCGAGCACCCTCGTCGGCGCCCGGTACGCGGCGCTGGGAGTCCTTGCGCCACAAGGCGGTCTGGCGCAGTTCGTGACCCTCGGGCTGACCGAGGAGGAGTACCGCGCGATCGGGCCGTTGCCCACCGGGCACGGCATGGTCGGCGTACTCATCCGGGATGCGAAGCCGTTGCGCCTCACCGATCTGACCCGTCACCCGGAGTCGGTCGGCTTCCCACCGAACCACCCACCGATGCACACCTTCCTCGGCGTGCCGATCCGCGTACGGGGTCAGGTGTTCGGGAACCTCTACCTGACCGAGAAGCTGCACGGCACGTTCACCGAGGAGGACGAGCGCGGCGTCGTCGCGCTGGCGTCGGCGGCCGCCGTGGCGATCGAGAACGCGCGGCTGTTCGAGCAGACCCGCCGCCAGGAACGCTGGATGTCGGCGATCGCCGACGTACGCGGCGAGGTCCTCGTCGACACCGCACCGGAACGGGTGCTGCAGACGGTCGTCTCGACGGCGCGACGTGCCGCCGGTGCGAGCGCCGCCATGATCGCGCTGCTCGATGCCGACGGGTGGCTGCGCGTACGGGCGGTGGACGGTTCCGGCGCGCAGGGACTGCTCGGGTTGCGTACGAGCGCGCCCGACCCGGGCGGCACGCCGTCCGGCGACGAGCGCCCGTCCGAGCTCGCGGCGGCGCTGGCCGGGCTCGGGGAGGGCCAGCCGGTGCTGGTGCCGCTGCGCGAGGGCGGCGCCGTGCAGGGCCTGCTCGGCGTACTGGCACCGGAGCCCGACTGGACCGGCGGGCTGCAATCGGTGCTGGAGACGTTCGCCTTCCAGGCCGCGGTCGCCGTACGCCTCGCGCAGGCCCGGGCGACCAACGAACGCCTCGCGCTCATGGCCGACCGGGACCGCATCGCGCGCGAGCTGCACGACCTGGTGATCCAGCGGCTGTTCGCCAGCGGGATGCAGCTCGAGAGCCTGTCGCGGCTGGTCGGGGACGAGCGGGCGCAGGCCCGGCTCACCCAGGTCGTCGACGACCTCGACGAGACGATCCGCGAGATCCGTTCTGCCATCTACGCATTGCACACCTCGGAGGAGACGGCGGGACGCAGCGTACGCTCGCGCATCCTCGAGCTCGCCGACAACGTCGCGCCCGCCCTCGGTTGTGCGCCGGTCGCGCGCTTCACCGGACCGCTCGACTCCGTCGTACCGGAAGCGATCGCCGATCACCTCGTCGCCGTCGCCTCCGAAGCGCTCTCGAACGTCGCCCGGCACGCCCGCGCCAGCCACGTCACGATCGAGATCGATGCCGATGAGCAGCAGGTCGGCCTGGAGGTCACCGACGACGGCGTGGGCTTCGCGCCCGACGGCCGCAGCAGCGGACTGACGAACCTGTCCACGCGTGCCGAACTGCTCGGCGGCTCGATGTCGGTCTCGAATCGCCCCGAGGGCGGTACGCGCCTGCGCTGGCAGGCCCCGCTGCGCGACCGCGACGCGCATCCTGTTGGCGGGTGAGCGCGGCCGATACCGCGCGTACCCCCGCCATCCCCGCGCCCTGGCTCGGGCGGCGGGTGAGCGGGACCTCTACCGCGCGTACGCCCGCCAACCGCGACTCCCAACTCGGGTGGCGGGTCAGCGCGGCCTATACCGCGCGTACGCCCGCCAAACCCGCTGGCCCGCCCGAGTGGCGGGCCAGCGCGACCTATACACCCCGTACCCCCGCCATTGGCACGGCCCGGCTCGGGTGGCGGGCCAGCGCGGTCTATACCCCGCGTATCCCCGCCAACCGCGATGCCCAACTCGGGCGGCGGGTGGGCGTCACCTATACCCCGCGTACGCCCGCCATCGCCGCGCCTGGCCCGGGGTGGCGGGCCAGCGCGACCCATACCCCGCGTACGCCCGCCATCGGCGCGGACCGGCTCGGGTGGCGGGTGAGCGCGGCCTATACCGCACGTACGCCCGCCAACCCCGCAGCCCGGCCCGAGTGGCGGGTGAGCGCGGCCTATACCGCACGTACGCTCGCCAACCCCGCAGCCCGGCCCGAGTGGCGGGTCAGCGGGACCTATACCGCGCGTACGCCCGCCATCGCCGCGCCCGGCTCGAGTGGCGGGTGAACGTCACCTATACCCCGCGTACGGCCGCCAAACCAGCGGCCCGGCCCGAACGGCGGGTGAACGGGACCTATACCGCGCGTACCCCCGCCGACCCGGGCCGCGGTGGTCAGGCGAGGGGTCGGCCCGCGTCCCGGCGGTGCGACTCGGTCACCAGGATCGCGGCCTGGGTACGTCGCTCGATGCCTAGCTTGGCCAGCAGGCTGGACACATAGTTCTTGATGGTCTTCTCGGCGAGGTGGAGCTGGTCGCCGATCTGCCGGTTGGTCATGCCCTCGCCGATGAGCTCGAGGACCTCGCGCTCGCGCTCGGTCAGGACCGCCAGCGGGTCATGGCGCCCGTCAGGTTCGCGCAACCGGCGCATGACGCGGTGCACGGTGTCGGGGTGGATGAGCTTGCGCCCGTCCGCGACGGTACGTACGGCCTGCTGCAGGTCGCTGCCGCGGATCTGCTTGAGCACGTACCCAGACGCCCCGGCCATCACCGCGTCCAGCAGGGCCTCGTCGTCGTCGAAGGAGGTGAGCATGAGGCAGACCAGGTCGGGCTGGCCGGACCGCAGTTCGCGGCACACCGAGATGCCGTCCCCGTCGGGCAGGCGTACGTCGAGGACGGCGACGTCGGGGCGCACCGCCGGTACGCGGGCGAGCGCCTCGGCAGCGGTGGAGGCCTCGCCCACGACCGTGATGTCGTCGTCGCTCTCGAGCAGGTCGCGCACCCCGCGGCGTACGACCTCGTGGTCGTCGAGCAGGAAGACTCGGATCGGCATCGGCCCATCCTGGCGCAACTCGCCGGCCGGGGCGGTCAGCAGCGCGGTCATGCCGCACGCCGCGCGTTGGGCACCACGACCACCGGGATCGGTACGGCGTGCAGCACGTTCGTGGACACCGAGCCCATCAGCAGCCGACCCAGCGTGCCGCGGCCGTGCGAGCCGACCACGAGCAGTTGCGCCTCGCCGCTCGCGTCCACGAGCACGCTCGTGGCGTCCCCCTCGACGACAGCGGTGCGTACGGCCACCTGCGGGTACTGCTCGGCGACCCCGGCGACGGCCTCCTCGACGGCACGCTCGGCGTCCTTGCGCAGCATCCCGAGCACCTCGCTGTCGAGGACGAACACGCCGTACCCGACCGCGATGTCGGGCGTCCAGGCGTGTACGACGTGCAGCGGCACCTGGCGGGCGGCGGCCTCGGCGAAGGCGAATGCGAGGCTCGCCTCGTCCTCGCGGGTCGTGTCGATACCGACGACGACCGGCAGCGTGCGGTCGTCCACCCGCCGGCGCACCACCGCGACTGGCCCGACCGCGTGCGTGACGGCGAAGTGGCTCACCGAGCCGAGGAAGAGCCGGCCGATCGGGCCGCGGTGCCGGGAGCCGACGACGACCATCGCGGCACGGTTGGCCTGGGTCAGGATCGCGTCGTCCGCATCCGCCGTCGTCACCTCCAGGTGCACCTCGAGCTCGGGGTGCAGGTCGTAGACGTCGTCCCGCTTCGCGCGCATCAGCGCGTCGGCGGCGGCGCGTACCCGCTCAGGAGTGATGTCCTGGCTGTCCCAGCGGGCGGAGGGCGCCGGCAGCGCATGCGCCAGGATCAACGGCACCTTGCGCATCGCGGCGACCTCGGCGCCCCACATCAGCGCCTCGTCGCTGCTCCCGGACGGGTCGATCGCCACGACGATGCGGCCGTCGGGCAGTACCTCTGTCATCTCAGCTCCCAGGGTCCGGCACGGCTGCGTACCGCCGTGGCTGGTTTCCGGTCCCAGGCTCTCAGAGTCCTCCGACGTGCGGGCAGGGCCGTTGGTCCCGCGCCCCGCGCTCCGCCGGGGGCACACGGGCGCGCGGCGGACGCCGTCAGGGCGCCGGTTCCAGGAACTCCAGCCGGTTGCCGAACGGGTCGTCCGCGTAGAACCGGGCATGCCCGGGGAACTCCCCGTCCCAGACGACATCGATGCCGGCGGCCTCGAGAGCGCCCGCCAGAGTCCGCAGGTCCTTCACCAGGAAGCCGGGATGTGCCTTACGAGCCGGTACGAACTGCCCCTCCACACCGAGATGGACCTCGACGCCGCCGCCGCGGAACCAGCACCCGCCGCGGGCCGCGAGGGCGGCCGGCTTGTCGAGCTCGGTCATCCCGAGCACCCCGCCCCAGAAGGCGCGGCACCGCTCCTCCCCGCCCGGAGGTATCGCCAGCTGGACGTGATGGAGCCGTTCGAAACCGAACCCTGCGGGCATCATGCGCGACATTGTGCCCGCGCACCCATCCGGCGCACCCGCGGCGATCCTGCTGTCACGCACGCCCGGCGGCACCCGGTACGGCCTACTCGACCGGCCGGGTGCCGCTTCAGCGGGTCAGCGGTACAGCCGGAGCTTCGCCTTGGACCGGGAGATGTTGCCGAGCTCCTTGGGCATCGGGCGGTACTCCACCACGATCGTTGTCGCGCCCCGCTTCTTCACCGGTACGCGCAGCTTCACCTTGCCCTTGGTCAGCGGGGCCTTGATGATCTTCTTGCCGTTCACCCGCAGGAGCACCTTGCCCGGTGCCGTACGACCGGTGTTGAGGGTCACCTTCGCGCGCAGGTCCACGTTGCCGGTGCGCTTGATCTTCTTGGCGGAGCTGAGCACCCGCAGCGTCGTCTTGGACTTGGCCTTCTTGACCTTGACCTTCACGGCCTTGGACGTCGAGAGGTCGACCTCGGCCATCGCGGTGGGCAGGAAGGTCGCCTTCACCTTGTACTTGCCGACGGCGAGGCGGGAGGGCAGGACGAGCTTGGCCTTGCCGTTCTTGTTGACCCGCTGCTCGCCGAGCGCGGTCCCACCGCTCTCGAAGACGACCGTGCCGCGGGCGCGCTCGCCGCCGTCCACCGACACCTGCGCGGTGAGCTTGGCCGGCTTCTTCGTCCCGAAGTACTGCGTGTCCTTGGACGCCTTCAACGTGGTGGTCGAGGCGGTGTCGGGCGCGTTCACGGTGAGCGGCACGAGCGCGGTCGTACCGGTCTTGTCGCCGGTGACCACGGCGTAGCCCGCTCCGCTCGGGGCGCGTGCCGGCACCGTGAAGCTGACCGACGCGGTGCCGGCCTCGTCGTTGATCACGTCGCCGATCGTGTTGTCGACCGGGAAGGTGCCGACCGGTACGCCGCCGACGCTCACCGTGACGTTCGTGTCATGCAGGTCTGCGGCGTTCGAGAATGCCAGCGAGGAGAGGTCGAACTCGACCTTGCCGCCGCGGTCGTACGACGCGGGCGCTCCCGCCGGGAAGCTCACACCCACCGAGCGCTGCGTGAAGTCGGGGGCGACCGCGCCGGGAGCGTCCTTCATGTACGCGACCATCGCCTGCAGGTCGACCTGGCCGGTGTCGCGCTTGGCGGTCCCGTTCGCGAGCTCGGTGAAGTTGTCCCCGCCGGCGGCGAGGAACGAGTTCACCGTCACCGAGTACGACGCATCAGCCTTGATCGGCTTGCCGTCCAACCACATTCCGGTGATGCGCGAGCCGGCGTCGGCCTTCGGGTCGTAGGTGTACGTGAAGCCCGCGGAGATCCCGAGACGCAGGAACGGACGCGACGCGCCTGCCGGCTGCCACTGCTCCTCGAGCACCTGCGCGATCTGCTCCCCGGTGAGCCGCATGTTGACGAGCGTGTTGGCGAACGGCTGCACGATGGCGGCCTGCTTGTACGTCAGGGTCGCCGGGTAGCCGCCGGCGTTGCTTCCGACCATGTCCTGGCGCAGCCCGCCCGGGTTCATGAACGCGATCTGCGCGCCCCCGAACTCGGCGGCGCGGGTGGCTTCCAGCTGCGCCTCGGCGACGAGGTTGCCGAGGGTGGACTCGCCGCCCCGGTTCTCGGTCGTGCCGTCCGACATCTTCGCCCGGTAGAACGGTCCGGCGAGCTTGCCCAGCGGCTGCGCGCCGAGCACCTCGGACTCCGCGACTGCGGCCGAGACGATGTCTGTGACGATCGCGTCCGCGGGGTAGTTGGGCACGTACGTCGTGTCCTTGCCCGGCGGCACTGGCGGCACCGTGGTGACCAGCGGCAGCGTGTTGGACTCGACGCCCGTCACCTCACCGGCGTTGACGGTGAACAGCAACTGGTCGAGGTTGTAGCCGTACTGTCCGGCGGACACGACGGGGCGCTTGGTGACCGGCCTGCCGGCCCACCCCGCCACGTCGACCTGGCAGTTGTACGTCAGGTGCGTGTGCCCCGAGATGATCGCATCGACATTGTCGTTGATGCCGTTGACGATCTTGCCGAAGTCGTTGGTCGAGTCGGTCACCGAGGCGCAGTCGGTCGTGGGTGCGCCCTCGTGGACCAGCAGCACGATGATGTCCGCACCGTCGGCCTTGAGCTTGTCCGCCTCGCGGTTGGTGGCGGTGACGATGCTCTCGACCTGCAGGTCGGCGATGCCCTTGGGCGACACCAGCTCGGGCAGGTGCTCGGTGACCGCACCGACGAACCCGACCTTCACGCCGTCCAACGTCGTGGTCCAGGACTCGGGCAGCGCCGGTCCGCCGTCGGCCTTCTTCCGGACGTTGGTGCCGAGGTACTCCCACTCGGCGCCGCCGTACGGGTTGGTGTCCTTGTCGTACGCCGCCATGACCCGGCCCACCAGGTCGTCGTACCCCTGGTCGAACTCGTGGTTGCCGACGGCCGACACCTCGAGGCCAGCCTCGTTTAGCGCGTCGATCGTCGGCTTGTCGTGCGCGATGAACGACTCGAAGGTGCTGGCCCCGATCAGGTCACCCGCGGCGGCGAACACGGTGTTCGGGTTGTCGGTACGCAGCTGCTTCACCGCACCGGCGAGCACCGCGGCCCCGGCCTCGGTGGTGTTCGCGCTGATCCGGCCGTGGAAGTCGTTGATCCCGAGGATCTGTACGACCTGCGGGTCGGCAGCGTGCGACGCGGCCGGGGCCGCGACCACCAAACCTCCCGCCAGCGCCAACGTTCCGATGAAGGTGGTGGTTCGCCGCCAGACGCGCATCCGCGCCCCCGTTCTCGTCCGGACCACGTCAGCCGTGGTCACCGATCGTCACGTGGAGAAACGCTTCGTGATGGCGCGTGAACGTAGCAGAGCGAGCCGACGCTCGCACCCCGCAAACCGCATCCGCAGCCCAGCCCCCGTGATCGAGCCCATCGCGGATCACCACCACAAGATCGTGGTCTCCTCCGTGACCGCTGCGCCACCACACGTCGGTCGAGCCCAGTCGAGACACCGCGCGCCCGTCGGCGCCCGTCGGCGCGTGAAAGACCGGGCGAGTACCCGGTGGCCGAGCACCGTCGAGACACCTTGCACTTGGTGGCGCGGCACTTGGTGGCGCGCCCGTCGCGCGTGAAAGACCGGACGAGTACTCGGTGGTCGAGCGTAGTCGAGACCACTTCAGTGATCATGCTCTCGACTACGCTCGACCGCCGACTGGCTGCGTCCGCTCTTGAGGAGCAGACTTCCGTGCCCGCGGTCTCGACTACGCTCGACCCTCGGCATGGCTCGTTCCCTTGCCGGCGGTCCGGCCCCCGTAGCTCAGGGGATAGAGCAGCGGTTTCCTAAACCGCGTGTCGCAGGTTCGAATCCTGCCGGGGGCACCATGCGAATGGCGAGGACTGGGTGGCCGAGTTCCTGGGTGGTCTGGGTGCCATGGACCGCAGCGAGCCGTCGTGGGAGCGGCTGCGTACGGCGGTCCGGGCGTGGTTGCCGCGCGACGCCGGCGACGCGTCGGCCTCCGTCAGGTCCCGCGCGCCGCGGAGAAACAAGCGCACGACCGGGTCCTAGCCGCCCGACGCCTCAGCCATCTCCGCCTCGGACCGCAGGACGCAGAACTCGTTTCCCTCCGGGTCGGCGAACACCACCCACCCGCTCCCGGGTCCGTACCGCCCCCGGTGGTCGGACACCTCACGCGCGCCGAGCCCGCGTACCCGTTCGACCTCCTCGTCGCGGGTGCCGGTACGGGGCCGCAGGTCGAAGTGGAGGCGGTTCTTCGCGGACTTCGCTTCTGGCACCTCGAGGAAGAGGATCTCGTGGCCGGTCCGCGGGTCGTGGATCGCGCACTCCGGGTGCCCGGGCGCGTTCGGGTCGTCCGGCAGGTCCTCGTAGTCCAGCAGCCGCTTCCACCACTCCGAGAGCCCGTACGCGTCGGCGCAGTCGACGGTCGTGTGCGAGACGAAGCAAGTCACGGCCGCACCTTGCCAGCCGGCGCCGGCCCCGGCAATCGGGTTCCGCCGCTCAGGCCGGGGCTTGCGCACCCGACGCGGCGACGGGATCCATCCACATGACCTGCCAGCCGTGTCCGTCGAGGTCGTAGAAGCTGCGCGTGTACATGAAGCCGAGGTCCTCGGCTCCGTCCGCCTCGACACCACCGGCCGCGAGTGCAGCAGCGGCGACCGAATCCACGTCGTCGCGGCAGGACACGCTGAAGCTGTACAGCGACAGGGTGTGCGTCCGGGGGTCCGCGATCGGGAGCTTGGCGAACTCCGCGAACTTGTCCCGGGTGAGCAGCATGACGAACGCGTGCTCTCCGACGAGCATGCACGCTGCGGTCTCGTCGGTGAACGCCGGGTTGAACGTGAACCCGAGCCCGGCGAAGAACGCCTTGCTGCGCTCGAGGTCCGCGACCGGCAGGTTCACGAACAGCATGCGGCCAGGGTGTACGGGATCGGTCATGGCGGACCTCCAGTCGGGATGCACGGGCGTACGAACTGACAGACCGGCGCCGCCTGTGAAACTCATCGGAGGAAGCGCACCGCTGCGTGCCTGCGATGGCGGGCATACGCGAGGTATTGGCCGCGCCCACCCGCCACTCTGCGCCACCCTTCACATTGGCGGGCGTACGCGAGGTATAGCCGACGCTCACCCGCCACCCCGCGGCACCTCTCACCACGGCGGGCATACGCGCGGTATAGCCCGCGCTCACCCGCCACCCCGCCGTACCCCCTCACGATGGCGGGCGTACGGGAGGTATTGCCCGCGCTGACCCGCCACGCGTTGTGCACCCCTCACGACGGCGGGCATACGCGCGGTATAGCCCGCGCTCACCCGCCACCCCGCCGTACCCCTCAGGATGGCGGGCGTACGCGAGGTATAGCCCACGCTCACCCGCCACCCCGCGGCACCCCCGATGATGGCGGGCGTACGCGACGTATAGCCCGCGCTGGCCCGCCAACCTCGAAGGGGCGTACGAGGTGCTCGAGCTCGACGGCAAGCAGGGCCGCATGGTCACGCGCATCGCGCGCCTCCGGCCGCCGCAGCCGTCACGCACCGTTGATCATGGGGTCCTGCGCGCCAGACACTGTTGATCACGGCGCCGTGGGTCGCAACGCCGGTTTGCGACCCACGGTGTCATGATCAACGGGAGGGGGCGCCAGCGGTGGCCGCAGTACGCCGCTACCGCCAACGGGAGTTGCCGACGATCACGGCGACCGGCAGCAGGAAGCCGGCCACGACGAGCGCGAGGATCCGCAGCGAGGTCGGGGCCGGGACGAAGAACCCGAACAGCACCAGCAGCAGGCACGGGACGATCACGATGAAGTAACGACGCCGCTGCCAGGCGACCAGCCGTTCGCGCCGTTCGCGCTCGGTGGGCGTGACGATGTCCGGTACGTCCTCCTCCCTCCACCACCGGCACATCCCGCCATCGTCGCCCGCCGGTGAACGACCCGCAGCCGGGCCGAAGGTCACGATGTGGCTTCGACCCGCGCCGATCCGTTACCCCCGCGCACCAGCCGCACTAGGGTCGGCGCCGTTCGGCGGAACACCGCCGTCGACGCAGGGACAGGAGAAGGAATGCGCGTGCACACACGCTCACGTCGAGTCCTGCTGGGTTTCGCCGCAGCGGGAGCCTCGCTCGCTCTCGTCGCCGGATGCGCCAGCTCGAGCAGCACCCCGGGCGACAACAGCGGAGGAGGTGGTGGCGATGACAAGACCCTCGTGTTCGGCGCCTCGGCAGACCCGCAGGTGATCTACGGACCGTACGTCTCCGACGGTGAGTCCCTGCGCGTCATCGACCAGATCTTCGAGACGCTGGTGGCGCTCAAGCCGGGCACCACCGAGGTGCAGCCGGGTCTTGCCGAGAGCTGGTCGGCCAGCGAGAACAACCTGGACTGGACCTTCAAGCTGCGCGAGGGCGTCAAGTTCCACGACGGCACCGACTTCAACGCCGACGCGGTCTGCTTCAACTTCGAGCGCTGGTACAACTTCAAGGGCGCCGCGCAGGACAGCAACCTGACCTACTACTGGCAGACGGTGTTCGGCGGCTTCAAGACCCGCGACAACGACGCGGTCCCGGAGACCAGCATCTACAAGAGCTGTGACGCGCCGGACGCGACGACCGCGGTCATCCACCTCACCAGCCCGAACTCGTCGTTCATCCCGGCGCTCGTGATTCCCGCCTTCTCGATCGCCAGCCCGACCGCCCTCGACAAGTACGGCGACAGCGTCGAGGTCAGCGGCGACTCGGTGAACTTCACCGGCACGTTCGGCACCGAGCACCCGGTCGGCACCGGCCCGTACGCCTTCAAGAGCTGGACCCCCGGCGACAAGCTCGAGATCGTGCGCTACGACGACTACTGGGGCGACAAGGCCAAGATCAAGACGGTGATCTTCAAGCCGATCGCCGACGGTCCGGCCCGCAAGCAGGCGCTCGAGGCCGGCGACATCGACGGGTACGACTTCGTGGCGCCCGAGGACATCACCGCGCTGCAGGCGAGCTACCAGGTGCTGGAGCGTCCTGCGTTCAACGTCGGCTACCTCGGCATGAACCAGAACTCCGGCGACCTGGGCAACCAGAAGTTCCGCGAGGCGATCGCGTACTCGCTCGACCGCGAGTCCCTCCTCAAGGCCAAGTACCCGCCCGGCTCGGAGGTCGCAACCCAGTTCATGCCGCCGACGCTGTGGGGCTGGAACCCGGACGTCGTGACCTACCCGTACGACCCGGCGAAGGCCAAGGCAGCGCTGCAGGAATCGGGCATCAAGAACCCGAGCGTCGAGTTCTGGTACCCCTCCGGCGTGTCGCGCCCGTACATGCCCGACCCCACCGCCGTGTTCCAGGCGTTCAAGGCCAACCTCGAGGCGGTCGGGATCAAGGTCGTGCCCAAGACGGCCGCCTGGACCCCGGACTACCTCAAGGCGGTCCAGCAGGACGGCAAGGCCGGCCTGTACCTGCTCGGCTGGACCGGTGACTGGGCCGACCCGAGCAACTTCATCGGTACGTTCTTCGGCCGCGCCAACTCGCCGGACTGGGGCTACACCGACCAGGCCGTGCAGGACGGGCTGAAGGCGGCGCTGCAGGAGCCCGACCAGGCCAAGCGCGAGCAGATGTACAAGGATCTGAACGCCAAGATCATGGAGGACCTGCCCGGAGTGCCGTTCGTGCACAACAAGTCGTTCCTCGCGTTCCAGACCTACGTCACCGGCTACACCCCGTCGCCGGTGAGCCTGGAACAGTTCGCCGCGGTCGACATCACGAAGGGGTAGTAGTCGGTTGCTGCGATTCGTCGCTCGGCGGCTGATCCAGCTCGTACCGATCCTGTTCGGACTGTCGATCCTGCTGTTCGTATGGGTTCGCGCTCTCCCAGGGGGGCCTGCACAGGCCCTCCTGGGGGAGAAGGCGACGCCCGAGCGGGTCGCCGCCATCGAGGCGCAGTTCGGGCTGAACGAGCCGATCTGGAAGCAGTACCTGGCATTCCTCGGGCGCATCGTGCGCCTCGACTTCGGCTCCTCGCTGCAGACCAACCAGCCGGTCGTCGACGAGATGCTGCGCCGGTTCCCGGCGACCATCGAGCTGGCGATCCTGGCGCTGCTGATCGCGGTGGCGATCGGCATCCCGCTCGGCTACCTCGCCGCCAAGCGGCACAACACCTGGTTCGACGGGACCTCGGTCGCGCTCTCGCTGCTCGGCATCGCGATCCCCGTCTTCTTCCTGGCCTACCTGCTGAAGTTCCTCTTCGCGGTCAAGCTCGGCTGGCTGCCGACCACGGGCCGGCAGGACCCGCGCCTGGACGTGGCCCACCCGACCGGCTTCTACGTCCTCGACGGGCTCATCACCGGCAACCCGGCCGCGGCCTGGGACGCCTTCAAGCACCTCGTGCTCCCGGCGCTCGCGCTCGGCACCATCCCGCTCGCGATCATCGCCCGGATCACCCGGGCCTCGGTCCTCGACGTCGTGAACGAGGACTACGTCCGCACCGCGGAGGCCAAGGGCCTGCAGGCGCGTACGGTCACCCGCCGGCACGTGCTGCGCAACGCGCTGCTGCCGGTGATCACGGTGATCGGCCTGCAGCTCGGCCTGCTGATGTCCGGGGCGGTCCTGACCGAGACGGTGTTCGCCTACTCCGGCGTCGGGAAGTTCCTCGCCGACGGCCTGCTCAAACGCGACTTCCCGACGATCCAGGCGTTCATCCTGGTGATCGCCGTGTCCTACGTCATCGTCAACCTCGTCGTCGACATCCTGTACGGCCTGATCGATCCGAGGGTGCGGGTCCGATGAGCACCTTGAGCCCCGAGCTGATCCCGAACCCCGACGAAGAGCTGATCTACGCGGGCGAGCCGAACGAGGAGACGACCGGCGGGAGCCAGTGGCGCGAGGCGGTACGCACGCTGCGCCGCAGCCCGCTCGCGATCATCGGCATGATCATGATCGCGTTCTTCCTCGTCGTCGCGATCTTCGCGCCGTGGATCGCGCCGTACGACCCCGGCGACGGGCAGTGGCTGAACCAGATCACCCCCGGCAACTACCCGGGCCCCTCCGCCGAGCACTGGCTCGGGCTCGACCAGCTCGGCCGTGACGTCTTCAGCCGCCTGGTCTGGGGCGCCCGGCAGTCGCTGATCATCGGTGTCGTCTCGCTGGTGATCGGCGCCTCGGCGGGCATCCTGCTGGGACTGATCGCCGGCGCCTTCGGCGGCTGGATCGACACCGTCTGCATGCGGATCGTCGACATCATGCTCTCGATCCCCGGGCTGCTGTTCGCGATCGGGCTCGCCGCACTGCTGGGGCAGAGCCTGACCTCCGTGATGATCGCCATCGCGGTCGTCAACGTCCCGATCTTCGCGCGGCTGCTGCGGGGGCAGATGCTCGGGCAGCGCCGGGCGGACTACGTGCTGGCCGCCACCAGCGTCGGGGTGAGCCGCAGCGGCATCGTGTTCCGCCACGTGCTGCCGAACTCGCTCACCGCGGTGATCGTGCAGGGCACGCTCACCCTCGCGACCTCGATCATCGACGCCGCCGGGCTGGCGTTCCTCGGCCTGTCGAGCCCCGACCCGTCGGTCGCCGAGTGGGGACGGATGCTCACCGACGCGCAGAGCGCACTGAGCACCGCGCCGATGCTCGCGATCCTGCCGGGTGTCGCGATCGTCATCACCGCGCTCGGCTTCACCCTCGTCGGCGAGCAGATGCGCGAGGCCCTTGACCCGAAGTACCGCCGATGACCCGACGGGAGGCGTAGATGGCACTGCTCGAGGTCCGTGACCTCGGCGTCCGCTTCACCCGCCGCGGACGCCGGGCGCTCGTCGCCGTCGACGGGGTCAGCTTCGACGTCGACTCCGGGCAGACGGTCGGCATCGTCGGCGAGTCCGGCTGCGGCAAGTCGGTCACCTCGCTCGCGATCATGCGCCTGCTGCCGCGGCGCGGGGTCGAGCTGAGCGGCGCGGTGCGCTTCGCCGGCGAGGACCTGCTGGCCAAGTCGCAGGACCAGATGCGCGACATCCGCGGGCAGGACATCGCGATGATCTTCCAGGACCCGATGACCTCCCTGAACCCGGTGATCACCGTCGGGCTGCAGCTCACCGAGGTGCTCGAGCGCCACCAGGGCGCCAGCCGCGGGGAGGCGAAGGCCGAGGCGGCCGCGCTGCTGCGACGGGTCGGCATCCCGGACCCGGTGCGCCGGCTCGGCGAGTACCCGCACCAGCTCTCCGGTGGCATGCGCCAGCGCGTGATGATCGCGATCGCCCTCGCCTGCCGCCCGCGGCTGCTCATCGCGGACGAGCCGACGACCGCGCTCGACGTCACGATCCAGGCGCAGATCCTCGAGCTGCTGCGGCTGCTCGTCGACGAGACCGGCGCCGCCCTCATCATGATCACGCACGACCTGGGTGTCGTGGCCGGGCTGTGCGAGACCGTCCACGTCATGTACGCGGGCCGGGTCGTCGAGACCGCGCCACGCCACGACCTGTTCGCCCGCCCCACCCATCCGTACACCGGCGGGTTGCTCGGCTCGATCCCCCGCCTGGACGCGGCGCGCGGGGAACCGCTGCACCCGATCCGCGGCTCCGCCGGGGACGCGATCCCCTGGTCGCGCGGGTGCGCGTTCGCGCCGCGGTGCACCCGCCGTACGCCCGAGTGCGTCGACGGCCCACCGGCCGTCTTCCACCTCGCGCCCGACCACTCCGCGCGCTGCATCCACCCGGTCCTGCACGACCTGCCCGAGACGGAGCCGGTCCCATGAGCCTGCTCGTCGCGCGCGGCATCGAGGTCCACTTCCCGATCCGCAAGGGCGTGCTCTTCGAGCGGCAGGTCGGCGCGGTCAAGGCCGTCGACGGCGTCGACCTGCAGATCGAGCGGGGCACGACGTACGGGCTCGTCGGCGAGTCCGGGTGCGGCAAGTCGACCCTCGGCCGCGCGCTGCTGCGCCTCGAGGAACCGACCGCGGGGACCGTCCGCTTCGACGGGGTCGACCTGCTCGGGCTCGGGTACGCAGCGATGCGCCGGATCCGCTCCCGCATGCAGATGATCTTCCAGGACCCGATGGCCAGCCTCGACCCGCGCCAGAACGTCGAGTCGATCCTGACCGAGCCGCTGACCGCCCACGACGTACCGGGCGGCAAGCAGGCGCACCGCGCCCGCGTCCGCGAGCTGCTCGAATGGGTGGGACTGCCGGCGAACGCGCTCAGCCGGTACCCGCACGAGTTCTCCGGCGGCCAGCGCCAACGGATCGGCATCGCGCGGGCGATCGCGCTCGGCCCGGAGCTCATCGTCGCGGACGAGCCGGTCTCCGCGCTCGACGTGTCGGTGCAGGCGCAGGTCGTGAACCTGCTCGAGGAGCTGCAGGAGCGGCTCGGGCTCACCTACCTGGTGATCGCGCACGATCTGGCGGTCGTACGCCACATCAGCGACACGGTCGGCGTGATGTACCTCGGCGGGATCGTCGAGCAGGCGCCGGCGGACGCGCTCTACGACCGGCCGCTGCACCCGTACACGATCGCGTTGATGTCCGCGGTGCCGATCCCGGACCCGGAGGTGGAGGACGCCCGGGAGCGGATCTTCCTGTCCGGCGACCTGCCCTCGCCCGCGGACCCGCCCACCGGCTGCCGGTTCCACACCCGCTGCCCGTACCGGCAGCCGACGCGGTGCGACACCGAGCGGCCGGTGCTGCGGGAGGTGCTGCCCGGCCAGCAGGTCGCGTGCCACTACGCCGAGCAGATCCTGTCCGGCCGCATCCAGCCGGCCCAGGTCGAGGTCGCCCCTGCCACCACCGACGGCGCGGCGTCCACCGGGTGAGCTGAGCGGGCACCGGTCGCCGAGGCGGGCCGGTGGCCCCGGGATACGCGCGGTACCGGCGGGACACCCTCCCTCGATCTTGGGTAGCGTCGGACCGTGACGACGACGAGCGCGCCGCCAGCGGGCCTGCCGCCCGGGTACCTCGCCCAGGTCGCCGCACTGCAGGCGCAGTACGCCGCGATCCCGCCCGGCGCACCGGTCCGGCTCGCCAAGCGCACCTCGAACCTGTTCCGGCCGCGCGCCGCGACCGGGGCACCCGGGCTGGACGTCGCCGCGTTCGACGGCGTGCTGCACGTGGATCCCGTGGCGCGTACCGCGGACGTGCTCGGGATGACGACGTACGAGCACCTGGTCGAGGCGACGTTGTCGTACGGGCTGGTGCCGCTGTGCGTACCGCAGCTGCGCACCATCACGCTCGGCGGCGCGGTCACCGGCATGGGCATCGAGTCGGCGAGCTGGCGCAACGGGCTGCCGCACGAATCGGTCCTCGAGATGGACGTGATGACCGGCAGCGGGCAGGTCCTGACGGTCACCGGTGCCGCGGACGACCCGCACCGCGAGCTCTTCCACGGCTTCCCGAACTCGTACGGCTCGCTGGGCTATGCGCTGCGGCTGCGCATCGAGCTGGAGCCGGCAGCGCCGTACGTGCGGCTGCGCCACGTGCCGGTCGGCACCGCCACCGCCGCCACCGCCGCGATCCGGCAGGTGTGCGCGGACGGCGCGTACGACGGCGAGCGCGTCGACTACCTCGACGGCACGGTGTTCTCCCCGACCGAGGCGTACCTGACGCTCGGGCGGTACGAGGACGACGCCGCCGGCCGGCAGCCCTCGGACCGGACCAAGGACAGCATCTACTACCGCTCCATCCAGTCCGAGCGGCACGACCTGCTCACCACGCACGACTACCTGTGGCGGTGGGACACCGACTGGTTCTGGTGTTCGCGGGCGTTCGGCGCCCAGCACCCGCTGGTGCGCCGGTTCTGGCCGGCCGCCAAGCTGCGGTCGGACGTCTACTGGAAGCTCGTGGCGCTGGACCGGCGTACCGGCTTCTCCCGCAAGCTGGACGTCGCGCGCCGCCGTCCCCCGCGCGAGCACGTGATCCAGGACGTCGAGGTCCCGGTCGAGCAGCTCCCGGCGTTCCTCGAGTTTTTCCACCGCGAGGTGGGCATCTCGCCGGTCTGGTTGTGCCCGTTGCGCCTTCGCGACCGGGACCGGCGCTGGCCGCTGTACGAGATGGACCCGGACACGACGTACGTCAACCTCGGCTTCTGGTCGACCGTGCCGGTCCCGTTCGGCACCGACCCGGACGAAGGCCGGGTCAACCGCCGCATCGAGCAGGTGGTCACCGAGCTCGGGGGACGCAAGTCGTTGTACAGCACCGCGTTCTACGAGCGTGCCGAGTTCGACCGGCTCTACGGCGGGCCGACCTACCGGGAGCTCAAGCGCCGGTACGACCCGGAGGGGCGGCTGCTGGACATGTACGACAAGACGGTGGGGCGGCGATGACGCGCGCGGGTCGCGCGACGGCGCGAACCGCCGCACGCTG
This sequence comes from Candidatus Nanopelagicales bacterium, assembly GCA_017848795.1. Taxonomy (GTDB): domain Bacteria; phylum Actinomycetota; class Actinomycetes; order S36-B12; family CAIYMF01; genus JAFIHG01. Next base: position 68,593 of record JAFIHG010000014.1, on the reverse strand, counting down.
TACCGAAACCCGTGAGGAGGACCCCTGTGAAGCTCGCTGAGCTCTTCGCGATGGTGGCGGGCCCCGCCACCGGGATCGAGTTCACCGCGTACGACGGCAGCAAGGCGGGCACGCCGGGCGCGCCGATCCGGCTCGAGGTGTGCAGCCCCCGGGCCGTACAGCTGCTGCTGTCCTCGCCGGGGCAGCTCGGGCTGGCCCGCGCGTACGTCGCCGGTGAGCTCGCCGTCGACGGCGACATGTACGAGGCGCTGTCCTCGCTCGCCGACCTGGGCCTCGGCCACCTGTCGTGGGCGGACAGGGCACGCGTGGCGCGCGCCCTCGCGCCGTTCGCGAAGGGCTACCGGCGCGTACCGCCGCCGCCGGAGGAGGTGCGGCTGCGGGGGTTTCGGCACAGCAAGCGCCGCGACGGCGACGCCATCCACCACCACTACGACGTCAGCAACCGCTTCTACGAGTGGGTCCTCGGGCCGTCGATGACGTACACCTGCGCGGTGTACCCGCACGCGGACGCGACGCTCGAGCAGGCGCAGGCCGAGAAGTACGACCTGGTGTGCCGCAAGCTGGATCTGCAGCCGGGTCAGCGGCTGCTGGACGTGGGGTGCGGCTGGGGCGGCATGGTCCTGCACGCCGTGCAGCACTACGGCGTACGCGCGATCGGCGCGACGCTCTCACGGCAGCAGGCGGAGTACGCCCAGCGGCGGATCGCCGACGCCGGCCTCACCGACCGGGCCGAGGTGCGCTTCCAGGACTACCGGGACGTGCCCGAGCGCGACTTCGACGCGATCAGCTCGATCGGCCTCACCGAGCACATCGGGGTGGCGAACTACCCGTCGTACTTCAAGACGCTGCGCGCCAAGCTGCGCCCGCAGGGACGGCTGCTCAACCACTGCATCACCCGTACCGACCCGGAGGCGAAGGCGACCTACCGCCACGGGTTCATCAACCGGTACGTCTTCCCGGACGGCGAGCTGGTCCCGGTAAGCCGGATCATGACCGCGATGGAGGACGAGCACCTCGAGGTGCGCCACGAGGAGAACCTGCGCGAGCACTACGCGCTCACGCTGCGCGACTGGGGCCGCAACCTCGACGCGCACTGGGACGAGGCGGTAGCCGAGGTCGGCGCCGGCAAGGCCCGGGTGTGGCGGCTCTACATGGCGGCCTCGCGGCTCGGCTTCGACCGCAACATGATCCAGCTGCACCAGGTGCTGCTCACCCGGTCCGACGACGGCCTGGCGGGCGTGCCGCTGCGGTTGGGGCTCGACCGCGCCTGAGCCGGCGCCGCCGACGAAAGTGCCACCCGACACGAGGGGGGACGTCGTGCCGGGTGGCGATGAGGAGACTAGGCAGAACGGGACGCGCGGCTCCACTCGGGTAGCCCGCAGACTGGACGTTTACGGTCCGGATGTCGCGCGGGCGGCACCTGACCTGCGACGATGGCAGATGTGAACTAGGTCACGTTGTATCGATCGGCCTACGCTGCGTGATCGCCTGTCGGTCACTGCCGTGCGACGAGCACGTGGGCGGCCGTTGCAAGATCGAGTTCGGCGTACTCGCCGCCGCTGCCGACGAGCAGCCCGCCGGGGGAGCGCGACACGGTCACCGTGGCACCGGGGCGGGCACCTGCGCGTTCGAGCGCACGCATGAGGCCCTCGTCGTCCTGGACCGGTTCGCCGATCCGGCGCACCGTGACGCGCGCGGGCGCTGCGCCTGGGTTCCCGTCGAGCACCCCGTCGAGCGCCACCAGCGTGCCCTCGTCCACGACGGGCTCCTGATCGAGCTCGGCGAGCCCGGGGATGGGGTTGCCGTACGGCGAGTGGGTGGGGTGACCGAGCAGCTCGAGCAGCCGGCGCTCGACGTCCTCGCTCATCACGTGCTCCCAGCGGCACGCCTCCGGGTGGACCTGCTCCCAGGGCAACCCGATCACGTCGACGAGCAGGCACTCGGCGAGCCGGTGCTTGCGCATCACCTGCGTCGCCAGCGCCCGGCCGCGGGCGGTGAGCTCGAGGTGCCGGTCGGCGTCAAGGACCAGCAGCCCGTCGCGCTCCATCCGGGCCACCGTCTGGCTCACCGTCGGCCCGCTCTGCCCCAGCCGCTCGGCGATCCGGGCCCGCAACGGGACGATGCCCTCCTCCTCGAGCTCGAAGACGGTACGCAGGTACATCTCGGTGGTGTCGATCAGGTCGCTCACGCGTATCGCCTCTCGGTACGAGCTCCGGCGTCCATCCTCTCCCACAGCAGCACCGCGGTGCCCCGCCACCGGCGGTGCCGCTCCGCGGTCACGGCTGCGGGCAGCGGCTGTCGTAGCGCAGGAAGCGCGGCACCGCGGAGGCGAGCGTGCCGACGGCGGCGACGCACGCGAGCCCGCCGGCCACGACCGCGAAGGCCTCGCTCGTGAGCGAGGCGACCCCGCCGGAGGAGACGTCCCCGAGCCGGGCCCCGCCCGCGACGACCACGGTGTACACGCCCTGCAGCCGGCCGCGGTACTCGTCGGGCGTCGCGGCCTGCAGGATCGTCAGGCGCAGCACCGCGCTGACGTTGTCGGCCGCCCCGGCGAGCGCCAGGAACACCAGCGCGTACGGCAGGTGGTGCATGAGGCCGAACGTCGCGATCGACGCGCCCCACACGAGCACGGCGCCCACGATGATGGCGCCCTGCCTGCGCGACCGGCTGACCGGACCGGACAGCACGCTCGAGACGACAGCGCCCACCGCGGGCGCCGCGGACAGCAGACCGACGACGGTCGCCGGCTCCAGGGTGGACCCCGGGTAGAACGAGACCGCCATGGCGGGGAACAGCGCCCGCGGGTAGCTGAACAGCATCGCCGCCAGGTCGACGTAGAAGGACATCTGCAGGTTGCGCCGCCCGCGCAGGAACCGCAGCCCGTCCACGACACTGGCCCAGCCCGTGGGCCGGTGCGACTCGTGCAGCGGCGGCATCGGCGGCAGGCGCCACATGGCGTACAGCGTCGCGGTGAACGCCACGACGTCGAGCGCGTACACCAGGGTCTCCCCGCCGCTGACGGCGATGAGGACCCCGCCGAGCAGCGGGCCGAGGGTGAACCCGAGGTTCCAGTTGAACGTCCCGAGCGCGTTGGCCGCGGGCAGCAGGTCCAGGCCCACCAGGCGCGGGATCAGCGCCTGGCGGGCGGGGTTGCCGACCGCGAAGAACGCGGACTGCGCGCCCACGACCAGGTACAGCACCAGGACCAGCTGGTTGCCCAGCAGCGCCTGTACGAAGAGCACCCCGGAGCAGGCCATGAGGCCGGCGGCCGTGATCACGCCGAGGCGGCGCCGGTCCTGGCTGTCGGACAGCGCACCGCCGTACAGCCCGAAGACGATCAGCGGGACGAGCTGGAAGAGCCCGACCAGCCCGACCGCCAGGGAGGAGCCGGTGAGGTTGTAGACCTGGATGCCGACCGCGACGGCCGTCATCTGCTGGCCGACGTTGCTGATGCCGAGCGCCGCCCACAGCCGCCGGAACTCCGGCGAGACCCGCAGCGGGGTCAGGTCGGCGAGCAGGCGGGGCACGGCGCCCGACTGTACGGCCCCCGGTCAGGAGATCTTGGACACCTTGTCGGTACGGGTGTTCACGGCGATGTAGTCACCGCTCGGCAGGGCGAAGATGTAGAGCGGTGCGGTCGTGTTCGGACCGAGTGGGTGGCGCAGCGTCACCGTCCGGAACCCCTCGGTGTGGCCTGCCCGCCGCAGCAGCACGATGGCCCGGCGCAGTTTCATCTTGGGTGTCTTGTGGATGCGCAGATCCTCGAGGAACGGCGAGGTCTTCGCCTTGATCTTGCCGAAACCCTTGCCCGCGGTGAACGTCACGATGGCGATGCGGAACTTGTTGCCGGTCTTCTGGTTGTCGAAGACGAACCGCCAGCTCGTGACCTGCTTGGCCCTGGTCACCGTCCTGGCCGCGCTCAGGTTGCCGTCCGCCTCGAGCAGGATCGCCTTGGCGTACTTCTTCTTGGCGCGCAGCTTCGCGCGGGCCCGGTCGATCAGCTTTGTGACGTCCGGGTTCTTCGCCTTGGCGGCGGCCGGCGCAGCGCTGCTGGAGACTATGAGGGGATCGGAGGGGACCGCGTTGGCACTCGCGACGGCTGCGCCGGCGGGAGCGGTGACGACGAGAGCGGAGGTGAGCAGCAGGGCTGCGGTTCGTCGGGTCATGCGCGGAGTATGCGCTGCAGCACATCGCTGTGCGACCCGCTTTGCCAGTTACGGACTGAGCCGTTCCACGAGCCACGCCGCCGCGTCGTCGAGCGCCTCCGGCGAGCCGGACCGGGTCCGGTAGCGCAGCCGGTCGTGCAGCCGCGAGGGCCGGCCGGCCCAGAACTCGATGGTGCGTACCCGCACCAGGAACCCGCCCCAGAAGGGGGGCAGCGGCACGTCGTCGTCTCGGCCGGTATCGGGGTAGCGCGCCCGCAGCTGCTCGTACCGCTCCTCGAGCTCCTCGCGCGACCCGACGACCGTCGACTGCGCGCTCGCCCAGGCGCCGATCCGAGCGTCGTACGGGCGCCGGCGGAAGTAGGAATCCACCTCCTGCCGGTCCAGCGGGTACGCCAGCCCGCTCACCACGACCTGGCGCTGCATCGGGAACCACGGGAACACCAGGCCAGCCCCCGGGTTCGCGGCGAGCTGCTGCCCCTTGCGGGAGCCGAGGTTGGTGTAGAAGACGAACCCGCGACCGTCGACCTGCTTGAGCAGCACGTCGCGGGCGGTCGGCACGATCTCGCCGTCCTCGGGCGCCGCCGTGGCGAGCACCATCGCGTTCGGCTCGGTCAGCCCGGCCTGCTCGGCGTCGGCGAGCCAGGACGCGAACTGGGCCAGTGGGGTCGCGGCCAGGTCGGCCTCGCGCAGCCCGGGCGCGGTGTACCGCACCCGCATCGTCGCCAGGTCGGCCACGGCCGCGTCGTCCTGCGACCGCGGATCCATGTCGGCAGCCTGGCACGGCACCGGTGCGGACCGCGATGCGGACCCGGGGTTCGCATTGCGGACCGGGTCCGGTAGAAACTGACCCCAAGGCAGTCGGTCCCCACCCGGGACGCCGACCTCGCGAACAGGATACGCGGCAACTCCGTGACACCGGAGGCCGCAGGCGAGCCAGACCGCGCGACCGCGCGGACGACACGGGAGCGCAGATGTCGGACTTCGTACCGGGTCTGGAGGGCGTGATCGCCTTCGAGACCGAGATCGCCGAGCCGGACAAGGAAGGCAGCGCGCTGCGCTACCGCGGCGTCGACATCGAGGACCTCGTCGGGCGGGTCTCGTTCGGCAACGTGTGGGGTCTGCTCGTCGACAACGAGTTCAACCCCGGCCTGCCTCCGGCCGAGCCGTTCCCGATCCCGGTGCACTCCGGTGACGTACGGGTCGACGTGCAGTCGGCGCTCGCGATGCTCGCCCCGGTGTGGGGGCTCAAGCCGCTGCTCGACATCGACGACGCGCAGGCGCGCGACGACCTCTCGCGGGCCTCGGTGATGGCGATGTCGTTCGTGGCGCAGAGCGCGCGGGGCCTCGGCATCCCGATGGTGCCGCAGAGCGAGATCGACAAGGCCGAGACCATCGTGGAGCGGATGATGATCCGCTGGCGCGGCGAGCCGGACCCGAAGCACACCCAGGCGGTCGACGCGTACTTCGTGTCCGCGGCCGAGCACGGGATGAACGCCTCGACCTTCACCTCGCGGGTCATCGCCTCCACCGGGGCGGACGTGGCGGCGGCGCTCTCCGGTGCGGTCGGCGCGATGTCCGGCCCGCTGCACGGCGGCGCCCCCTCGCGCGTCCTCGGGATGATCGAGGAGATCGAGCGGACCGGCGATGCCCGCGCGTACGTCAAGGGCGTCCTCGACCACGGTGACCGGCTGATGGGTTTCGGGCACCGGGTGTACCGCGCGGAGGACCCGCGCGCCCGCGTGCTGCGACGTACGGCGCGCGAGCTCGGCGCACCGCGCTACGAGGTCGCCGAGGCGCTGGAGCAAGCCGCGCTCGCCGAACTGCGCGAGCGCCGGCCCGACCGGGTCCTCGAGACCAACGTCGAGTTCTGGGCCGCGATCGTCCTGGACTTCGCGGCCGTACCGGCGCACCTGTTCACCTCGATGTTCACCTGCGCCCGGCTCGCCGGTTGGAGCGCGCACATCCTGGAGCAGAAGCGCACCGGGCGGCTGGTGCGCCCGTCCGCGCGGTACGTCGGCCCGGGCCCGCGCCAGCCCGAGGAGGTCCCCGGCTGGGACGCGAAGATGGTCGCCCCGAGCGGGTACTACCCGAACGGCTGACGCGACACGGGTCCGGTCGCTGTCCGCGATACGGACCGGCCGGGTGCCGGGCGTGCTCCGTCCGTACGCTGGAATCCCGTACCCAGCGAAGGACGCTCGTGAACCAGCCGCCCATCACCATCCCCGCCGACCTGCTCCCGCGTGACGGGCGTTTCGGGGCCGGGCCCAGCAAGGTCCGTCCCGAGCAGCTCGAGTCGCTGCTCAAGACCGGCGAGCACTACCTCGGCACCTCCCACCGCCAGGCGACCGTCAAGGACGTCGTACGCCGGGTGCGTGCGGGCATGGGCGAGCTGTTCTCGCTGCCCGACGGCTACGAGGTGGTGCTCGGCAACGGCGGCAGCACCGCGTTCTGGGAGGTCGCCGCGTTCGGGCTGGTGCGCGACCGGGCGCAGCTGCTGTCGTTCGGCGAGTTCGGCTCCAAGTTCGCGGCCGCGGTGAAGGCGGCGCCGTTCCTCGGCGACCCGACCGTGGTCAAGGCCGACCCCGGCGGTGCGCCGGAGTTCACCGCCGAGGCGGGCGTCGACGCGTACGCCACCCCCCACAACGAGACCTCCACCGGCGTCGCGGTGACCCCGGCGCGCGTCGCGGGTGCCGACGCCGACGCGCTGCTGCTCGTCGACGGGACGTCCGGCGCGGGCGGGCTGCCGGTCGACCTCGCCCAGCTGGACGCGTACTACTTCGCGCCGCAGAAGTGCTTCGGCTCCGACGGCGGGTTGTGGGTCGCGCTGCTCTCCCCCGCCGCGGTGGCGCGCGCGACGGAGATCAAGGACAGCGGCCGCTACATCCCGGCCTTCCTGGACCTGGTCACCGCCATCGAGAACAGCCGGTTGGACCAGACGTACAACACCCCGGCGCTCGCGACGCTCTGGTTGCTGGCCGAGCAGCTGGACTGGATGAACGCGCAGGGTGGCCTGGACTGGTGCGTCGCGCGTACCGCCGAGTCCGCGAGCGCGCTGTACGGGTGGGCCGAGGCGTCGTCGTACGCCACGCCGTACGTCACCGACCCGACGCTGCGCTCGCAGGTCATCGGCACCATCGACCTGGACGAGTCGATCGATGCCGCCGTTGTCGCGAAGACGCTGCGCGCCAACGGGATCGTCGACACCGAGCCGTACCGCAAGCTGGGGCGCAACCAGCTGCGCATCGGCATGTTCCCCGCGGTGGAGCCCGACGATGTACGCCGGCTCACGGCCTGCATCGACCACGTGGTCTCGGCGCTCTCCTGACGTCGGCGGGTCAGCGCGCCACCTCGGCGGGTCAGCGTGGGGTATAGCCCCCGTACACCCGCCACCCGGCAAAGAACGCCACCTCGGCGGGTCAGCGCGCGGTATAGCCCACGCACACCCGCCACCCAGGAAGCCGCGCCACCTCGGCGGGTCAGCGTGCCGTATAGCCCACGCACACCCGCCACCCAGGAAGCCGCGCCACCTCGGCGGGTCAGCGCGCGGTATAGCCCACGCACACCCGCCACCCGGCAAGCCGCGCCAGCTCGGCGGGTCAGCGCGCGGTATAGCCCCCGTACGCCCGCCACCCAGGAAAGCCCCCCACGTCGGCGGGTCAGCGCGCGGTATATCCCACGCACCCCCGCCACCCGGCAAGCCGCGCCACCCCGGCGGGTCAGCGCGCGGTATAGCCCACGTACACCCGCCACCCAGGAAAGCGCGCCACGTCGGCGGGTCAGCGCGCGGTATAGCCCACGCACACCCGCCACCCGGCAAGGTCGCCCACGTCGGCGGGTCAGCGTGGGGTTTAGCCCGCGCACCCCCGCCACCCGGGAAGCCGCGCCACGTCGGCGGGCCAGCGCCGGGTATAGCCCACGTACACCCGCCATCCAGGAAGGCCACCCACGTCGGCGGGTCAGCGTGGGGTATAGCCCGCGCACACCCGCCACCCGGCAAAGCCCACCACCCCGGCGGGTCAGCGCGCGGTATAGCCCACGCTCCCCCGCCACCCGGGGAGCCTCAGGTACGCAGGCGGCGCCCGAGCAGGAACGCGCCCACCGCGGCCAGCCCGAGCAGCACTGCCGCGCCGATAGTGACCGGCCCCGCACCGGTCCCGTCGTGCTGCGGGGCATCGGCTTCGGCGGCGGGCGGCGGTGTCGCCCCCGGGGTCCCGCGTTCCTGGGCGGTACGGGTCCACGCCTCGCGCGGAAGCGGCAGCCGCAGCAACCGGTCGTCGGCCTCCGACGCGAGCAGCAGCGCCGTGCCGTCGGCGGACCAGGCGAGCGCCTCTCCCTGCGGCTGGTTCGGCAAGCTGATGCGCACCGGGTCGCGGGCGAACGAGGCGCGCGAGGGCAGCCCGTCGTAGACCCACGCCCACACGTAGTCGCGGATCACGGTGCGCGACCCGTCAGGCGCGACTGCCCCGTCGGTCATGAGACCGCCGACGTCGCCGATGCGCCGGGCGGTGGCCACCTCGCCGGTCGACAGTCGAGGAAGCGCCCAGATCGCACCGTCGAGCAGCGCCTTGGTGACGACCCACAACCGCGGGCCGGAAGGGTCGGCGAGCAGCGTCTCGGCGTTGCGCGGCCGGTCCGGGTAGGTGAAGCGGTACGTCGTCGCGCGCAGCGACGCGCCGTCGCGCAGCGCCGCCGGCTCGGGTACGGCGATGACCCGCACCTCGGGCCAGCTGTCCCGGTTGTCGCCGATGTCGCCGACCCAGAGCACGTCGCGCCCCCGGGCATCCGTACCGCTCGCCAGGCCCTCGTAGTCGCGCGCAGGGGCGCCGCGCAGCCGTACCCGGGCACGGGTGCGGCAGGTCGTGTCGTCGACCGCGTAGAGGTACGGCCCCCCGCCGGAGTCGTTGAGCAGCCAGAGGATTCCCGGGTGCCGCCGGGACGGTGCCATCCCGCTGATCTCGTCGAGCCGCGGATCGTCGAAGCGGCACACGACGCTCGCGTCGGAGGCTGCGGCGATGGCCGGCGCCGACGGGATGAGGACCACCCCACCCAGCACCGCCGCGCCCACCACGACGGCAAGCGCCACGACGCACAGCGGCATGACGCGCAGCGGCACGTGTCGCACGCCTAGTCGCGCAGCAGCGCGAGCCGCCGCTCGAAGGCGGCTCGCACGTCAGGATCGCCGGTGACCGTGAGAGCGTCGGCGGGCGTACGGCCCCAGAGCCAGAGCAGCAGGTCGGCCGGCTCGCCCGTCACCGTCACGTCCGCGCTGTCCGCGGCCCCGCTCGCCCCACGCGGCTCGAACGCGCCAGGTCGCAGCTCGACGAGCCACGCATGGTCGGCACCGCTGACCCGCACCCGGCCACGCGCCTGCGGATCGCTGTCCGGCGGCGGGTAGGCCAGCCACCCGAGCAGCTCGTCGACCCCATCGGCGGCCAGGGCGGGGTTCAACGGACCGGGCCGGCCCGCGGCAAGCTCGGCATCCCACCGGTGCACGAGCGTCTCCTGCGCCATGCGCCGCACCCAGAACCCGACGCTCTGGTCCGGTGGCCACCAGGTCCATGTGCGCTGCTGCGGCGCTCGGCTCGTCAGCTCCTGCGCGAGCTCGGCGAGCCATCGGTCGAAGGCCGCGAGCGGGTCCGGCGTCGCGCGCAGCTCGTTCGCGACGGCACCAGCAGCAGGTGCCGCGCCCCGCCGCATGGTGAGGGTCTTGTCCGCGTAGACCTCCGCGACGTGCGCGACGAGGTCCGCGGTCCGCCACCCCGGGCAGGAGGGCACCTCGCGGTCCAGGGCGTCGGCGGCGACGGCGCGTAGTCGCGCCGCGTCGCTGCGCAGGTGCGCGAGGTAGGACGGCGCCGGCAGCGCCGTCGCATCGAGGCTGCCGATCGGCTCCGGGACCACCATGGCGGCGATCCTGTCAGCCCCCTGCGACACCGTCAGCCGCGCAGCCCGTTCACGGTGGCGACGACGATCGCGAGGACGACGAGCCCGACGAGCACGACGAGCGTCACCAGGCGCCGGGTCCGCGGGTTCACGCCGCCAGGGTAGGTGCTGGTGCCGACCGCCCGGCGGTAGCGTCTGGCCCGTGCCCGATCCGCAGCAGCCCCGACCGCTCGACGTCGACGGCGTACGCGCCGTGGCGGTCGGGACGGTGGTGTGGGCGGTGCTGGCGGTGCTGGCGTTCGCGATGCGCGACCGGCTCGCCGAGGCCGGCAACGGCTGGTGGCTGTGGGTGTGCGTCACCGGTGCCGGGCTCGGGTTGCTCGGACTGCCGTACGTGGTGCGGCGTGCGCGGGCCTACCGCGACGCCGGCTCGAAGTCGTAGCCGACGTCCTCGATCAGCTCCGACACCGGGATCCCGGTGCCCGCCACGAGCGGCGTACGGGAGTGGGCACCGCACCCGTAGCCGAGGTCGACGACCCGACCGTCGGCGGGGGACATCTCGTTGGCGCACAAGCCGAACTGCTGCCCGAGTGCTCCCCCGACGGGAACCAGGAAGCCGCACGACGCGCAATGCGCGGGCGCCGCCTTGGCCATCGCCGACTCCGGGCCGAAATCGCCCTCGTGCCAGCGGTCGACGGCCTCGTCGCGTCCGAGCGCGGAGAGCACCTCGACCCGGCCCAGGCCGAGCTCCCACTGCTCCGGGCGCAGCGGGGCGTCGCCGGCGGGTTCGTCGGCGGGATCGACCGCGTCGCTGCCGGTGTAGCCGGGCTCCAGACGGGGGTCGCCCGGCTCGGGTGGGAGCAGGTCGCCCACCCCCAGGTCACCGGGCGCGACCCGTTCCACCCACGGGACCCACTCCGGGGCGAGCAGCGCGCCCTCCCCCGGGAGCAGCACGACCTCGTCGATCGTCACGGCCCGCGCGCGCGCCGCCCGGGCGACGGTCACCGCCCAGCGCCATCCCGGGTACGCCGGGGTCGTGGCGGCGAAGTAGTGCGTCACCACCCGGTCGGCCTCGACGACCGCCTCGAGCCAGTCGCCGACCGCGCCGGCAGGAGCGGCGGCGACAGCGGCCTCGCGGGCCTGGGCAGCGGCGTCGAGGCAGGCCTGGTCCGCCGTACGGGAAGTACGTGGTGGCACAGCGACCTCACACGTCCAGGTCGTCGGCCACGGCGCGTAGCACGGCGGCGACCTTGGCCGCGTGCGCGTCGTCCGGGTAACGACCCCGACGCAGGTTGTTCGACAGCCCGTCCAGCAGTTTGATCAGATCCTCCACGATCGGAGCGAGGTCATCGGCGGGGCGGCGCTTGCCCTTGACGACGCTCGCGACCGGCTCGAGGACGCGCACCGAGAGCGCGGACGGACCGCGCCGTCCGTCGGCGACGCCGAACTCGACGCGAGTGCCCGGCCGCAGCGTGGTCGTCCCCTCGGGCAGCGCGGAGGCGTGCACGAACACCTGCTCGCCCTCGTCACTGGCGAGGAAGCCGAAACCCTTCTCGCTGTCGAACCACTTCACCTTGCCGGTCGGCACCGCGTACCCCATCTCGTGCGTACGCCGGGTCAGTGGACCCGGCGCGGAGACCCGACGGCTTCGGGTCGGACCTCAATGCTAACGGCCGCTCCGCCGCGACGCCGAACCGGAAAGCGCCAGCCGCACGAGTGAGGACAGCACGCGGCAGCGGCGTAACGTGTGCCGGATGGCCGGATCGACGCCGCTCGGGCGGGACAGTTCCTCGGACGGGGCGCGCAAAGTGCGCTCGTTGACCGAGGATCTGCGCCAGCGCGACGACATCCAGCTGGCGGCGCTGCTGCGCGCCCGTACCGATCTGCTGCACCCGGTACCGGCAGGCTTCGGCGCGCTGGCCAACCGCGCCACCACGGTCCGGTCGCTGACCGAAGTACTCGACGGGCTGGATCTCTGGTCGTTGCAGGTGCTGCAGGCGTACGCCGCGCTGGACGGTCCGGCCGCTCCGGTCGAGCTCGCCGCACGGCTGCCGGGCGTCGAGCGCGGCGACCTCGAGACCGCGGCCGCGCTGCTGCACGAACGTGCGCTGCTGTGGGACGGCCCGCAGGAGTACCGCGTGGTGAACGCGGTACGGCAGCTGCTCGGCGGGGCCGCGCCGGTGCGCGGCGCCGCTGCCGAGCCGCTGGCGCACCCGCAGCCGCACCCACCGGCGGTCGGTGCGGTGGCGAGCGAACCGCCCGCCCGTGTCGCGCGGCACGCCGGCGGGCAGGCCGCGTCGTTCGTGCGGAACGCGACCGACCTGCTCACGGCCTGGTCGAGCGCGCCACCGCGTCGGCTGCGCGCGGGCGGCCTGGGCGTACGCGACCTCGCCCGTACCGCCACCGCGCTCGGACAGGACCAGCAGGTGACCGCGCTGCTGGTCGAGGTGGTGAACGCCGCGCAGCTGCTGGGCAACGAGGTCGGGTCCGCTGCGGCCTGGTGCCCGACACCGCGCTTCGACACCTGGCGCACGCTGCCGCTCGCCGAGCAGTGGGCCGAGCTCGCACGGGCGTGGTTCGAGATGGCCGCCGTACCCGCACTGCTCGGCACCGAACCGCGGCCGAACCTGCTCACGTGGGACGTCCGGCGAGCGGGGGCGACGGATGTCCGGAGGGCGGTGCTGGAGGCGCTGCGCCGGCTCCCGGAAGGCACCGCGCCCGACCGTGAGCAGCTCGCCGCTCACCTCGCCTGGCACCATCCGCGACGCGAGTCCGCACTGCAGCGCTTGCTGTACGACGCGACCCTCGACGAAGCGGAACTGCTCGGCGTGACCGGACTGGGAGCGCTGGCGGACACGGGCCGGGCACTGCTCACCACCGACCCCAGGCAGGAGGCGGGCGCGGATCCGGTCGGCGCGGCGCTCGTCCGCGCCGTCGAGCCGCTGCTGCCGGTGCCCGTGGACCACGTGCTGCTGCAGGCGGACGGCACCGCTGTCGCTCCCGGCCCGCTCGTACCGGACCTTGCCGCGGACCTCGCGCTGCTCGCCGACGTCGAGTCGACGGGCGGCGCGACCGTCTACCGGTTCACCGAGACCTCGGTGCGCCGGGCGCTCGACGCCGGATGGAGCGCAGCGCGGGTGCTCGCGGTGCTGCGCGAACGGTCCCGTACGCCCGTGCCGCAGCCGCTCGAGTACCTCGTCACCGACCTGGGGAACCGGCACGGCAGGGTCCGGGTCGGTCCGGCCGCCAGCTACGTACGGTGCGACGACCCCGGCACGGTCGCGTCGTTGCTCGCCGACCGGGCGACCCGGGCACTTGGGCTCGTACGGATTGCGGACACCGTGCTCGTCTCGGCCGCCGCGCCGAGCCTGCTGATGAGCACGCTGCGCGAGGGCGGCTACCTGCCCGCCGAAGAGTCGACCGACGGTGTCCCTGTCGCACAGCGTCCCGCCGCGCACCGGTCGCCGCTGCGGGGGGTGCCGGGGGCTGCCCCGGCCGAGCCTGGACCGCCGGCCGGCGAGGTCGTCGATGCCGCGGTACGCGCACTGCGGGCCGGTGACGTGACCGTCGGCGAGCGCATCACGGGGGGCAGCGGAGGGTCGGGGCGGCTGCCGCGCTCGACGAGCAGCGAGACGCTCGCCGTCCTGCACGACGCGGTCGCCGCCGAGCAGGAGGTGTGGATCGGCTACGCGGACCGTGCCGGGCTCACCACCGAGCGGGTGGTGGAACCGCTTCGGCTCGAGGCCGGTTTCCTCACGGCGTACGACGTACGGACCGCCCAGGTGCGTACGTTCACGCTCGCCCGCATCACCGCCGTACTCCCCATCACCACGCGTTAGCTCACCCCCTCTGACAGGGCGACCGACCACCTCCCCACCTGCCCGTGTCCCTGCTCGAATCGTCGTTAACTCCGAGAGTTAACGACGATTCGAGCAGGGACACGCGGCGGTGGCAGGATGGGGCGGTGAACGAGGGACCGCTGATCGTGCAGAGCGACAAGACGCTGCTGCTCGAGGCCGACCACCTGCTCGCCGACCAGTGCCGGCACGAGATCGCCCCGTTCGCCGAGCTGGAGCGCGCCCCGGAGCACATTCACACGTACCGGCTGACCCCGCTCGGGCTGTGGAACGCACGCGCCGCGGGGCACGACGCCGAGGGCGTCATCGACGTGCTGCTGCGCTACTCGCGCTACCCGGTGCCGCACGCGCTGCTCATCGACGTCGCCGAGACCATGGACCGGTACGGGCGGCTGCAGCTGCGCAAGCACCCGGCGCACGGGCTCGTACTGCACGCATTCGACACCGCCGTACTCGAAGAGGTGCTGCGCAGCAAGAAGGTCGAACCGCTCGTCGGTGCGCGGATCGACAAGGACTCCGTCGTCGTGCACCCCAGCGAACGGGGCCACCTCAAGCAGGTGCTACTGAAGCTGGGATGGCCGGCCGACGACGTCGCGGGGTACGTGGACGGTGAGGCCCACCCGATCGCGCTGGTGGAGGACGGCTGGGCGATGCGCGACTACCAGCGCCAGGCCGCCCAGGGGTTCTGGGACGGAGGGTCGGGGGTCGTCGTGCTCCCCTGCGGCGCCGGCAAGACGATCGTCGGCGCCGCGGCGATGGCGATCGCGCAGGCGACGACGCTGATCCTTGTGACGAACACCGTCGCCGCCCGGCAGTGGCGTGACGAGCTGCTGCGGCGTACCACTCTCACCGAGGACGAGATCGGCGAATACTCCGGCGCGCGCAAGGAGATCCGCCCGGTGACGATCGCGACCTACCAGGTCATGACCACCAAGCGCAAGGGCGTGTACAACCACCTCGAGCTCTTCGACGCGCGCGACTGGGGACTGATCGTCTACGACGAGGTCCACCTGCTCCCCGCCCCGATCTTCCGGTTCACCGCCGACATCCAGGCCCGCCGGCGGCTCGGGCTGACGGCGACGCTGGTACGCGAGGACGGCCGCGAGGGCGATGTCTTCTCCCTCATCGGACCCAAGCGGTACGACGCGCCGTGGAAGGACATCGAGCACCAGGGCTACATCGCCCCCGCCGACTGCGTCGAGGTACGGGTGACCCTTGACGACCGCGAGCGGCTGCTGTACGCCACCGCCGAACCCGAGGACCGCTACCGGCTCGCCGCCTCCAGCGACCGCAAGACGCGCGTCGTCGACGCGCTGCTGCGCCGCCACGCCGACGAGCAGGTGCTGGTCATCGGGCAGTACCTCGACCAGCTGCACGAGCTCGCCGAGCACCTCGACGCCGCCGTGATCACCGGCGAGACGACGGTGAAGGCGCGGCAGGAGCTCTTCGAGCAGTTCCGTACCGGCGAGGTACGGGTGCTGGTGGTCAGCAAGGTCGCGAACTTCTCGGTCGACCTGCCCGAGGCGAGCGTCGCGATCCAGGTCTCGGGATCGTTCGGGTCCCGCCAGGAGGAGGCGCAGCGCCTCGGACGGGTCCTGCGCCCCAAGGCTGACGGGCGTACCGCCCGCTTCTACGCCGTCGTCGCCCGCGACACGGTCGACGCCGACTTCGCCGCCCACCGCCAGCGCTTCCTCGCCGAGCAGGGGTACGCGTACCGCATCGTCGACGCCGACGAGATCCTCGCCGGCGACACCGACTGACCGGTCGGGTCAGGCACAGGCTGACAACTCGAATTGTCAGCGGCTGAACGGCCCATGCACCGTTGCGCCACTGACAGCTCGTGCCCGCCTCAGGCCATGGGCGCCGCCGGGGCCGGCGCTCCCTGTCCGAGCCCCGGCAACCGGGTGAGCCGGGGGCGGGCGACGACCGCGAACAGCACCGCGCCCACGACGGCGCCGGCGGTCACCGCGAACGCGCCGATCGGGCCGTACGCCTGCGCGGTCGACCCCGCGAGCAGGGCGGCGGTGCCGTACCCGAGGACGATCCCCGAGGCGAGCACCGTCATGGCCCACGACATCCGCGCGAGCGGGACCGTACGTTCCCCCAGCGAGATCCCGGTGATCAGCGTCGGCGCGACCGCGGCACCGACGAGCAGGATGCACAGCACGAGCGCGGGCAGGCCCATCGGGCCCGTCCAGCTGAGCAGCAGCACCGGCGCCAGGCAGACCAGCAGGACGACCGGGAACACGACGAGCCGGGCCGGCAGGGAGAAGCGCGCGGGCAGCGCGGGAGTGAGCAGCCCGGCGATCGCACTGGTCAATCCCATGGCGCCGTAGACCAGGCCGGCTGCCGCCTCGGACCCGGCCGCGACGGCGGTCGCCGTCACCCCGGCCTGCATCGAGGCGAAGAACATGCCGGTACAGAACATGAGAGCGGTGAGCAACCACAGCGAGCGCAGGTCGGCCCGCTGCCCGCCGGCCGGCTCGAGGTGCGCGTCGTGCCCGACCCGGTGCGCCGAGGGATGCAACGCGAAGCCGGTCGCGAACACCGCCGTCAGGGCGGCTGCCACGAGCATCGCCGCGGCCGGCGACGCGACGGCGGCGACCAGCCCGACCAGGGTGGGGCCGAGCACGTACGTCGTCTCGTCGACCGCGCCCTCGTAGCTCATCGCGGTGCCGAAGACCTCCCGCTGACCGGGAAGCATCCCGGCCCAGCGGGCACGCGCCAGCGCACCGACCTGCGGGATGGACAGCCCGGTGCCGACCGCGGCGCACAGCACCGCCGGAAGGGGTGCGCCGCTGCTCGACGTCAGCACGAGCGCCACGATCGTGACGACCTGCGCGACGGAAGTCGTCAGTCCGACCACCCGGTGCCCGCGGGCGTCGGCGAGCCGGCCGACGAGCGGACCGCCCAGCGCCTGGCCGAGCGCCAGCGCCGCCGCTGCCGCGCCGCCTGCCGCGAGCGACCCGGTCTCGGCGGCCACGAGCAGCAGCGTGCCGATCTGCAGCATCGCGGCCGGCAGCCGTCCCAGCAGGCCGACCATGAGGAACCAGACGCCCGCGGTCGCGGGGAGCGAGCGGTACGCGCGCAGCGCAGTCATCGTGGTACGGGCCCTTCTGGCGCACCCGGGGTGCGCGGTCGGGCGCACCGTCCCGGCCCGTCACCGGTGCGCAGCTCCGCCGTACCGGCGGCCCATGTACCGGTCAGCGTCTCAAGCGCTCACCACAAGGTCAAACCGCTCAGCCCTCTTCCGGGACGCTGGTGGGGTCGCCGTCCAGCTGCTCGGCGATGACGTCCTCCTCGTCGGGGATCTCGTCCCCCGTCACGTCCTCGCCGCCGTGCACCGGATCGTCGCTCGAGTCCCGTTCCAGCGGGCTGGTCATCGGGTCCGCGCCCTCGAGGTTCTCGATGCGCGCCGCACGGTCGACGGTGTCGTCACCGTGGGGACGCCCCGCGAGCGCCGCCTTGATCGCTTCCTGCTCCTCGACCATCTGCAGGCGCTGCGCCTGGTCGCCGAGGTCACCGAGCGGCTCGTCCGCAGGCGCGGCCGGCGAGATCTCCGGTTCTGTCATGTCCATCCTCCACGTCGGTCCCCGCCCTACACCCTCGCCCGGGACCCGCTGACGCACCACCGGGAGCGGCGTCGCCGCCGGTCACGGCGCTGTACCGTCGAGCGGTGCGACTGACAGCGCTGCGGATCTACCCGGTGAAGTCGATGCGCGGGTACGACGTCCCGGCGGCGCACGTCGAGCGGTGGGGGCTGGCCGACGACCGGCGGTGGGCGGCGCTGCTGCCCGACGGCACCGAGCTGACCGCGCGGGAGGAGCCGCGGCTGCTCACCGTCTCGCCGGTCCCGACACCGGACGGGCTGGTGCTGCGGGCGCCGGGTCGTGCCGAGCTCGCGGTCGCCCGTCCGCGGGAGGGTACGGCGTACCGCTCGGACTGGCTCGGTCCGATGACCGACGCCGGTCCGGACGCGGCGCAGTGGCTCACCGCCGTACTCGGTCGTGCGGTGCGCCTCGGCCACCAGCAGGACCCGGCGGGACGCGAGATCGGTGAGGGGCACGGCGGGCGCCCCGGGGACGCCTTGAACCTCGCGGACACCGCGCCACTGCTGCTCACCACCGAGGCCTCGCTGCGGCGCCTCGACCAGCTCGTCGCGCAGACCGCCGCCGAGCGGGGCGAGCCCCGGCCGGATCCGCTGTCGATGGTCCGCTTCCGCCCCAACCTGGTGATCGACGGCGAGAAGCCGTTCGCGGAGCACGACTGGCTGCGGCTGCGGATCGGCACGCTGGCGCTGCGCTTCGCCGAGAGCTGCGACCGGTGCGTACTGCCGACCTACGACCCCGACACGCTCGCCCGCAGCCACGAGCCGACCCGTACGCTCGCGCGCTACCGGCGCTGGTCGGGCAAGGTCTGGTTCGGCATCCGGCTGGTACCCGAGACGGTCGGGGAGCTGCGGGTCGGGGACGAGGTGGAGCTGCTCGCGGCGGGGCTTGCCGGCTGACGCGGCGGCCACAGCTCTCCAGCCCGGCACTGCCCGTCGCCGGCCGCACCGGTCACCGACGGCGTGGATGACGCCGGTCCGCCGCGGCTGACAGGCTTGCCCCCGTGCAGGTACGCCTCCTCGGCCCGCTCGAGCTGGACGACGGTGACGCACCCATCACGGTGGGCGGTGCCCGCCTGCGCGCGCTGCTCGCACGCCTCGCGCTCGACGCCGGACGGTCCGTGAGCACCGATGCCCTGGCCCTCGCGTTGTGGGACGACGCGGTCCCCGACGACACGACGAACGCGGTGCAGTCCCTCGTGTCACGGTTGCGCCGAGCGCTGCCGGACCCGGCCCTCGTGCAGTCGCACCCGGCCGGCTACCGCCTACGCATCGCGCCCGAGGACGTCGACGCCCTGCGGTTCCGCCGGCTCGCCCGCCTCGCCCGCGACGCGACGCGGGCCGGCGCCGACGAGGAGGCCGACCGCTGCCGACGGGAGGCGCTGGCGCTCTGGCGCGGCGCGGCGCTGTCCGACCTCGGAGACCCACCCTTCGCGCGAGCCGACGCGGCGCGCCTGGAGGACGAGCGGCGGACGCTCGACGAGGCCCGGCTCGCCGCCCTGCTCGCCGCCGGTCGTCCCGCCGAGGCGGTCGGCGACCTCACGGCGCTCGTCGCCGCCGACCCCGAGCGGGAACCGGCGGTCGCCCTGCTGATGCAGGCCCAGTTCGACCTCGGGCGGCCGGCCGACGCACTGCGGACGTACGAGACGCTGCGCGGGCGGCTGGCGGCGCAGCTGGGGGCCGACCCGTCCCCCGCTGTACAGGCGCTGCACCTCGAGCTGCTGCGCGGCGAGCGGGTCTCCCCGACAGCGACGACGACAGCGCCGCCTTCCCGGTTACCCGCGCAGCTGACGAGCTTCCTGGGCCGCGAGGACGAGCTGGCGCGTCTTGACGCGCTGCTACAGCGGGAACGGCTCGTCACGCTCGTCGGTCCGGGCGGGGCGGGCAAGACCCGCCTCGCCATCGAGACCGCGAGCAGGCACAGCCCGCACCTCCCCGCGGCGCTCGTGGAGCTCGCGCCGGTGAGCGACGCCCGCGAGATCCCGCAGGCGGCGCTGGACGCGCTGGCGATCCGCGAGCAGCGCGTCCTCGACCCGAACCGTTATGGGCGGGTCGATGCACGGACCCGGATCGTCGACCACCTGCGCGGCGCGCCGTACCTGCTGCTGCTGGACAACTGCGAGCATCTCGTGGAGGGCGCGGCGCAGTTCACGGCCGACCTGCTCGCACACTGCCCGGAACTGCGGGTCCTGGCGACCAGCCGCGAGGCGCTCGCGATCACCGGCGAGGTCGTCTTCCCGGTGCCGATGCTCGCCCGTCCCGGCGCAGGTGCCGATCTGGCCGAGGCGCGGGCGACCGCGTCCGTACGCCTGTTCCTCGACCGCGCGACTGCGGCCGCGCCCGGCTTCACCCTGGACAAACGGACGCGGGACGACGTCGTCGAGCTGTGCCGGCGTCTGGACGGGCTCCCCCTCGCGATCGAGCTCGCGGCCGCCCGGATGCGTGCGATGACCGTGCACCAGCTCGCCGCGCGCCTGGACGACCGCTTCCGGTTGCTCACCGGCGGGCGCCGCGACGCGGTCGCGCGGCACCGCACGCTGCGCGCCGTCGTCGAATGGAGCTGGGACCTGCTCGACGAGGAGGAACGCTCGCTCGCCGAACGGTTCTCGGTCTTCCCAGGGGGCGCGACGGTAGCGGCCGTGCGCGCCGTCTGCATGCCGCCGGAGACGTCCCTCGCCGACAGCGAGGACGCCCTCGCCCGGCTCGCCGACAAGTCGTTGATCGCCCTGGTGGCGGCGGGCGAGCCCCGGTACCGCATGCTCGAGACGCTCCGGGAGTACGGCGCCGAGCGGTTGGGCACCTCCCTACCGGCGGTGCGCCGCACCCACGCCAGATACTTCCGCGACGAGATCGAACGGCTCGAGCCGATGCTGCGTAGCGCCGGCCAGCTCGCGGCGTTCGCCTGCATCGAGCTCGAACGCGACAACCTGTTGGCTGCACTGCGGTTCTCCATCGACTCAGCGGACGCCGACACCGCGATGCGGATCGCGGCCGGCCTCGGCTGGTACTGGCTGGTGAACGACAGCCACGCGGAGGCCGCCGCGTGGTGCAGCGCGGCCCTCGCCGTGCCGGGAACGACCGACGCCCAGACGATGGCGATGGTCACCGGCCTCTACCTGGTCAACGCGCTCGCGGCGGACACCATCCCGCTCGCGGATCGGGCGGCGATCGAGGCGACGTTCCGCACCATCCCCGACGTCGACCGGGATGCATCACACCCGCTGCTGGCCCTGCTCGGTCCGGCCGCAGCCTTCCTGGCGACCCCGCCCGGGGACTGGCAGGCGGCGGTCGAACAGGCGCTGCAACACCCGGACCCGTGGGCCAAGGGTGCACTGCACCTGTTGAGCGCCGCGATGCACGCGAATGCGGGGGCCGCCGAGCAGGCCCGGCAGGAAGTCTCGGCGGCCTTGGGGTTCTTCCGGTCGACGGGGGACCGCTGGGGGATCGCGAGATGCCTGCACGGGCTCGGTGATGCGCTGCTGGTGCAGGACGAGCTCGACGGGGCGCGGGAGGCGTACCGGGAGGCGCTCACGCTGTTCGCCGAGCTCGGTGTCGGCTCCAGCGACGAGGTGCAGCTGCAACTGCAGCTCGCGCGCGTCGAGGCACACGCCGGCAACCGCCAGCTGGCCGCCGAACTGCTCTCCGCGGCCGAGACCGGTGCGGCCCGCAGCGGTTCACGCCAAGCGAGGTGTCTCGTGGCGATCGCACAGGCGATGACCGCCCTGGCCGAAGGGCACCTCGACGCGGCGGTGGCTGCCCACGCGCGCGCCACGGCTGCCGCCGAGGGTGCGCGGGTCGCCCCGCAGCTGCGGGCCGTGCTGCTCGCGTCCGCAGGGCTGCTCGCACTGGCCGTGGACGACGACCCCGCGCGCGCCGGCGACCGGTTCGCCACCGCTTACGAGGTCGCCCTGTCCTCGCACGACATGCCCATCACGGCCCTCGTCGCACAGGCGGCGGCGAGCTGGGCGCTCGCAGTGGACCGCGCGCCGGACGCCGCCCGGCTGCTCGGCGCCGGAGCCGCCCTGCTCGGCATCGGGACGGCCGCTGCCGAGCGCGGCGGACGTACCGGCCGGGACCCCCAGGTGGCGGCAGCGACGGAGGCGGCCGTCAAAGCGCTCGGGGCCGACGAGTTCGCGCGCTGCTACCGGGAGCTGGCGTTGCTCACGCCCCCGGAGGCGGCGCAGGCCGCTGCGGCGCTCTTCGGTCGGACGGGCGCGGACGCCACGACGTGACCATGGCGGGTACGAGCCCGTCACGCCTTGCGGGCGTACGCCCGTAGCGCGAGTGGCACGAAGACGACGAGCAGGCCGAGCATCCAGAGCACGGTCCACAGCAGCGGACCGGCGACCGGGCCGCCGAGGAAGAGCCCGCGCACCGTGTCCACGAGCTGGGTCAGCGGGTTGATCCTGACGAAACCCTGCAGCCACTCCGGAAGCGTGTCGGTGGGCACGAACACGTTGCTGCCGAAGGACAACGGCAGCACCACGAGGATCGTCACGCCCTGGGCCGCGCCGGACGACCGGACCTTCATGCCGACCCAGACCGAGACCCACGACAGGCACAGTGCGAACGCCACTGCCACCAGGCACCCGGCGAGAGCGGCGAACACGTTCGTGTGGATGCGGAAACCCATGACGTAGCCGAAACCGAGAGTTACGACGCAGATCGTCACGTAGCGCACGACGTCGGCGAACACGGCGCCGACCAATGGCGCGGACCGGGCGATCGGCAGGCTGCGGAACCGGTCGAACACGCCCTTCTCGATGTCACTGTTGAGGTTCACGCCGATCGTGATCGTCATCGCCACGGTCTGGGCGAGGATGCCGGGCAGCAGGTACTGCAGGTAGTCGGAGGTGTCCCCGGCGATCGCCCCGCCGAACACGTAGACGAACAGCAGCAGGAAGATGACCGGCTGGAGCGTCACGTCGATGAACGCCTCCGGCGTACGCGTCAGCTTGATCAGGCTGCGCCGGGCGAGCGCTGCGCTGTGACGCACCAGCGCGAACGGGCGCCGCGGCGGCGCGTCATCCCGCGTCGCGGGGACGTCCGAGGGGGTCAGGACGGTGGTGCTGCTCATGCGGCACTCCCTTCGGTCTCGTCGGTCGTCGCGCGTCTTCCGGTGAGCGAGAAGAAGACCTCGTCCAGGCTCGGCAGATGCAGGGAGAGCTCCACGACCGCGATCCCCGCGGCGGCGAGCCGGGCGACCGACTCCGGGAGCGCGTCGTCGTCCCGCACCGGTACCGCCAGCACCCCGCGCCGGATCGGGTCCGGCTCGCTGCCCGCGATCCCGCGCAGGATCCCGGCCACCTCCCCCAGCCGCCCCGGGTCGGCGGGCTGCACCTCGAGGGTCCGCCCGCCCACGACACGCTTGAGCCCGACCGGGGTGTCGTGGGCGATGACCCGCCCGTGGTCGATGACGGTGATCTCGTCGGCGAGCGCGTCCGCCTCCTCGAGGTACTGCGTGGTGAGCAGCACCGTGGCGCCATCGGCGACGAGCCGGCGTACGACGCCCCACATGTCGTCGCGCTTGGCCGGATCGAGGCCGGTCGTGGGCTCGTCGAGGAAGACGATGGCGGGGCGCCCGACCAGACCGGCCGCCAGGTCCAACCGCCGGCGCATGCCACCCGAGTAGGTCTTGGCCGGGCGATCGGCGGCCGCGGTGAGGTCGAACCAGTCCAGCAGTTCCGCGGCACGCGCGCGGGCGTCCCGGCGGCGCAGGTCCAGCAGCGATCCGATGAGCATCAGGTTCTGGGTGCCCGAGAGGTCCTCGTCGACGGAGGCGTACTGGCCGGTGAGGCCGATCAGCCTGCGCACCCGGCCCGGTTGCGTTGCCACGTCGTAACCGCCGACCCGGGCGGTCCCGCCGTCCGCCCGCAGCAGGGTGGCGAGCACGCGCACCGCCGTCGTCTTGCCGGCACCGTTCGGGCCGAGCAGCCCGAGCACGGTGCCCTGACGGGCACGCAGATCGACGCCGTCGAGGGCGCGCGTGGTGCCGAACGTCTTGACCAGGCCCTCGGCCTCGATCGCGTACGTCATGGGTTCCCCTTTCCGTCCCGACCACGTTCAGGGGCGGCGCTGGCAGGGCGGGCACAGCGCGCTGTCAGGTACGCGCCGCTGCTGACAGCGCGGCGTGCGGGCCGGCCCGGTGCAGGGCGCGGGACCGATCCGGGCGGATCGCGGCGCTGATCTTCGAGAAGCGCAGCCAGGAACCAGAATCGTGTGCTATGACTCGAGGTATGAGTGAACTTGGACCGCTCGAGCCACTGCTCGGGACATGGGAAGGCAACATCGGCGTCGACCTCTCGTACCACAACAAGGAGGACGAGACCGCGGAGACGACGTACTTCGAGAGAGCGTGGTTCGAACGGATCCCGATCGTCGAGAACGGTCACCAGTCGATGCACGGGCTGAACTACAAGATGACCGCCTGGCGCCACGGCGAGGAGGAGATGGACCCGTTCCACGACGAGGTTGGCTACCTGCTGTGGGAGGAGTCGACCAAGCAGGTGCTGCGCTGCTTCGCGGTGCCCCGCGGCATCGCGATCCTCGCCGGCGGCACGGCGGAGCCGGACGCGCGCACGCTCGACTTCAAGGCGACGCCGGGCGAGCCGTGCTACGGCCTGGTGCAGAACCTGTACCTGCAGGACAAGGCCCGCTGCGGGTTGTTCGCGAGCTCGTTCATGTTCAACGACGACGGCAGCTTCAGCTACACCTCCGACCTGGTGCTGACGCTCACCGCGACCGGCGACGAGATGCACCACACCGACCGCAACACGCTCACCAAGGCCTGAGGAGCGCCGGGTCCGTGCGCCCGGCGCGGCGCCGGGGAAGCACGTACCGATGACGACCTTGCCGCTCGCCGTCCTCGACTTCGTCGGGATCGAGTACGGCGAGTCCGCGAGCGCCTCGATCGACGGGGCGGTCGGTGTCGCGCGGGCCGTAGAGGCCGCCGGGTACCGGCGGTACTGGGTGTCCGAGCACCACAACATGACGAGCCTGGCGTGCAGCGCGCCGGAGATCCTCATCGCACACCTGGCGGGCCGCACCGAACGGATCCGGGTCGGTGCCGCCGGGATCATGCTGCCCAACCATGCCGCGTTCAAGGTCGCCGAGACGTTCCGCACCCTGGTGGCCATGCACCCGGGGCGCATCGACCTCGGGTTGGGCCGGGCGCCCGGGACCGACCCGCTCACCGCGCACGTGCTGCGCCGCGGGATCGGCGCGGACCCGGGCCGGGAGTTCCCCGGGCAGGTCGCGGAGCTGCTCGCGTTCCTCGGCGACGGCTTTCCCGAAGGGCATCCGTACGCCCCGCTGGTGGCCGCGCCGGTCGTCGCCGAGCGCCCCGAGGTGTTCGTGCTCGGCTCGAGCACCTACGGCCCGACGTTCGCCGCCGTCAACGGACTGCGGGCGGTGTTCGCGCACCACATGAGCCCCGAGCTCGCGGTGCCGCTGCTGCGGCAGTACCGCCGTGAGTTCCAGCCCCGCCACGACGGCGACCAGCCGTGGTCGGCGATGTCGGTGCTCACGTTCGCGAGCGACGACGACGCCGACGTACGCGAGTTCGAGGCGGCATGGACCCTCACGATGCGCAACCTGCGTCGCGGCGTCCGCACGCCGCTGCGCCCGGAGGAGGTACGCGACTTCGCGGCGTCTGCTGACTTCGAGCGCCGGGAGGCGTACGACCCACGGATGGTCACCGGTGACGCGGCCGGTGTCGTGGCCCGGCTGCGCGAGCTGCAGGCGCAGGCGCAGGTGGACGAACTGGTGATGGTCACTCCGGGACTCGACCGCGCCCGCCGTACCGCCAGCCTGGTCGCGGTCGCCGACGCCTGGCGCAGCTCCTAGACATCCCGTGTCCCTGCTCGAATCGTCGTCAACTCGCTGAGTTGACGACGATTCGAGCAGGGACGCGAGGACCGGGAGCCGAAGTGCCGGGTCGGATACGTACGGCTGTCGGACGCCCTTCCTAGCGTGTGCGGTCCAGGGCCCGCCCGGGTCCGTGAGGAGGGAGCCCGTCATGGCCGTCGACGTCATCACCCGGATCACCGCGCTGCTGGCGAAGTCCGAACGTACCGAGAACGAGCACGAGCGCGACGCCTACCTGGCGAAGGCGCAGCACCTCGCGACGCTGCACGCGGTCGACCTGGCCCTCGCCCGCTCGGCGACGGGCCGGGTGACCGAACAGCCCGAACGGCGCCGCGTCCCGATCGGGGAGTACCGCAAGCAGGCGAACCGGCACCTGGTGCGGCTCTACGGCGTGATCGCCCGCAGCAACGACGTCCTCGTCGACGTCGCGTCGGACTCCACGGCGGTGTTCGCGTACGGCCTACCGTCCGACCTCGCCAACGTGGCGGCCATGTTCGGCTCGTTGGCGCACCAGATGGTGCACGCCGGAAACGGCCACGTGGCGAGCCGGGTGTGGGAGGGCGAGATGTCCGTCGGCGCGGACGGCTGGCCGGCCGCCACGAACGCGCGGCGGGCACGGATCCATTTCTACGCCGGGTTCACCGCCCGGATCGGCGAGCGGCTCTCCACCGCGCGCACGCAGGCCGAGCGGACGGCAGGCACCATCGTCGTGCCGGCCGGCGGTGGCGCGCCAGCGACGACCGGCGCGGTGGTGCTGGCCGCCCGGGGCGCCCAGGTGCGCGACTTCTACGCCCGAACCAGCCAGGCGCGGGGCCGGTGGTCCGGCAACCGAACCGTCGGCTACTCCCGGTCCGTGGAGTCCGGACGCGACGCCGGCAGCCGCGCCCGGCTCGGCGGCCGCGACGCCATCGGCGCCTGACCCCGTGTCCCTGCTCGAATCGTCGTCAACTCAGCGAGTTGACGACGATTCGAGCAGGGACACGCGCAAATACGACGATGGGGAGGCCCCTTGCGGGGCCTCCCCATCGGTGTCGTACGGGGCTTACGGACTCGTCAGAAGTCCATGATCTTCCGGGCTTCTTCCTCGCTCGTTCGCTTCGGCAGGTGCCTCGCTGGCGCTCCGCCCCTACCTCCGCTCACTTGCTCGTCAGAAGTCCATGCCGCCCATGCCGCCGTCGCCGCCCGGCATGGCCGGAGCGGCCTTCTCCGGCTTGTCGGCGATGACGGCCTCGGTGGTGAGGAACAGGCCGGCGATCGACGCCGCGTTCTGCAGCGCCGAGCGGGTGACCTTGGCCGGGTCGATGATGCCGGCAGCGATCAGGTCGACGTAGTCGCCGGTGGAGGCGTCCAGGCCGTGGTTGGCCTGCAGCCCGCGCACCTTCTCCGCCACGACGCCGCCCTCGAGGCCGGCGTTGACCGCGATCTGCTTGAGCGGGGCCTCGACCGCGACGCGGACGATGTTCGCGCCGGTGGCCTCGTCACCCTCGAGCTCGAGCTTGCCGAACGCCGCCTCCGAGGCCTGCAGCAGGGCTACGCCGCCGCCGGCGACGATGCCCTCCTCGACAGCCGCCTTGGCGTTGCGTACGGCGTCCTCGATGCGGTGCTTGCGCTCCTTGAGCTCGACCTCGGTGGCCGCGCCCGCCTTGATGACGGCCACGCCGCCGGCGAGCTTGGCGAGCCGCTCCTGCAGCTTCTCGCGGTCGTAGTCGGAGTCCGACTTCTCGATCTCGGCGCGGATCTGGTTGACCCGCCCGGAGATCTGCTCCTGGTCACCGGCACCCTCGACGATCGTCGTCTCGTCCTTGGTGACGACGACCTTGCGGGCGCGGCCGAGCAGGTCGGTCGTGACGTTCTCGAGCTTGAGGCCGACCTCCTCGGAGATGACCTGTCCGCCGGTGAGGATCGCGATGTCCTGCAGCATCGCCTTGCGGCGGTCGCCGAAGCCCGGGGCCTTGACGGCGACCGAGCGGAAGGTGCCCTTGATCTTGTTGACGACGAGCGTGGACAGCGCCTCGCCCTCGACGTCCTCGGCGATGATGACCAGCGGCTTGCCGGACTGCATGACCTTCTCCAGCACCGGCAGCAGGTCCTTCACGCCAGACACCTTGGAGTTGACGATCAGGACGTACGCGTCCTCGAGCACCGCCTCCATGCGCTCGGCGTCGGTCACGAAGTACGCCGAGATGTACCCCTTGTCGAAGCGCATGCCCTCGGTGAGCTCGAGCTCGAGGCCGAAGGTGTTGCTCTCCTCGACGGTGATGACACCTTCCTTGCCGACCTTGTCCATCGCCTCGGCGATGATCTCGCCGATCTGGCTGTCGGCAGCGGAGATCGACGCGGTCGCGGCGATCTGCTCCTTGGTGTCCACCTCGCGGGCCTGCCCGAGCAGCTGCTCGTTCACGGCCTCCACGGCCTTCTCGATGCCGCGCTTGAGCGCCATCGGGTTGGCACCGGCTGCGACGTTGCGCAGGCCCTCGCGCACCAGCGCCTGGGCGAGCACGGTCGCGGTCGTCGTACCGTCACCGGCCACGTCGTCGGTCTTCTTCGCGACCTCCTTGACCAGCTCGGCCCCGATCTTCTCGTACGGGTCCTCGAGCTCGATCTCCTTCGCGATGGAGACGCCGTCGTTGGTGATCGTGGGGGCGCCCCACTTCTTCTCCAGCACGACGTTGCGGCCCTTGGGGCCCAGCGTCACCTTGACGGCGTCGGCCAGGGTGTTCATCCCTCGCTCCAGGGAGCGACGGGCGTTCTCGTCGAACGCGATGATCTTCGCCATGTGGCTTTCGTTCCTTCGCCTGTGTGAAGGGTGGTCGACCACCGACAGCGCCCGCGACGGCCGGCCGGACCGGCACCGGGTCTGCCGGCACCGCACCCGACCTCACTGCGGAGGTCATGGAACGACCCTCCCGGCGTCGTTGTCACTCGGCCAGGGAGAGTGCTAACGACATTGTTGGCACTCTCGGGCCTCGAGTGCAAGCCAGCACCCGTACGGACCCCAGGTTCCGGGCCGTCTGCGCAGCAGCCGGGCCGCTACGAGAGCAGGATGGGGGCATGAGCGGACCGGTGGACAGGTCGGAGTACGACGGTACGGGAACGGGTCACGCTCCGTACGGCGCGCCCGCGTACCGCGGCAGGGGCCAGGCGGGCGACGAGGTCGCCGCGCGGATGTCGGGCGAGCTCGAGGAGGAGTTCGGCTCCGACGACCCGGGCCGCGGGCACCTCTCGGACCGGATGCTGCGCGCCGACGAGCGCGGCGGGGCCGTACCCCGGCTCGTCGAGGACGACGCGCACGCCGCGGACGCGGTCGCGGACGACGTCCTCGCCGAGTGCACGACCGAGGGCCTGGACGACCGGCACGAGCTCAGCGCCGAGGAGGCCGCGATGCACTACGTCGACGAGCTCGACGACCGCATCCCCGAGTGAGCGGGTGCGTCAGCCGGCGCCGCCCGCGACCGCGGGGATGATCGACACCTGGGCCCCGTCCTCGACCGGGGTCGCGAGCCCGTCGCCGAAGCGGACGTCCTCGTCGCCGACGTAGACGTTCACGAAGCGGCGCAGCGCCCCGCTGTCGTCGAGGACGCGTCCCGAGATCCCCGGGGCCTGCGCGTCGAGCGCCTCCAGCACTCCCGCGACCGTCGGTACGCCGGGCTGCAGCTCCACCTCCGCCCGCCCGTCGGTGTACGTACGCAGGATGGTCGGGATACGGACTGTCACGGCCACGGCGACTCCTCGGTGCTGGTCGGGTCCGACGTCTCCAACGTCCCCGACGTCTCCACGTCACTGTGCCAGGGTCGGAAAACCCCGGCCTGGTCGGGTGGTTCTCGACCCTCAGGACAGTGACGTCGGGAGCGGGGTGGGGGCGAGCGCGGCGGTCACCTGCGCGACGTCGGCGTCGATGGTCGCCGTCGGCCCGACGACACCGGCGACCGCGTCGAGCGTCTTGAGCCCGTCGCCGGTGTTGAGGATCACCGTCTCGGCAGCCGGGTCCAGCGTCCCGGCGGCGAGCAGCGCCTGCAGCGTCGCGACCGTGACCCCGCCCGCGGTCTCGCCGAAGATCCCCTCGGTACGTGCCAGCAGCCGGATCCCGTCGACGATCGCCGCGTCGTCGACGTCGGCGACCGCACCGCCGGTGCGCCGCGCCACGTCGAGCGCGTACGGGCCGTCGGCCGGGTTCCCGATCGCGAGCGAGCGCGCGATGGTGTCGGGGCGTACCGGGCGTACGACGTCGGCTCCGGAGCGGAAGGCCTGGGCGACCGGGGAGCAGCCGGTGGCCTGCGCGCCGTACATGCGGTACGGGCTGTCCTGCACCAGGCCGAGCCCGGTCAGCTCCCGCCACGCCTTGTCCACCTTGGTCAGCAGCGAGCCGGACGCGACCGGCACCACCACCTGCTGCGGCAGCCGCCAGCCCAGCTGCTCGGCGATCTCGTAACCGAGCGTCTTGCTGCCCTCCGCGTAGTACGGGCGCAGGTTCACGTTGACGAAGCCCCAGTCCTGCGTGAAGGGCTCGCCGATCAGCTCGCTGCAGAGCCGGTTGACGTCGTCGTAGCTGCCCCGTACAGCGAGCAGCGTGCCGCCGTACGCCGCCGTGGTGAGGGTCTTGCCCGCCTCGAGGTCGTGCGGGATCACGACGACCGAACCCATGCCCGCGCGCGCCGCGGCCGCCGCGACGGCGTTGGCGAGATTGCCGGTGGAGGCGCAGGCGAGGGTACGCAGCCCGAGCCGGCGCGCCGCGCTCTGCGCGACGGCGACGACCCGGTCCTTGAAGGAGTGGGTGGGGTTAGCCCGTTCGTCCTTGACCCACAGCGTCCCGGTCATGCCCAGCGCACGCGCCAGGTTGTCCGCCCGCACCAGCGACGTGAGGCCGGGGGCGAGGTTGGGCTCGTCCGCGGCGTACGGCGCGACCGGCAGCAGCGGCGCGTAGCGCCAGATCGAGGCCGGGCCGGCGGCGATCCGCTCGCGGGTCACGCCGCCGAACTCGTACGCGATCTCGAGTGGCCCGAAGCAGTCGGCGCAGGCGTACGCCGCACCCAGCGCGTACCCGGCGCCGCACTCGCGGCAGGTCAACCCGGTCGCGGGGCCGAAGTCGGCGCGTACGGTCGGAGTCGTGGGAGCGGTCATGAGGAGGCCTTCTTCCTGCTCATCTTCCCGTGCCCGCGCTCTGCGGGCCGGACGGAATTGGCACCTTCACCGGCTGGCCCCAGAAGGGCGCGGTGGTCCGCACGTGACCGGTCGGTTGCCGGGGCTTCATCGGGCCGTGTCCCTCTGCCCCTCGAGATGAGGTGTTCAGTTGTGCGCCGCCCGTCGCCGGGGGCGCAGCCACCCTAGCGCCGCCCGGTCGGCGGGCCCTCGGTGGGGGCTCTTGCGCGGTCAGCCGGGGAAGTCGGCGGCCAGCACCAGCACCAGGCCGGAGCTGGGCATCCCGGGCAGCAGTTTCCGGTACGGCACCGACCCGGGCAGGTCGTGCACGAGCGTGAGCACCGCACGCGGGTCGCGGCGGTGGAAGATCGTCGTGCGCCCGACTCCCCCGGAACGCCAGTTGCCGACGCCCGTCACCTGCCAGCCCTTGGCGCGCAGCCGGGCGGCGACCGAGGCCGCGAGCCCGGTACGCGACGTCGCGTTGAGCACGACCACCGGCACGGTGCGGTTCCATCGCGGGCGCCGCGGCGGTTCGCCCGTCCGCGAGGGGTCGGGGCGGCCGGCATCGCCGCTCGCGGACGGGGCCGCCGTGGCGGGGGGTCCCGGTGTGGCGGGCGGGGTCGTACGCGCCGGGTGGGTGGAAGGGCTCGGCCCGGTCGGCACCACCGCGGGCGGGACGGGCTGCAACGGATCGCCGCTGCGCGCCTGCAACGTCCGCCAGCCCGCGACGAGCGCGGCGAGCGCGATCGCCGCGATCAGCACCGGCACCAGCAGCCGCGACAGGGCGGTCCGCGGTTCGGGCTTGGCGTGCCGGCGCAGCACCGTCGTGGGAACGGTGTCGGGGTCGGGGCCGGACGGGTCGGGAGGCTGCGCCGGGTCGTCCGGCGCCGGGGTCACGGCTCCAGGCCGAGCCGGCGCGCGGAGCGCTGGCGCTGCCGGCTGGCCCGCATCCGCCGCAGCCGCTTCACCAGCATCGGGTCGAAGGCGAGCGCCGCAGGGTTGTCGAGCAGCCCGTTGAGCACCTGGTAGTAGCGCGTGGCGCTGAGGTCGAACAGCTCGCGTACCGCCTGCTCCTTGGCGCCCGCGTAGCGCCACCACTGCCGCTCGAACTCCAGGATCTGCCGGTCGCGGTCGGACAGCTCGCCCGGCTGCGGGGCGGACCGTTCGATCACGTGCGCGCTGTCCATCGCTCTCCTCGTGCTCACCCGGTGCCGGTCCGGCCGTGCCACCCGGCCGGGCCGGGGACACTCCCAGGTGCACTCTAGAGCCTGAATTCCACCGCTGTCATTCCCCGCTGTCATTCCCCTCGGCGAGCCGCCGGCTCCGGGCGTTCGCCAGGATGGGCGCATGCTGAACCGCACCTGCCGGGTCGTACGCGCCGCCTCCCTCGCCGACCAGGAGCTGACCGATGACCCGCTCCCTGTCGACCAGGTCGTCACGGGCGACCCCCGGGTGGCCGTGCACGAGCTCGCCGAGGACGACGCGGTGGCGGTCGGGGTCTGGCAGCACACT
This sequence comes from Candidatus Nanopelagicales bacterium, assembly GCA_017848795.1. Lineage (GTDB taxonomy): Bacteria > Actinomycetota > Actinomycetes > S36-B12 > CAIYMF01 > JAFIHG01. Next base: position 36,569 of record JAFIHG010000014.1, on the reverse strand, counting down.
GCGGGCACGAGCACCGACGTCGAGTCCGACGAGGTGTTCGTCGTGCTGCGCGGACGCGCGACCATCGAGGTAGCCGGCGGCCCGACGCTGCAGGTCGGCCCGGGCGACGTCGGGATGCTCGCCGCCGGCGCCCGTACGACCTGGACCGTGCACGAGGACCTGCGCAAGGTGTACGTCGTACGCGCGGAGTAGGGCGTACCGCCCCTGCCGAGCCGCCTGTCGGGTTCGAACCGACGACCCTCGCTTTACAAGAGCGATGCTCTGGCCAACTGAGCTAAGGCGGCGTGGTGGTGCGGGTGCTGCGTGCCCCGAGCGTACTGGGACGCCCGAGCCTGCCGGCTCCCTCCGCGTGTCCCTGCTCGAATCGTCGCTAACTCGCCGAGTTGACGACGTTTCGAGCAGGGACACGCGAAGGGAGGGGGAGTGGGGGGTCGGTCGGCAGGTGTAGCACCCGCCGGGCCACGAGGAAGGTGTGGCTGCCGGTCGTCGGGAATCCCCAGAACGGCTCCACCTTGGCCACGTCGCCGCAGCTGTTGGTGTGCAGCATCCAGGCGGGGCCGCCCCGGCTGGCCGGTCCGAGGTAGAGCACGACGTGGCGGTACGTCGCGCCGCCGGTGTCGTAGAGCACCAGATCGCCGGGGCGCAGGTCGGCCGGTCGTACGAGCGCGTAGTGCGGGTCGAGGGCGGCGCCGTCCCACGGCACCATCTCCCGCGTGGACGGCGCCCAGGTGCTGCCGGCGACGGCCAGCCGGGCGCCTTCGTGGTACGCGCGGGCGACGAGCGAGGAGCAGTCCATGCGCCAGGGCAGCATCCGGCCCGCGCCGCCGCACGCGTACGCCGCACCCAGGTGGGCGAACGCCCAGCGCAGCGCCAGCGCCGCCTGTGGGGTCGCCGCGCCCGTGACCGCGGCCCGGCACAGCCGGCGCGCCCCGATCGCCTCGGCGCCGCCGCGCAGCGTGCCCGGCACGTCGGCCTTCGGGCAGCCGTCGGTGCCGACCGCGGTCTGCGACCGGCTCGCCGCGGACAGCGCCGCGAGGGCCGTACGCGCCTCTGCGAGCCGCTTCCTGGCGAGCCGTACCGCCTCGCCGGCCTGCTGCTGGGCGCGCGCCGCGGCCTCCATGCGGGCGTCGGCTCCGAGCAGCAGGGTGCGTACGAGCGCCGCCCGCTGGTCGTCGGAGGCCACCTGCCCGACCACGAGCTCGGCGGCGACGTCGTCGTTGTGCGTGCGGTCCAGGACCGCCAGGAAGTCCTCCGGGGCGCCGAGCAGCGCACCGACCGCGCTGACCGGGGTGCCGTACTGGTAGAGCCGTCCGACCAGCCGGTCCAGCTCGAGCCGGCTCGTCGCGGCGGACGCCGACGCTGCGTCGGCAGCCGCCTTCAGCCGTGCGGCGGTGCCGCGAGCGCTCGCGAGGGTCTCGTCCGCGGCGCGCAGCGCACGCTCGGCGGCGGCGAGCTCGCGCTGGCGTGCCTGCAGCAGCCGGAACGCATCCCAGTACGCGTCGTCGACCCCGAAGGCCGGCAGCTCGCCGTCCGTGCCCGGTTCCGGCGCCGGCTGCGAGGTGCCCGGGTCCGGCGCGGTGCGGGACGGCGCCGGCGTAGCGCCCGGGGACGGCGGGTCGCTCGGGGTCGGGCCGGGCGGGCTCGGGGTGGGACTCGCACCGGGCGGCACCGGAGGGGCGGTCGTCGGAGGCGCGGTCGTCGGAGACGGGCTCGTCAGGGGCGGGGTCGAGAACGGCGCGGCCGTCCGGCTGGGCGCGGACGGGGTCTGCAGCGGCTCGTCGGTGGCGTACGCCGCGGGCGCGAGCAGCCCGGCCGCGAGCGCGAGGACCGCGACGCCGGCGAGGACCGGCAGCCGTCGGGACACCGAACGCCGTTGCACCCTCGGCAGTATGCGCGGCGCCCGCCGCCCGTGGCATCGTCCGTGCGTCTGTCGGCCACCGGCCGACCGTGGCAGGCTCACCGCGTGGGCACCGCAGCGGGCAGCACCCGGGCCAGGGCCGAGGCGATGGACGCCGCCGACGAGCTCGCCGCGTACCGCGCCCGTTTCACGATCACCGACGACGCGGTGATCTACCTCGACGGCAACTCGCTGGGACGGCTGCCGGCGACCACCGCGGGTCGGGTGGCCGAGGTCGTCGAGCAGGAATGGGGGGCGCGGCTGATCAGGTCCTGGGAGGAACGCTGGCTGGCGCTGCCCACGCAGGTGGGCGACCGGCTCGGCACCGCGCTGCTCGGCGCGGAAGCGGGCGAGACCCTGGTCTGCGACACCGTCACGACCAACCTGTTCAAGCTGCTGCACGCGGCGTACGACCTGCGCCCGGGCCGCGGCACCCTCGTCGCGCACCGCGCGGACTTCCCCACCGACCGGTTTGTCGCCACCGCGGTCGCCGACCAGCGCGGTGGGCTGGTCAGCTGGCTCGGCCCGCTCGACCCCGACGCGCCCGCTCCCACCGAGCCGCTCGCGGCCAGCGACGTCGCGGCCGCCCTGCACGACGACGTGGCGGTCGTGCTGCTCTCCGCCGTCGACTACCGCAGCGGCGCGATCGCCGACCTCGCCGGCATCACCGCCGCCGTCCACCGGGCCGGGGCGCTGATGCTCTGGGACTGCTCGCACGCGGTGGGCTCGATCGAGCTCGACCTGCCCGCGCTCGACGCGGACCTCGCGGTCGGCTGCACCTACAAGTACCTGAACGCGGGCCCCGGCGCCCCGGCCTGGCTGTGGGTGGCCACCCGGCTGCACGACGAGCTCACCGATCCGGTGATCCCCGGCTGGCTCGGCGCGGACGACGCCTTCGCGATGGCCCGCGACTACACGGCGGCCGCGGGGGTCCGCCGCTTCCTGTCCGGTACTACCGCGCCGATCGCGATGCGCTGCGTCGAGGAGGGGGTCGCGCTCGTGGCCGAGGCGGGGCTGCCGGCGATCCGCCGCAAGGCGCGCGCCCTCACGTCGTACGCGATCGAGCTCGCCGACGACTGGCTCGCCCCGCTCGGCGTACGCCTCGGCACCCCGCGCGACCCGCAGCACCGCGGCGCGCACCTCACGCTCCACCACCCGGACGCGCGGGCGCTGACCCAGGCGCTGATCGACGGCGGGGTGGTGCCCGACTTCCGCGCACCGGACGGCATCCGGCTCGGGCTCTCCCCGCTCACCACGCGGTTCACCGACGTGCACGACGGCCTGGCGGCGTTGCACGCGCTGGTCGCGGCGTTGCACGACGCGACCGCGGGCGAGCCGGAGCCCTGAGCCGGCGTGGCGTAGGCCACGGCACCCTGCGGGACGGCACCCCGGCGGCGAGCCCGGCGTACCGATGCCGCCTACAGTGGTGTCGGACCTTCCCAGCCGCACCATGTGCGTACCGCTGGGGATGCGGGCGAGGACGTGACGTGGCAGACAAGATGGACGGGGCGAGCGGCACCGGGACCGCGATGACCGCAGCTTCGAAGGAGCGCCCGCCCCAGGCCGCCTACGAGTTCCTGGTGGTGTGCAACCGCCTCCCGGTCGAACTCCGCGCGGCGGAGGGCCGGCTCAGCTGGGAGCCTTCACCCGGCGGCCTGGTGACCGCAATGGAGCCCGTGCTGCGCGACCGCGAGGCGGTCTGGCTGGGCTGGAGCGGACGGCACATCGACGACTCGGTGCCCGCCTCCCCGCTGCCGCACGACCTCGGGCCCTGCGCCCTGGAGGAGGTCGCGCTCACCCGCGAGGAGGTCGAGGAGTACTACGAGGGGTTCTGCAACGAGACGATCTGGCCGCTCTACCACGACGCGGTCGTGACCCCGGTGTACCACCGGCACACCTGGAACGCCTACCAGCGGATCAACCGCCGCTTCGCCGACGCGGCGGCGCGCCTGGCGGCACCCGGCGCGACGGTGTGGGTGCACGACTACCAGCTCCAGCTCGTGCCGCGGCTGCTGCGCGAGCAGCGACCCGACCTGCGGATCGGCTACTTCCTGCACATCCCCTTCCCGCCCGCCGAGCTGTTCGTCCAGCTGCCGTGGCGCCAGCAGATCCTGCAGGGGCTGCTCGGTGCGGACCTGGTGGGTTTCCACACCCAGGGCGGCGCCGCGAACTTCCTCACGCTCTCGGAGCGGCTGCTCGGACTCTCCCCGAAGGAGGACGCGGTCGACGTACCGGACCCGGCCGCTGCGTCGGGGGCGCGGACGGTACGCGCCGGGGCGTTCCCCATCTCGATCGACTCCCGTTCGTTCTCCGAGCTGGCCGCCCAGCCGGAGGTACGGGAACGGGCCGCCGAGATCCGCAGCGCCGTCGGCGATCCGCGGACGCTGCTGCTCGGGGTCGACCGGCTCGACTACACCAAGGGCATCGACGTCCGGCTCGGGGCGATCACCGAGCTGCTCGACGAGGGCCGGTTCGACGACTGCGTGTGCATCCAGGTGGCGACCCCGAGCCGGGAGAACGTCGAGGAATACCAACGGATGCGCGACGAGATCAATCAGATGGTCGGCAGTGCGATCGGCGACCACGGCACGATCGGGCAGGCGCCGATCCAGTACCTGCACCAGCCGCTGGCCCGCGAGGAGCTCGCCGCGTACTACGTGGCCGCCGACGTCATGCTCGTCACGCCGTACCGCGACGGGATGAACCTGGTCGCCAAGGAGTACGTCGCCTGCCGCAACGACGAGGACGGCGCGCTGGTGCTCAGCGAGTTCACCGGCGCGGCCCTCGACCTCCCGCAGGCGTACCTCGTCAACCCGTACGACGCGGACGGGGTGAAGGAGGCGATCGTCAAGGCGATGTCGGCCCCCAAGAGCGAGCAGCGCCAGCGAATGGTCGAGATGCGCCGGCAGGTCTTCACCCATGACGTGGACCGGTGGGCCGCTGACTTCCTCGAGACGCTGCGGCCCTGACATGCCGGCTGATGACGGAGTCGCGGCCCCGCCGGCCGCGACCGGGGACCCGCTCGGCGCACCGCTGCGCGCCGCCCTCGCGGCGCTCGCGGCCGTACCCACGCTGCTGGTGTGCAGCGACTACGACGGGACGCTCTCGCCGCTGGTCGCCGACCCGTCGCAGGCTCGTGCCTTGCCGGAGTGCGTCACCGCGCTCAAGGCGCTCGCGCAGCTGCCCGCGACCCACGCCGCCGTCGTCTCCGGCCGGGCGCGAGCGGACCTGGCGGCGCTCTCGGGGCTGGGCGAGCCGGTGATCCTCGTCGGCAGCCACGGCGCGGAGTTCAGTGACGGCACGCTCACCGGGCTGGACCCGCAGCGGCGCGCGCTGCGCGCGCAAGTCGCGGCGTCGGTACGGGCGCTGCTCGCCGAGGGCCGCCCCGGTGTGCTGGTGGAGGAGAAGCCGGCCAGCGTCGCGGTGCACGTGCGGCAAGCCTCGCGCGAGGACGCCGCGTACACCCTCGACGCGGTGCGCCGTGGGCCGGGCGCGACCCCGGGGGTGCACCTGACCGTGGGGCACGAGGTGCTCGAGCTCTCGGTCATCGACGCGGGCAAGGGCCACGCCGTCGACGTGCTGCGCCGCGAGCTGGCCGCCGACGCGGTGCTGTTCGTCGGCGACGACGTCACCGACGAGAACGCCTTCGCCCGGCTGCGCCAGCAGCAGCGGGGCACGGACGTCGGTGTCAAGGTGGGGCCGGGCCGGACCGGTGCTGCGTACCGGGTGGCGAGCCCGCGAGAGGTCACCCCGCTGCTCGAACTGCTGCTCGCAGCCCGCTCGGCGGCGCCGCTCACCCAGCCCTGAAGCGGGCCGGTACGAAAACCCGTGTCAGGACGTGGTGCGGCGCGGCGCGGTGGCGGCGAAGAGCAGACCGCCGATGAGTGACAGGTTCTTGTTGAAGTGGATCTGGTGGGCCGCCCGCATCTGCGGGTCGTCGTCCTCCCAGTAGCGGTGCGCTGCCGCGGTCGTCACCGCCAGGCTCGCGATCAGCGCGAGCGCGCTGAGCCGCGGCATCCGGCCGAGGGCCAGCATGGTGCCCGCAGCGACCTTGACGGCACCGTCGAGCCGTACCAGATCCTCCGTGCTCGAGATGCCAGGCAACGACTTGGCCAGGTCGCCGATGAAGGGCTCGGCCCGCTGCGCGCTCGGGCCGGGGTTGCGGACGGCGCCGTACCCGCCGGTCACGAAGATGGTGGCGAGCAGCGGACGAGCGAGGATCTGGACAGCTCTCACGCTCGCATCCTGACACCAGGCGCGATCACCTGCACCCCGAGTGCGACCCGGCGCACCCGGAGCGCTCGCGATCATGAGGTTGTCGGTCGCTCGGGCCTGCCTGGGCCGACGAACGTCATGATCGGCGGGGCGGGAGCGCTGCCGGGCGGCCGTCAGCGGCGGGCCCGGGCGACGGTGTGCAGGGCGATACCGGCGGCGACCGAGGCGTTGAGCGACTCCACCTGGGAGCCCATCGCGATCCCGGCCACGACGTCGCAGGTCTGCGCCACCAGCCGCGACAGGCCGGCACCCTCGCCGCCGACCACGAGCACCACGGGTCCGGCGAGCAGGCCCGCATCGAGGTCGTCGAGGTCCTCGCCGCCGGCGGCCAGCCCGACCAGCATGAGCCCCGCGTCGGCGTACGCCTTGAGGGAGCGGGTCAGGTTGGTCACGCGCGCGACCCGCAGCCGCGCGGCGGCTCCTGCCGAGGCCTTCCACGCGCCGGCGCTCATCCCGGCGGCGCGCCGCTCGGGCACCACGACGCCGTGCGCGCCGAAGGCGGCCGCGGAGCGCACGACCGCACCCAGGTTCCGCGGGTCGGTGACCCCGTCGAGCGCCACGATCAGCGGTGGCTCGCCGCGTTCGGCGGCTGCGGCGAGCAGGTCCTCGGGCTCGGCGTAGTCGTACGGCGGCACGGCGAGCGCCAAACCTTGGTGGACGCCGCGGCGGGACATGTCGTCGAGCTGCCCGCGCGGCACCTCGAGCAGCGGTACGCCGGCGTCGGTGGCGAGGGTGAGCGCCTCGCGTACCCGGTCGTCGGATTCCACGAACTGCTGCACGTACAACGCCGATCCGGGTACCCCGGCGCGCAGCGCCTCGAGCACCGGGTTGCGGCCGTAGACGACCTCGACCTCCCGCTCCCGGGGCCGGCGGGTGGGACGGGTGCCGGCGCGCTTGGCGCTCGCGCGGGCGCGCCGCGCCGCCGGGTGCCCGGTGCGCTCGCTCGCCTTCGGCGTCGGCCCCCTGCCCTCCAGGGCGCGTCGGCGCTGACCGCCGGAGCCGACCTGCGGACCCTTGCGGCTGGCGCCCTTGCGGGTCGCGCCCTTGCGCTTGGAGTTGCCGGCCATCAGCTCGGCTCCGCCAGCGTCCAGCGGGTGCCGTCCGGCTCGTCGACGAGGTCGATCCCGGCCTCGCGCAGCGCGTCGCGGATGCGGTCGGCCGCGGCGAAGTCCTTCGCGGCGCGGGCCGCGGCCCGCTCGGCGATCCGGGCCGCGACCAGGTCGTCGACGATGGTGCGCCACCGGCCCGTCGCGGCACCGTCCAGCGCGCTGCGTTCGTCCCAGGGGGCGGCGTACGGGTTCACGCCGAGCACGTCGGTCATCGCCAGCACCTGCGCGTACGCCCGGCGCACCGCGGCCAGCTCCCCAGCGGCGAGTGCGGCGTTGCCCTGCCGCACCGTCTCGTGGACGACCGCGAGCGCCTGCGGCACTCCCAGGTCGTCGTCCATCGCCGCGTCGAACTCCGGCGGCCTGGCCGACGACAGGTCCGCGCCCGTCACCTCGCCGGGGGCCAGCCGCTCCCGGGCCCGGGCGAGGAACCCTTCGATGCGGCGGTAGCCGACCGCCGTCTCCTCGAGCGCCTCGAAGGAGAACTCGATCATCGACCGGTAGTGCGCCGCCGTGAGGTAGTAGCGCAGCTCGACCGGGCGTACCCGCTTGACGACCTCCCGCACCAGCAGCGAGTTGCCGAGCGACTTGCTCATCTTCTCGCCGCTCGTCGTGACCCACGCGTTGTGCACCCAGTAGCGGGCGAACTCGCCCCCGGCGCTGCGGCTCTGCGCGATCTCGTTCTCGTGGTGCGGGAACACCAGGTCGAGCCCGCCGCCGTGGATGTCGAAGCTCGGGCCCAGGTACTTGCCGGCCATCGCCGAGCACTCCAGGTGCCAGCCGGGCCGCCCGCGGCCCCACGGCGTGGGCCAGGACGGCTCCCCCGGCTTGGCCGCCTTCCACAGCGCGAAGTCGCGCGGGTCGCGCTTGCGGGTGTCGCCCTCCGAGTCCGCCGCGGGCTGCATCTGGTCCGGACGCTGGCCGGACAGCGCGCCGTACGCCGGGTAGGACGACACGTCGAAGTACACGTCACCGTCGACCGGGTACGCGTGCCCACCGGCGATGAGCGTGTCCATCAGCTCGATCATCTCCGGTACGTGGCCGGTGGCACGCGGCTCGACCGTCGGAGGCAGGCACCCGAGGACGTCGTACGCCCAGGCGAACTCGCGTTCGTAGTGCGCCGTGACCGCCCACCAGGGCCGGCCCTCCAGCGCGGCCTTGGCGAGGATCTTGTCGTCGATGTCAGTGACGTTGCGGCAGAACGTCACGGCATAGCCGCGGGCGACGAGCCAGCGGGTCAGTACGTCGAAGCAGACCCCGGACCGGATGTGCCCGACGTGGGGGGCGGCCTGCACGGTCGCGCCACAGAGGTACAGCGAGGCCCTGCCCGGCTCGAGCGGGACGAACTCGCGCACCGCGCGCGCCGCGGTGTCGTAGAGGCGCAGGGACACGGCGGCAGCCTATGCGACCTGCCGCGATCGTCCGCGGCAGCGCGGTACGCCCCGCGGGGCTTGCCGGTTCATCGCGCGGGCGCGACGAGCGCGGTCGCGATCGCGGCCAGCCCCTCGCCGCGTCCGGTGAGCCCCAGCCCGTCGGTCGTGGTCGCCGCGATCGACACCGGAGCACCCGCAGCGGCGGTGAGCACGTCCCTCGCCTCGTCGCGGCGCGCTGCGAGCCGCGGGCGGGTGCCGACGAGCTGGACGGCGAGGTTGCCGATCGTGAAGCCGGCCGCCGTCACCAGCGCGGCGGCCTCGCCGAGCAGCCGGGCCCCGGAGGCGCCGGCCAGTTCGGGGCGGTCGGTGTCGAACACCGAGCCGAGATCGCCGAGCCCGGCGCCCGACAGCAGCGCGTCGCAGCAGGCGTGCGCCACGACGTCCCCGTCCGAGTGGCCGGCGAGACCGGTCTCCCCCGGCCAGTGCAGCCCGGCGACCCAGAGCGGGCGTCCCGGAGCGAACGGGTGGACGTCGACGCCCACCCCGACGCGCGGCAGGGGTACGGACACCGGGTCTCCTCGGGGCTCAGCGGCGCGCGCCCATCGGCAGCCCGGCCGGGCGCGCGAACACCATCCTGCCGTTGGCGGTCGTCAGCACGCTGGTGACCACGACCGCGATCTCCTCGCCGATGCGGTCACGGGCGCTCTCGGCGACCACCATGGTGCCGTCGTCGAGGTAGCCGACGGCCTGCCCCGACTCCTTGCCGGCCTTGATCAGGTTGACGATCACGTCGTCGCCGACGACGACGGGTGGGCGCAGCGCGAGCGCCAGCGCGTGCAGGTTCAGCACCCGGACGCCTGCGAGGGATGCCGCCTTGGCGAGGTTCGTGTCCAGGGTCAGCAGCGCGACGCCACGGTCGAGCGACATCCGGACCAGCTTCGCGTCGACCTCGGCTACCGCCGGTGCCTCGTCGTCGAGGGCGACAAGCTCCACGCCCTGCTCGCGGCGCAGCGTCTCGAGCACCTCCAGACCGCGCCGGCCCTTGACCCGCCGGGTCTCGTCGCCGGCGTCCGCCATCGACTGCAGCTCCCCGAGCACCGGCGCGGGCACCAGGAACCGGCCGTGCAGGAAGCCCGCGCGTACGACGTCCAGGATCCGCCCGTCGATCGCGACCGACGTGTCGACGATCCGCGGCAGCGTCGAGGTCGTCGCGGTACGGGCCCCGGCGCCGCGGCCTCCGAGCGCCCCGAGCACCGAACTGCGCCGGGTGCGCAGCACGCGCGCACCGAACAGCGCGGCCACCAGCACCAGGAAGCCGAACGTCGGCAGCATCACCGCCGGGGGGCCGAGCAGGAACAGCGGCCAGGTCAGCACCCCGGCGGCGACGGCGCCGATCGCGCCGCCCACGGCCCCGGCGAGCACCGCCTCCGCGTCCGACCCGTCCAGCGCACGTTCGCTCTTGTCCAGCGAGCGAAGGGTGACCCGGGCGACGACTCCACCGAGCACATAGCCGGCCATCGCGCCGAGGATCGCCCCGAGCCAGAGCCCGTTGACCGATGCGAGCAGCCCGTCAGCGCGTTGGGCACCGAGCCGGTCGGCGACCTGATACCCGGCGCCGGCCCCGAAGAGCACCACCAGCAGGCGTAGCGCTTCGACCGCGAACCCCGGCACCCGGTCGGTACGTCGTACCACTGCCGCCTCCTCGTGGGCTCACCGCCGGAGCGCCCACGGGCGGCCGCCGGTCAGGAGGCGAGCACCTCGTCGAGGATCGCCTCTGCCTTGTCCTCGTTGGTCTTCTCGGCAAGTGCGAGCTCCGACACAAGGATCTGACGGGCCTTGGCGAGCATCCGCTTCTCCCCGGCGGACAGCCCGCGCTCGCGCTCCCGGCGCCACAGGTCGCGTACGACCTCGGCGACCTTGATGACATCACCGGAGGCGAGCTTCTCCAGGTTGGCCTTGTACCGGCGCGACCAGTTCGTCGGCTCCTCGGTGTACGGCTGGCGCAGCACCTCGAAGACCTTGTCCAGCCCCTCCTGGTTCACGACGTCGCGCACACCCACGAGATCCACGTTCGCCGCCGGCACCCGGACGGTCAGGTCCCCCTGTGCGACACGCAGGACGAGGTAGTCGCGCTCCTCGCCTTTCACCGTTCGCTTCTCGATCGCCTCGATCTTGGCCGCTCCGTGATGGGGGTAGACGACCGTGTCGCCAACGGTGAAAGTCATGCGGGCTCCCTGTCCAAATTCGGACTCCAGGATACCACGCCCTGTTGATCTTGTCCGGACGTTTTCGCAGGTCAGAAACCCTATGACGCGGTTCCGCTTCTCGTCCCGCCACCCCTCGTACCCCCTGTTGGTGCCAGCCCGACGGGCATTGTTCACCCGAACGGACGCCTCCGCCGGTGCGCCGGACCCCGTCCTGCGGGCCGACTGCTGACCGACCGGATCCGCTCGCGGTCCGCGCTGCCCGCCCGGGCACGTCGGGTCGCGCGGGGCATCCGCCCGCGGGCGCGGCACCTGCCCCGCTAGGCTGCGGACGTCCGTTCGCGCGCCGCCCCGCCGGCGTCATGTCGCCCATGGAGCAGCCGTGTCAGGAGCAGTCGTGTCACAGCGCCGGTCCCGCCGTCTGACCGCTCTCGCCCTGGCCGCTCTGGTGCTCGTCGGCGGCGCGGTCAGCGGTTGCTCCGTCGGCAAGGACGCCGTGACAAGCCACGTCGTACCCTCCGGCGACGGCGCCTCGACCCAGGCGGGCACGATCGCGCTGCGCAACTTCGTGCTCGTCATCAACGACGCCGGCGAGGCCAACCTGGCCGGCGCCATGGTCAACGTGAGCAACAGCGAGGACGACGCGCTCACCGGGGTCACCGTCGAGGGCGGGACCGTCGCCCTGTCGCAGGGCGGGATCGCGGCGACCAGCATCCCGGTCCGGGCACGCACGTTCGAGGACTTCGGGTACGGCGGCAACGCGATCACGGTGTCCGGTCTGACCCCGCTGCTCGGGCGGTTCCTCACGGTGTCGTTCCAGTTCCGCGACTCCGGCAGCGCGAGCATGCCGGTCATGACGGTGCCCGGAGAGGGCATCTACGCCGGGCTCGCCCCCACCCCGGCAGCGACCGTCCACTCCTGAGCGCCACCCGAGCTCCCGCCCCGCGCCCACGACTGCCCGCCACCGGAATGCCCGCGCCCCGTCCCTGGTTGATCCCCGGGTGATGCTCACGGCGAGGGAGCGGTGATGACAGCGGCGAGAGCGATGTACGTCGTGCCCGGCGCCCGCGACCCGTTGCAGCGCGTGGCGGTGCTCTCGGTCCACACGTCCCCGCTGGACCAGCCCGGGACCGGCGATGCCGGCGGGATGAACGTCTACATCACCGAGCTGGCCACCCGGCTCGCCGAACGCGGCGTCGAGGTCGACGTCTTCACCCGCGCCACCTCCAGCGAGCTGCCGCCCGCCGCCCCGCTCGCGCCGGGGGTCACGGTCCGCCACGTCACCGCCGGGCCGTACCAGGGACTGGCCAAGGAGGACCTGCCCGGCCAGCTGTGTGCCGTGACCGCAGGTGTGCTGCGCGTCGAGGCGATGCGGCCCGAGGGCTGGTACGACGTGGTGCACTCGCACTACTGGCTCTCCGGGCAGGTCGGGTGGCTGGCGAGTGACCGCTGGAACGTGCCGCTGGTCCACTCGATGCACACGATGGCCCGCGTGAAGAACCTGACGCTCGCCGCGGACGACCGACCCGAGCCAGAAGGGCGCGTGATCGGCGAACAGCAGGTGGTGGGCGCCGCCGACCGGCTGGTCGCGAACACCGAGTCGGAGGCCGGGCAGCTCGTCGACCTGTACGGCGCCGACCCACGGCGGGTCGCGGTCGTGCATCCGGGCGTCGACCTGGACCGGTTCACCCCGGGTGACCGCACGCTCGTACGCGCCCACCTCGGGGTGCCGCAGGACGCGCTGGTGCTGTTGTTCGTGGGTCGCATCCAGCCGCTCAAGGCCCCGGACGTACTGGTACGCGCGGCGGCCCTCCTCGCCCAGCAGCCCGGGCTGCGCGAGCGGCTGCAGGTCGTTATCGCGGGGGGACCCTCCGGGAGCGGGCTGGCCCGTCCCCGGGCGCTGGAGGAGGCGGCCGGCGCGCTCGGCATCGCCGACCTGGTGCGGTTCGTACCGCCGATGGACCGCGACCGGCTCACCGACTGGTACCGCTGCGCCGACCTGACCGTCGTGCCGTCCCACTCCGAGTCGTTCGGTCTGGTCGCCCTCGAGTCCCAGGCGTGCGGTACGCCGGTCGTGGCCGCCCGCGTCGGCGGGCTCGGCACGGCGGTGGCCGACGGCCGGTCCGGGGTGCTCGTCGACGGGCACGACCCGGAGCGCTGGGCGCGCGTCCTCGGCGACCTGCTCGCGGCGCCGCGGCGCCGCGCCGTGCTCGCGCGCGGCGCGCTCGCGCACGCCGCCGGCTTCGGCTGGGACGCCACCGCGGACGCGCACGTCGCGCTCTACCGTTCGGCGATCGCGGAGCGCGCCGAGCGGGCGGCGTTCGGCGCCGGCACGCTGCGGGCGGCGCTCGCCCCGTGAGCAGCGCGCGGGAGGCGGCGGCCGCGACGCTGCAGGCGGTGCTGGCGGACGGCTTCGAGTTCGAGCGGCCGGACCCGTACCACTTCGTCGTCGTCCTGCCGGGCGAACGCAAGCAGCGGACCACCTGCTCGTTGCTGGTCGGCGAGCACGGGCTCTCGGTCAACGCGTTCGTCGCGCGCCACCCGGACGAGAGCCACGCCGCGGTCCACGCGTGGCTGCTGGAGCGCAACCTGCGCACGTACGCGGTCTCCTTCGCCGTCGACCACCTCGGCGACATCTACCTCGCCGGCCGCCTGCCGCTCAGCGCGGTCACCGCGGACGAGCTGGACCGCGTGCTCGGCGCCGTGCTGGAGTACGCCGACGGGTCCTTCAACACCATCCTCGAGCTCGGGTTCCCCAGCGCGATCCGGCGGGAGTGGGCCTGGCGTACCTCGCGCGGCGAGTCGACCGCCAACCTCACGGCCTTCCGCCACCTCGCCGACCCCGACACCTGAGTCCGGGCGGGTCAGGCGTCGGGCAGGATCGGGCCCATGAGCACCCCGCCGTACACCCTCGTCCTGCTGCGCCACGGCCAGAGCACCTGGAACGCGAGCAACCAGTTCACCGGCTGGGTCGACGTCGACCTCTCCGCGCAGGGGGAGGCGGAGGCTGTACGCGGCGGGCAGCTGCTCGCCGAGACGGGGGTGCTGCCGGACGTCGTGCACACCTCGGTGCTGCGCCGCGCCATCCGTACGACCAACATCGCGCTGGACCGCTGCGAGCGCTCCTGGATCCCGGTGGTGCGCAGCTGGCGCCTCAACGAGCGCCACTACGGCGCGCTGCAGGGCAAGAACAAGAAGCAGACGCTCGAGGAGTACGGGCCGGACCAGTTCATGCTGTGGCGCCGCTCCTACGACACCCCACCGCCGCCGATCGACCCGGACGACGAGTACGCCCAGACCGGCGATCCCCGCTACGCCGTGCTGCCACCGGAGGTGCTGCCGCGCACCGAGTGCCTCGCCGACGTGGTGCGCCGGCTGCTGCCGTACTGGCAGGACGTGATCGTGCCGGACCTGCGCGCGGGCCGCACGGTCCTGGTGGCCGCCCACGGCAACTCGCTGCGCGCACTGGTCAAGCACCTCGACGCGATCTCGGACGCCGACATCGCCGGGCTGAACATCCCGACGGGCATCCCGCTCGTCTACCGGCTCGATGCCGCGCTGCGCCCGACGGTGGCGGGTGGGGAGTACCTCGACCCGTCTGCGGCTCGCGAGGCCGCGGCGGCCGTCGCCGCGCAGGGCCGCTGAGCGTCCGTCAGAAGCGTGAGCCGCGGGTCACCGCGATGAGCTTGGGACGCACGCCCACCAGGTACACGATCGCCGCGATGATCCCGGCGAGCCCGAGCATGCCGAGCAGGCCCGAAAGCGCGGGGAAGAGGATCTGGGCGGCCAGCCCGGCCCCCAGCAGGATCAACCAGAACTGTTTGCTCTGCGTGGATGCGGCCGGGTAGGCGTCGGTGCGGCGTACGGCCGCGTCGATGAGCGCCCACACACCCGCTCCCAGACACGCCCAGTAGAGCACCAGGTAGACGAGGGCGGGGACGCTCAGCACCGCACCAGCATACGGTCCGTCCGGCGCGGTGCGGACCACCCGGACGCGACGGCCGCCGCACGTCGTCGCGTGCGGCGGCCGTCACCTCGTGTCAGAGACCCACGACGTTGCGCAGCTGGGTCACCGCGTCGCCGGCACTGCGCCGGACGTCCTCGGAGAGCGCGTCGACCCGCTCCCGGGCGGCCTCGGTGCGCTTGCTGGCGGCGGTCCGCAGTTCGACGACTCCGGTCTCCACCGTTTTGCGCGCCTCGTCGGCCCGCTCGCGCAGCGCCGTCGCGTACGGCTGGACCGTCCGCTCGGCCTGGCGTACGTACGGCTCAACGGCCCGCTCGACCTGCTGGAGGTAGGGCTTCACGGCCCGCTCGGCCTGCCGGACGTACGGCTCGACCGCCCGCTCGACCTGCTCCAGGTACGGCTCGACAACGTGCTCGGCCTGCTGGACGTACGGCCCGACGACCTGGGCGACCTGGGTGTACGCGTCCTGGACCCGGGTGCGCGCGGTGTTCACGACCGGCGCCGCCGTCGCCGCGAGCGCGGAGAGCGCGTCGCCACCCACCGGCGTCTCGAGCACCTTCGGCTCGTCCGCGGTGGTGGAGCGGTGGGTCGTGCTCTTGCGCGCGGTCGGCTTCGTCGTCGCCTTCTTGGCCGCTGTCGTCTTGGCCGGGGTCTTCTTGGCTGGGGTCTTGGTGCCCGCGGCAGCCGCCGCGGTCTTCTTGGTGGTGCTCTCGCTCATGATCGTTCCTCCTCGTTCACGTCGCTCACGTCAGGACCGGGCGAGGCGTTCTCGCCCTGGAACGCTGCGTAGATCTCGAGCAGCACTTGGCGCTGCCGCTCAGTGATGGTGCTGTCGGCCTCGATCGCCGCCACGACCGCCAGGTCGCCGCGGCGCTCGTCGAGCAGGCCGGCGCGCACGTACAGCGTTTCTGCCGAGATCTGCAGCCCCTTGGCGATCTGCGCGAGGATCTCCGCGCTCGGTCGCTTGAGCCCTCGCTCGACCTGCGACAGGTACGGGTTCGACACGCCTGTCTGGCGTGCGAGCTCCCGCAGCGAGACCTGGGCGGCGCGGCGCTGCTGGCGGATGAACTCCCCCAGCCCGCTCACGTCGATCCCGGTCATGACGCCAGTGTGCTTGCTCCGGCAAGCATCTGGCAAGCGGCCGTCCGTTTAACGGTGGCGCAGGCGCTCAGCCGCCGTCCACCAGCAGTTCCTCGACGCTGGCCGCGCCCTCCCGGTACCGGCGGCCGAGCTCGTCGGACAGCGCGTCGACGACGGCCTGCACCTCCCGGCGGACCTCCGAGACCTCCGCCTCGGCCGCGTGCAGCCGGTCGAGCGCTGCCGCCAGCTCGTCGTCGGAACGCCCCTGCACGTCGGAGACGAACGCGTCGGCGACCAGCGCCTCCACCGCGCGCCGGTGCTCCGCGACGCGGGACGGCTCGATACCGAGGTGGCGTCCGAGGCCACGCGTGGTGCGTCGCTCGTCGGTGAGGATCGTCGTGAGCTCGTCGATGACCGAACCGCCCTGGTAGGCGGGGTCGCGCCGGCGCTGCTCCGCGGAGACGAGGTCGATCCGGCCGTGGAGCAGCCGGCGCAGGTAGGACAGGTCGACTTCCTCCTGCTCGGCGTCGCGCCGCCGTTCGCGCACATCGGCGAGCGACAGCTGGGCGAGGTCCGCGGCGAAGTCGGGTGCGAGGACGCGGTCCACGCGACGCCGGCCCCCGGGCATCGGCTTGATCACGATCATGCTCCGTTCCGCCGGTCGACGACTCCCAGCAAGGTACGCGCTTCGACCGTCGACATCGGCGGACGAAGTGCCAGCCTGGCGAGGGTAGCGGCCCTCTCCACGAGTTCCGCATTGTCCTTCACCGGACGCTTGGGCGCGAACGTCACGGTGTCCTCCATCCCGACCCGGAGATGACCGCCGGCGGACAGCGCGGCGAGCGCGACCGGCAGCGTGGTCCGGCCGACCCCGGTCGCCGACCAGCTCGCTCCCTCGGGCAGGAGCGCGACAGCGGCGAGCAGCGCCGCTGCCGTGCCGGGCATGCCGCCCGGGACTCCCATCACGAGGTCACAGTGCACCTGACCACCGACGGGCGCTCCTTCGGCGTCCAGCAACCGGTTCAAGGAGACGACGTGTCCCAGGTCGAAGAGCTCGAACTCCGGTACGACGGCGAGCGCCTGGGCCTTGCGGTAGAGCTCCACCATGAACCACCACGGGTTCATGAACACGTCGTCCCCGAAGTTCACGGTCCCGCATGTCAGCGAGCACGCGTCGGGGACGGCGTCGAGCACCGCGAGCCGCGCCTCGTACGGATCGGTGACGGCCCCACCGGTGGACAGCTGGACCACCAGGTCGGTCGTCTCGCGCACCGCCGCGACCGCCTCGCGCAACCGCCCCGGGTCCAACGTCGGGCTGGCGTCCTCCCCGCGGACGTGGACGTGGATCATCGCTGCCCCGGCCGCCTCGCACTCCTTGGCCGTCGACACCAGCTCCGCGAGCGTGACGGGGAGGGCGGGTACGTCACTCTTCGCGGTCTCGGCCCCGGTAGGAGCCACGGTGATCATGGTCGGGTGCGCCACGGGCTCATCGTGACAGAACTCGGCGCGGAAAGTCCCTCTCGGGCGCTCAACGCCGGCGCACCACCGGCCGATACCCACCTTGGAACAGCTGTCGCCGCGCTACGCCAGCTGTGATCACGACTGGCGCCAAGGAGGCCGGAGTGGGCGAGGTCGGCCTCAGGACGAAGGTCGAGCGCATCCTGTTGGAGCTGGCCGCGGAACAGGCGACGGGTGCCCTCACCGTGACCGACCCGGACGGCGAGCAGTCGGTCGTCTGGTTCCGTGACGGGCTGGTGTACTCGGTGTCCGTGCCCGGGCGCCGGCCCCTGCTCGGTGTCCGGCTGATGTCGTCCGGCTCGCTCACGCCCGAGTCGCTCGCCGAGGCGCTCGAGGTGCAGCGCACCGAGCTGCAGGGATGGCGGCTCGGTGAGCTGCTCGTCCACCTCGGCTTCGTGGATCGCGACGTGGTCGAGGCGTTCGTCCTGGAGCAGGTCCGCGACCAGGTTGCCGATCTGCTGCACTGGCGGGTGAAGGCGCACAAGTTCTGCGGCGGTCGACGCACCCGGCAGGACGTCGCGCCCCCGGTGGAGGTCGCCGAGTTGCTCGAGGAGGCCCGGCTCCGTGAGGAGCGCTGGCACCAGATCGCCGACCGGGTCGGTGGTGCCGAGGCCGTACCCGTGCTGTCGACGTCCGACGCGGCGGCGAGCGACGTCGTGCTCGGACCGTACGACTGGGCGCTGTTGTGCAAGGTCGACGGCCAGCGCACGATCGCCGACCTGGCCGACGACTGCGGGTTCACCATCTACGAAGCCGGGCAGGTGGTCGAGGGTCTGCTGGGGGCCGGGCTCGTCGAGGTGGAGGTACCGGCGGCACCTGCCCCGGTAGCGGCGCCGAACCCGCCCCTCACCGACGTGGCGACCTCGGTGGCGCGGGTCACCGCGGCGCTGACCGACATGCTCGGACCGGCCCGGAACGTCGACGGCGACGCGCGGCGCTCACCGTTCACGCGAGCGCCCGAGCTGCGTTCGGTCGCTCCTGTCGTTCCGCTCGTCAAGAAGGAGCCGACGCCGGACGTCGCCGAGGAGATCGCACGCCTCGAGGCGGAGCGGGCTGCGGCGCAGGAAGCGGCCGAACGCCTCGAACAGGCGCGTGCCGCGGCAGAGCAGGCGAAGGAGCGGCTGGCGCAGGCCCAGCGGCTGGAGGCCGAGCGGGTCGCCGCTGAGCAGGAGATCGCCCGCCTGGAGGCGGAGCGGTTGGACGCGGAGCGGCTGGCGGCAGAGAACGAGATCGCCAGGCTCGAAGCAGAACGACTCGAAGCAGAGCGACTCGCGGCCGAGGAAGCAGAGCGCCTCGCAGCCGAGGAGGCCGAACGACTCGCCGCCGAAGAAGCCGCACGCCTCGAAGCAGAACGACTCGAAGCAGAACGACTCGAAGCCGAACGCCTCGCGGCAGAAGAGGCCGCGCGGGTCGAAGCAGAGCGATTCGAAGCAGAACGACTCGAAGCCGAGCGCCTCGCAGCCGGAGAAGCAGAGCGTCTCGCAGCCGAGGAAGCCGAACGACTCGCCGCCGAAGAAGCCGCACGCCTCGAAGCAGAGCGACTCGAAGCAGAGCGACTCGAAGCCGAACGCCTCGCGGCAGAAGAGGCCGCGCGGCACGAAGCCGAGCGGCTCGAAGCAGAGCGACTCGAAGCCGAACGCCTTGAAGCCGAGCGCCTTGAGGCCGAGCGCCTTGAGGCCGAGGAGGCCGAACGGCTCGCCGCCGAAGAAGCCGCGCGGCTCGAAGCAGAACGGCTCGAAGCGGAACGACTCGAAGCAGAGCGACTCGCAGCCGAGGAGGCCGAACGCCTCGCCGCCGAAGAAGCCGCGCGGCTCGAAGCAGAACGACTCGAAGCAGAACGACTCGAAGCAGAACGACTCGAAGCCGAACGCCTCGAAGCAGAACGACTCGAAGCCGAGCGCCTGGCGGCCGAGGAGGCCGAACGGCTCGCCGCCGAAGAAGCCGCACGCCTCGAAGCGGAACGACTGGAGGCTGAGCGACTCGAAGCTGAGCGACTCGAAGCAGAACGGCTCGAAGCCGAGCGCCTCGCGGCAGAAGAGGCCGCGCGCCTCGAAGCGGAACGACTCGAAGCGGAACGACTCGAGGCCGAGCGGCTCGCGGCCGAGGAAGACGAACGCCTCGCCGCCGAAGAAGCCGCGCGACTCGAAGCGGAACGACTCGAAGCCGAACGCCTCGAAGCCGAACGCCTCGAAGCCGAACGCCTCGAGGCCGAGCGACTTGAGGCCGAGCGCCTTGAGGCCGAGCGGCTCGCGGCCGAGGAGGCCGAACGGCTCGCCGAAGAAGCCGCGCGGCTTGCCGCGGTCGACAGCGGGCCGCTCGACGACGCCGGCGGCGAGAGAGCGGACCAGGACGCGCTGTTGGAGGCGGCGATGTCCGGACCGGTTCCGGGTTTGGCGCCGCTGGACCGGCCGGGGTTCGCGGCGTTGCTCACGGAGTTCGACCGGGATTCTGCGGTGGCCGGACGGACGCAGGCTGCGGAAAGCGAAGCGGAGGCCGAACAACCGGCGGCCGAGGAGGGTGCTGACGCTGACAGTGCCGACCCGACGCGGGAGGTCCACCAGCCGGTGACGGTGGGCGCGCCCTCCGAGCAGACCGACACCGCCGCGCTGCTGCGCGAGCTGTCGAGCCTGAGCGGGTTGTCGGACGGCCCCACGGCCGTCCCCTCACCCGCGGCGCGCCCAGCACCGCGCAAGCCGGCCCCTGCTCCCGAACCTCCGAAGCGCCGCCGCGGCGGGCTGTTCCGCCGCTGACGCTCCTCTGTTTCGGCGGGTCAGTCGAGGGTGGCGAGGAACTCGCGCAGCCACGGCACGAGCGTCGGGCCGAGGTCGCTGCGCTCGCAGGCCAGCCGTACGACCGCCTGCAGGTAGGAGAGCTTGTCACCGGTGTCGTAACGACGACCACGGAACACGATCCCCGTGACACCCCCGCCCTTGTCCGGAGAGATCTCCGTCGCCAGGACACGCAACGCGTCGGTGAGCTGGATCTCTCCACCACGGCCGGGCGGGGTGTCGGCCAGCACGTCGAAGACCGCAGGGTCCAGTACGTAGCGTCCGATGATCGCGAGGTTGCTCGGCGCGTCGTCCCGGTCGGGCTTCTCCACCAGGTCGACGATCCGGACCGCCTCGCCATCCGTGCCGGCGTCGAGCGGTTCCACCGCCGCGCAGCCGTACAGATGGATCTGCTCCGGGGGTACCTCGAGCAGCGCGACGACGCTCCCGCCGATCCGTTCGCGCAGCGCGATCATCTCGGACAGCAACGGATCACGGGCGTCGATCAGGTCGTCGCCGAGCAGAACCGCGAACGGCACGTTGCCGACGTGGTCGGCGGCGCAGAGCACGGCGTGGCCGAGCCCGAGCGGCTCACCCTGGCGTACGAAGTGGACGGTGGCGAGCCGACTGCTGGCGACGACCGCCTCGAGCCGTTCGGTGTCGCCCTTGTCCTGCAACGCCCTCTCCAGCTCCGGCGTCGAGTCGAAGTGGTCCTCGAGCGGTCGCTTGCTGCGTCCGGTGATCATGAGCACGTCGCGCAGTCCCGCGGTCGCCGCCTCCTCCACCACCAGCTGGATCGCCGGCTTGTCGACGACCGGCAGCATCTCCTTCGGCGTCGACTTCGTCGCCGGCAGGAAGCGGGTGCCAAGACCTGCGGCCGGGATGACGGCCTTGGCCACGCGGTCGGACGGCAGGATCGGCTGCACGGGCAACTCCATCGTCGGTCATCGTCTGGCGAAGCCGGCGCCAGCGCCGCGACAGGGTCGCTCTTGCCGGGGCCTTAAGGATGTCAGCCGCGCGAGCGCGCTGCATGGTGGGGCCCGGGCGCTCCACCCGTCAGGACGAGACGATCGCCTCCTGCCCGGCTGCGACTCCCGCTGCGGTCAAGGGGGCGTCGAGCGGTGTGGACCGCTTGATCAGCGCCAGGGCGATCGGTCCGAGCTCGTGATGGCGCGCGACCGACGTGACGACACCGACGGTCCGCTCACCGGCCGCCACCACAGCACCGGTCGTCACCTCGCGGGCATCGCTGCCGTCCAGGTGCAGCAGCACCAGCCGGCGCGGGGGCCGGCCCAGGTTGTGTACGCGCGCGACCGTCTCCTGACCGCGATAGCAGCCCTTGTGCAGGTGGACCGCCGCGGTCACGAGCCCGATCTCGTGCGGGATCGTGCGGTGGTCGGTGTCGACGTCCGCCCGTGGCACCCCGGCGGCGACGCGCAGCGCGTCCCACGCCCAGGTCCCGGCGAGCGGGCCGGCCCGGTCCAGGTACGCGGCGAGGTCGCCGCGCGGGACGAGGACCTCCCGTACCGCCCACGCGGCGGGCCGCACCGGCACGTACCGGGAGCTGTCCGCGTCCGCTCCCTCGGGGTGGGCGAACTGCTCGGCGGACAGCCATACGACCTGACCCGGAACCACCTCACGGCGCGGCTCGCCGACGACCGCGTACCGCCCGGTCTCGTCGCTGATCTCGACGTCGAGCAGGAAGCGCATCGCGGCCAGGTAGGTGAGAACGGGCTCAAGCGAGGTCGCTGCCGTGATCAGCCAGGTCGCCTCGCCGTCCTCGATGACGTGCAGTTCGTGCTCGACGTGCCCGTGCGGGCTCAGTACGAGCGCGGTCGTCGACTGCCCTGCCCCAAGGCTCTCCAGGTGCTGGGTGGTGATCGAGTGGAGCCACCCCAGCCGGTCGGGTCCACCCACCCGGATCACGGCGCGGTGCGAGAGGTCGACAGCGCCCGCGCCGCCGGCGAGAGCGCGCTGCTCGGCGTGCGGGTCGCCGTAGTGCCACGGCACTCCCGGGTCGGGCCAGCCCGGCGGCGGGGGTACGGCGCCCGGGCGGTCCAGGGCGGCGCTGCGGTAGTCCGCGATCGTCTGCTGATCGGTCATCCGGCGTCCCGCCCCCTGGCCGTCCACCGGCACTCGTCCATGTACGTCACATCCATGACAGCACCCCCGTACCTCGATTCATTTCCCGCCGTTGGCAGCGCTCCCTGCGCACTGCGCGCATCGGCCGTGCAGCGAGACGTGGCTGACGTCCGTACGGAACCCGGTCCGCCGCCGGATCTCCTCGACGAACGGCACCGCGACCTCGGCCGGCAGCGCGCTCACCTCCCCGCAAGTGCCGCAAACCAGGTGGAGGTGCGGAGCTTGCGAGGTCGAGTGGTACGCGGGCGAGCCGTGCCCGATGTGCGCGTGGGTGACCAGGCCGACCTCCTCGAGCACCTCCAGCGCGCGGTAGACCGTCGACAGGTTCACGCCCTGCGCGGTGCGCTGCACATCGGCGAGGATGCGTTCGGGGGTCGCGTGTGTCAGCCGCTCGACCGACTCGAGGACGAGCTGGCGCTGCGGGGTGACCCGGTAGCCGCCGGCGCGCAGCTGCTCGCGCCAGCCGGCCTGACCCGCGGACGGCTGGGCCGTCGACGCCGCGGCCATCACGACGGCTTCAGCCGCGCCGACAGGTGCGGCGTCAGTGGCTGGCTCACCGCCGCCATGTCGTACGCCCACATCAGCTCACCGTCCACCAGCCCGTACAGCCTGCTGCCGGCGGTGTACTCCTTGGCGCTCGCCGTCCGGGCCACGACGTCGGTCCGCAGCTCGGCCCGGGCGCCGGTGATACGGGCGTTCTCGATGCCCGTGACCGTGACCTCCCCGACCCAGACCTCGGCGTAGCCGGTCGGGTGTGCCAGCAGCAGCTCGACCTGGTTCTCCGGCTGCACGCGCCAGAAACCGGACTCGGTGGCGAGCGGACGGACCTGGTTCCCGTCGTCGTCGAGCAGCCAGGTCCGGCTCACGTAGGACAGGAACGGTCGCCCGTCACAACCGACGGTGATCTCCTGGCCGAAGCGGAAGCTCTCGATCGTCGGGTATCCGCCGACGCCGACCCCGACCCAGGTGCCGAGCAGCCAGGACAGCGGGGCCAGCGCGTCGGGCACCACGGCAGGGACGCTGGTGTCGGCCGGCGTGGTCATCAGTCCTGACCCCGATAGAGCCGTACCACAACGACCGCCGAGAAGACCGTGAACGCGAGCGACGCCGCAACGAGCGCACCCGCGTACACCAACTCAAGCACCCTTCGATGCTAGGCCATCACCGCGGCCGAGCCGATGCTCCGACCGGCGGCGGTGGCCGCGGATAGCCTTCGGCCATGAAAGGACGTGCGCTCGTCGTCAAGCTGACCTGCGGTGTGGAGGCTCCCGAGCGTTGCAGCCAGGCGCTCACCGTCGCCGCGACGGCCGCGGCCGCCGGTGCCCGGATCTCCTTGTGGCTCACGGGCGACTCGTCCTGGTTCGCCGTCGAGGGACGCGTACCGTCTCTCGACCTGGCGCACGCCGCCCCGGCCGAAGAGCTGCTCGCGGCGGTGATCGCTGCGGGCCGCGTGACCGTGTGCACCCAGTGCGCCGCCCGCCGCGGGATCACCGAGGAGCAACTGGTCACCGGCGTACGCATCGCCGGCGCCGCCGCGTTCGTCGAAGAATGCCTGGACCCGGAGGCACAGGCACTCGTCTACTGACCGCGGGTGTGACGCCCTCGCCGCGGAGTCGCGCGCGGCGAGGACGTCACGGTCCTGTGGCCGCCGCCTCAGAGGCTGATCTGCAGCTCGGCGACCTGACCGAGCTGCGCGACGACGGTGCGGTCCGCCGTCGCGCCCGGTGCGAGCACCCGGAGTGTCCAGCTGCCGGGAGCGGCGAAGAACCGGAAGCCGCCGGTGGCGCTGGTCGGGACTTCGGCGGTGAACTCACCGGACTTGTCGAGCAGCCGTACGTACGCGGTCGCGACCGCGCTGCCGTCCTTCGTCACGGTGCCCTGGATGACGGCTTCCTTCGTCGCGTCGATCCCGGAGAGGTCCAGGCCGCCCGCAGTGGCGCTGCACATCAGAGCGACCCCCCACCCTCGGGCGTACCCGGCTCGTCGCCGACCTGGACGGGAACACCGACCAGGGACCCGTACTCGGTCCACGAACCGTCGTAGTTGCGCACGTTCGGCACCCCCAGCAGCTCGTGCAGGGCGAACCAGGTGTGCGCCGACCGCTCACCGATGCGGCAGTACGCGATCGTGTCCTTGGACAGGTCGACACCCTTGCTCTCGTAGAGCGCGCGCAGCTCCTCGTCGGACTTGAAGGTGCCGTCGTCGTTGGCCGCCTGGCTCCAGGGGATGTTCGCCGCCGTCGGGACGTGACCCGGGCGTTGGCTCTGCTCCTGCGGCAGGTGGGCCGGTGCGAGCAGCCGCCCGGCGAACTCGTCGGGGCTGCGGACATCGACCAGTCCCTCGCTGCCGATCGCGGCGAGCACGTCGTCGCGGAACGCCCGGATGCTGGTGTCCTGCGGCTTCGCGACGTACTGGGTGGTCGGCCGCTCCGGGACCTCGGTCACCAGTTCACGGCTGTCGAGCTCCCACTTCTTGCGCCCGCCGTCGAGCAGCCGTACGTCCTCGTGCCCGTAGAGCTTGAAGTACCAGTACGCGTACGCCGCGAACCAGTTGTTGTTGCCGCCGTAGAGCACGACGGTGTCGTCGTTGGCGATCCCCTTCGCCGAGAGCAGCTTCTCGAACTGCTGCTGGTCGACGAAGTCGCGGCGTACCGGGTCCTGCAGGTCCGCCTTCCAGTCGATGCGGACGGCTCCGCGGATGTGGTTCTTCTCGTACGCGCTGGTGTCCTCGTCGACCTCGACAAGGACGACCTTGGGGTCGTCGAGACGGGCTTGCACCCAGTCTCCGTCGACGAGTACGTCGTTGCGACTCATGCGGTTTCTCCTTCGATGTGCGGCCGCCGCAGTGGCGGTGGTTGTTCGGTTCGGGTGCGGGCGGCGGAACGGTGACGCAACCGTGCCGCCCGCAGGTAGAGCTCGCAGCCCAGGCAGAAGCCGAACGCCGCGTTGAGGAATGCCGCGGCGAGCGCCGCGGCGATGGCCAGGTACGTGACGGTCACGGAGCCGAGGGCGACACCGGCGAGGGCGGTGAGGCCGAAGACCAGGCCGACGGCCTGCGCGAACCGGGGCGGGGCCGGGTGCTCCGGACGCGGCCGTGACGCGAGCCGTGGCGCGATCGCTCGGCGGAACAGCAGGCCGTACGGATTCGCCCGTGCGCCGAACGCGGCGGCGAGGGCGAAACCGATGGTCTGCGCGACGAGCAGTCCCACCCCGACCGGCGAAGGCACGGTGACCAGCGCGGCGGCGAGCACGCCGGTCGTGAGCACCGCGGCGAACCGCAGGCCACGCGCATCCACAGCCGTACCACTGTCGGGTGATCGGAATTCGAGGTCTGGCAAGGCATCTCCTGACGACACGGCTCAGCGGCGAGCCACAACGGGTGTCGGGCAGGGACACGGGCGCGGCCGGGCCGGCGCGGGCGTACCCCTGTGTCAGGGGCGGCGACAGCCCATGGCGACGACGCGGCAGAAGTCGACGTCACGTCGCTTCGTCAGCATCACGCGGGGCACGGGTCGATGGTACGCGCCCCGCCGCGGCGCCTTGCAGCAGGGCCACTGCGGGACGCAACGAGGGCGGGCGATCCCGCCGCGCGTCACAGGAACTCGCCGAGCGCGGCGATGACGTCCGCGCGGCGAGGTGCCCCCACCGCGCGTCGCCGGACGCGCCCTGTCTCGTCGAGGACGAGGACGGTCGGCGTCCGGCGCACGTCCAGCGCTCGGACGAGATCGAGATGGGCCTCGGCGTCGACGTCGACGTAGCGCACGCCGGGGATGCGCTCGGCGACGTCGCGCAGCACCACGCGGGTGCTGCGGCAGGGGGCGCAGAACGCGGTGGAGAACTGGACGAGCGTCGCGCGCTCCCCGAGCGCGGCACCGATGTCGGCGGGGCCGAGCGTCTGCCCGTCGACGGCTTCCGCAGCCGGGTCGGGACGGAGCCGACCGTCGGTGCGCACCCGCCACAGACCGAATCCGGCGGCGAGCAGCAGCACGACGCCGAGGAGCACCATGCCGGTCATGAGGATCGGAACCCGCCGGCCGGGAGCGGTGTTCCCATGCTCAGCCGCCCGCGAACGGCGGCAGCACCTCGACGACCGAACCGTCGCGGAGCGGCACCTGCGCGTGCGGGCGGGTGCCCGGGCTCGTCTCGTCCACCAGGTAGGAGCAGCGCAGCAGCACGCGCGGCAGGTCACCGTCCGGGTGGCGGTCACGGGCTGCGGCGAGCAGGTCGGCGAGCGTCTCGACGCCCTCGTACGTCTCCTCGTGGAGACCGGCCGCCGCCCGCGCCGCCGCCCAGTAGTGCACCGTGACCCTCATGCCGGCAGATCCTGCGAACCGCCGGCGCTTCCCATCACGTGCACCGCCCACCTCCCGATCCGGTCGACGAGCTCGGGGCTCGCCGCTGCTTCGGCATGCGCGAAGCCGCGCTCCAGCCAGTACTCCGTACGGTCCGTCACCCCGCGCCGCGCCGCGCCCGCCCGCGCCGCGGCGACCATGAGCTCGGCGTGCTCGGTGGGGAAGTAGCCGTCCCGGTCACCGTGCACCACCAGCAGCGGGAGCGGGGCCAGCGCCCCTGCCGCCTCGGCGGGCGACATCGGGTACGGCTCCTGCCAGGGCCGGGCCAGGACGCGGGTGCCGTACGCGCCGCGCAGCACCGCCCTGCCGGTGCGCGAGTACACGACCCGGTGCAGCAGGCGCATCGGGGCGGTGCCCTGGAAGAACCAGAAGCCGGCCGAGCTCACCGTGACGACGGCGTCGGGCCGGCGCGCGTGGTCGGCGAGCGCGGCCTGCCGCAGCACGACCGAGCCGCCCAGCGAGAAGCCGACGGACACGAGCTGCCGGTACCCGAGCCAGCGCGCGTAGTCCAGGGCGGCCGCGACGTCGCGCACCTCCGCATCGCCCACCGTCGACGCTCCGGCGGAGGCGCCGTGCCCGCGCAGGTCGAGCGACACCACACCCCCGTACGGCAGGAGCCCCGCAGCGATGCGGCGGCTGTCGGAACGGTTCCAGCCACCGGTGAAGCCGTGCGCGACGACGAACGCGACGGACCGCTCCCCGCCCGGGTCGTCGTGGGCCGCGCTGATCGCGACCCCGTCGACGGTCAGCAACCTGCGTACGGTCGTGGGCGGCACCACCGGCTGTGGTCGGCGCCGGCTCGACGGTCTCAGATCCATGGGGCGGACCGGAACGCGTCGCGCATGCCTCCAGTGTGGCCCAGCGCCGGTTCGCCCGGACGGCTGCCGCCGCCCCCGCCGGTAACCTGAGCGGCGGGACGCGGCCGCATGGCCGCGCCGCAGCGGACGACGTGCAGGAGGGACCAGCCGTGGCGAAGCTGCTGGTGCTCAGCGACAGCACCGAGCCGCCCACGGCGCTGCTGCCCGCGCTCGCCCTGCTCGCCCACGACGTGCGGATCCTGCCGGCCGTGCCGACCGCGCTGCTGGATGCGACCCCGGCCGACGCGGTGCTGGTCGACGGCCGGCGCGACCTGTCGGCCGTCCGCAGTCTCACCCGGCTGCTGCAGACGACGGGCACCGCGTGCCCGGTGCTGCTCGTGACGAACGAGGGCGGGCTGGCGGCGGTCCGCGCGGACTGGGGCGTCGACGACGTGGTGCTCGACGTCGCCGGCCCCGCCGAGCTGGAGGCCCGGCTGCGGCTCGCGATCGGCCGGACCGCGGCGCGGGCGGAGGAGGAGCCGGGCGGCGAGATCCGCACGGGCGAGCTGTCGGTCGACGAGGCGAGCTACACCGCGAAGGTCCGCGGCCGCGTACTGGATCTGACGTTCAAGGAGTTCGAGCTGCTGAAGTTCCTCGCCCAGCACCCGGGCCGGGTCTTCACGCGGGCCCAGCTGCTGCAGGAGGTCTGGGGCTACGACTACTTCGGCGGGACGCGGACCGTCGACGTCCACGTGCGGCGGTTGCGGGCCAAGCTCGGACCGGACCACGAGGCGCTGATCGGCACCGTACGCAACGTCGGCTACCGCTTCGTGACACCGCCCCGCGAGGAGTCCGAGCGCGTCGCGTCCAGCCGCTGACCACCCGGTCGAGGCGCGTACCGCGGTCGCTGCGGGCCGGCTCGTTAGGGTCGTACGGGTGAGTGAGCCGCGCGAGAGTGCCGAACTGTCACCCGCGGACGCGGACGGCGTACGGGAGCTGGCAGCGGCGGCGGCGGCCCGCGACGGCGTCGCCCCGTACGGCGAGCAGACCCTGATCGCCCTCACCCGGCCCGGTGTGCACCTGCTGGTACGGGACGCCGGACGCCTCGCCGGGTACGCCCAGCTCGACCCGGGCACCCCCGCCGCCGAGGTCGCAGTGCATCCGGCGTACCGCCGCCGGGGGACCGGTACGGCGCTGGTGCAGGCGCTGGTGCGGCGCGCTCCCGGCGTGCGGATCTGGGCGCACGGCAGCCTGCCCGCCGCCGCGGCGCTCGCCGCCCGCCTCGGCCTGCAGACCTCACGCGAACTGCTGCAGCTCGAGCTGACCGACCTCGGCGCGCTGCCTCCGGTCGGGCTCCCCGACGGAATCGCACTGCGCAGCTTCCTGCCCGGCCTCGACGACGCGGAATGGCTCGAACTGAACGCCCGCGCCTTCGTAGACCTGCCCGACCAGGGCGGCTGGACCGCGCGCGACCTCACGGACCGCCAGTCCCAGGCCTGGTTCGACCCCGCCGGGTTCCTGATCGCCGTCGACGGTGCCGGCGACATGGTCGGCTTCCACTGGACCAAGGTCGAGGAACGTCCGCGTCCCGGCGGCGGTCATGACCACGTCGGCGAGGTCTACGTCGTCGGGGTCGACCCCGACCGGCAGGGCCTGGGGCTCGGACGCGCGCTGACGCTCGCGGGCCTGCACCACCTGCGCGGCGTCGGAGTGCAGGCGGTGACCCTTTATGTGGACGGCGCCAACACCGCGGCGCGCGCCTTGTACGACTCGCTCGGCTTCACCCGCCACCACACCGACACCGAGTACCAGCACGTCCCGTCGTAGCAGCACGTCCTGTCCGGTTGAGACCCGGCGACCCGCCCACTTGATGCCCGGCGACCCGCCGACCGTGCGATCCTGACCGCGTGAGCGTGGACGAGCGCACCGACCCCGCGTTGGACGTCGAGTCCGCGGCCGCCCTGCCCGACGACCGGTTCCTCGACCGCGAGCTGTCGTGGCTGGCGTTCAACGAGCGGGTGCTCGAGCTCGCCGAGGACCCGGACCTGCCGCTGCTGGAGCGGGCCAAGTTCCTCGCGATCTTCGCCAGCAACCTCGACGAGTTCTTCATGGTGCGCGTCGCGGGCCTCAAACGGCGCATCGCGACGGGGATCGCCGTACGCGCCGCGAGCGGCCTGATGCCGCGGGAGGTGCTGGAGGCGATCTGGGCCCGTACCCACGAACTGATGCGCCGCAGCACGCACGCGTTCCACCGGCAGGTGCTGCCGGCGCTCACGTCGGCGGGCATCGAGCTGGTGCGCTGGCCGGCGCTCACCGACGACGAGCGAGTGCGGATGTCCGCGATGTTCCGGGAGAAGGTGTTCCCGGTGCTCACCCCGCTCGCGGTCGACCCGGCGCACCCGTTCCCGTACATCTCGGGGCTCTCGCTCAACCTCGCCGTCGTGGTGTGCAATCCACGCACCGGCACCGAGCTGTTCGCGCGGGTCAAGGTGCCGCCGATCCTGCCGCGGCTGGTCACGGTCGGACCGGAGCGGTTCGTGCCGCTCGAGGACGTCATCTCCGCGCACCTCGCCGAGCTGTTCCCCGGCATGGAGGTGGTGCAGCACCACACGTTCCGCGTCACGCGCAACGAGGACCTCGAGGTGGAGGAGGACGACGCCGAGAACCTGCTGCAGGCACTCGAACGCGAGCTGATGCGGCGCCGCTTCGGCCCCCCGGTCCGGCTGGAGGCTGAGGAGTCCATCGACCCGCACGTGCTCGAGCTGCTGGTACGCGAGCTCGGCGTGCAGGAGCAGGAGGTCGTCCTGCTCCCTGGACCGTTGGACCTGACGGCGCTCTGGGCGGTCGCCGCGCTGCCCCGCGACGACCTCAAGGCACCGGCGTTCCTGCCGCGCACCAGCCGCGAGCTCACCGACGTGGAGACGGCCTCGCCGCCGGACGTGCTGGAGGCGATGCGCGACCACGACGTGCTGCTGCATCACCCGTACGACTCGTTCTCCACCAGCGTGCAGCGCTTCCTGGAGCAGGCCGCCGCCGACCCGAAAGTGCTCGCGATCAAGCAGACCCTCTACCGCACCAGTGGCGACTCACCGATCGTCGACGCGCTTGTCGCCGCTGCGGAGGCGGGCAAGCAGGTGCTCGCGCTGGTCGAGATCAAGGCCCGCTTCGACGAGCAGGCGAACATCGAATGGGCGCGCACCCTCGAGCACGCGGGGTGCCACGTCGTGTACGGGATGGTGGGACTCAAGACGCACTGCAAGCTGTCCATGGTCGTGCGCGACGACGG
Organism: Candidatus Nanopelagicales bacterium; assembly: GCA_017848795.1. Taxonomy (GTDB): domain Bacteria; phylum Actinomycetota; class Actinomycetes; order S36-B12; family CAIYMF01; genus JAFIHG01. Next base: position 5,808 of record JAFIHG010000014.1, on the reverse strand, counting down.
CGACCAGCTGCGCCGGTACGTGCACATCGGCACCGGCAACTACCACCCGAAGACCGCGCGGATGTACGAGGACCTCGGGCTGCTGACCACCGACGCCGAGCTCGGCGACGACGTGGCGCGCCTGTTCAACGTGCTGTCCGGATACTCGGTGGAGACCGACTACCGGCGCCTGCTCGTCGCCCCACGCGGACTGCGCGCCGGACTGCTCGAACGGATCGAGCAGGAGATCCGCAACCACCGGCAAGGGCTGCCCGCGCGGATCCGCTTCAAGTGCAACGCGATCGTGGACGAGGCGCTGATCGACGCGCTCTACCGCGCGTCGCAGGCGGGCGTGCCGGTCGACATCTGGGTACGCGGCATCTGCTCGCTGCGGCCCGAAGTTCCTGGGCTGTCGGAGAACATCCGGGTCCGCAGCGTGCTGGGGCGGTTCCTCGAGCACTCCCGGGCGTACGAGTTCCTCGCCGCGGGCGAGTCGGAGTGCTGGATCGGGTCGGCGGACCTGATGCACCGCAACCTGGACCGCCGCATCGAGGTGCTGGTGTCGCTGACCCGCGCGCACGCCGACCAGGTCGCCGCCCTGATGGACCTCGCCTTCGCGCCGTCGACCGCGAGCTGGCACCTCGGTGCCGACGGCCGGTGGGTACGGCACACGACCGGGCCGGAGGGCGAGCGGTTGGTCGACATGCAGGACCAGCTCGTCGCGACCCGTGCCGCCGGCTGACCGCGGCCGGTCCGCGCCGCGGCGCGGGGAGCCGCCGGCAACCGCGATACGTGCCGCCGGCGTCGTCGCGATCGACGACCGCGGCCGGGTCGTCGTCGTGCACCGGCCGCGGCGGGAGGACTGGTCGCTGCCGAAGGGCAAGCTCGACCCGGGCGAGCACCGTCTGGCCGCGGCGGTCCGCGAGTGCGCGGAGGAGACCGGCCTGCGGGTCGCGCTCGATGCACCCCTCGGCACGCAGCACTACATCGCGGGCGGGCAGGACAAGGTCGTGCACTACTGGCGCGCCCGCATCCGCTCCGCCGCCCGGTTCACACCGAACGCCGAGGTCGACGCCGTACGCCGGGTGTCCCCGGAGGAGCTGCCGGCGCTGTTGAGCTACCCCGACGATCTGGCCACCGTGCAGGACGCGGTGCTTGCAGGCGCCACCACGCCGCTCCTCGTGCTGCGCCACGCGACCGCGTACAAGCGCGCCGACTGGGCCGGCTGCGGGGACCCCGCATCGGAGGACGACGGGGCGCGCCCGCTCGCCCCGCAGGGGCTGGCCGAGGCCGACGTCGTCGCGGAACTGCTCGACGCGTACGGCATCGAGCACGTGGTCAGCTCCCCCGCGCGCCGCTGCCGGCAGACGGTGGAGCCGTACGCCGCTCGCGCGGGGGTCCGGGTCGTGCTCGACGACCGGTTGGCCGAGGGCGAGCCGCGCGACCCCGAGCGGATCGGGGACGCGGTGCGCACGCTGACCGCCGACCCGCGGCGGGTCGCGCTGTGCACGCACCGCCTGGTGCTGCCCGCGTTGGTGGGGGCGCTGGCCGAGCAACTACTGGGTCGCGGAGGCCGGCGGGCGCGTCGCACCGCCTTGGACCCGCACCTGGCACCGGCGGAGCTGCTCGTGCTGCACCGCGACGACGCAGGGCGGATCGTCGCGGTCGAGCTGCACGCGACCGGGGAGCGCTGAGCTGCCCGCTCGACGCTCAGGCCGCCGCCCCGGACGGGAACCCGCCCGCCTTGCTGACCAGGGAGGGGGTCGGCCGGCCCAGCAGCCCGCCCAGCCACTCGCTCGCCGCGATGAGCGCGTCGAGGTCGACCCCGGTACGGACGCCGGAGCGTTCGAGCAGGTAGACGAGGTCCTCGGTGGCGATGTTGCCGGTCGCCCGCGGAGCGAACGGGCACCCGCCGATCCCGCCGAGGCTGGAGTCGAGGACGTGCACCCCGGCCTCGTACGCCGCCAACGCGTTGGCATAGCCGGTGTTGCGCGTGTTGTGGAAGTGCGCCCGCAGCCGGACCTCCCCGGTCACGGCGCGCACCGCGGCGGTGCGTTCCCGTACGTCGGCCGGGACCGCCACCCCGATCGTGTCCGCGATCGCGATCTCGTCCACGCCGCCGGCGGCGAGCCGCTCGGCGATCGACACCAGCCGGCCCACCGGCACCTCACCCTCGAAGGGGCAGCCGTACGAGGTGGAGACGGTCACGGTGGCGACCAGGCCGGCGGCACGGGCGAGCGGAGCGACCTCGAGGGCGTACCGGATCGCGGCGTCCACGGACATGCCCTGGTTGCGCTCGCTGAATGCGTCCGAGGCGGCCACCACCAGGTTGACCTCGTCGATGCGGGTACGGGCCGCCCGCTCGAAGCCGCGGGTGTTGAGCACCAGCCCGATCAGCGACCACGCGTCGCGCTCCGCGTCGCCGGCCAGCCCGGCCACGACGTCCTCCGCGTCCGCCATGCGCGGGACGCGGGCCGGGTTGACGAAGCTCGCCACCTCCTGCCGGCGCAGGCCGGCGCCGAGGGTGCGGCGGATCAGCTCGAGCTTGTCCGCGGTCGCCAGCACCGCGGGATCGTTCTGCAGCCCGTCGCGGGCCGATACCTCGACGATCTGCACCTCGTCGGCTGCGGCGCTCATCTCGTTCCCCTCTGTCTCGCCCCGCGCGCCGGCCGGCCGGCGCCGCTGGTGACCCGACCCCACGGTAGGCCCCGACCTGCGCAGCGAGCGAGATCGTGATGTTGTTCCGTCCGCCGGAACAGATCAGTACGCTGTGCCGACGACCACGCCCTCGCGGACCGGAGAAGGTGGCTGATGGCTGCACGTACCCAGGCGGGCCGACCTGCCGCGCCCGAGAGCGCGCCGCGCAGCAGCCAGACGATCGGTGCGGTGGAGCGTGCGATCGACGTGCTGCTGCTGTTCGCCAACGGCGGGCGGGCCGAGCTCGGCGTGACCGAGATCGCCGCCGAGCTCGGGCTGTCCAAGGCCGCCGTCCACCGCATCCTCGCCTCGCTGCGCAGCCGGGACCTGGTGTGGCTCGACCTGGACTCGCGCCGCTACCGGCTGGGCACGGCGGCGCTGAGCCTGGGGCGGGCCTACCTCTCCCGAATCGACCTGCGCAGCATGGCGAGCGGCGAGCTGGACTGGCTCAGCGCCCAGTCCGGCGAGACCGCGACGCTCTCCATCCGCAGCGGCGACGTGCGCATGTACGTCGACCAGGTCGTCCCGGAGCGCGAGGTACGCATGGAGGTGGCGGTGGGTCACCCGTACCCGCTGCACGCCGGCGCCTCGAGCAAGGCGTTCCTGGCGTTCCTGCCCGACCACGAGATCGACGCGTACATCACGCGCTCCGGCCTGGCCGCGATGACCGACCGCACCGTCACCGACGAGCGGGCGCTGCGCGCGGAGCTGGGCGAGATCCGGGCGCGCGGTTATGCGCTGTCCTTCGGTGAGCGGCAGGCGGGGGCTGCCTCCGCGGCGGCGCCGGTGTTCGACCACGAGGGGCGCCCCAGTGCGGTGGTCTCCGTCGCCGGCCCCTCCGAGCGGTTCGAGTCGGAGGTGGACCGCGCGGTCGAGCTGCTGCTGAGCGCGACCGGGCGGCTCTCCGAACGCATGGGGTACCAGCGCCGCTGAGCACGCCGGACGGCACCGCCGCGCACCGGCCCGGTGTCGGCGCCCTACGATCGCTGCGGTCGACGTTTCCTGTTCCCAAGTTCTGCGGAGTACCCGTGCGCCTGACGCCGCGCTCGAACGAGTTCTACCCGCTGTTCATCGCCTTCGGTGCCCACCTCGTCGAGGGGGCGGCCCTGCTCGCGGAGCTGATGACAGCCGAGGGTGACGACCGCACGCGGATCGGCAAGCGCATGCGGGAGATCGAGCACGACGCCGACGAGACGACCCACGCGATCTTCTCGGCGGCCAACTCGACGTTCATCACCCCGTTCGACCGCGAGGACATCTACCGGCTCGCCTCCACCCTCGACGACGTGATGGACGAGATGGAGGAGTCGGTCGACCTGACCGTGCTGTACGGGCTGCACCGCTTCCCCGACGAGTTCGGCCTCGTCGTCGACGTCCTGACACAGGCCGCCGACATCACCGCGTCGGCGATGGGACGGCTGCGCACCATGGCCGACCTGTCGGAGTACTGGATCGAGATCAACCGCCTGGAGAACATGGCGGACCAGTACCACCGCCGGCTGCTCACCAGGCTGTTCTCCGGAGAGTACGACGCGTTGACCGTCCTGAAGATCAAGGACGTCGCCGAGGCGCTCGAGGCCGCCGCCGACGCGTTCGAGAAGGTCGCCAACACCGTCGAGAGCATCGCGGTCAAGGAGTCCTGACCCTCGATGGACCTCGCAATTGTCATCAGTGTGATTGCGGTCGCCCTCGTCTTCGACTTCACCAACGGGTTCCACGACGCAGCAAACGCCATCGCGACCTCCATCTCGACCCGGGCGCTGACCCCGCGGGTCGCGCTCGGGATGGCCGCCGTGTTCAACTTCGTCGGCGCGTTCATCGGGACGGGGGTCGCGGCCACGGTCGGCAAGGGCATCGTCGACGCACCCCAGGGGCGCCAAGGCCTCGTCCTCGTCCTCGCCGCGCTCGCCGGGGCGATCGCGTGGAACCTCATCACGTGGTGGTTGGGGCTGCCGTCCTCGTCCTCGCACGCCCTCATCGGCGGGCTGGTCGGCTCGGCGATCGTCTCGTCCGGCGGCGTCCACTGGGACGGAGTCGTCGAGAAGGTCGTCATCCCGATGTTCCTCTCCCCGCTCGTCGGTTTCGGACTCGCGTTCCTGGTGATGATCGGGATCCTCTGGTCGTTCCGTAACCGCAATCCACATCGGATCGGCCAGGGTTTCCGTCACGCGCAGACCGCGTCCGCCGCGGCGATGGCGCTGGGCCACGGGCTGCAGGACGCGCAGAAGACCATGGGCGTCATCGTGATGGCGCTCATCGCCGGCGGTTACCAGGACACCTTCCACGTGCCGCTGTGGGTCGTCTTCGTGGCCGCGGGTGCGATCAGTCTCGGGACGCTCTCCGGCGGGCACCGCATCATCCGTACGCTCGGGCGGCGGATCATCCACCTCGACCCGGCACGCGGGTTCGCAGCCGAGTCCGCCGCGTCGGCGGTCCTCTACACGACGGCGTTCGTGTTCTCGGCGCCGATCTCGACGACGCAGACGATCACCGGGGCGATCCTCGGGGTGGGCGCCACGAAACGTGCGTCTGCGGTGCGCTGGGGCGTGGGGGTGAACATCGCGTGGGCGTGGGTGCTCACGCTGCCGGCCGCCGCGCTGATGGCCGCGATCGCCCACGTACTGCTCTCACCGCTGGCCTGACGAACGACGCGGGGCTGTGTACTGAGGCTTGCTTCTGCTCGCGCTGCGACATCCTGGTCGAGTTCCAGCTCCTCGGCGTCGGTGAGCACACCGAAAAGCGGGGCCGGCTCTAGCCACGCCCCAGTCGAGTCACTTCGGGCCTGTTGGGCGCCCGTCGACGCCTGAAAGACCGGGCAAGTACTCGGTCGTCGAGCGCAGTCGTGCACTTTGAGCCTGTTGGGCGCGCCCGTCGACGTGCGAAAGACCGGCCGACCCCTCGGTGGTCGAGCGTAGTCGAGACCACGCCGGTGATCATGGTCTCGACTACGCTCGACCAGCGACGGTGAGGTGGCACCGGGAACGTTGCAGCGGGTGGCGCGCGGGCCCTTCTTCAGGGCCGGGTTCGTCGCGGTGGGGCGATGAACTCCCAGTAGTCGGCGACCAGGGGGCTGATCCCGGGTCGGGCGACGATCTTCCACTGGCCGTCGTGAACCATTCGATGGTGACGCGG
>JAFIHG010000013.1 GCA_017848795.1 Candidatus Nanopelagicales bacterium | reverse complement strand
GGGGCGTCGCGGGAGGTGCTCTGGCTGGGTCGGGAGCACCGGCACGTCACCCCGCGGGTGTGGCGGATGCTCACCCTTCGAGATCGTCATTGTCGCTTCCCGGGTTGCTACGCCGACGTGTCCCGCTGCCACCCGCACCACGTCCTGGAGTGGTGGTTGGGCGGAGAGACCGACCCGGACAATCTGATTCTCCTGTGTGCGCGTCACCATCGGATGGTTCACGACGGCCAGTGGAAGATCGTCGCCCGGCCCGGGGTCAGCCCGCTGGTCGCTGACTATTGGGAGTTCATCGCCCCACCCCGACGAACCCGGCCCTGAAGAAGGGCCCGCGCGCCACCCTGTGAAACGTTCTCATGCCACCTCACCCGTCGCTGGTCGAGCGTAGTCGAGACCATGATCACCGACGTGGTCTCGACTACGCTCGACCACCGAATACTCGCCCGGTCTTTCACGCGTCGACGCGCGCCCAACAGGTTCAAAGTGCACCGACTGCGCTCGGCTGACGGGTTGTTGCGGACGTCGGTTTCACAGCCGACTGCGCTCGACCGTCGGGATCACGCCTCCCGCGCAGAGGCAGCCGGAGGTGACGACGTTCTCACCGCACGCCGAGCGTCTTCATGATCCGGACCGCCCGCGTCAGCAGCGCTGCCCACTGCTCGTCCGAGCGTCCTAGCTGCGGTCCGATACCGAGAAGCCGTTGTACGGCAACGGTTTGCGATTCGGTGAACTTCAGCAGTCCTTCGCTGCCGTGGCGTCGCCCGAGCCCGGACTCCTTCATCCCGCCCATCGGGGCCGCGGTCGACGCCCAGGCGGCGGCGTACCCCTCGTTGACGTTGACAGTGCCTGCCTGCACCCTGGCGGCGAGTGCCGCACCGGTGCGCGTGTCCCTGGTGACGATCGCCGCGTTGAGCCCGTACGAGGAGTCGTTCATCCGGCGGATCGCGTCCTCGTCGTCCCGGACGCGATACACCGCAACGACCGGGCCGAAGGTCTCGTTGCGACACGGCAGCATTTCCTCGGTCACCTCGGCCAGCACGGTCGGCTCGTAGTAGTACGGCCCGACGTCCGGGCGCGCCCTGCCGCCGGCGAGTACGCGCGCGCCTCGCGACGTCGCGTCCTGCACGTGCTCGTTCACCGTGGCCAGCTGCTTCGCCGAGATGAGCGAGCCGATGTCGGCCCCCCAGCCGACTCCGGCGCGCATCCGCAGTGCTTCGACCTGCGGCAGGAACGCGGCCAGGAACTCATCGGCGATCCGCTCGTGCAGGTACAGCCGTTCGATGGAGATGCACAGCTGTCCGGCGTTCGCGAAGCTGGCGCGAAGCGCGATGTCGACGGCCCGGCCGATGTCCGCGTCCGCGCGTACCAGCATCGGGTTCTTGCCGCCGAGCTCGAGGGAGCAGCCGACGAGGCGCTCCGCGCAGCGTTGGGCGATCTGGCGCCCCACCCGGGTCGATCCGGTGAACATCACGTAGTCGGCGCGGTCGACGACCGCCGGACCGACCTGTGGGCCGGGGCCGGGAACCACGGTGAGCACGCCCTCCGGAATCCCGGCCTCGCGCAACAGATCGACCGCCCAGAGCGCACTGAGGGTCACCTGGTGATCGGGTTTGAGCACGACGGCGTTCCCGGCGAGCAGGGCCGGTATCGCGTCTCCGACCGCGAGCGTGAGCGGGTAGTTCCACGGCGAGATGACCCCGACCGCCCCGCGCGGGTGACGCAGCTCGCGGACCTGGGTGAGTACGGGGAACACGCCGAGCCTGCGGCGCGGCGCCAGCAGTCCGGGTGCCACCCGCGCGTAGTGACGGGCGGTGAGCGCGAGGTCGGCGAGCTCCTCGAACGCGTCGCGGCGCGCCTTTCCCGTCTCCAGTTGCGCCAGGTCCAGCCCTTCGGCCTGCCGGTCGAGCACCAGGTCGTGGAAGCGCAGCAGCACCCCGGCGCGTTGATGCGCCGGGCGTTCGGCCCACCGCCGTTGCGCACTTCGAGCGAACGCGAAGGCGGACTCGACCGCGTCGTCGCTGGCGATCGGCAACGAGGCGAGCAACGCGTCGTCGAACGGGCTACGCACCTCGTACCGCGTTGCGCCCGGCTCGACGACGATGTGCCGCATCAGCCGGTCCACCAGATCCGGCGCCAGCACAGGTCGCGGATCGGCAGCCGGCTCGGCGATGGGGGCGGTGTCGGTCGTCACACCACGACTCTAGGTCGGCGGCGAGGCTTCGCCTCGGCGAAACGGAAGCCGGCTCACGCCCTCCCCGTGGCGGGGGTGATGCCGGTAGAGCGACACCGCACCCGCCAACGTCATCGGGAGGTGTCGACGACGACCTCGACGCGCTGGAACTCCTTCAGGTCGGAGTACCCGGTCGTCGCCATCGCACGACGCAGCGCGCCGACGAGGTTCATGGTGCCGTCGGCGGTACGCGAGGGTCCGAGCAGGATCTGCTCGGTGGTGCCGACCGTTCCGAGCACCACCCGGTCGCCGCGGGGAAGCTCGCTGTGGACCGCCTCGATCCCCCAGTGGGTGCCGCGCCCCGGTGCATCGGTGGCCCGGGCGAGCGGCGAGCCGAGCATGACGGCGTCGGCGCCGCAGGCGATGGCCTTCGGTACGTCGCCGCTGCGCCCGACGCTGCCGTCCGCGATCACGTGCACGTAGCGCCCACCGGACTCGTCGAGGTAGTCGCGGCGCGCGGCCGCGACGTCGGCGATCGCGCTCGCCATCGGGACGCGGATGCCGAGCACGTCACGGGTCGTGTGGGCCGCGCCGCCGCCGAACCCGACGAGCACCCCTGCGGCGCCGGTGCGCATCAGGTGCAGCGCCGCCTGGTACGAGGCGCACCCACCGACGACGACTGGCACGTCGAGCTGGTAGATGAAGTCCTTGAGGTTCAACGGCTCCGGTGCGCCTGCGGGGCTCACGTGCTGCGCGCTGACGGTCGTACCGCGGATGACGAACAGGTCCACGCCGGCGTCGACGACGGTCTGTGCGAACTGCGCGGTCCGGGCCGGGGACAAGGCGGCGGCGACGGTGACTCCGCCGTCACGAATCTCGGCGATCCGCGCCTTGATGAGCTCCTCACGGATGGGCTCGGCGTACAGCTGTTGCAACGTCGGGGTGACATCACCGGGCGGCAGCTCGGCGATCCGCGCCAGCAGCGGCGCGGGGTCGTCGTAGCGCGTCCAGAGCCCCTCGAGGTTCAGCACGCCGAGCCCGCCGAGCCGCCCGATCGCGATCGCCGTCGCCGGGGACACCACCGAGTCCATGGGCGCGGCCAGGATCGGGATGTCGAAGCGGTACGCGTCGATCTGCCAGTGGACCGAGACGACCTCCGGGTCGCGGGTCCGGCGGGTGGGGACGATGTCCACGTCGTCCAGCCCGTACGCGGTGCGGGCGCGCTTGCCCCGCCCGATCTCGATCTCGGTCATCGGGTGAGGTCCTCAGCCGTGGTAGTTGGGTGCCTGGACGGTCATCTGGATGTCGTGCGGGTGGCTCTCCTTGAGTCCCGCTGCGGTGATGCGGACGAAGCGGCCGCGCTGCTGCAGCTGCGCCACGCTGTGGGCGCCGACGTAGAACATCGACTGCCGCAGGCCCCCGACCAGCTGGTGGGCGACCGCGCGCAACGGGCCCCGGTAGGGCACCTGACCCTCGATGCCCTCCGGCACGATCATCTCGTCGCTGCCGATGTCGGCCTGGAAGTAGCGGTCCTTGGAGTACGAGATCCGCCCGCGGGACGCCATCGCGCCCATCGAGCCCATCCCGCGATAGTGCTTGTACTGCTTGCCGTTCACGAACACCAGATCACCGGGGCTCTCCTCGCAGCCGGCGAGCAGCGAGCCGAGCATCACGGTGTCGGCGCCCGCGACGATCGCCTTGGCGATGTCACCGGAGTACTGCAGCCCACCGTCACCGATCACCGGGACGCCTGCGGGGCGGCAGGCGGCGGCGGCCTCGCTGATCGCGGTGATCTGCGGGACGCCGACACCGGCGATCACCCGGGTGGTGCAGATCGACCCCGGTCCGACTCCCACCTTGACGGCGTCGGCTCCGGCGTCCACGAGCGCCTGCGCGCCGGCGCGGGTCGCGACGTTGCCGCCGATGACCTCGACGTGGCGCATCGCCGGGTCCCGCTTGAGGCGGGCCACCATGTCGAGCAGCAACCGGGCGTAGCCGTTCGCGGTGTCGGCGACGAGGACGTCGACACCGGCTTCGACGAGGGCCCCCGCCCGCTCCCAGGCGTCGCCCCAGAACCCGATCGCGGCAGCGACGCGCAGCCGGCCTTCGGCGTCCTTGGTGGCGTACGGGTACTTCTCGGACTTGACGAAGTCCTTCACCGTGATCAGGCCGGCGAGCCGGCCCTGCGCGTCGAGCAACGGCAGCTTCTCGAGCCGGTGCTTGGCGAGCAGGGCTGTCGCTTCCTCGTCGGTGACACCGACGGGTGCGGTCACCAGCGGCATCGGGGTCATGAGCTCGCGCACGGTCCGCGTCGGGTACTCCTGCGCCGGTACGAACCGCAGGTCCCGGTTGGTGATGATGCCGAGCAGCGTGCGGTCCGGCCCGACGACGGGCAGCCCGGAGACCCGGTAGCGGGCGCACAGGTCGTCGAGCTCGCCGAGCGTCGCGTCCGGCCCAACCGTGACCGGGTTGGACACCATGCCCGACTCGGAGCGTTTGACGCTGTCGACCTGCTCGGCCTGTTCGGCGATGGACAGGTTGCGGTGCAGTACGCCGATCCCGCCCTGGCGCGCCATCGCGATCGCCATGCGCGCCTCGGTCACCGTGTCCATCGCGGCCGACAGCAGCGGTACGGCGACCGACACGTTCCGCGTGAGCCGGGCGCCGGTGTCCACCTCCGAGGGCACGACATCGGTCTCACCGGGCAGCAGCAGCACGTCGTCGTACGTCAGCCCCAGCGGGATCTCGGAGAGTGGCAGCGGTTCGCGCATGGAGACCTTCCAGAGGGAGACCTCCAGCGTATCCGTCCTCGCAAACCGCGGACCCACCACACACGTACGTCGAACAGGTCCCCTGACCCTCGACGTCGTCTGCTCCGCAGCGGCAGCCACAACCACCCGCTGGTCGACCGCAGTCGAGACCCTCGCGCTGCGTGGTCTCCGAAAGCGCGGACGTAACCCCACGTCGGTCGAGCGCAGTCGAGACCCTCGCGCCGCGTGGTCTCCGAAAGCGCGGACGCAACCCCCCGTCGGTCGAGCGCAGTCGAGACCATGATCACCGACGTGGTCTCGACTACGCTCGACCACCGAGTGGTAGGCCGGTCCGACCAGGCAGCTGCGCACCCTGGAAAGGCGCAAGCAGCACGGGACGGCGCATCAAGACCGCCGACGGGCGCGTCCCGAGCGCCAGCGAGGGTAGCCGCGGAGCCCGGGGTTCCGAGCCCCTGGGCGAGGGACCCCGCCGGCGAGGCGGCTGTGCGCCCTTGGAGGCGGAACTACTAAGAGACGCGTTAGTAGGTCGAATCAAGCTGCAGCGTTGATGTAGGCCAGGTCGGGGTCGCGGAAGAAGCCTCGTATCAGGTGCGGCAGCTTCTGCAGGCGGCGTAGCGCGGCGATGGCAAGGTTCTTGAATTGGTC
>JAFIHG010000012.1 GCA_017848795.1 Candidatus Nanopelagicales bacterium | reverse complement strand
GGATCTTGTGAGAAGGTTTCACTTACGAGGTGCTCCTTCTGGGTTGTTCAGATCTGACTGTCGCAAGCCAAATCTTTGCAGCCCAGAAGGGCATTCTCGTTCTACGCCACGCTGGCCGCCATGATCATCGGTGGATCAGGGCTGAGCGCTGGCGGCCGCCTATGCGGTGCCCTCATTCTTCGAGCGCCTGCAGCTGGCGCGCGACCTCGGATCGCACCGCTTCGTCGAGGACCACGATCCGAACCTCGCGCGCTCGGGTTCCGGTCGTCCTGATCGTCTGCAGTGCGGCGGCGATGGCGTCGTCACGGGGCCAGCCGTAGATCCCGGCGCTGATCAACGGGAACGCGACGGAGACGGCGCCGAGTTCGTCCGCGACCGCCAGGGCCCGGCGGTAGCACGACTCCAGCAGCGCCCGGTCCCGTTCGCCCGCGGTGTAGTTCGGGCCCACGGTGTGCACGATCCAGCGGGCCGGCAACCGGCCGGCGGTCGTCCATCCGGCGTCACCGGTGGCGAGCCCGTCCGGGAACCGCTCGATGCAGTCCTGCAGCACGGCCGGCCCGCCTGCCCGGTGGATCGCACCGTCGACGCCGCCGCCGCCCCGCATCGCGCGGCTCGCGGCATTGACGACGACGTCGACGTGCTGCTCCGTGATGTCTCCGCGGACGACGACGATCTCAGGCATGGCTGCCAGTATTCACACCGTCGGCACGACCTGCGCCGGCGAGCCGGTCAGGAGATCGCGGCCCGGACGAGCTCGGCCACCTGCGTCTCGACCGCGGGGGTCCAGTTCGCGATCGCGTACGACACCGGCCAGCAGTCCCCGTCGTCGAGGTGGGCGGAGTCCTGGAACTCGAGCGTGGCGTACCGGCTGCCGAACTTCCCCGCGTTCTTGAAGGCGACGATGAGCTTGCCGTCGCTGCCCGCGTACGCCGGCATCCCGTACCACGTCTTCGGGTCCAGACCCGGTGCGGTGGCGGTCACCGTCGCGTGCACTCGCTCGGCCAGCACCCGGTCCTCGGGCGACATCCCGGCGATCGCGTCCAGCGCCGCCTGCAACGCGTCGGCCTTCTTCGCGCCCTGCTTGCCTTCCGCCCGCAGCTCGGCGGCGTGCGCCTTCATCGCTGCCCGCTCGGCATCGCTGAAACCGCTCTGGGTCGTGTCCGCCTTCTTCTGGGCCATCGCCGGTTCTCCATCCATCTCGGGGGTGCCGGCCGCTCCGGCGTTCGCCAGGCTAGGACCGGCCCGCAGCACCCGGCTTCTCGATTCCTGATCACCCTCTCGGCCGCAGCGCGTGGCCCGCCCCGGACAAGCAGGCGCCAGCGTACGACCGGAGGCGGATGCGCCGGCCCCCGCGCGATCCGTACGGTGGCGTGGTGTTCCGCCCGCTGACCCGCCCACAGCTGGCCGTCGATCTGGTGGCGGCCGGTGTCTTCCTGGTGGTGGCGCTCCTGGCGGAGCTGGCGGTGGGGCGTGCGAGCGCGTACGAGCTGCTCGGCGCCCTGCTGATCGCCGCCGGCATGAGCGGCGGGATCGCGGTGCGGCGGCTGTCGCCGGCGCTGGCGCTCGCTGCGGTCTGGGCCGCGGGGATCGTCCAGATGATGCTCGGGCGGACCCCCAGTGTGTCCGACCTCGCCGTGTTCGCGGTGCTGTACGCCACCGCCGCGTACGGCTCGCGCCGCGTGATGTGGAGCGGGCTCGCCTCGGCGCTCCTCGGGGCGGTGATCGGCACGGTCTACCTGGTGCAGCGCGGCGTCGGCGTCGCGAGCACCGGCGGAACCGGGGCCGTGGTCTCTGTTCTGCTTGCAGCACTCTTCGCTCTGCTGCTGTCCTGGACCGCAGGCGCTCTGGTACGCACCGCCGTGACCGCGCGGGAGAACCGCTCGGCCCAGGAGCGCGCCGAGGCGCTCGCCGCGGTGGAGAGCGAGCGGGTCCAGATCGCACGGGACATGCACGATGTCGTGGCGCACTCGCTCGCCGTCATCGTCGCCCAAGCGGACGGTGCACGGTACGCGTCGAGCAGCGACCCCACGGTCGCCACGGCGGCGCTCGAGACGATCGGCACCGCAGCCCGGTCGGCGCTTAGCGATGTCCGGCTGCTGCTGACCCAGCTGCGGCACCGGCAGAGCGATGGCCCGCAGCCCCGACTCACCGATCTCGAGGCGTTGTACGCGCAGGTCCGTGCAGCCGGCCTGACCCTGCGGGTGCACGTCGACCCGCCGCCGAGCGGCGATCCGCCCGCGGGGGTGCAGCTCGCGGTGTACCGGGTGCTGCAGGAGTCGCTCACCAACGCGCTGCGGCACGGCACCGGCGGACCGGTCGAAGTGCACCAGCGGTGGTGCCCTCGCGAGGTCGAACTGACCGTACGGAACGCCGCGAACGGCCGGACGCCGGCAGCCACCGGCCACGGCGTGCTCGGGATGCGCGAGCGGGTCCAGCTGGTCGGTGGCCGGCTCGAGGCGGGCCCTGACGGGGAGACCTTCCTGGTACGGGCGACCATCCCGGTCGGCGGTGCGGGATGACGATCCGGCTGGTGCTCGTCGACGACCAAGCACTGTTCCGCGCGGGCATCCGGATGCTCGTGGACTCCCAGGCCGACATGGCCGTGGTCGGTGAGGCGGGCGACGGCCACGAGGCGCTCGACGTGGTCCGCGCCACCGACCCGGACGTGGTGCTGATGGATGTGCGGATGCCCGTGATGGACGGTCTCACCGCGACAGCTGCACTGCTCGCGGACCCACAACCGCCGCGGATCGTCATGCTCACGACGTTCGACCTGGACGAGGCCGCGGCGCGGGCGATCCGCCAGGGCGCGAGCGGGTTCCTGCTCAAGGACGCCGAGCCCGAGTTCGTACTCGCCGCGATCCGTACCGTTCACGCCGGATCGTCGGTGATCGCCGCATCGGCGACCCGGGACCTCTTCGCACAGTTCACCGGACCGCCCGCACCGGCACCGGCCGTGTACGACGCACTGACCGCCCGCGAGCGGGAGATCTTCGCGCTGGCCGCACGTGGGCTGTCCAACGCGGAGATCGCCGCGCGCGAGTTCCTCTCCGAGGCGACCGTCAAGACACACGTCAGCCGCATCCTCACCAAGCTCGGGCTGCGCGACCGCGTGCAGCTCGTGGTGTTCGCCTTCGAGCACGGGCTGGCCTGAGCGACGTCCCGGGCGGATCCCGCGAGCAATGTCATCCTCGCGATGTACCCGGATACCGCCCGCGGCCGACGCATCCGTGGGCTGCGCGTCCTTAGCGTCGCGGCATGGAGATTTCAACGACAGCGATGAACGACGTCCACCCCTCGCGCGGCCCGGCGGCACGCGTCGAGGGGCTCACCAAGACGTACGGCACCGGTGAAGCGAGCGTCCGGGCGCTGGACCAGGTGAGCCTGGCGATCCGACGCGGTGAGCTGACGGCAGTCATGGGGCCGTCCGGCTCGGGCAAGTCGACCCTGATGCACATCGTCGCGGGGCTGGACTCCCCCACCAGCGGGCGGGTCTGGCTCGGCGACACCGAGATCACCGGCCTGCCCGACCTGCAGCTGACCATGCTGCGGCGACGGCGGGTGGGCTTCGTGTTCCAGGCGTACAACCTGGTCCCCACGCTCGACGCACTCGGCAACATCCTGCTGCCCTTCGAGCTCGACGGGCGGCGTCCTGGACCGCACGAGCAGGCGCGCCTCGACGCGCTGGTCGCCACGCTCGGCCTGGGACCGCGGCTCGCGCACCGGCCCCACGAGCTCAGCGGCGGCCAGCAGCAGCGTGTCGCCATCGCCCGGGCGCTCGCCACCGCACCGGACCTGGTCCTCGCCGACGAGCCGACCGGCAATCTCGACTCGCGCACCGGCCGGGAGGTGCTCGCCCTGCTGCGCGCGGCGAGCGGCGAGCACGGGCAGAGCATCGCGATGGTGACGCACGACCCGGTCGCCGCCTCGTACGCCGACCGGGTGGTGTTCCTCGACGACGGCCGGATCGTCGCGGACCTTCCCCGCCAGAGCGCCGAGCAGATCTCCGCCCGGATGCTCGCCGGCGCCCTCGGTCCGCAGAGCGGGACCACTGCGGCGGTGCCGGCATGAGCACCACGAGCGGGACCGTCGCGGCCCACCGGCACCGCACCAGGGGACACCTCATTCGACGTTCCCCACTGCTGCGCGGACCAGGAATGGGCGCGAGCATGCTGGTCACCACGATCTCGACGGCGTTCGGCGTACTGCTGCTCTCGGCCACCGGCTACTTGGCTGCCGTGCTGCGCTCGGACCCGGCCCTGAGCGGTGGCAGGGGGCTCGCGGTGATCATCTCCATTCTCAGCATCGTCCTGATCGGGGTCGCCGTCTACGTCGCAGGCATCGTCACCGCCAACACCTTCGCGACGGTCGTCGCCGGCCGGACCCGGCAGATCGCGCTGCTGCGGTTGATCGGCGCCTCCGCGCGCTCGCAACGCGAAGCCATTGCGAACCAAGGACTCTGGGTCGGAGTGGCGGGCTCCGTGCTCGGCCCGACTGTCGGCGTCGGCAGTGCTGCGCTGCTGCGGGTCCTCGCCGACGGTTACGTCGGCCGTCCGGTGCCGTACCACCTGCTCGCGCCGGTGCTGCTGCTGCCGCCCGTCGTTGTGACACTGACGACCTGGGCAGCGGCCTGGGCGGGGTCGCGACGGGTCCTGCACGTGACGCCGCTGCAAGCGGTATCGGCTGCAGCCGAAGCGAGCCACGAGCAGGCCGTACGACGCCCGGTGCGCAACGTGATCGCCGCGCTGCTGCTCATCGGGGGTGTGGGGCTGCTCGTGCTCGGGGTCCTCGTCGGGCTCGTCACCCCGCTCGGCGTGCTCGTCGCGTTCCTCGGCGGGGTGCTGTCGTTCACCGGGGTCGCGACGGGATCGACGTTGGTCGTGCCACCGGCGTTGCGCCTCGTCGGACGGTGCTTCGGTGGCTCGGTGCCGGCCCGGCTGGCCAGTGAGAACGCCCTGCGCCACCCGGAGCGGTCGTCACGGATGGCGATCGGCGTGGTGATCGCCGTCACGCTGGTCACGACGTTCGCAGTGGCGCTCGAGTCGGCCAAGCACGTCATCGCCGAAGCGCTGGGCGGGCAGGTCCCGCCGGAGCTCGACGCCGCCCTCACGACGGTGTCCACGATCGTTTCGGCCCTGATCGCCGTGTCGGCCCTGATCGCCGCGGTGGGCCTGGTCAACCTGCTCACGCTCGGCGTCGTGCAGCGCCGTCGCGAGCTGGGCCTGCTGCGCGCGCTCGGGCTCTCCACCCGGCAGGTCCGCCGGATGGTGCTGCTCGAGGCGACGCACGTGACGGTGACCGCCGTGCTGGTCGGGCTGGTGCTGGGCGTGCTCTACGGCTGGGCAGGCGCCCAGGCGACGTTCGGTCGGGTGCATCTGCCAGGAGATCCCGGGGTCGGCCGGCTCGTCGCACCGGCGCTCCCATGGGCACCCATCGCCGCGATCGTCGTCGCGACCGCCGTACTGACCCTGATCGCCGCGGTCGTGCCGACGCGCCTGGCGACCCGCGTGACGCCGGTGAACGCACTCCCCGAGGCGTGATGCCCGCGGCCGCAGCACCGCCGAGCAGTGTGCCGGGGGCGCGCCACTGCGCGGGTCAGCGGGCGTGAGCCGGACGCAGCTCGTGGGCCAGGCGCCATGCCCGGGAGTGCGCCTGGTCCAGGACGTCGGCACGCGTCGCGCGCTCCGGGGCAACCGATGGCGTGGCCCCCACCGTCGGCTGCAGCGCGCCGGCCGGCGTCCGCAGTATCGCGGTCCGGAGCAAACGCGCCGAATCGTCAGCGACGGCGCGGAAGTTGGGCTCGTACCCGAACAGGGTGACGCTGCCGGCACCGAGTCGTTCGACGGTCTGCACGGCGGTACCGGCGAGCGTCTCGGCCTTCGTGGCGAAGCCCGAGACGAACATCCGCCGGGGGAAGACGCCGACCGTCCGCGCCGCCGCACCGGGATCGAGAACCAGGTTGTAGTCGCTGTCCCAGGCGATCTGGGTGCGGGCACCTGGGGTGCGGATCCGCATCAGCGCCCCGGGCGATTGCGCCTCGGGCGGGCGCAGGCCGACCTCGGAGATGCCGAGCGCCGACGCCAGCAGCGCGCCCTCCTGCCAACCGACGTACCGACCGCCTCGGCTCACCCACGTCGCCACGGCCGAGCGCCCCTTCGAGTCGAGGCGGCGGTAGACCGGTTTGGAGTCGACGTTCCCCACCAACAGGACGTCGAACCTGCGCAGCGTCTTGTTGCTGACCTCCTCGGGAAGCAGCGCCTCGTACGGGAAGCGCCAGTCCTGTGCCAGGCGCCACTTGAGCCAACCGGTGTTCTGGTAGTCCTGCCGCGTGAGGTTGAACTGGTCGAGCACCGCGATGCGGGGTAGCCGTCCGGCTGGCTCGGGTGTGCGCGGCGCGCGGAGCGTCGGTACGCGCTGCAGTGGTGCGGTCACCGGTCTGCCGGTCGAGCCGCCCTTGATCCCGGCGAGCAGCGGAAGGCTCCACCCGCTCACGTCGTAGAAGTACGGGAACGGGACGTAGGTGTCCTCGTTGAGCACTGCCTGCACCCAGTGCTTCTGCGGCTGGGCCAGGCTGACCCAGTACGTGCCTCTCGCCAGCGTCACCCGGCGCGGTGCATCGCCGTAGGGGCGGTAGTCGGGTACGACGGTCGGCCGTGCCAGCCGGTCGACGACGACGCCCGCCGTCTGCAGCCGGCTGATCAGGCGCCGGGTCGCCCGTGAGTCGCCACGCAGGAAGTAGCCGCAGACCGGACGGTCGGGCACCTGCCGCTCCAGCGTGTGTCCCGGGTTGTAGATGCGGTTGGGTTGCAGCCGGCACTGCTCGCCCTCCGCCGTCGCCTGCACGAACGTCGAACGCCAGGTCCGCAGCACCCGGCGATGGTGGGTGGCCGCCGTGAACAGCGTCGTAAGGGCCGACGTGTAGTGGTGACGGACCCGCTTCGGGTACGCGACGTCGTCGCCCTGCTCGAAGGTCATCCCGACCGCGCCGAGCTGGGTGGTCGGCACGGTGTCGCCGTACACCTGCGCGAAGAAGTCGTAGCCCGAGCGCCAGGTCTCGTAGCGCCAGCCACGGGCCTGGAAGGCCCGCTCGTTCGCCGGCCCGTAGAGCCGCAGCACCTCGTCGTAGAGCCCGTCCGGCGTCTCGTGGTAGACCGGATCAGCGACCGGCGGGAAGAAGTAGTTCTTGCCGCTGTTCTCGTGCTCGTCGACGAACAGCTGAGGTGGGTAGGTCCGCAGCAGCTGGAGCCGGCCCGCGACCTCGGGCTGGGTCGCCACGAGGACGTCGCGGTTCATGTCGAACGCGTACGCGTTGTAGCGCCGGTCGTGCGCGCGCCCGTCAGGGTTCTGCACCGGGATCAGTCCCACGATCGCGTGTTTACGGATCGCGCGCGCCACGCAGTCCGATCCGTCGGCGAGTTCCTGGAGCAGCGCGACGACGGCGTCGGCGCCGGACGGTTCGTTGCCGTGCACGTTCGCCGCGATCCACAGGATCGGCGGGGTACGGCGGACGATCGCGCGGGCCCGCCGCTGGGAGGTCGCGGGGTCCCGGAGGCGATCGAGGTCGCGCTGGATGCTCGGCAACCGGCGCAGCGTGCTCGGCCGGGCGACGAGGGCGTACCGCAGCGCGCGCCCTTCCCATGACGTCGCGTACACGCCGGTCACGACGCGGTTGCTGGCGCGGTCGACGGCGTCCCAGTAGCTGCCGATCTCCTCGTTGGTCGCCGCGCGGGACCCCAGTCGGAAGCCGAGGACCTGCCGGGGTGTGGGTACGGTCCCGCGCAGGCGCGCCGGGGTACGGTCCGGGTCGCACCGCGTCACCGCGGCCTCGACAGGCATCGCGCGCTCGGTGGGCGCCGTGAGGTCGGTTTGCACCGTGCGGCCCGGTGGATCTGCGGGTGGCGTGTCGGCGCTCGCCGCGTCGGCGACGACATTGCTCATGCACAGGGCGAGGACACCGGCGACGACGATCCCGGCGGAGGTACGGCGCATGCGCGGAGCGTAGGGGGTGCGGCGCCGTCACCGCATCGCTTTCCCGCCATGGATCGGGCGAATCTGCTGGCCGGCGCCGTCGTCATCCGGGCGTGAGATCGCGGTCCCGGAAGCCGGCGAACCCGGCCAGCAGCAGGCCGGATCCGACGAGGAGCAGAACGATCGCCGCGCCAGCGGAGTACGGCCCGCCGGGCAACCCGGACACGTGCGCGTACGGGGAGAGCCGCTGGACCCACGCGGGCAGGCCCAGCACCGCGCCGAACTCCCCGGTCAGCAGACAGCCGGCGAGCAGCGCCCACGCGGCACTGGGCGACGACGATGGCGGAGGGTGCGAAAGCGCTCGGCCCCGAAACTGCCGTGGGCAGGCGCCTGGCGGAGATGCGTGAGTTCTTCCAGTTCATGGAGCGCGAGCTCACCGCGATGCTCGCGCGCTGGCACGACCAACGCGAGACGCTCGATGCTGAGCCAGGACACGTTCTCCCAGCTGGACGAACGCGGGTCCCGAACTAGCCGAGCGCAGCCGCCGCCGCACGCCGCGCGGCGATCTGGACCGGGTCCCACACCGGTGAGAACGGGGGCGCGTACGACAGGTCGGCCATGGCCAGGTCGGCGGCGGTCATCCCATTCCACAGCGCCAGTGCGCAGGCGTCGATGCGCTTGGCCGACCCCGGCCCGTACCCGACGATCTGCACGCCCAACAGGCGCCCAGTGCCCTGCTCCGCGAGCACCTTCACCGTGATCGGCGCGGCGTCGGGGAAGTAACCCGCCCTCGTCGTCGAGTCGACCGTGCCGACGGCGTACCGAAAACCCGCTCTCCTCGCGTCGATCTCGCGTAGGCCGGTACGAGCGATCTCCAGCTCGCACACCTTCGATGCGGCGGTACCCACGATCCCGGGGAACCGGGCGTATCCGCCGCCCAGGTTGGTGCCGAGCACGCGGCCCTGCTTGTTGGCGTGCGTCCCCAACGCCACGTGCACCCGCCGCTGGGAGACCCGGTCGAAGGACACGACACAGTCGCCGGCCGCCCAGACGCCGTCATGTCCTGGGACCGCCATCCGCGGATCGGTGACGATGCCGCCCCGCGCGCCGGTCGGCAATCCCGCCCGTACCGCCAGGTCGCTGTTGGCGACGACACCCATGCCGAGCACCACGACGTCCGCGTCGTACGTCCCCGCGTCGGTGACCACCGCGCGTACCCGCTCGCGCGGGCCGGTGCCCTCATCGCGGACGGTGTCGAATCCACGTACCTCGACGCCGGTCGAGACCGCGACGCCGAGCTTCTCCAGCGCCTCCCGCACGAGAGCGCCCATGTCCGGATCCAGCGTGGACATCGGCTCCTCGCCGCGGTCGACCACCCGCACCTGACAGCCGTGGCGCAGCATCGCCTCGGCCATCTCGATGCCGATGTAGCCACCACCGACGACGACGGCTCGGCAGTTCTCGGCGCGACGGGACTTCATCGCATCCAGCCAGTGCAGCACACGTGCGCCGTCGTCGAGGGTCTGCACACCGAGCACTCCGGCCGCGTCGCTGCCGGGCAGGTCGGGGCGCGCCGGCGCAGCGCCGGTCGCGATGACGACCTCGTCGTACGGCAGTGAGAACTCGGCGCCGGAGTCGACGTCGCGGACCTCGACCTTGCGGCCCTCGAGGTCGAGGGCGATCGCCTCGTGACGCATCCGCAGGTCGATCCCGTTGCGTCGGTGCTGCTCGGCCGTGCGCGCGACGAGAGCAGACCGGTCGGCGACGTCGCCGGCGATCCAGTACGGGATGCCGCACGCCGAATAGGAGGTGTGGTGACTGCGCTCCAGCGCGATCACTTCGAGCTCCTCGCGCCGCCCGCCTGCGACCCGCAGCGCCTGGCTCGCGGCACTCATCCCGGCGGCATCCCCACCGATGACGACGATTCGGCGTGGCACAGGACCGACCCTAGCGGCGGCCCGGGCGGACCCGGTGCGGTGCGGCGCGGCTTCAGCCGTCGTCGTCGCGGTCGCCGGCCGGGCCGTCCGCTTCGGCGAGGCGCTGCATTGCGACTTCGGCCAAGGTGCGGCCCGATCCGTCGTACAGGTTCACCGGCACGACGCCCAGCTCGCGCAGCTGTTCGCCTTGGTCGGGGTAGAAGTAGATGGCCGCCTTCGCGCAGCTGACACCCGCCGTGCGCAGCATCTGCAACGCCTCGAGGTTGGCCTCGTGCAGGGGAAGGGCGAGCAGGAGCAGGCGCACCGAGCTGACGGAAGCGACCCGGCGCCAGAACTCGGCATCGGTCGCGTCTCCCTTGATCGCGTTCTTGCCCGCCGCGCCCAGGGCCGTCACGTGGTTCTCGTCATGGTCGATGCCGAGGATCGCCGAAGCACGAAAGCTCTCCGCGAGTCGGGCGTACGCCGCCTGCCCGATCCGCCCCATGCCGAGGATGATCGCCTCCGCGCCGCCGATGTCGATGGGACGGTCGCGTGGATCCAGCTGTTCGGCAGGTCGCTGCGGCAGGCGCAGCGTCAGCCGCTCTGCCAGGCCCTGTTGGCGATTCGCGATCGAGGACAGCGCCATGGACAGTCCGAGGGCCACCGCGATGACGGCCAGCGACTCCCTCGGCAGCATCCCGTTCGCCACACCGAGGCCACCCACGATCAGTGCGAACTCCGAGAAGTTGGACAGCGCCAGTCCGGCGAGGACCGAGGTGCGTCGCCGCAGCCGGGCGCGGTAGATGAGGAACGAGTAGAGGATGGTCTTGGGGGCCAGCATGAGGGCGCACAGCACCGCGGCCATGCCAGCGGCGCTCGGCGTCAGCGTGGCGCCGAACCCGATGGAGACGAAGAACCCTGTCAGGAGCAGCTCTTTGAGCCCGAACAGGGTCCGGGCGATCTCGTCGGCTCTGGCGTGCGGCGCGACGAGCAGCCCCAGGATGAGGGCGCCCAGGTTTCCCTCTAGTCCGACCGAGGAGAACAGCGCCCAACCCGGAACGAGCGCGAGGACCAGCCCCAGCAGCACGAGCAGCTCGTCGTGGCCGATGCGGTCGAGCAGCCGGTAGAGCAGCCACGCCCCCGGCACGAGCAGGACCAGTTCGAACGCCCACGGGCTCGGTACCTCGCCGGCGGCGAACACCATGAACAGTACGGCCGCGACGTCCTGGACGAGCAGGATGCCGATCGCGGTCTGTCCGTACAGGGTGCGATCGTCGCCACGCTCCTCCAGCACCTTGACCGCGAGCACCGTGCTGGAGAACGACAGCGCGAAGCCCCAGAGCGCCCAACTGCGCCAGTCGGCTCCGGCGGCGCCGAAGCCGACCGTGGCGAGCAGCCCGAGCAGGCCGGTGCCGACGAGGGTGGAGACGCCGATGTGGATGCTCGCCGTGCCCCATACCTCTCGGCGCAGCAAGGCGCGTACGTCGAACCGCAGTCCGATCGTGAACAGCAGCAGGGTCACCCCGAGGTCCGCGACCAGCGTCAGCCCCTCCGGCGGCGCGATCCCCACCCCGTTCAGGATGAAGCCGGCCGCGAGGAAGCCGACCAACGGCGGCAGCCGGATCGCCGACGCCAGCATTCCGGCGAGCACCGCGGCCAGCAGGATCACCGGGGTGCCTAACCAGCCGAGCGCCCCCGTCCACTCCATGACGGCACCGTAGCGACACGACCCCCGCCCGGTCGGTCACAGCCGTCAGGCCTGGCGACGCGTGAAAGACCGGGCGAGCGCCCGGTGGTCGAGCGCAGTCGAGTCACCTTGCAGCTGGTGGTGCGCCCGTCGGCGCATGAAAGACCGGGCGAGTACTCGGTGGTCGAGCGCAGTCGAGACCACGTCGGTGATCATGGTCTCGACGACGCCCGACCGACGGCTGGTTGCGTCCGCTCTTTCGACGCAGACCACGATGCTGATCGCACGCGATCCCGACCGGACAGTGTGCGATCCGGCAACGCCTCGACGGTCGAGCGCAGTCGAGTCACTTCGCCCCTGGTGGCGCGCCCGTCGGCACGTGAAAGACCGGGCGATTACTCGGTGGTCGAGCGTAGTCGAGACCACTTCGACGACATGGTCTCGACTACGCTCGACCGACGGCTGGTCGGGTCCGCTCTCTCGGAGCAGACCACGTCGGTGATCATGGGATCGACTACGCTCGACCCATGGCTGGTTGCGTCCGCTCTTGCGACGCCGAACACGTTGGTGATGACAGGTGATCTCTGCTCGATCACCGTGGCCGGGCGATCTGGACTGGGCTCGATCAGACCGGTCCGCTGGTTCGAACCAGGGGTGCTCAGGCCGGGCGGAAGCCGCTCGTCTCCGGCGGCGGGGCGTGGCGCACCATGATGTGGCGGGTCACGGAGTAGTCCAGCAGCGGCTCGTGGCTCATGTCCTTGCCGAACCCGGAGCCCTTGACACCACCGTGGGGTGCCTCCGAGGCGATCGGCAGGTGGTCGTTCACCCAGGTCACGCCGACGTCGAGCCGATGGCTGACCCGTAACGCGCGAGCGACGTCGCTGGTCCACACCGAGGACGCGAGTCCGTACGCGCTGTCGTTGGCGAGCCGTACCGCGTCGTCCTCGTCGTCGAACGGCAGCACGACCAGCACCGGACCGAACACCTCGCCCTGCACGATGTGCGAGTCCTGCGCGGCGTCGACCAGCAGCGTCGGCGGGTAGTACGCGCCGACGCCGTCCGGCACCGCTCCCCCGGTGAGCACCTGCGCGCCCTCGGTGCGGGCCCGTGTGACGAAGCCGTGAACCCGGTCGCGATGGGCCAGCGAGATCAGCGGGCCGATGTGGGTCGCAGCGTCGCGCGGCGCTCCCACGACGGTGCGGCCGATCGCCTCGCGCAGCGCGTCGACGACCTCCGCGTAACGCGCGCGGTGCGCGTACACCCGCGTCGCGGCCGTGCAGTCCTGGCCGCTGTTGTACGTCGCGCCGAGGCTGACCGCGGCAGCCATCGCCGGCAGGTCCGCATCGGTGAACACCAGGACCGGAGCCTTGCCGCCGAGCTCGAGGTGGACGCGCTTCACGCGTTCGACGGCACCCCGCATGACCGCCTTGCCGGTCGCGGTCGACCCGGTGACGCTCACCATGTCGACCCCGGGGTGGGCGACGAGTGCTTCGCCGACCTCCGCGTCACCGGTCACCACGTTGAACAGACCCTCTGGCAGTCCTGCCTCCAGGCCCAGTCGCGCGAGCAGCAGCGTGGAGCGTGGGGTCTGGGGCGCCGGCTTGAGTACGACGGCGTTACCTGCCGCGAGCGCGGGCGCCGCCTTCCAGACCGCCATGATGAACGGGAAGTTCCATGGCGTGATGGAGCCGATCACCCCGACCGGCCGCCGCACCAGCAGCGAGGTGTACCCACTGCTGAGCACGCCGGCACCCGTGCCCTCCATCGAGCGGGCGGCGCCGGCGAAGAAGCGCAGGTTGTCCATCGCGAACGGCAGCTCGCCGTCGTGCATCGTCGTCCAGGGCTTTCCCGCGTCGACCAGCTCGAGCTCGGTCAGCTCCCTGGCGTGCTGCTCGAGGACATCCGCCCAGCGCAACAGCACCCGGGCCCGTTCGCCCGCCGTCAGCTCCGCCCACCCGGGCTGGGCTTGGCGCGCCGTGGTGACGGCGCGATCCACCTCTGCGATCGCGGCCTCGCGATACCGGTACGCGACCTCTCCGGTCGCCGGGTCGACGACCTCGCGTACCGCGCCCCCACCGACCAGCTCGGCACCGGAAACGAACGCGCCGGCGCACTCGTCCTGCTGAATTGCTGTCACGAGCTGAACCCCATTCCGAGCTTGGCGATCGTCCGCAGCCACCACCCGGGCCTGCCGCCGTCCGCGTCCGCCTTGGCGAGGGCGCGTTGGGTGAAGCGCACGAGCGGGTCGCGCAGCGGCTCGGGAGGGAACGGCACCGGGCGGCGGCGCACGATCGAGAGCCGGGTGCGCTCGGTCGACTCTCCCGAAAGCAGGTCCAGCGCCACGTCGGCGCTGAACCGCGAAGCCCCGACCCCCAGACCGGTGTGTCCCGCCGCGTACGCGACCCGGCCCCCGTGCGAGCGGCCGTACGCCGCGGTGAACCGGCTCGTCGAGTCGATCGGGCCGGCCCACCGGTGCGTGAAACGCACACCTGCGAGCTGTGGGAACGTGGCGAAGAAGTGCTCGGCGAGCAGCTCGTGCGAGCCTCCCGCCTGCTCCAGCTCGGCGGCCACGCGATTGCCGCGGTAGTAGGTCGCATCCCATCCGCCCCACAGGATGCGGTCGTCGGCGGTGAGGCGGTAGTAGTGGAACTGGTTCCCCGGGTCGGTCAGCCCCTGCCGTTCCCGCCAGCCCAGACTCTCCAGCTGGCCTGAGGTCAACGGTTCGGTGGCGAGGACATGGTCGTACACGGGCAGCACCCATGCGCGCAGCCGGCGCAACGGCGAGGGGTACGCCGCGGTCGCCACGACGACCTGCGCCGCCGTGACGACGCCCGCGTCGGTACGCACCTCCACGCCGGAACCCGTACGGCGCAAGGAGCGGACGGCACTGCCTTCGTGCACCCTCACGCCTCGCCGCTCCAGGCCCTCGGCCAGGCCCCAGGCGAGCCGTGCCGGATCGAGCAGTCCGCCGCCGGAGCGCACGCGTAGCCCACCCAGGTAGGTCGGCGACGCGACGTCCGCTCGCATCTGATCCGCGTCGAGCAGCTCGCTGTCCTCGCCGTACTTGAGGTTCCGCTCGTGCGCGACCGCGAGCGCGGGAACGTGCCACGGCTCGACCGCCACTGTCGTCTTGCCGACCAGTTGCAGGTCGCACTCGATCGCTGCCTGCCGCACGGTGGCGGTCAGGGCCGCGAGGTTGTCCTCGCCCATCCGCTGCAGCACCGGCAACTCGCGAGGCCACATCGCCTCGCCATGAGCCAGGCCGTGGGTCAACGAAGCCGATATGAATCCGCCGTTGCGACCGCTGGCACCGTAGCCGACGTGCTCGCTCTCCAGCAGCACGACGCCTGCAGGGTCCGCGCCGCGCTCGACCGCACGCCACGCGGTCCACAGGCCGGTGAAACCAGCCCCTACGACGACCAGGTCCGCCTCCCGGCGGCCGGTCAGCCGGTCACGCCGCGGCGGCGCCTGCGGCCCGTCGGTCCAGTAACTCGCCGGCCGCGCGTCGGCCAGCGCGTCCCGGACCAGTGGGGCGGCTCGGCCGCCGCTCACGCCGTCCCAGCTGCCTTGCGTTCCAACCCGATCCGCTCGATGAGGTCCGCCGCGCGGGTCAGCCCGTCACGCCCGCGGATGGCCTCCCCCATCGCGTCGAGCTTCGCCCGCAGCGCGGCGTCTCCGAGGAGCCGTTCGAGGGCGCCGACCAACTCCGCTTCGGTGAACCGGTACGGGTCCAACCGGATGCCGAACCCGAGCTCGTCCATCCGCTGCGCGTTGTCGTACTGGTCCCAGAACAACGGCAACAGCACCATGGGTTTGCCGAAGTGCAGCGCCTCCACGGTGGTGTTGTTGCCGCCATGGGTGATCACCAGGTCGCACATCGGAATGATCTTCGTCTGGGGCAGGAACTCCGCACCCCACATGTTGTCCGCCAGTTCGAACTCGGAGTGCCGCGGTCCCTTCGAGACGATGATCCGGTACGGCGTGGTTGCGAGCGCAGCGATGACCCGGCGCATCAGTTCGACGTCCGCGCTGCCCAACGAGCCGAGGCTGAAGTACACCAGCTCGCCCGGCCGATCGAGGAACTCCTGGGGGATCACCGGGTCGTCATCGGTCTCGCGCACCGACGAGTCGATGCGGTGCCAGGTGTCTCCCAGCGGTCGCGCGTCGGTGTAGTCCGCTTCGCTCGGATAGACGTACAGGTTCAGGTCGCCTTCGTGGATGAACTCCAGGTCCGCCAGCGCCGGCGCGCCCTGCTCCTGGACCCAGGAGTTGAACTGGTTCCACAGGTCCCGGTGAACACGGTCGTACTCCGCCCGGTACTCGTCCCATGTGCTGTCGTCGTCGGCGGGGTACCCGGAGAACGGCGGCGGGACGGCCGCGCCTTTCACCTCGAGCGGGTTGCAGGACACGATCCTCACGAACGGGGCGTCGGCTGTCACCAACGCGGGAAAGGCGATCACGTTGTCCTCGATCACCACATCCGGCTGGTTACGTTCGATGATCGCGCGCAACTGCGGCTCGCAGTACTTGGAGCCGTTCACGAGCTCCTCGAAGATCGGCTTCGTCAGGCTCTCGAGCTGCTCGAGAGTCGGCTTGCGGAACTCCGGCGCGGTATCGCGGATGAAGTCCTTCCAGAACTGGCCGGCCTCCTGCTCGCCCTCCGGCGGAGGCGCGAGGTCCACCAGGTCCTCCTCGAACCCGAGTTCTACCAGCTTTCCTTTCCAGGAAGCCTCGGCCGCGAACACCACCCGGTGACCGCGCTCGGTGAGCACCCGCGCGATACCGATGCAGTTGTTCGTCGGCCCGTACGCGCTCTCCGGCATGAAGAGGAAAGTGAGTCGACGACTGTTCACGGTGGCCTCCTGGTCGTTTCGTCCGAACTCGCAGAGCCCGGCACCACCTGTCAGGCTGTGGGCTTCGTTGGATCATGGTAGGCCGCTCGGCGGCGGACCCGGTGGTCCAATGGGTGCGCGGCCTTCAGCCGATGCGGACGCGCATATGACAGCCTCGGGAGCCCGGGGCGCGCTCGACGCGTGAAAGGCAGGGGCCGGCGGTCGTGATATTCCGTTGACCTGCTCGTCTTCGAAGTTCGATTCAAGGAACTGGAGCGGCCGGGATGGCGGAGCTGCGCACCGCGCACGGCATGGTGCACCTCGAGGGCCGTCGGTTGCGCGCGGTCGGCCCGCATGATGGAGCGGCTCGCGCCGGTGACGGTCTGGCCGCGGCGCTCGGGTACGCAGCGACGACCGGTGACCTCGGCGGGCTGCGGGTCAGCGTCGGACAGTTGCGTGCCGTCCCCAGGGGAGCGGGGCGCGAAGGGAGCGGGCCGGACGCGACGGAACACGCGATCCCCGTCGACCAGACGCACCTGTCCGTGGTGATCGAACCTTCCGGCGGCGACCCGGTGGTGGTCAAGATCGTGAGCGAGTGGGGCGCGGCCGACCGTGCCGCCCGCTTGCTCGACCTTCTCGCGAGCGCCGGCAGCACGGATGTGCCCACCTTCCGAGGACATCTCGACTGGACCCATCCCGAACTCGGACGGTCGACCATCGCACTCGTCAGCGACCTGCTGCCCGACAGCACCGACGGCTGGACGTGGGCCGTCGAGGACGTGCTGTCGCATGTGCGCGGCGGCGCGCCAGTCCCGGCATGGCCGGCAGCCGTCGGTGCGCTCACGGCGCGGCTCCATGTCGCGCTGGCGAGCGGTGCGGAACCGGCACCGCCGGGCGCCGGGCGCAGGTGGCGCGAGCGGGCGGCCGCCGCGCTCGACGCGGCCGTGGCGACGACCACCGGCCCGGCCGGGCTGCGCCTGGCCAATCGCGCCGACGCGATGCACGCCGTGATCGCCGCGATGCCGGACGACACTCCGGCGCCGGTGTTCGCCGGGCACGGCGACCTGCATGTCGGTCAGCTGCTGCGCGTCGGCACCACGTACCGTGTGCTCGACTTCGACGGCGACCCGCAACTGCCCGCCGGCGAGCGGGACCGGCCCGAGCCGGCGGCGCGGGACCTGGCGCATCTGCTGGTGTCCCTGGAGCAGGTCGCCTGCGTCGCCCAGCGACGCGCCGGCGGCCCGGACCCGGCGTACCCGGCCTGGGCGCGCGTGGCAGGCGCCGAGCTGCAGGAGGCGTACGTCGCGGCGCTCGGTGAGCGCGGGCGCGCCGACCTGCTGGACCCGGCGCTGCTGGCAGGCTTGCAGGTCGAACAGCTGGCACGCGAGCTGCTGTACGCGGCGCGGTTCCTGCCGCGCTGGACCTACGCAGGGGACGGCGCTGTCGTGGCCCGGTTCGCCGCCCCGCCCGGAACGGAGGAACCGCCGTGGACCCCACCGCCTTTCGAGCCGACCTAGACGAGGTGCCGCAGGCCCTGGAACGGCTTGCGGACAAGCTGGAGGAGCCTCGTGCACCTCTGACAGGTCGCACCCTCGTGCTGGGGATGGGCTCGAGCGCGTACGCAGCAGCTCCTGTCGTGCGCGCTGCCCGTGCCGGAGGCCGACCGGCGTGGGTCGAGCTCGCCAGTACGGCATTGCTGCCGCCACCCGCCGACGACCTCACGGTGGTCGCCGTCTCGGCGACCGGCAGCAGCGCCGAGGTCCTCGCGGCGGTCGAGCAGTACGCCGGGTACGGCCGGTTGGTCGCGGTGACCAACACCCCTGACTCGCCCCTCGCGCACACCGCCGACACCGTCGTGACGCTCGAGGCCGGGGTCGAGGCCGGCGGGGTCGCCTGTCGCACGTACCGGCACACCATCGCTGTACTGCTGGCACTGCTCTCCCCGGCTGGTGCGCCTGCAGCCGCTGCGCTCTGTCGCCGAGCAGCAACAGCGTCCGCGGCGCTGCTCTCGGCGGTGGACACCTGGTTGGACCCGGTCAGCGCAGCGCTGGACGGCCCGCACGGGACGTTCACGCTCGCCCCGGCAGAGCGGTTGGGTTCGGCACAACAATCGGCATTGATGCTGCGGGAAGGACCGCGCCGCCTGGCGTACGCCGCGGAGACCGGCGACTGGTCGCACGTGGACGTCTACCTGACGAAGACGTACGACTACCGGGCGCTGTTGTTCGCGGGCTCCGCCTGGGACGGGCCGGCGCTCGACTGGATGCGGCAACGTGGGTCCACCTACGTCGGGGTGGGCGCCGAGCTGGAGGGGGCCGCGGCGACCGTGCGCTTCCCCGGCGACGACGACCCTTGGGTGAGCCTGCTCACCGAGGTGCTCGTCGGTGAACTGGTCGCCCACCGCTGGTGGCAGGCCGACCCGGCATTCTCCTGGGCCGCCCGCTGACGTCGCCGGCAGCGCCGACGGCCGGCCGGACTCCGGGAGCCAGGGCTACGGAGATGTCGACGTAGCTGACGCGCAGTCATCCGAAAGGTCCGCGTCCGCATAATTGGTTGTGGACGAGCGCGATCCGACCATCGACGACCTTCTACGCTCGCTCCATGTCCCGAACGCGGAGAACGAGCCAATTCGGCGTCGATTCTAACGGCTGCCCGACGGAACTCGTGGTCATCGGCGACCAAGAAGTGCTCATCCACTACGACGACATTCCGGAATCGGATATCACCATCGTCGATGGCCTGCGCTGCACGACCCCGTTGCGGACCGTCATCGATCTCGCACCCGACCTGGACAGGACAGAGCTCGAGAACATCGTCCGCGAGTGTCTGGAGCGCGAACTGTTCACGGTCCAGGACGCTCTCGAACGGGTCAGCCGGCCCGACATGACGACCCGCCCCGGCTCGGCGATCATTCGCCAACTACTGAGTGGCACCTGAGAACCACCATGTGACTCCCGGAATCACCTTCGCCGCCCCCGCCGGCAAGATGAATGAGTCTCAGGTCCCAAGAAGTGCACACCTGGCGCCACCCGTTCGACGCGCTTCCCGAAAGGTCCTGACGGCCGAGCAACGCGCATCACCCCGCGCCAGCAGTGCGCTCGGGGCACCTTCTCGGCCCCTCACGCGTCAATTGGAAGGTGCAATCTGCAGCGCGCGAAATGGGCGCTGAGCGCCGCGCGCCTGCTGCGTGGGCGCTCGGAGGCGTCGCTGCGCTGGCAGCGCTCGTCCAACTGTGGGTGATCGGTCCGGTCCTGTTGGGTCCGGACGAGAGCGTGTACGCCAGCCAGGTCTCACCGTTGATCCCGCCCAGCCCGTTCACCGCTCCCCGCGCGCGCGGAACGTCGTGGCTCGCAGCACCGATCATCGAGGTGACGAGCGATCAGTTCGTGTGGCGCACGTACCTGACGGTGCTGGCCGCGGTCGCGCTGGTTCTGGGGTTCTGGCCGTGGCTGCGACTGCTGCCGCGGTGGGTACCGGTGATCGCGGCGGCGTTGCTGAGCGGGTTGTGGGTCAGCGTCTTCTACGCGCCCACCCTCATGCCGAACTACTGGGTCGCGGTGTGTGGAGTCGCCGCGACCGGGTGGCTGCTGCGCGCGCGTACGGGACCGTGGTGGGCGCTGCTGTCGACCGCCATCGCGGTCGTCGCGGCTGCGCTGCTGCGCCCACCGGACTCGGCGTTCCTCGTGGTGGGCCTGCTCGGCGTGGCCTTGCTCGTACCCGGGACGGCACTGCGCCGTCGGTTGGTCTCGGCCGTCACCGTGCTCGCCGCGCTGGTGCTGGGTTGGCTGCCCTGGCTGATCGAGGCGGTCACCCGCTATGGCGGGATCCGCGCCCGGCTCGACGCCGGCTCGGACTATCAGGGCGGGTTGCACCCGCAACCGGGCTTCCTCTACGCGTTCCGTTCGGTCGACGGGCCGCTGCTGTGCCGGCCGTGCGGCGCGGGCGCGGTCGGGACGCCGTGGTACGGCTACCTGTGGTTGCTCGCCCCGCTGCTGCTGATCATCGTCGGCATCGTCGGCGCGTGGCACCTGCGATACCGGCGGGCGGTCGCCGGGGCACTGCTGGTCGCCGCCTGCTCTGCGGTGCCCTACCTGCTACTCACCGGGTACGGCGCACCACGGTTCCTGCTTCCCGCGTACGCCCTGCTCTCGCTGCCCGCCGGATTCGGGGTGTGGTGGGCCTGGCAGCGACTGGCCGCGCCCGACCGTTGGGCGCGATGGCTGGCGCGCGCAGCCGTCGTCGTGGTCATCGGCGCACTGCTGGCGTCCCAGGCGGTCGTGCTGGACCACGTACGCACCGCAGCCTATGAATCCCGTGAACTTTTCGCCGCTCAGCTGCGCATTCTCGCTGGCAAGGGGCTGCGTCCACCGTGCGCTGTCGCGGGGCGGCTCTCCAACATCCGCGCCCTGTTGTCGGACTGCCGCAAGCTCGACCCACAGGAGCGCAGGCCGCCCAGCCTGCGCGCGCTCGGCCGCGCGGGGCCGGTCGCCTACTTCGCCAAGGGGCGTACGCCGCCACCCGGCACGGCGGGGTGGACGCCAGTGCAGCTTCCCGGGCTGGACGGCCGGCGCGGGCCGGTCGCGTTCCTCTCCCCCGCCGCCACGCCCTGAACGGCGCCCAGGTCGTCTCGTCCATTCAACTACGGGATACGACCGCATCGGCGTCCAACGCAATCGTGGTGACGAGCCACTGCCCGTCCGGGCACTACCGAAGTCGCACGATGGCACGCTCGAGGATCAGGAGTCGGTGCGGTTGCACCCGTCATCGAGCAGGCCGATCTCGACGCTCGTTCACGATGCTCGTGCTTCTTGTGCGACCGCTGGTCTTTCGGTCTTGTCGGAGGGTGTTGTCGGACCCTGCTCCTACGGTTGTTCGTATGTTGCAGACGCCGGCGGTCGGTCCGCGGGAGGTGCACGCCGCACTCGCGCGGATGCGCGCGGACGCCGCGTTGGTGAACGGTGCGATCGCCGACGGGGTGTTGATCGATACCGCGGATGAGGCGTTGCCGGAACTGACCGCGGACCTGCTCGCGGCTGCGGATGCCGCGACCGCTGCCGCTACGGCGGCGTTGGGTCGTACGCACGACTCGGGCGTGTTGCGGGGGCGCGGGTTCGTCTCCACCAAAGCCTGGTTGAAGGCGACGGCCCGGTGTGGGGACCGGGACGCGGCCCGGCTGCTCGCGCGTTCCCGGGATCTGCAGCGGCCCGAGCTCGCGGCGACCCGGGCGGCGTGGCTCGCCGGTCGCATCGTGGGGGCGGGGGTGCGGGAG
>JAFIHG010000011.1 GCA_017848795.1 Candidatus Nanopelagicales bacterium | reverse complement strand
AGTGTTCGGGCAGATCAAGACCGTGCAAGGGTTCCGACGGTTCTCCCGACGCGGCCTCGCGGCCGCGAACGCCGAATGGCTCCTGGTCTGCACCGCCCACAACCTGCGCAAGCTCCACCGCGGCCGCTAGCGAGGGCACCCGAGCGCGATCCAACCAGTTCAACCCGACTCCCACAGTGACCGACCGAACCGACCCTGATCGGCCCCCGATCGTTTACGCCACGGGCTCGATCGACGGCAGGTAGGACCCGCGATTCCATGATCGACTCAGCGGGACCGGGCGAGTCGGGAGTGCTCGACCGCGGGTGCCGGGATGCTCGTCCCCACGTAGCGACGGTGCACCGCCGTCCACAGCTTCGGGCGCGACCCGCGTGGGTCCGCCGCAGGACCGGCTCGGATGGGCAGGTGCGTCCCGTCACCGCCGTACCGGCCGAGCTGCTCGCGCGCGCCCAGCTCCAGGGCGGCCTGCTCAGCAGCCGTGACTGCGACGAGTTCGGCGTCAGCAGCACCCGGCGTACCGCCTTGGTACGGCACGGCCGCTGGAGCCGGCTGACCACGGGTGTGTACGACACCCGGCCGGGGGATGTGGGGTTGCTCAGCGGTCAGGAGCGCGCGGTACGCGCCGCGTGGGCGGGCCTGCTCGCCTACGGGCCCGAGGCCGTGTCCATCGGGGCGGCGGCGTGCGCTCTGCTCGGCATCGAGGGCCTGCCGTGGCCGCCGGTGGCCGAGGCAGCACTGCCGGGTGGGCGGTCGACGCGCAGCCGCGACGGGATCCTGCTTCGCCAGTACGACGCGGGGCTGCGCGTCGTGCCGGTGGCCGGGCGGCTGGTCGCGGCACCGGAGTGGGCGCTCGCGCAGACGGTGCCGCGTGCGGGCCGCGGCTCGGCCGTGTCGATGATGGACTCGGCCCAGCAGCACAAGCTGCTCGACGCCGAGGGCCTGGCGCTCGCCCACGACCTCGCCCGGCGGCGCCGCGGGGTCGAGCGCACTCACGAGTGGTGGGCGCTCTCGGACGGGCGAGCGGAGTCGCCCCTCGAGACCCTCGGCCGCCTGGACTGCCTGGATGTCGGGATCGCGCCGGACGAGCTGCAGGTGGACGTGTTCGACGCGCTCGGCGTGCTGCTCGGACGCGGTGACCTGGCCTGGAAGCAGCGGTGCGGTCGCTGGCTGATCGGCGAGATGGACGGGCGCGTACCGCACGAGCTTCCGCAGGCCCTGTTGCACGACCGCAGCCGGCAGAACGACTTCGTGGTGTCGGGCGAGGCCGACGTGCTGCGCTTCACGTACCGCGATGTCGGTCCGCACCACCGGATGGGGCGTACGGTCCGGCGCTTCCTGACCGGCGAGTGTTGATCATGAGATGGCGCCACCCCTGCCGCCGTTGATCATGATGTCGTGGGTCGCAAAGCCCGTTTGCGACCCGCGACATCATGATCAACGCAGCGTGGGGCGCGGGCTGTCATGATCAACCCTGCGGGTCAGTCCTGGGAGCGCAGGTGGACGTTCTGCAGCAGCCCGATCGCGATCCAGGTGGCGAACATCGAGGTGCCGCCGTACGACAGGAAGGGCAGCGGTACGCCGGTCACCGGCATGATGCCGAGGTTCATGCCGATGTTCTCGAAGGCCTGGAACGACAGCCAGCACAGCACCCCGACGGCGACCAGGCGGCCGAACATGTCCGACGCGCGGGTCGCGATGCGTACCCCGCGCCAGAGCAGCACCCCGAACAGCAGGATGATCGCGCCGGCGCCGATCAGGCCGAGCTCCTCCCCCGCCACGGAGTAGACGAAGTCGGTCTGGTTGAACGGGACGAAGCGACCCTGGGTCTGGGCGCCGTGGAACAGGCCCTCCCCGGTCAGGCCGCCCGAGCCGATCGCGATCCGCGCCTGCTGGGTGTTGTAGCCGAAGGTCCGTCCGCCGCCGTCGGGATCGGCGAACGCGGTGAGCCGCTGCAGCTGGTAGGTCTGCAGGATCCCCAGCTGCACGACGGCGACCGCGGCGGCGACGGCGCCGGCCATCATCGAGACGATCCACCGGGTGCGTGCGCCGGAGACCGCGATCATGCCGAACACCGCGACCGCCATGATCAACGCGGTGCCGAGGTCCGGTTGCCGCATGATCAGTACGGCGGGAACCGCGAAGCAGGCCAAGGAGATCAGGATGTCGCGGTTCGCCGGTTCGCTCTCGGCGTCGCGGCGTTCGGCGAGCAGCAGCGCGACGACCAGGATCAGGCCGATCTTGGTGAACTCCGCCGGCTGGATCGAGAATCCGGCCGGCAGCGGGATCCACGCCTTCGTACCGTTGATCGTCTGACCCAGCGGTGAGAGCACGACCAGCAGCCCGAGCACCGAGAGCCCGAACAGGATCGGGCTGTAGGCGCGCAGCAGCCGGTAGTCCACCCGCGACATGAAGAACCCGAGGACCAGCCCGATCGCCAGGTTGAGCAGGTGCCGCTTGAAGTACGTCTCGGGGTCGTTGCCGAAGCTGATCTGCTTGGCGCGGGTGGCCGACCAGACCAGCAGCGCGCCGATGATCGACAGGGCGAGGGCGGAGAGCAGCAGCCACCAGTCGAGACCGCGCAGGTAGCCCCAGCCGCCGGTGGCGCGCGCGACGACGTCGCCGGTCGTACGCCGCGGGATCGTGCTCGGGTACCCGTACGTCACGAGCCCCTCCCCCCGTTCCGGATGAATGTGGCAGGAGTGCGCCTAGAGCGGAGTCCTGCCACATTCATCCGGAACGGACCGGAGCGGCGGCGCAACCGGGCGAGCACGGGTACGGCGAGCACGAGGCCCGCGACCCCGCCCGTCGGAGCCGCGCCGTCCTGCTGCAGCGCGGCGGCGCGTACGGCACCGTCGGTGCCCCGCTTCGGCTTCTGCTTGACCGGCTTGTCGGCCTTGGCCGGCTTGTCGTGGCCTGCCCCCGGGTACACCGGCGTGCCGTCGGCGTCGATGGTCGGCAGCTTGGTCAGCGGGGCGCCGCCGACGAGCACCGAGCGGGCCGGGTCGACCGACGACCCCTTGACCCCGAAGATCGCCTCGTAGATCTTGCGCACGCTCGGCCCGGAGGTGGTCGAGCCGTACCCGCCCTGCGACACCATCATGACGACGGCGTACTTGGGTGCGTCGGCCGGCGCGTACGTCGCGAACCAGGACGTCGACTGCTTGCCCGCGACCTGGCCGGTACCGGTCTTGGAGGCGATGCCGCCGACCTTCTTGAGCGGGAAGCCCGCGAACGGCGGCGCGCCGGTCCCCTTCACGGTGGTGTCCTTGAACGCCTGCCGCAGGTAGTCCTGCACGGGCGTGGACACCGGGAGCGTGCCGGTACGCACCTTCTTGAAGGTCTTCACGACCTTCCCCTCGGGCGACATGATCGCCTTGGCCACCTGCGGCTGGAAGATCCGCCCGCCGTTGGCCAGGGCGGCGTACGCCTGCGCCATCTGCAGCGGGGTCGTGAGCGTGTCGCCCTGACCGATCGCGAGGTTGACCGCGTTGCCGACCTGGTAGCGGTAGCCGTACTGGCAGTTCTCGGCGTAGACCTGCCGGGCATACGGCGTCAGCGACTTGTTGTCCTTGTTCGCGCACCAGTCGGCCTGGTAGCGCTTGGTCAGGTCGGCGAAGAACTTGCGTCCTCCGACGATGCCGGCGGCCTCGCTCGGCAGGTCGATGCCGGTGCGCCTTCCCAGCCCGTACGCCTCGGCCATCTTCGCGATCGGGTCCTCGCTGGTCGCCGACAGCCCACCGGCGCGTTCCCAGAAGTGCTTGGCGACGTTGTAGAAGATGGTGTCGCACGACACCTCGACCGCGCGCTTGAACGTGATCATCCCGTGCGAGGCGCCCTCGTTGTTGCTGAAGGTACGGCCACCGGCCGTGACCGTGGACGGGCAGTTGTACGGCTGGCTCATCGAGTAGCCGTTCATGAGTGCCGCGGAGGTCGAGACGATCTTGAACGTCGAGGCGGGCGCGAACTGGCCCTGGACGGTACGCGGCAGCAACGGGTAGTTCGACTTCTTGGCCGTGAGCTTGCGGTACTCCTTCGAGGAGATCCCGCCGACCCAGACGGCCGGGTCGTACGTGGGGTACGACGCCATCGCCAGCACGTGCCCGTTCGTCACGTCCAGCACCACCGCTGCCGCCGAGTCGGCCTTGTAGTGCTGGCTCGTGCCGGGCCTGACCGTCGCCCGGGCCCGTTTCACGGCGGCGAGCAGCTGCTTCTCGACCACCGCCTGCAACCGGGCGTCGACGTTCGTCACGAGGTAGTCGCCTGGGGTCGGGTCGGTCTCGCTGACCGTGCCCAGCACGTTGGCGGCGATGTCGATCGAGAGCGTCTTCACCCCGGCGCGCCCGCGCAGCGCGTCGTCGTACTGTGCCTCGAGCCCGGCGCGCCCGACGAGGTCCGTGCCGGTCAGGGTCGCCTGCTCGGGGGTGATGCTGCCGGCGGAGAGCTGCTGCTGCTGGGCGGTGAGCTCCTGCTCGCTGACCGCGCCGAGGTAGCCCAAGAGGTGCGCCGCGTTCAGCCCGTCGACCTCCGGGTAGTCCCGTACGGTCTCGAGCTGCGCGACGACGCCCGGGTAGTCCGCGCGCCGTTCCATGATCGAGAGCGCCAGGTCGGTGGAGACGTCCTTGGCGACCGGGATCGGCTGGAAGGGCGAGCCGTTCCAGCACACGCCGCGCACCGCACCGTCGGTGCCGCAGAGCTTGGCCCGGTCGGCGAGCGCCTGGTACGTCGTGCCGAGCGGGCCGGCCAGCCGGGTCAGCACGGCCTTGCCGTGGTCGGGCTGCTTCTCCAAGGTCTCGCGGTCCAGGGACACCACGAGCGAGGTCCGGTTGCCGACCAGGGGTCGGCCGGCCTGGTCCAGGATCAGCCCGCGGGGAGCCGGCGTGATGACCTCCCGGACGGCGTTGCGGCTGCCGATCTGGTTGTACGTGTCGGCGCTGATCACCTGAAGGAAGAACAGCCGCCCGAGCAGCGTCACGATCAGGGAGAACAGCAACGCACCGAGGACCAGCAACCGCAGGTTCGAGCGGTCGGTCACAATGCGCCCTCCCACGATCCGAGCCGATCCGCCCTGGGGTGCGACGCCCGATGTCGCCCCTGCGTTCCCTCCGTGTGCCGGGTCGTTCCCGCCGTGTGCCGGGTCACCGGTCGTACCTGCCGAGCTCGTAGCCGGTGTCCTGCGGAGCCAACCGGCGCACCAAAGCTCCCACGAGCGGGACGACGAATGCGGCGAGGACAGCAGCGTACAGAGCCTGCGTGCCGACGAGCAGCGGTACGCGCTCCCAGACGATCCGCGGATCGGCCACGACACCGCCGACCATCGCGTAGCCCACGACGGCGGCGGCGGCCAGCCCGCTCACGGCGCCGATCGTGAGCAGTGCGCCGCGGTCGCGTTCGTACCCCCAGACCCCGGCCACGTAGCCGACCGCCGTCAGCACCAGCGCCGAGAGCCCGAGCACACCGTCCGCCGGCGGCACCAGGTCGAGCGCGAGCCCGGCGGCGAAGCCGGCTCCCGCCCCGCGCACCTCGCCCCCGGCGAGCCCGAGCGCGGCGACGACGACGAGCAGCAGGTCGGGCGTCGCTCCGGGGAGCCCGAACCGCGGCAGCACGGTCAGCTGCAGCAGCAGCGCCGTGAGCAGCAGCACGAGGACGGCGACGCCACGCAACGCAGTCACGTCACGACCCTGTACCTGAAGTAGAGGTCGATGATGTCGCTGGTGACGGCACGGGCGGGAGTAGGGCGTCGCGCGGGTCGGTGCGCGGCGGTTCCACCACCACGCCGACCAGGTCGAGCGCGGTCAGGTCGGCGTACGGCTGCACGGTCGCGACACGCCCGCTGCCCCCCGGCATGCCTCCGAGGCTGGTGATCACGCCGAGCGGGACACCCGGCACGTACGGGTCCCCGCCCGCGGAGCCCTTGGAGACGAGCCGGTCCCCGACCGTCAGGCTCGACCTCTGGTCGAGCATCGCGAGCGTCAGCTCGTCCGGGTCGCCGTTCCCGCTGAGCAGGCCGACCCGGGCGCTGCCCTCGAGCCGCGCGCCGACCGTGCTCGTCGGGTCGGTGAGCAGTTGCACCACGGCGGTTGTCGACGCCACGGCGACGACCTTGCCGACCATGCCCTGGCCGGAGAGCACCGTCTGGTCGACCTTGATGCCGTCGAGGGTGCCCGCGTCGATGGTCACGGTACGTCCGAAGCCCTGCGCGGGTCCGGTGGCGACGACTTGCGCCGGTACCGTGCGGTAGCGGCCGAGGCCGGCGACGTGGAGCAGCTCGTCGAGCTCGCGGGCGCGCGTACGGGCGTACTCGGAGGTGTTCAGCTCGGTGCGTAGCGCGTCGTTCTCCGCCTGCAGCGCCGCGATCTGCTCGTCCTTGCTGCCCAGGGTGCGGATCGAGCCGATGAAGTCGCTCACCGGCCGCACGATGGCCGCCGCGGCGCTCTCCAGCGGCCCGAACACGCCTGCCGCGCCTTCCCGGGCGCCGTCGCCCGCGCCGCGCAGCCCCACCACGACGATGGTGAGGGACACCACCAGCAGCAGGGACAGCACGACCCGGCTGCGTCGGGTGTCCCTCACAGTCCCTGCCTCACGTCCGTCGCGCCGACCGGCGGCGCGTCAACGCCACCTCGAGTCGTGACGCTCCCGGCCCGCGGCCGGTTCCCGACGAGGTCAGCGGCGGGGCTCGGAGATGAGCACCTGCTGCAACGCCTCGAACTCCTCCACGCACTTGCCCGAGCCGAGCGCCACGCAGTCGAGCGGGTCGTCGGCGATCACGATCGGCATGCCGGTCTCGTGCCGGAGCCGCTCGTCGAGGCCCTTGAGCAGCGCACCGCCGCCGGTGAGCACGATCCCGCGGTCCATGATGTCGCCGGAGAGCTCGGGCGGGGTGCGGTCCAGGGTTGTCTTCACCGCGTCGACGACCGCGCTCGTCGGTTCGTCGATCGCCCGTCGGATCTCCTCGGCGGTCACCACGACCGTGCGCGGCAGACCTGTCACCAGGTCCCGCCCGCGGATCTCCGCGTGCGGCTCGTCGGGCATCGGGAACGCCGACCCGATAGCCATCTTGATCTCTTCCGCGGTGCGCTCGCCCAACATGAGCGAGTACTCCTTCTTGACGTAGTTGATGATCGCCAGGTCGAGCTCGTCACCGCCCACGCGGATCGAGATGCTCGTCACGATGCCGCCGAGGGAGATCACCGCGACCTCGGTCGTACCGCCACCGATGTCCACGACCATGTTGCCGGTCGGCTCGTGCACCGGCAGGCCCGCGCCGATCGCCGCGGCCATCGGCTCCTCGATGATGTAGACCTTGCGCGCGCCGGCGGCGTACCCGGCGTCCTTGACGGCCCGCTGCTCGACTCCGGTGATGCCCGACGGTACGCAGATGACCAGCCGCGGCTTGGCCAGGTGCCGGCGGCGGTGCACCTTCTGGATGAAGTAGCGCAGCATCCGCTCGGTGGTGTCGAAGTCCGCGATGACGCCGTCCTTGAGCGGCCGGATCGCGACGATGTTGCCGGGCGTACGCCCGATCATCTTCTTCGCCTCGGATCCGACGGCCAGGATTCCCCCGGTGTTCTGGTTGATCGCGACAACGCTCGGCTCGTTCAGCACGATCCCGCGGCCGCGGACGTACACCAGCGTGTTCGCGGTGCCGAGGTCGACGGCCATGTCGCGGCCGATGAACGACATGTTGTTAGCCATGGGGGCGGAAGGCCTTCCGATCGGTTGCTGGCGCGGGCGACGGACGTAGCAGATGCCAGGGGTACCCCGCAGCCGCCGGACGCGTGAGAGCCCATGGTAGGGCGCCCGCAGGGGTGCTCGTCCACACGCCGTCCGCGGCGGCCGGGCCGCAGCGGCTAGCGCTGGGCGAGGTCCGGGAAGAAGAGCGCGATCTCGCGCGCCGCCGACTCCGGCGAGTCCGACCCGTGCGTGACGTTCTGGCTGGTCTCGGTGGCCAGGTCCGCCCGGATGGTGCCGGGGGCGGCCTTGGCCGGGTCGGTCGCGCCCATCATCGTGCGCCAGCTCGCGATGACGTCCCTGCCCTGCACGACCGCGGCGACGAGCGGTGCGGACGTGATGAACGCCACCAGGTCCGCGAAGAACGGCTTGTCACGGTGCTCGCCGTAGTGCTCCTCGGCGGTGGCGCGGTCGAGCGTACGCAGCTCCATCGCGACAAGCTCGAACCCCTTGCGCTCCAGCCGGCCGAGGACCTCCCCCACCAGTCCGCGGGCGACCCCGTCGGGCTTGACCAGGACCAGCGTGCGCTCGGACACGTGAGACTCCCTCGGGGTGTCGGCCGCGCGAGCGGCGAGCGATTCCGGATGAATGTGGCAGGAGTCCGCTCTTTGCGGAGTTCTGCCACATTCATCCGGAACGGCCGCGGGTGCGGCCGGGCGGGCCGACCCTAACCGACCGGTACGCGCGGCTCGCTACTCGGGACGGCGGGCGCGAGCGGCTTCCAGCCGGTCGACCTTGCCGCCGAAGTGCACGGCGGTCCACCAGAGCGCACCGAACACGATCCCGACCGCGAGCATCGCGGGGACCATCAGTGCGGACAGTACGGCGAGCCCTTGCACGGCCCAGCCGACGGCCAGCCCGACGGCCGGTCGCCGACGGAACAGCCCGGCGCCGACCACCGCGAGCAGCGCGAGTGCGGCCAGCGCCCACGCCCCCGGTGCGCCGACCGTCGTGAGCGAGAGCAACACCAGGATGGCGAGCAGCAGCACGATCGCCTCGAGCCCGAGGATCGCCGGGCACAGCGTCTTCACGATCGCCTCCGTCCCGCGGGCGCGGGGTTCGCCTTCCGGTCGGTACGGCCCGTGGCCCGACCGGTCAGTCCACGGTATCGGCCCGCCCGAGCAGCTCTCGCGCGTCGGCGACGGTCACGACGGAGCCCGTCACCAGCACGCCGACGCCTCCCCCGAGCCGGGCAGCCGCCTCGTCCGCCCGCCGTACGCCGGCATCGAGCGCGGCGGGCAGCTCGGGGACGACCTCGACGCGCTCGGATCCGAACACGTCGGCGGCGATCTCGCCGAGCTCGTCAGCGTCGAGCACGCGCGGGGAGGAGTTCGTCGTGACGACGATCTCGGCCAGCAGCGGCTCGAGCTCCACGAGCATCGCGTACGCGTCCTTGTCCGCGAGCACCGCGACAACGCCCACGACGTGGGTGAAGTCGAACCCGTCGCGCACCGCGGCGACGAGCGCCCGCGCGCCGTGCGGGTTGTGCGCGGCGTCCACCAGCACGGTCGGCCCGCCGCGCACGACCTCGAGCC
Organism: Candidatus Nanopelagicales bacterium; assembly: GCA_017848795.1. Classification (GTDB taxonomy): domain Bacteria; phylum Actinomycetota; class Actinomycetes; order S36-B12; family CAIYMF01; genus JAFIHG01. Next base: position 60,941 of record JAFIHG010000011.1, on the reverse strand, counting down.
GGCCCGGCGAGGTCACCGCCGCGAACCCCTCACGTACGGCCTCGGGGTCGAGCCGCTCCCGCCCGCCACCGACGAAGGACTCCACCGCCGCCAGGGCGATCGCGGCGTTGTGCGCCTGGTGGTCGCCGTACAGCGGCAGGAACAGCTCCTCGTACGGCCCCGAGAGGCCCTGCAGGTCCACCTGCTGACCACCGACGGCGACCACGCGTCGCAGCACCCCGAAGTCGATGCCGTCGCGGACCACGTCGGTGCCGAGGCGATGCACCCGCTCGAGCAGCACCTCGGCCGCGGCCTGCACCTGCTGGCCGAGCACGACGTGACTGCCGCGCTTGATGATGCCGGCCTTCTCGGCGGCGATGTCCTCGATGGTGTCCCCGAGGTACTGCTGGTGGTCCAGGTCGACCGGGGTGATCACGACGACCCTGCCGTCGGCGACGTTCGTCGCGTCCCAGGTACCGCCGAGGCCGGTCTCGACGACGGCGACGTCCACCGGCGCGTCGGCGAACAGCGCGTACGCCAGCCCGGTCACCGCCTCGAAGAAGGACAGCCGCGGTCCGCCGGCCGCCGTCGAACGCTCGTCGACCATCGCCAGGTACGGGGCGACGTCGTCGTACGCGCGGAGCAGCGCGGCGACGCCGACAGCCTCGCCGGAGAGCTGGATGCGCTCGCGCATGGAGTGCAGGTGCGGGCTGGTGAACAGCCCGGTGCGCAGCCCGAGTGCGCGCAGCAGCGACTCGATCATGCGGGCGGTCGACGTCTTGCCGTTCGTCCCGGCCAGGTGGATCACGGGGTAGCTGCGCTGCGGGTCCCCCAGCAGTTCGAGCAGCGCGCGGATCCGGTCCAGGTCCGGTGCAATCCGGTTCTCCGGCCACCGCGCGAGCAGCTCGGCGCTCACCTGCCGGTACCGGGCAAGCTCCGGGTCGCCGCCGTCATGGTTCATTTCACCGCTCAGGTGGGAAGGGCGGTCAGGTCCAGCCACGGACGCCGAGTCTAGGTGGCGGCCCGAAGAGCCGGCGGCGGGCCGGCCAGGCGGTCGACGGGCCTCGCGCTGGACCGGGGCACTTTGTCAGGGTTCCAGCGGTCGTACGGCAGCTCGGACGCTGACAGGTGCCGCAGTCGGGGGGAATGGTCAGTGAGGACAACTCAAGCAGCGCGACGAAGACTAGCGATCGTCGCAGTATTTCCAGGTGCGCAAGACGTCCTGCCACGAAATCGGCCATTCAGTCGGCCTGGGCCGCTACGACGCCTACCCCTACTACCCCGAACATTCGGCCCACATCACATCGCACACGTCAACGCATGGTTCTAGAGGGGGGTCCGCGCATGAGGGCAAAGACGACGCGCATCGGGATCGGTTTGGCGGTGGGCGTGCTGCTGACCGGGGGGTGCGGGACAGTGTCGGGGACACGATCGGACGACACCAGCACGAAGGCCGCGGGGAGCACCTCTGCCGCGGCAACGGCCCGTGCTGTTGACCTGTCGATACTGGACGCAGGCGGGAGTGGCGACTACCGCGTGTTCGACGCTCCCGAGGAGCTGGCGCAGCAGTATGCCGTTGCGCTCGCCGGCCGCATCGACGGCTTCGAAGACGGCCATACCGTGCTCGAGCGGGAGTCCGGCTCAGCATTCCCCGACATCAGGCTGCGCAACGCCGTGCTGAGGATACGCATCGATCAAGTCTTCAAGGCCGAGGGAGTCCAATTCCCCGATGGCTTCGCGTACCTTTCGCTCTCTCGTGGCGCCGAAGTGATCGATGAGGACGGCGAGCCGGAACGCGCGGCGGGTACGGTCTCGACGATCACCACTGTCGCGGCGTACGCCAACACCCTGCCGAAGGGCACTCCGGTCGTGGTGATCAGCTCTCCATTCGAATACCCCGAGGACCCCGCGTCACAGGTGGTCGAGCGTGGTCGTGGGCGGCCCGCCGATTCGACACTGCTCACCGGTCAGCATCCGCAGCTGCTGTCTGTGCAGTACGGCTCGGCCGGGCGGGCGTCGGGATGGCGCGACCTCTCCTTCGCCGAGCTGACCGCCCGGCTGGCCGCCAGGAGCTGAGCTGAAGCAAGCGGGAACGCTGCCTACAGCGGGCGCCGCAACACACGCAAGCAGCACTGCATGGACGCCCGCCTAGGATGGCGACCATGTCCACCCCCGCCGATCAGCCCGGGTCACCCGTGCGCCCGCCGTCCCGCCACGTCGACGAGCGGATCCCGGAGAAGCCCTCCCTGGAGGGGCTCGAGGAGCGCTGGTCGCAGCGGTGGGAGGAGCAGGGGACCTACCGCTTCGACCGCTCGGCGGACCGCGAGCGGATCTACTCGATCGACACTCCACCCCCGACCGCGAGCGGGTCGCTGCACGTCGGGCACGCGTTCTCCTACACCCACACCGACTGCGTCGCCCGCTACCAGCGGATGCGGGGTCGGGAGGTGTTCTACCCGATGGGGTGGGACGACAACGGCCTGCCGACCGAACGCCGGGTGCAGAACTACTACGGCGTCCGTTGCGAGCCCTCGTTGCCGTACGACCCCGACTTCGTGCCGCCCGCCGAGCCGGGCAAGCAACCGCTGCCGGTCAGCCGACGCAACTTCGTCGAGCTGTGCCTCGAGCTGACCACCCAGGACGAGAAGGCGTTCGAGCACATGTGGCGCCGGCTCGGGCTGTCCGTCGACTGGTCGCAGATGTACCAGACCATCGACCCGGTGAGCCAGGCCGCCTCGCAGCGCGCGTTCCTGCGCAACCTCGCCCGCGGCGAGGCGTACCAGGCGATGGCACCGACGCTGTGGGACGTCACCTTCCGTACCGCAGTCGCGCAGGCCGAGCTCGAGGATCGCGAGCGCCCAGGGGCGTATCACCGCATCGGATTCCCCGCCCCGGACGGAACTCGCGTCCACATCGAGACGACCCGCCCCGAGCTGCTGCCCGCGTGCGTTGCGCTCGTCGCCCACCCGGACGACGAGCGCTACCAACCACTTTTCGGGACCACGGTCCGTACTCCGGTGTTCGACGTCGAGGTGCCGGTGCTCGCCCACCACCTCGCCGAGCCGGAAAAGGGCTCGGGCATCGCGATGATCTGCACCTTCGGCGACACCACGGACGTGACCTGGTGGCGCGAGCTGTCGCTGCCGACCCGGCCGGTCATCGGCTGGGACGGCCGCCTGCAGCGCGAGACGCCCGCCTGGATCGAGTCGCCCGCCGGGCGCGCCCTCTACGACCAGCTGGCCGGTGCGACGCCGTTCACCGCCGCCGAGCGCCTCGTCGCCGGCCTCGCCGAGGCGGGGTACGTCGAGGGCGAGCCCCGCGCGATCACCCACGCCGTGAAGTTCTTCGAGAAGGGCGACCGGCCGCTCGAGATCGTCACCACCCGCCAGTGGTACATCCGCAACGGCGGACGCGAGCCCGAGTTGCGCGACGCGCTCATCGCACGAGGCGACCAGATCACCTGGCACCCGCCCTACATGCAGGCCCGCTACACCTCGTGGGTCGAAGGCTTGGCAGGCGACTGGCTGATCAGCCGGCAGCGGTTCTTCGGTGTGCCGATCCCGCTGTGGTACCCGCTCGACGAGCAGGGCGAACCCGTCTACGCAGAGCCGATCATCCCCGACGAGGACGCGCTGCCGGTCGATCCCAGCAGCGACACCCCGCCCGGTTACCAGCCGGAACAACGAGGCGCCGCAGGCGGTTTCGCCGCCGACCCGGACATCATGGACACCTGGGCCACGTCCTCGCTGACACCGCAGATCGCCGGTGGCTGGTGCCGCGACGAGGAACTGTTCGGCAAGGTGTTCCCGTTCGACGTCCGGCCGCAGGCGCACGACATCATCCGCACCTGGCTGTTCGCGACGGTCGTGCGCGCCCACTTCGAGCAGGACAGCGCACCGTGGCGCAACGCGGCCATCTCCGGGTGGATCCTCGACCCGGACCGCAAGAAGATGAGCAAGTCCAAAGGCAACGTCGTCACGCCGATCGACCTGCTCGAGGAACACGGTGCCGACGCGCTGCGCTACTGGGCGGCGTCCGGGCGCCCGGGTACGGACACCGCGTTCGACGTGGGTCAGATGAAGGTCGGACGCCGGCTGGCGATCAAGGTGCTCAACGCGAGCAAGTTCGTCCTCGCGCCGGGGCCGGCGCTCCCGACCGACGCCAGCGTCGTCACTGCGGCCCTCGACCGTGCGCTGCTCGCCCGGCTGGCCGAGGTCGTGCGGCAGGCGACCGACGCCTTCGACGCGTACAACTACACCCGGGCGCTCGAGGTGACCGAGACATTCTTCTGGGCGTTCTGCGACGACCACCTCGAGCTGGTGAAGGAACGCGCGTACGGCAGCCACGGCCCGCAGCCGGCGGCCTCCGCGTCCGCGACGCTCGCGCTCGCACTCGACGTGCTGCTGCGCCTGTTCGCGCCGTTCCTGCCCTTCGCCACCGAGGAGGTGTGGTCGTGGACGCACGAGGACTCGGTGCACCGGACCACCTGGCCGACTGCCGAGGAACTGCTGGCGTACGCCGCGGACGGTGAACCGGCCCTGCTCGACGACGTCGCGGAGGCGCTGTCGGCCGTGCGGCGGGCCAAGACCGACGCCAAGGTCTCGATGCGGGCTCCGGTCGCCCGGGCGCTCGTCCGGGCCCCGGAGCACCGGCTCGCACGGGTGCGCGCGGCAGCGGCCGACCTCGCGGACACCGGGCGCATCACCGAACTCGACTTCCAGCCGGCCGACGACGGGCCGGTCCACGTCGACGTCACCCTCTGACCGGCCGCGCGCATCCCGACGGCGGCCGAACACCGCCGCCTTGTGCACGGGGCGACGAATGCCCGGATCGGCAAGACCTCTTCACCCACTCGGACCTGTTGCACCACGTCGAGAACGTCGAGACGGACTAAGGAGTCCTCTTCATCCGTCTTCCTGACTCTTGGCAAAGGTGATCCCATGGCACGTCAGTCCAGCTCGACCGCACCTCCCGCGCCGAGCAGCTCGGCACTGTCCGCATCCGTCCTGCCCGGTGTCCCGCTGCCCTCCTGGGCGATGCCCCCGCCCGCAGCCGTCGCGCCCGAGCCTGACCCCGAGCCGGTGCGCGCGCCGGAACCCGAGCCGGCCCTCGTGAGCGTGGGCGCGCAGAGCGCCGAGAGTGCCGCCACGGCGCCGCTGGAGGCCGTTCCCGTTCCACCGCCCGTCACGGCGGTCGACATCCTTCCCGGCCCGCCTCCCGCTCCGGTTGCTGAGGCGCCCGCCGCACAGCCGTTCCCGGACGCGGTACTGCCTGCAGCCGCAGCGCCGGCCCCCGGGTCGCACCGGGCCGCGCCGGTCACTCCCGGTGCCGTCGACACCTCGACCGGCTCCGGCTCGCGGCGCCGGCTGCTCGCGCTGCTGGGTGCGGTCGTCGTGCTCGGCGGTGGCGCGTACGCCGCCTTCGTGTCCCCCGGCCTGCTGGTCTCGGGCGGCGAGGACGACCTCGGACCGGTCGTCCCGCCGAAGCCGCCGGCCGCGAGCGCCCTGCCGGCCCACGTCGGGTCGTACGCCCAGCTCACCACGCCCGCCGCGGCCGACGCGGCGAACGCGGCGGTGAAGCCGGTCGCCGCGCTCGGAGTGGGTGGTGCGCACGCCGCCGTGTACACGGCGAAGGGCGCGCCGCAGGCCACCCTTGTCGCGGGCACGCCCGCTGCTGCTGCTCCCGCCGGCTACCTCGCCAAGTGGCGCAAGGCGTACGGCGTCCACGGCGCCACGGCCGCGCAGGCCGGCAACGGCGTCACGGCGCAGTGCGGAACGGTCAAGGCAGGCGCGGCGTGCGCCTTCACCACACCGGCGAAGGCAGGGGTGCTGGTCCTCAAGGGCGGCACGGCGAACGGCGCCGCCAAGGCGCTCCCGCGGTTCGTCGCAGCCCTGGGCTGACGGCCCGAACGGACCGCCGGTTCCGTCAGGCGCTCTTCTCCTGGCGGGACCGGCGGCTGGTCGTCGGGGCCTCGCGCGGCACCAGGGTGGGCAGCACGTTCTGGCGCACCACGTCCGCGTTGACGACGACGCGTGCCACGTCGGAGCGGCTGGGCACGTCGTACATCACGTTCAGGAGGACCTCCTCCATGATCGCGCGCAGCCCCCGCGCACCGGTGCCGCGCAGGATCGCCAGGTCGGCGACCGCTTCCAGCGCATCGCCGGTGAACTCGAGGTCGACCCCGTCGAGCTCGAAGAGCCGCTGGTACTGACGCACCAGCGCGTTACGCGGCTCGGTGAGCACCTGCACCAGCGCGTCGCGGTCGAGCGCGGTCACCGACGTGAAGACGGGGAGCCGGCCGATGAACTCCGGAATCATCCCGAACTTGAGCATGTCCTCGGGCATCACCCGGCCGAACACGTCCCCGGTCTCGACGTCCTCCTCCGCGTTCAGCGACGAGGTGAACCCGAGGGACTTCTTGCCGATCCGCTGCTCGATGATCGTGTCGAGTCCGGCGAACGCGCCACCGACGATGAACAGCACGTTCGTGGTGTCGATCTGGATGAACTCCTGGTGCGGGTGCTTGCGCCCACCCTGCGGTGGCACCGAGGCCGTCGTCCCCTCGAGGATCTTCAGCAGTGCCTGCTGGACCCCTTCGCCCGAGACGTCGCGGGTGATCGACGGGTTCTCGCTCTTGCGGGCCACCTTGTCGATCTCGTCGATGTAGATGATCCCGGTCTCGGCCTTCTTCACGTCGTAGTCGGCCGCCTGGATCAGCTTGAGCAGGATGTTCTCGACGTCCTCCCCAACGTAGCCCGCCTCCGTCAGCGCCGTCGCATCGGCGATGGCGAACGGGACGTTGAGCATCCGGGCGAGGGTCTGTGCGAGCAGTGTCTTGCCGGAGCCGGTCGGGCCGAGCAGCAGGATGTTCGACTTGGCGATCTCGATGGCATCGTCGCGCTTGGTGTCCCCACCCGCCTGTACGCGCTTGTAGTGGTTGTAGACGGCCACGGACAGCGCCTTCTTCGCGGTGTCCTGACCGATCACGTACTGGTCGAGGAAGTCGAAGATCTCGCGCGGCTTGGGCAACTCCTCGAAACCGAGGTCGGAGGACTCCGAGAGCTCCTCCTCGATGATCTCGTTGCAGAGGTCGATGCACTCGTCGCAGATGTAGACCCCAGGCCCGGCGATCAGCTTCTTGACCTGCTTCTGGCTCTTCCCGCAGAAGGAGCACTTGAGCAGGTCACCGGCGTCCCCAGCACGTGCCACGGGCTCGGTCCTCCTCGTAGATCGATGTCCACCCGCACCGCGGGTGAGGTACGGATCCTTCGCTCAGGCGATCCTCGCGCGGCCCGCTGGCTGCGGACGTCCTAGTGACGGTACCCCGAGCACCCCACCCATCGGCACCCCCACACCGTGTCGGGCCCCCGTTTCGCCGAAAGCGGAACACGCCACGCGTACACCGCGACCGCTCCGCGACACGACCGGACGCGGGCCCGGGTTGCTGCTCCGAAAGAGCGGACGCAACCAACAGTTGGTCGAGCGTCGTCGAGACCATGATCGCCGGCGTGGTCTCGACTGCGCTCGACCACCGGGTACTCGCCCGGACTTTCACGCGTCGACGGGCGCGAGCGGCCGCATGGCGGACGCTGCGCCCGCCAAACAGCGCGCGGGCTATACCGCCTTGCGGGAGGTGATGACCTGGTCGGCGATGCCGTACTCGACGGCCTCCGGCGCGGTGAGGATCTTGTCGCGCTCGATATCGAGGTGGATGTCCTCGACGGAGCGCCCGGTGTGGCGGGCGAGGATGCCTTCCATCTCCTCGCGCATCCGCAGCAGCTCACGTGCCTGGATCTCGATGTCGGATCCCTGTCCGCCGCCCTCGGTGTAGGGCTGGTGGATGAGGATCCGGCTGTGCGGCAACGCGAAACGCTTGCCGGGCGCGCCGGCGGCGAGCAGCACGGCGGCGGCCGAGGCGGCCTGGCCGAGGCAGACGGTCTGGATCTGCGGCTTGACGAACTGCATGGTGTCGTAGATCGCGGTCATCGCGGTGTACGACCCACCCGGGGAGTTGATGTAGATGCTGATGTCCCGGTCGGGGTCCATCGACTCCAGGCACAGCAGCTGCGCCATGACGTCGTCCGCGCTCGCGTCGTCGATCTGCACGCCGAGGAAGATGATGCGCTCCTCGAACAGCTTGCCGTACGGGTTGAACTCGCGGAAACCCTGCGCGGTCCGCTCGATGAAGCTGGGCAGCACGTACCGGCTCTGGGGCGCCAGTGCGCCGTCGTGGCGTCCGCTCCCGGTCTGCGGCTGGTACGCGCCCGGCGCCGGCCGGCTCACCGCGGTCATGGCGGGCATCGTCGTGGCAGCGATGGAGTGCATGGAAGATCCTCGTCTCTCGTCGGTCACGTCACGCCGCCGTGCCACCGCCGCCGGTCACCTCGGCGGCGTAGGTGACGACGTGGTCGACGATGCCGTAGTCCTTGGCTTCCTCCGCGGAGAACCACTTCTCCCACTCGGAGTCCTTCTCGATGGTCTCGAAGTCCTGACCGGTGTGGTGTGCGATCAGCTCGGTCATCTTGCGCTTGATGATGACCATCTGCTCGGCCTGCTTGGCGACGAGCGACTGCACGCCGCCGAGGCCGCCGAGCGGCTGGTGCATCATGATCCGCGTGTTGGGCAGGGCGTACCGCTTGCCGGCGGAGCCCGCCGTCAGCAGGAACTGGCCCATCGAGGCGCACATGCCGAGACCGAAGGTCGCCACGTCGTTCTTGACGTACTGCATGGTGTCGTAGATCGCCATGCCCGCCGACACGCTGCCGCCGGGTGAGTTGATGTAGAGGTAGATGTCCTGCTCGGCGTCGTCGGCCGACAGCAGCAGCAGCTGGCGCACGATGTCGTTGGCCATCTCGTCGCGCACCTCCCCCTCGAGGAAGAGGATGCGGTCGCGCAGCAACCGTTCACGGATCGAGTCGTGGTACCCGGTGATGCCGTTGCCCCGGTCGGCCAAGTTCTCGCTCACGGTGCTCCTCGTTGGTCCGGTAGTCGTCGCGCGTTCGCCCGCTCCTGGACCCTAACGGCCGGACCCTCCCGCACCTTCCGTGACGGCGCAGGTGTTCGCCGATGGCAGAGCCGGTACGCGCCGACCCGACCGACCGGCGCTCATTCCGCGGCGGCGGGCCCCCCGTCTGCGGGCGAGTCGTCGGACGGCTCGTCGTCCTCGACCTCGCTCAGCGTCCCGGACTCCTCGTCGCGGTCGGGGAACACGGCCGACAGGTCGACCGCTGCACCGTTGCTGTCGACGACCGTGGCCTTCTCCAGCACCGTGGAGAGCGCCTTGCCGCGGCGTACCTCGGCGACGGCGGCGGTGACCTGCCCGGAACCGACGAGCTCCTGCGCGAACTGGTCCGGGGTCATGCCGTACCGGGGTGCCTGCCCGACCAGCCAGGCGGAGAGCTCGGACTCGCTGACCGCGACCTGCTCGGCCTCGGCGATGCGGTCGAGTACGAGCTGGGTCTTCAGCGCCTCGCGCACCTCGGCCTCGACGTCCGCACGGTGCTCGTCGTCGCCGTGCCCGTCCTCGAAGTGGTCCTCGACCTGCGCCGCGATGACCCCTTCCGGCAGTGGCACGTCGGCCTTCTCGAGCAGCACCCGGGCGATCTCGTCGCGGGCCGCGTACGCCTGCTCGGCGAGCTTGACGCGCGCGAGCCGGCTGCGCAGGTCATCGCGCAGCTCCTCGACCGTGTCGAACTCGCTGGCCAGTGCCGCGAAGTCGTCGTCGAGGTCGGGCAACGAGCGCTCCCGCACCGTCGTGATGTCGACCGTCACCTCGATCAGCCGGTCCAGGTACTCACCGGCGGTCGGGGTGAAGGTGAAGGTGCGGGTCTCGCCCGCCGACGCGCCCCGGACCGCGTCATCGAAGCCGGGGACGATCCCGTCGGTGCCGACCTCGTACGACATCGCGGAGGCAGTCAGGTCCTCGACCGGCGCGCCGTCGGCGGTCCCGCGGAGGTCGAAGAGCAGCACATCGCCGTCGCCGGCCGGCCGCTCCACGGCCAACAGCGTCCCGAAGCGGCTGCGGAGGGCGTCCACCTGCTTGTCGATGTCTTCGTCGGTGACCTCGGCGGCGTCGACGGTCACCTCGAGCCCCGCGTACTCGGGCAGGTCGAACTCGGGCACCACATCGGCCTCGGCGGTGAACTCGAGCGGCGCGTTGTCGTGCAGCTCGCCCATCTCCACCTCGGGACGTCCGAGCAGCTTGACGTCGTGCTCGCGAACCGCTGCCTCGAGGTGTTCGCCGACCGCCTCGCTCGCTGCCTCCTCGAGCACCAGCGCCCGACCGAACCGCTGGTCGATGACCCGGGCGGGGACCTTGCCCTTGCGGAACCCCGGCACGTTCACCTGGGAGGCGATCCGCTTGTACGCCTTGTCGAGTGCTGGACGCAGCTCCTCGAAGGGCACCTCAACGGTGAGCTTCACCCGGGTCGGCGACAGGTTCTCGACAGCGCTCTTCACAGTGGATCCGGCTCCTGGTCGGTGGGAGGTCTCGTGCTGCCCGGGCGCTCCCCACGGGGACGATCCCACGGAGACGACGGAGAGCGGGGAACCGCCGGCGGCGGTCCTGGTCGGGGCGGGGAGATTCGAACTCCCGATCTCCTGCCCCCAAAGCAGGCGCGCTAGCCACTACGCTACGCCCCGCGGCAGCCGGCCCATCCTAGAGCAACCGGCGCGCGACACCGACCCGGCTGACCCGCGTCCCGGTTGTCAGCGCCGCCCGGGCAGCGGGAACGAGCGCGTGAACCGGGCGACCTGCCCGGGAAGCGCCCCGACGAGGGCACGCCCGATCAGCACCCCGAACGAGATCGCCACCATCGTGATCGCCGTCGTCACGAGCACGCTCCCCGCGTCAACGCGGTCGTTGCCGAGCAGCTTGGTCACCCCGACCAGGCCGAGCGATCCGGGGACGAGCATCCAGAAGGCCGGCAGGAAGCTGACCTGCGTGGCGGGGCCGGTGGGCCGCCGTGCGACGTACGCCGCGACCGGCGTCATGACCAGGGCGCCGACGAACGCGGCGAGCACCGGGCCGAAGAAGATGCCGCCGATCACCTGCGCCGCGTACGCCACGTAGAGCACCAGCAGGATCCAGCGGACGGTGGTGCGGGGCGCGCACTGGTGGACGGCCATCCCGATGCCGAACACCGCGACGCCGACCCATGGGGCGAGGTCGCCGAGCGGGCGTACCGCGGTGGAGGTGACGTCACTCGCCGGTACGCCCACCAGCTGCCCGGCGGCGATGATCCCGATCGCCAGGAGCACCAGCTGCATGATCCCCCCGGCCACCCGTCCTGCGCCCGAGACGAGCTGGCCGGTCGCCAGCTCGGTCATCGACGTGGTGAGCAGCGCCCCGGGCAGCAGTGCCACGAGCGGGGCGATCAGCGGCGCGAGCACACCGATGTCGAGGGTGGTGCGTCCCAGCAGGAACACGACGAGGGCGACGACGAACGCGCTCAGCAGCGGCACGACAGCGCGCACCGTCGAGGAGGCCCGGCCGACCAGCAGCAGCTCACCGCCGACGACCGCACCGAGGCAGGCCGCGACGAGCAGGTCCAGCAGGCTGCCGCTCAGCAGCAGCACGAGTCCCACGCTCAGCAGCGCGTACCCGGCGGTCCGCAGCAGCGGTGGGTACGCCGGTGGCATCGCCCAGATGCGCCGCAGCTCCGCGACGGACTGTGCCGGGGAGACGGCGCCGTCGGCCGCGGCCGCGCTGGCCCGGCCGACCGCGTCCACCTGCTCGAGCCGCAGCGAGCCGGCGCCGACCACCGCGGCTGCGGTCTCGACCCGGGTCTCCCCCGGCACCGACACCAGCGCGGCCGTGGGGAACACGATCACCTCGGCGCCCGGGGCGCCGCGCGCGGTGGCCACCCGCATCAGGGTCTGCTGCACCTCCGACACGCCGTAGCCGGCGGCGATCATCGCCTCGGCGAGCTCGATCAGCAGTGCGGTGAGGCCCGGTTCGGCTCCGGCCGGCACCGCGGGCAGCGGCATGGTGGCCGCGGCCGGCGGGCGGGAACTCCGGTCGCTGCGCGAGACGAGCCAGAGCACGAGCGCCGCGACCACGAGCACCGCGAGGGCGACGAGCCCGGTCACCAGCGGGATGTCGGTGCTCTGCACCGCCGGTCCGGAACCGGGCACCAGCACGGCCGGGCTGCGGGACGGCGTCGCCGTCGGGGACGCTCCGGGGGTGGCGGACGGCGTCGCCGTCGGGGTCGGCGACGGCGGGGGCACCGGCAGTTGCGACGACTCGGTCGGCGACGGGGTGGTCGTGGTCGGCGTCGGGGTCGGCGTCGACGGCGACTCTGTCGTACGCGACGGGCTGGGCTCGGGTGGCGGTACGGGAGTCGAGTCCTCCGGTGTCGGGTCGTCGGAGGTCTGGGGTGGTGTCGGCTGTGGCGCGGCGTGCGGTGTGGCGTCGACGATCGGCGCCGCGGCGGCGCCCGGTACCGCGGCCGCAGCCGCGACAGCCGGTAGGACGGTGAGCAAGCCGGCGACCAGCGTCACCGCCGCCACCCGTGCCCTGCCGGGCCCGCTCGTCCTGACGATCCGCACGCCGGGAGTATCGCGGACGCTGCGACAGCGGCCCGGCTGTGGCGCGTCGCTGGAAGGCACCGCGCCGCTGCACCGCTGGCCTTCGGCTGCGCGTGGTGGCAGGTTGAGGAGTACGAAACCGCGACCCGAAGGGGGATCGATGGCTGCCGACAGCTTCGCGACCCGGGACCGGCTGGCGGTGAACGACCGGACGTACACCATCCACCGGCTGGACCGCCTCGACGGGACGGATCGGCTCCCGTACAGCCTCAAGGTGTTGCTCGAGAACCTGCTGCGCAACGAGGACGGGCATCTCGTGACGGGTGAGCAGATCAGCGCGCTCGCCGCCTGGGACCCGGAGCCCGAGCACGGCCGTGAGATCGCCTACACCCCGGCGCGGGTGCTGATGCAGGACTTCACGGGGGTGCCCTGCGTCGTCGACCTGGTGGCGATGCGCGACGCGATCGAGGAGCTCGGCGGAGACACGAGCCGGATCAACCCGCTGTGCCCGACCGAGTTGGTGATCGACCACTCCGTCATCGCCGACGTGTTCGGGCGCGCCGACGCGTTCCGTATCAACGCAGAACTCGAGTTCGAGCGCAACGCCGAGCGGTACCAGCTGCTGCGCTGGGCCCAGCAGGCCTTCACCGACTTCAGCGTCGTACCGCCGGACACCGGCATCTGTCACCAGGTGAACCTCGAGTACCTGGCTCGGGTGGTGTTCACCGAGGACGGGCCGGACGGCGCCGCCGCCTACCCGGACACCCTGGTCGGCACCGACTCGCACACCCCCATGATCAACGGGCTCGGCGTGCTGGGCTGGGGAGTGGGCGGCATCGAGGCCGAGGCCGCGATGCTCGGGCAGCCGATGAGCATGCTGATCCCGCCGGTCGTCGGGCTGAAGCTGAGCGGTGAGCTGCAACCCGGCACCACCGCCACCGACCTGGTCCTGACGGTCGCCGAGTTGTTGCGCGCCACCGGCGTCGTCGGCAAGTTCGTCGAGTTCTTCGGCCCGGGGGTCGCGAACGTGCCGCTGGCGAACCGCGCGACGATCGGCAACATGAGCCCCGAGTACGGGGCCACCTGTGCGATCTTCCCGGTCGACGACGTGACCCTCGACTACCTGCGCCTCACGGGCCGCTCGGAGGAACGGATCCGCCTGGTCGAGGCGTACATGAAGGAACAGGGGATGTGGCACGACCCGAGCCGCGAGCCGGACTACTCCCGGCGCATCGAGCTCGACCTGTCCACCGTCGAACCGTCGATCGCCGGTCCGAAGCGCCCGCACGACCGCATCCCGTTGCGGATCGCGCCGCACGCCATCGCCGAGCTGCTGTCCGGGCGGTCGCACGCCGAGGCGATCGAACCGGGACTCGACGAGGCGCTCGCCGAGACGTTCCCCGCGAGCGACCCCATCGCGATCGACTTCGGGCACACCGAGGACGGGCCGACCGCCCCGTGCAGCTGCACCATGCCGCACGACTGGCCGAGCACGCCGGCCACGATCGAGCTCGAGGGGCAGTCCCACACCATCGACAACGGTGACGTGGTGATCGCGGCGATCACGTCGTGCACCAACACCTCGAACCCGTCGGTCATGATCGCGGCGGCGCTGCTGGCCAAGAAGGCCGTGGAACGCGGTCTTTCCCGCAAGCCGTGGGTCAAGACGACCCTCGCGCCCGGCTCCCGGATCGTGACGGACTACTACGAGCGGTCCGGCCTCACCCCGTACCTCGACAAACTCGGTTTCCAGCTGGTCGGGTACGGCTGCACCACCTGCATCGGGAACTCCGGCCCGCTCATCCCGGAGGTCAGTGCGGCGGTGGTCGAGAACGACCTCACCGTGGCCTCGGTCCTGTCCGGCAACCGCAACTTCGAGGGCCGGATCCACCCCGAGACCAAGATGAACTTCCTGGCCTCGCCGCCGCTGGTCGTCGCGTACGCGCTCACCGGCACCCTGCACGTCGACCTGCTGCGCGAGCCCATCGGCACCGGCAGCGACGGCCGACCCGTGCACCTGCGCGACATCTGGCCGACGACCGAGGAGATCACCGAAGTGATCGACTCCTGCATCGAGGCCGACATGTTCACCAAGGGCTACTCCGACGTCTTCGCCGGCGACGAACGCTGGCGCTCGCTCCCCGTCCCCGACGGCGACACGTTCGAGTGGTCCACGGACTCCACCTACGTGCGCCGCCCGCCCTACTTCGACGGCATGGGCAAGGAGCGCGAGCCGGTCTCCGACATAACCGGCGCCCGCGTCCTGGCGATGCTCGGGAACTCCGTCACGACCGACCACATCAGCCCGGCCGGGTCCATCCGCTCCGACTCCCCCGCGGGCAGGTACCTGAGCGAGCACGGCGTCGAGCACAAGGACTTCAACTCGTACGGCTCGCGGCGCGGCAACCACGAGGTGATGATCCGCGGCACCTTCGCCAACATCCGGTTGCGGAACCTGATCGCCCCGGGGACCGAGGGCGGGTTCACCCGTGACTTCACCCGCGACGGCGGCCCGGTCACCAGCATCTTCGAAGCCGCAGAGCGCTACGCCGCCGCAGGCGTCCCGCTCGTGCTGCTGGCGGGCAAGGAGTACGGGTCGGGTTCCTCGCGCGACTGGGCCGCCAAGGGCACCTTGCTGCTCGGCGTGCGGGCGGTGATAGCCCAGTCCTACGAGCGGATCCACCGCTCGAACCTCATCGGCATGGGGGTACTGCCGCTGCAGTTCGCCGCGGGTGAGTCGGCCCAGTCGCTGGGCCTGACCGGCGAGGAGACCTTCGACATCACCGGGCTGACGGCCCTGGACGGCGGGATCCCCGAGACCGTGCACGTGCGCGCCGGCGACGTCGAGTTCGACGCCCTGGTCCGCATCGACACCCCCGGCGAGGCGGAGTACTACCGCCACGGCGGGATCCTGCAGTACGTGCTGCGCCAGCTGCTCACGGCCGACCGCTAGCAGCGGCGCACGGCGCGCGGCTGCCGAGGTGGTAGCCGATGAACGACAGAAGGAACGACAGATGACGACTCAGGCACAGCGCCTCGACATCCATGCGGTCGACCCGTCCGCCTACGAGGCGGTGCTCGCGATGGAGAAGTACGTCGGAGCAAGCAGCCTCGACCGTGGCCTCTATGAACTGGTGAAGATCCGTGCCTCCCAGCTCAACGGCTGCGCGTACTGCCTCGACATGCACAACCGGGACGCACGCAAGGCCGGCGAGGACCAGCGTCGGCTCGACGTGCTCTCGGCCTGGCGGGAGGCGCCGGGCCTGTTCACCGCCTCCGAGCGGGCGGCGCTGGCGCTCACCGAGTCCGTGACGCGGATCGGCGAGGCGGGCGTACCCGACGCGGTATGGGACGACGTCGCGCGGGAGTTCGACCAGCGCACGATCGTCGCGCTGCTCATGGCGATCGCCGCCATCAACGTCTGGAACCGGCTTGCGGTCAGCACCCACCAGGACCTGCCGGACGTGGCCTGAAGGGCCCGTCGCTGCACTCACGTTCGTCGGTCGGCGGCATCGCCGTGACTATGCTCGACGGCAATCGACTCGGAGGTGCCCGGTGAGTTCTCACGACGTCCGGATGATCGTGCTGTCGACCGACGACCTCGACGAGTCGATCCGCTTCTACACCGAGTCCCTCGGCATGGCCCTGAAGTTCCGCGACGGTGCGCACTTCGCGGCCATCGACGGCGGGTCGGTCACCATCGCACTCGCGACGGCCGTCGATCACCCGATGCCCGGCCAGGTCGTCGTCGGGATCAAGACCGATGACGTCGACGCCGCGGCAGCGCTCGTGGAGCAGAACGGCGGCGGGATCGTCAAGGACCCGTACGACGATGCGCACGAACGGCGCGCCGTCGTCTACGACAACAAGGGCAACGGGCTCGTCTTCTACAGCCCGCTGGCGCGCTGACCCGCACGGCGCTCCGCGCGGCCGTGTCGACTTTACTCGACAGGCGAGGGAGGTTCGGACCACGCGCCGCCTACCGAGGCAGTCCCATCTCTAATGCGAGGACCGTCGTCGGGCTGCTTCGACCGCGCGAGAAGCCATGTTGGCGATGGGCTCGGGTATGACGTGCCCCGGACTGGCGTCGAAGGACGACTCGTCGAGCATGTCCTTGACCATCTGCAGCGCGATCCGGTTGCGGTTCGGCGTGCCATCGCGGAGCGCCTTCAACAGCTTGGTCACCTGAGTCTTCTTGACCTTGGCAGGCAGCGGGGGTTCGTGCGGGTCGACGACTGCTTCCACGATCGCCGGACCGTCGTGGGCGAAGGCGGCGCGCATCGCCGAGACGCAGTCGCGCTGGTGCTCGACGCGGACCCCCATGGCGCCACAAGCTTCCGCGAACTTGACGAAGTCGAGCGCAGCCATGTCCACCCCGTACTCAGGGTTGCCCAGGAACACCATCTGCTCCCACTTGATCAGCCCCAGGCTGTCGTTACGAACCACGACGATCTTGATGGGCAGGTCGTGCTGGACGCAGGTGAGGAAGTCGCCGAGCTGCATCGTCAGCGAGCCGTCGCCGGTGAACACAACCACCTGCCGGCCCGGGAAGGCCGCTTGCGCTCCGATCGCGTACGGCAACCCGGCGGCCATCGAGCAGTTGGTGCCGCTGAAGCTGAACTGCATCCCCTTGCGCATCTTGACGTGCCGCGCCACCCAAGTCGTCACGGTGCCGGAGTCCCCGCAGACGATCGCGTCGTCCGCGAGCACCGAGTTCAGGCTCCAGGCAGGCACCTGGGGCTTCATGGGCAGTTCATCGTGCGTGCCGCGTTCCTCCATGAGGCTCCACCACTCGCGCATGCCCCGCTGTGCCTGCTCGAGGAAGGACCGGTCGGTCACCGGTTCCAGCATCGGTACCAGCTCGCGCAGGGTCGCGCGCGCATCCCCGCACAGACCTACGTCGACCGGATGGCGGAGACCGATCCGTTCCGGCCGGTCGTCGATCTGCACGCACACGACCTGGCCCGGCGAGGGGTAGTACTCGATATAGGGCATGGTGCTGCCCACGATGACCAGAGCGTCGCACTGCTCGAGCGCCTCGACACTGGGTCGGGTGCCCACGAGGGCGATCGATCCGGTGCTGAACGGCGAATCGTCCGGAAGGCAGTCCTTGCCGAGCATCGCTTTGATGACCGGCGCACCGAGCCGGTCGGCGAGCGCCTCGAGCTCGATCGCGCACCCGCGTGCTCCCGCCCCGGCGAGGATTGCAACCCGGGTCTTGCCCTTCAGCGCAGCGGCCGCGTCCGCGAGGTCGTCCCGGGTCGGGACCCGGACCGGCGGCCGGTACGCCGGCGAGGTGTGGCCCGGTACGTTGCGCTGGTATCGCGGCCCGCTGTCCGCCGGCGCTGCCTGGTAGTCGATCGGGAACGCCAAGTGCGCCGGTCCGCGTTGCGTCAGCGCGGTCCGGCACGCATAGTCGACCAGGTTCGTGATGCTGGACGGACCCATGATCCGCTCGTTGAAGAGCGCTACGTCGTTGAACAGGTAGTCGGTGTTGATGTCCTGCAGGTAGCTGGTACCGATCAGATCGCTGTATGTCATGCCGGAGATCGCCAGGATCGGCGCCTGCTCCACTCGCGCGTCGATCAGACCGTTCAGCAAGTGCGCTGCGCCAGGAGACGCGGTCGAGAAGCACACTCCGAGGCGACCGGTGAACTTCGCGTACCCGACCGCCGCCATGGCAGCAACCTCTTCGTGCCGCACGTGGATGTATCGGAGCTTGTCCCGCTTCTTGCACAGCGCGTCCATCAGCCCGTTGATACCGTCGCCGGGCAGGCCGAATACCGTGTCGACGCCCCATTCGATCAATCGGTCGACGAGGACGTCGGATGCCGTTGTGGTGTCGCTCATGCCGGTTCCTCCGAGGTTGGCGGGCGTTCACACGTGAGCCACATTGCCCACGCCGATCAGCGGCAGCACTGGCCGCTTCCAGGTGCTGTTGAGCACCATCGCCGTCGCGGTGTAGCCCGCGAAGGCGGCGGCGGCGATCAGGCAGTAGCCGCCGATGTGCCCCCAGATAGCGGGGATGGACGCGCCGTACCAGTTCGCCATGCCGGCCAGGGTGAAGCCGGGTACGAGACTGAACAAGATCGCGATGAACGCGATGTTGAGTCGGGTCGCCATGATGCCCAGCACCAGCGAGATGTAAGCGAAGCAGTAGAGCTCGAGCGCCAGCATCTGCGTTCCGACGGTTCCCGGGAGCGTCGAGATCACTCCGCCGGCCATCATCAGGAAGATCAGTGCGACGACGACGTTGTTCGCCCCATACGCGCAGAACGCTGTCCCGGCGAACGCGTTCCCTCTGCGGAACGCAATGAGGCCGCCGATGAACTGCGCGATACCGGCGAATACGAGCACCGGCGGCACAGTCGCGGTGAGCGCGGTTAACGGTACGAATCCGGCGATCGGCCAGGCGACGATGAGCGTGCCGACGGCGAACCCGAACAGCGCCATGCCCGCGGGTTCGGCCATCGACGCTTCCTGCCGCTCCTGTACGACGGTGATCTCATCCTCGGCGAGGACCGCGCTGTCGACCGGACCGCCGGTCGTCCAGTGGCGCACTGCGGGATCCCGTCTGATCCCGTGACGGCTGTCTGTGATCTGGGCCATTGACGTCACTTCCTCATCAAGCGGACCGCTAGCCCGCGTCTCAGTGCGCCATGGTTCGACGCAGGAACGTCGCCGCAGCAGCGACGCCGAAACTCGTTGCGACCGCGATGGCGGTTCCTCGTCCGAAACGGCGCGGACGGTGACCGTCACCATCCGGACGGATGCTCCGCTCGGGATAGGCGCTCGTGCGGCGCGTGTCTCGCGGCCGGCTGGCGGCGGCGATCACCTCTGCGAGGTGCACGGGGGTACGGTCCGTGCCGCCGGCGAGCTGCTGCCGACAACTGAAGCCGTCGGCGATGACGACCGCGTCCTTGCGCACCTCACGAACTGCCGGAAGGATGACGCGCTCACCGCAGGCCACCGAGACGTCGTACCGCTCGCCCTTCTCATAACCGAACGTGCCGGCCATGCCGCAGCAACCGCTGTCCGGGATGGTGGCATCAAGGCCCATGCGCGCCATGAGTTCCTTGTCGTCCTCGAAGCCGAGCACGGCCGATTGATGGCAGTGAACCTGCACGATCGCCGGTTGCGCCACCTGCGGCGGTTCCCAGTCGGGCGCACGCTGGCGCAGCACCTCCGCCAATGTGAGCGTCTGCGCCGCCAGCCTGCGGGCGTCCTCGTCGTGCGGCATCAGGTTGACCAGCTCGTCGCGGATGACCGAGATGCAGGAAGGCTCGAGCCCGACGACGGTGACGCCTTCCCTGATGAGCGGTCGCAACTCCTCGAGCATCGACGCGAGGTATCGGCGGGCTGTCTCGAGCATGCCGTAGTCGTAGAGGGGCCGGCCGCAGCACAGGTGGTGCTGGGGCACCAGCACATCGAACCCGGCATCCTGCAGGACCTGGAGCGCAGCGATCGCGACCTGCGGCTGGAAGTGGTTGCTCCACGTGTCAGCCCACAACAGCACCCGTTCGCCGCTGCTGGGAGTGGCCGGGTGCTGTTTGATCCAACTCTGGAAGGTCTGCTCGGCGAAAGCAGGCAGCTCCCGCTGCGGCGCGACTCCTGCGATCCACTTGAGAGCCGGGGCGGTCAACGCGGAGCTGGTGACCGCGTTTACGATCCGTGGCGCGAGGGACGCGATACGCGCCCAACGTTGTATCAGGCCGAGTGCGTACGCCTGGCGGGGGCGCAGTCGCCCCTTATAGTAGTGGGAGAAGAACTCCGCCTTGTACGTCGCCATGTCCACCCGCACCGGGCAGTCACCCTTGCAGCCCTTGCACGACAGGCAGAGGTCGAGCGCTTCCTTCACACCCTCGTCGCGCCAGGGATTCCGACGCTCTCCGGCCTGTTGCATCATCTCAAAGAGGAGCCGGGATCGCCCTCGAGTCGAGTTCCGCTCCTCACGGGTGACCATGAAACTCGGGCACATCGTCCCACCGTCCAGGTGCCGACAGTTGCCCACGCCGAAGCACCGGTCCGCTGCGTCCGCGAAACTGTAGCCGTCCTCGTGAAAACTGAAGTGCGTCTCGAGCGCTGGCGGGCTGTACCCGGCCCCGAGGCGCAGGTTGTCGATCGGCGAGTTCGGGCGGACGATCTTGCCAGGATTCATCGCCCAGTCCGGGTCAAAGATCTCCTTGAACTGCTCGAACGCACGCACCAGCTCGGGACCGAACATCTGCGGCAGGCCCCACGCCCGGAGCTGGCCGTCGCCGTGCTCCCCGGAGAGCGAACCGCCGTACGACAGGACGAGGTCGGCCGCATCGGACAGGAACCGGCGGAACGTCTCGATGCCCTCCGTCGACTTGATGTCGAGATCGAGCCGGTTGTGAATACAGCCCTGCCCGAAATGGCCGAACAGCACAGTGTGGTAGTGGTAGCGCTCGACCAGTGCCCGATAGTCGCGCAGGTACTCGGGCAACTTGGACGGGTGGACCGCGGCATCCTCCCAACCCGCGTAGCCGCCGTGCTCTTGCGGTATCCGAGTCGAACCGATCGCCTCTTTGCGGATCTCCCAGATGTCGGTCTCGTGCTGCGGGTCGGTCACCGTCTTCATGACCGGTGGATGCGGCTGCCGCCCGAGCGCGTCGGCCAATGCCCGACCGCGCGCATCCACCTCGTCCTGGGTGTCGCCGCCGTACTCGACCAGCACGAAACTGTGCCCCGAGGGCAGCTCGTCCATGCCGGCCGAGATGAACCCCTTCTTGCGCAGGTTGTCGATGACGCCGTACTCGAAGAACTCGAGCCCGATCGGGCCGCTGTCGAGGATCGTTGTCACGTCCTCGGCGGCGCTCGGCGAATCTGGATAGCCGAGCACCACGAGCGAGCGCTTCGGCGGCCAAGGCACCAGTCGCATCAGCGCCGAAAGCACCAGTACGCACGTGCTCTCCGACCCCACCAGAGCGCGAGCGAGATTGAATCCCTTCTCCGGCAGGAGGTCATCGAGGTTGTAGCCGGACACCCGTCGAGGGATGTCGGGATAGCGGGCGCGGATCAACTCGGCGTAGTGGTCACGCAGCGCCCGCAGCTGTCCGTAGATCTCCCCAGGACGGCCCGGCCTCGCTGCGAGCTCCGGCAGCCGGGATTCTTCGTCGATCCCGACTGTCATCCGAGTGCCGTCATACAGCAGCACGTCGAGCTCGAGCACGTTGTCGACGGTCTTACCGCCGTACACCGAGTGCGTCCCGCACGAGTTGTTGCCGATCATCCCGCCGAGAGTGTTGTGATCGTGGGTCGCCGGGTCCGGCGCGAAGTTCAATCCGTGCTCCATGGCAGCGAACCGGAGCTGATCGCAGATCACGCCCGGCTGCACGCGTGCCGTACGCGCGACCGGGTCCAGCTCCACGATCTCGTTCATGTACTTGGAGAAGTCGAACACCACGGCCGCGTTGTCGGTCTGTCCGGCCAGACCAGTACCACCGCCTCGCGCGAACACCGGCGCATGGTGGCGACGGCACACCGTGAGCGCCGCCACCACATCGCTGTCGTCGCGAGGAATGACCACGCCGACAGGGACGGTCCGGTAGATCGACGCGTCGTTCGCATACAGTCGGCGGCTCGGCTCGTCGAATCGCACCTCACCTCGGACCGCCGCTTCCAAGTCGCGCGCCAACCGGCCACGGTCCAGCAGAGCCGCCGTGGACGCGTGGTTGTCGGCGCTTGATCCGACCGACGAGGTGCGGAGCGTGTGCTCCGCATGTGCGGGAGCGCTCATTCATCGAGAGTAGGTACGGCTCGCCGTGCCCGCAGGTCGATCAACGGGCACGATGGGGCGATGACCGCACACGTGCTGGAGGAATCGTGAACGGGCCCGCAGCCGGGTCGGAGGAACTCTCGGCGCTCGCCGAGCGGGTCGGTCACGCGGCCCAGCGCCGCGGCACGACCGTCGGCGCTGCCGAGTCGTTGACCGGCGGAACGATCTCGGCGACCCTCGCCGCCGCGCCCGAGGCGAGCGAGTGGTACGGCGGCGCGGTCATCGCCTACTCCCCGGCGGTCAAGCAACAGGCGCTCGGCGTACGGCCCGGCCCGGTCGTGTCCAGCGCGTGTGTCACCGAGATGGCGGAGGGCGTGCGACGGCTGCTCGGGGTCGACCTGGCCGTCGCGGTCTCGGGTGTCGGCGGGCCCGGTCCGGAGGAGGACCAGCCGGCCGGGACCGTCTGGACGAGCGTCGCCGGGCTCGGAGATACCGTCGCGACCGAGCACCGGTTCTCCGGTGACAGCGAACAGATCGTCGCGGCGACGGTTCGTACCGCTCTCCAGCAACTGCTCGACCGCCTCGAGCGCACCCCCTCCTGACCCGCGTCCCTGCTCGAAACGTCGTCAACTCCAGCAGTTAGCGACGATTCGAGCAGGGACACGCGGTCAGGAGGCGAGGTCGAGCGCGGTGCGGAACCACGCGATCGTACGGCGCAGTCCGTCGTCGTTGTCGATCCGCGCCGACCAGCCCAGTTCCCGGTACGCGAGGGTGGTGTCGGGGCGGCGCACGCACGGGTCGTCCTGCGGCAGCGGTACGTGCGTGATCCGGGAGCGGGAGTCGCACAGTGCGATGACCTTGCGGGCCAGGTCGAGGATCGAGATCTCGTCGCCCTGCCCGATGTTCACCGGACCGGCGAAGTCCGACCCGGCGAGCGCGAGGATCCCCGACACGGTGTCGTCGACGTAGCAGATCGACCTGGTCTGCCGCCCTTCGCCCGCCACCGTCACGGGCGCTCCGGTGAGCGCCTGTCCGATGAACGTCGGTATCGCCCGGCCGTCGTCCGGGCGCATGCGCGGCCCGTACGTGTTGAAGATCCGCACGATTCCGGTGTCGACGCCGCGGCTGGTCCGGTACGCCGTGGTGAGTGCCTCGGCGAAGCGTTTCGCCTCGTCGTAGACGCCGCGCGGACCGACCGGATTCACGTTGCCCCAGTAGTCCTCCCGCTGCGGGTGCTGCAACGGGTCGCCGTAGACCTCCGACGTGGAGGCGAGCACGAACCGAGCGCCCTTCTCCGCGGCCAGCCCGAGCGTGTGAAGTGTGCCGAGGCTGCCCACCTTCAGCGTGGCGATCGGTACGCGCAGGTAGTCGATCGGTGATGCCGGCGAGGCGAAGTGCAGCACCAGGTCCACCGCGCCAGGCACGTGCACGTAGTCGCTCACGTCGCAACGCACCAACCGGAACCGCGGGTTCGGCAGCAGGTGCGCGACGTTCACCGGACTGCCGGTGAGGAAGTTGTCCAGGCACACCACCCGCGCTCCCCGTCGCAGCAGTTCCTCGCACAGGTGCGAGCCGAGGAATCCCGCTCCACCCGTCACGACGACGCGTCGGTCCGCGAAGTCCACGTCCCGGTTCATGGCACCGCCTCCCGCTGCAGGTGTGTCGATGACAGAACTCGTTCCACGGCGGCGATGACCTCCTCGGCGGTGATCTCCAGCAGCGCCGGGTCCGGCACCGCTGCGTGCGGGTCTCCCGACCCGCCGTGCCACAGGGCGACGTGCCGCGCCCGTTGCGGCGGGCCCCACAACCGCGGTGGTACGGGCCCGCACAGCACCACGGACGGCCGCCGGTAGGCGCTCGCCAGGTGCGCGACGCCGGTGTCACCCGACACCACGAGCTCGGCCCGGGCCACCAGGAACGCCAGCGCTGCCAGGTCGGTACGGCCGGCGAGCAGCGCCCTCGAAGACAGGCGCGCGAGGGAGACCACGCGTGCGGCCAGCTCGACCTCCTGGCGACCGCCGGTGACGACGACGTCGTGCCCGCGCCGTTCCAGCGCAGCGGCGACGTGCGCGAAACGCTCGGCCGGCCAGCGGCGGGCAGCTGCCGCCGCGCCCGGGTGCAGCACCGTGACCCCGCTCGGCAGCGCCGCCGCGGGCGGCGGGGCGAGGTCGAGCTCATCGGGGTCCGGCCCTCCTCCAAGGGTCTGGCCGACGAGGCGGCACCAGCGCGCGACTTCGTGCTCCTCGGCCCTCCAGTCCGGACCGTCCACGCCGGCCTCGGGCACCGGAATGCCACGAGCCGACGCGGTGCGCCCCGCAGCAGCAGCCGGTCGCTTCGCGGACCGCGCCCGTGCAGGTTGACGGCGACGTCGGGCCGGGAGATGCGCACAAGGTCCCGGATCCCCACCAGGTCGCCGTCCGAGGCGAGGATTCCGGTGAGCCGGACCAGCGGCAGCAGGTACGCCGGCGCGCCGAGCACGAGCCGGTGATCGGGCAGCGCGCGCCGTACGGCTCGCAGCGCGGGTACGCCGGTGAGCAGGTCGCCGAGGCCGAGCGAGCGCAGCACGACTGCTGTCAGGGCCATGAGCCCTCGAGTGACGGCGTCACCACGAGCTCGCGCACCTCGCACCCCGCCGGCTGTCTCAGGGCGAACATCACCGTACGCGCCACGTCTTCCGGGCGGTTGAGCTTGGCGTCCGGACCGGGCTTGTACTGGGGCGCGCGGTCGTCGAAGAAGTGCGTGGCCATGCCGCCGGGCAGCAGCAGCGTCACGCCGATACGACCTTGGGTCTCGGCGGCGAGCGCGCGGGTGAAGCCGACGACACCGAACTTCGAGGCGCAGTATGCGGTGGCATCGCTGAGCGCCCGCAAGCCCAGGGTGGACGCGACGGTGACGACCCGACCGGCGCGCTCCTCGAGCGACGGCAGCGCTGCCCGGACGACCGCGGCGGTTCCCAGCAGGTTCACCAGCACGACACGGTCCCACTCCGCACCGGGAACGTCGGCGAGGCGGCCGCACCGGTCGGTGCCCGCGGCGGCAACGACGGCATCGAGCCCGCCGACCTCCTCCACCGCGGCGCGGACAGCGTCCTCGGCCGCCCGGGTGTCGGCGAGGTCGACGACCCCGTGCTCGACGTCGATGTCGGGGGTGGCCCGGTCGAGGACGTACGGCCGACCGCCCGCCTCGCGCACCGCGGTGACCACCGCTGCGCCGAGCCCGGACGCACCGCCGGTGACCAGAACCGTTCCGGCAGAGCGCAATTGGTTCATGCTCGATCTCCTGCTCGTTCGATGTCCGACGGCCGATCCCGGCGGTCGACGATTGCGGTGGTGGAGCGGCCTGCAAGGTAGGGCAGCACCACCGCCCGGCCTCCCCACCTGGCGAGGACCGCGGCCTCGGGCAACTCCGCGCCGGCGTAGTCACCGCCCTTGACCCAGATGTCCGGGCGCAGCCGCGCCAGGACCTCGTCCGGGGTGTCCTGCTCGAAAACGACGACCTCGTCGACGCATTCGAGCGCCTGCAGCACCCGCACCCGGTCCTCGATCGGCACGACCGGTCGCCCGGCCCCCTTCAGACGGCGTACGGACGCATCGGAGTTGACGCACACGACGAGCCGGTCCCCGAGCTTGCGCGCCCCGGTCAACGTGGCGATGTGACCGGCGTGCAGCACGTCGAAACAGCCGCCGGTGGCGACGACGGTGCCGCGGCCCGGCACGGACCGTCGGGCGAACGAGTCCTCCGGACCAGGGGGCGGGCTCGCCTCGTCGCGGGCCACGACGGCACCTGCGCCACCAGCCGCGACGAACGCGGATGCGGTCGCGACTGCCGTACGCACCGCTTCGCTGACCAGAGCGCCGTCGGCGAGCGCAACGGCGGCGGCCGCCGCGAAGCTGTCCCCGGCGCCGCAGGCGTCACGCCCGGCGACCGGGTCGGCCGGCACCAGCAGCGGGGCGCCGGCCCCGAAGGTCAACGCGACCCCGGACGCACCGGAGGTCACTGCGACCGCACCGGCACGCCACCGTTCGGCCAGCCGCCGCCCGACCTCGGCCAGGTCGGCGAGATGCGCCCCGGGCGCCGCTTCACCGAGCAGGGTCAACGCCTCCCGGGCATTGGGCGTGACCAGCCGCGCACCGGCGACAGGCTCCGAACCCCGCGGATGCGGGTCCCAGACGACGGGTGCTCTGCGTCCGCCGAGCTGTGCCCGGAGCTCGGGAGACGCGCTGGTGCCGTTGCCGTAATCGCTGACCAGGACGACTGCGGCCGACTCCAGCAGCGCCCGCTGCTCGACCGTCAGACCGCCGCGTGCCGAAGCGCCACAGCCGGAGTCCAGCCGTACCACCGAGCTGTCGCCGACACGCACCCGCGTCTTGACCGCTGTGCTGCCGTACGCCGGCAGCGAGACCAGCTCGACGTCCTCGGATACGAGCTCCCGCAACGTGTTTCCGGCGTCGTCCCCAGCGATCGGGCACAGCAGCACCACCGGCCGGTCGGAGAGCCGGGCGGCGAGCACGGCGGCCAGCGCCGCGCCCCCGGGCCGGGTCCGCCGACCGGCGACCTCGACGACCGGCACGGGCGCGTCAGGGCAGATCCGCTCTGCCGTGCCGAGCAGGTCGATGTCGAGCAGCGCGTCGCCGACCACGACGACCGGTGCAGTGGAAGTGCGCCTCATGGAGCGACCAGCTCACCCGCGACGGGGGCCGGCGCGGCCGACCGGACGACCTCGTCGACGCCGGCACACATCACGTGCAGCGCGACAAGGTGCAGTTCCTGCACCGTGCTGGTCCGCGCGGCCGGTACGGCGATGACCTCGTGGGCCGCCGACGCCAACGGGTTCGGCAGCGACCCGGTCAGCGCCCACACCAGCAGCCCGCTCCGGCGCGCCTGCTCCGCTGCCGCCAGGATGTTCCGGCTGCGTCCGCTGGTGGACAGCAGCACGCACACATCACCGGGGCGTCCGTGCGCGGCGACCTGGCGGGCATACAGCTGGTCGGACGGGTAGTCGTTGATGAGCGCGGTGAGGGTCGACGTCTCGCTGGTGAGGCACACCGCGGACAGCGCTCGCCGTTCACTTTCGAAACGCCCGACGAGCTCGGCCGTCAGATGCTGCGCCTGGGCAGCGCTGCCGCCGTTGCCCGCGGCGAGCAGTCGGCCCCCGTCGAGCAGCACCGGACCCAGCGTCCGACCCCACGCCGATGCCAGCTCGGCCTGCGGGGCGAACCGATCGAGGGCGTCGCTGATCTCGTGCAGGTGCCGGTGTGCCGCGGTGCTCATGACGTCGTCCCCGTCCTGCTCAGCCGCCGCGCGGTGAGCGCGAGGTAGACCGCTTCACTGGCCTCGGCGACGTGGTCCCAGCGGTAGCGGGCCAGCACCCGCGCCCGGCCGCCCTGCCCGAGCCGGACGCACAGCGCGGGGTCCCCGAGCAGGCGCTGCAACGCGCCCCCGATCGCCGCAGCATCGCGCGGCGCGACGAGGATGCCGGTCTCGCCGTCGGAGACCGTGTCGGTGAGGCCGCCGACGGCCGAGGCCACGACCGGACGCCCGCAGGCCATCGCCTCGAGCGGCACGATGCCGAACGGCTCGTACCACGGGGTGGCGACAACGATGTCCGCGGAACGCAGCAGCGGCGGCACGTCCTCGCGCGCCACCGCGCCGAGGAGGGTGACCCGATCAGCGACGCCCAACCGACCGGCAACGTCCGCCAGCCGGCACGCCTCGGGATCCACGTGCAGCGCCTCCCGCGCCGGACCACCCGCGATGGCGAGCTCGGCTCCGGGCACGTACGGCATCGCGCGGATGACGTCCTCAACGCCCTTGCGCTCGACCAGGCGTCCGATCGACAGGATCCGCGGTGCTGCAGGCCGCGCCGCGACCGCTCCCTCCGGGCGGAACCGCGTCGTATCAACGCCGCACGGCACGACCGACGCCTTGGACCGCGGCAGGCCGAGCGCGGCGAGTTCGTGCACCTCGTCGCTGCACGTGGCGATGACGTGGTCGACATCGCGGCACAGCCGTCGCTCGAGCGTCACCCGTCCCGGCGGACTGGTGTCGCGTTCGCGCTGGTGGCGGCGCTTCACCGACCCGAGCGCGTGGAACGTCTGCACGACCGGCACCTCCGGGCCGCCGCTGTCCGCGACCTCCCGTACCGCTGCCGTCGCGACCAGTCCGCTCATCCAGAAGTGTGCGTGGACAACGTCGAACGGCTCCGCGCGAAGGGCGTCGGTGAGGCCGCGCGCGAGCTGGGGCACGTACGGCAGCAGCTCGTCCTTGGGCACCTCTGCGGCCGGACCGGCGCTGAGGTGGTGCACGCGGTAGCCGTCGTCGGTCAGTACGACGGTGGACTGGTCGGCGCGGTCGCGGCGGGTGAAGACGGTCACACCATGCCCGCGGCGTACGAGTGCAGCGGCCAGTGCGGCGACGTGGACGTTCTGCCCACCCGCGTCCACTCCACCGATCGCCGCCAGCGGGTTCGCGTGCTCCGACACCATCGCGATCCTCACTGCGTCACCTCCAGGAGCAGCTGGTCCCATCGCGTCAGGAACCGCTCGAGTCCGTAGCGTTCGAGCGCGGCGGCGCGGGCGGCCTTGCCGGCTACCGCCGCCGCCTCATGTTCGTGGGCGAAGTACCGGACGGCGGCGCGGCACTCGTCGGGGTCGCTCGACACCAGGCCGGCCTCGGCCGGGACCGCTCGCCAGGTCTCGCTGGCACCGAGCGCCACGATCGGCATGCCGAGATGCATCGCCTCGAGCAGCGACAGCCCGAGCGAGGTCCAGCGGTAGGGATGCACGTAGACGCGCCGCTTGCCCAACTGCGCATGGAGTCGGTCCTGCGGCAGGTCGTCGAAGGTGCCGTTCCCCGCCGGCCACCAGGGCAGTTCACGGGCGGCACTGGCCTGCATCCCGAACAGGTCGAGGCCCACGTCCGCGGGAATCAGCCGCGGGAGCAGGTCCGTGCCCGCCAAGCGCGCCCGCCGGACCGGTTCGTTCACGACAACGGCTGCGCGGTCCAGCTCCCCGGTCCAGCGCGCGCCGGGATCGACGATGCCGTGCTCGATCACCCGTGTCCGGGCCCGTCCGTTGTCCCACAGCGCCGCGCCGACGTGCGTGACGTGCACCAACGTGACATCGGGCCGGTCGGCGACGTGATGGGGCAGGTACGGCACCTCACGGCGCGGCAGATCGTGCTCCACGTACACGGCCGGCACGTCCGCTCCGGGGCGCCGGCGCAACCACTGCGCCGCAAGGTCGAACTCCTGCGGCCGTTGCAGCAGTACGACGTCGATGCCTGCGTCGGCGAGCTGTTCGGGAGGCAGTTCGACGACACGGTCCGGCCAGTCCCAGGTCGTGGCACGCCCCCGCCCGTCCGGACCGCGATCGGGCAGGACCGGAAGCACGACCTCGTGCCGGCCCTGGACGAACGACGTCGTCCACGAGCCGTGCACGTGCCACATCAGGACACGCACGACAGCCCCCCGACCAGCTTCTCCACACAGGCGACGACATCGTCGGCGCTCACCGATTCCAAGCACGGATGGCCCGGTTCCGGACACCGCACCGCGCGCGATCCACGGCACGCGGCCTGCTGGTCGCCCAGCAGCACGGAGCGCACGCCGTACGGCGCCCACGACTCGGCCGGGACGGTGGGCGCGAACAAGGACACGACGGGCGTACCGACGGCGGCGGCCAGGTGTGCGGGCCCGGTGTTGCCGACGACGACGGCATCGGCCCCCTGCAGGACGGCAGCGGTCTCGGCGAGCGTGGTACGTCCCGACAGGTCACGTGCCGCATGCGCCGCCACTTCCTGGCACAGTGCCCGTTCTCCTGCGGACCCGGTGACGACCACCCGGAAGCCGTTGTCCGCCAAGGCACGTACCGCGCGCCGCCAGCTCCGCGGGGTCCAGGTGCGCGCGGGCGCCGACGCCCCGGGATGGACCACGACGTAGCGGCCCGGGCCGGTACGCGCCAGTACGTCGGGCAGTGGTTGACGCACCGCCAGGCGCGGCGGGTCCGCGTCGGGCCAGGCGAACCCGGCCGCAGCCGCGAGCGCGAGGTTGCGGTCCACCTCGTGCCCACCGGGCTCCGGCCGGTGACGCAGGTCGAGCAGCGCGCCGGGGTAGTCCACGCTGGTGGCGCCGATCTGCGCCACCCCCGCCATCCGCAGGACGAGCGCAGTCGGTAGCGGGCTCTGATGGAACGACGTGAAGATCAGCGCCTCGTCGACCTCGCTGGACCGCACCAGCGCCGCCACGTCGAGCACGTCGGACGCCGTCACCGGGTCCGGGTCGCGCACCACCCAGGGGCAGTTCCAGGTGAGCACCTGCCCGACACCGGGCAACAAGCGGGCGGCCTCGGTGCCCAACGGGCCGGCCAGGAAGGCGACTTCCGCACGGGCCGCGATGGCCCGGACGGCCGGACTGGTCAGCAGCACGTCGCCGGCGCTGTCCAGTCGCACCACCAGCACGCGCCGGCTCATGCGGCCGTCCCTGGAACGCCTGGCAGCCCTACCTGGTGGCCCGTGCAGCGGCGGACCACGAACGGGCCGAGCACGAGCACGTCGACCGGCGCGGACCCGAAGCACTCCAGCGCATCGCGCGGACTGTCGACCATCGGTCGGCCTGCAGTGTTGAGGCTGGTGTTGACCAGGACGGGAAGCCCGGTTCGGCGCTCGAACGCGCCGAGGGTCGCCGCCAGCAACGGCTGCCGGGAACGCTCGACGGTCTGCACGCGTGCGGTCCCGTCCACATGGACGACCGCGGGAATCCGGTCGCGCCAGGCCGGTTCCACGTCGTGCACGAAGAGCATGTACGGCGAGGGCAGTGGTCCGCGACCGAAGATGTCGCCGGCACGTTCGGCGAGCACCATCGGCGCGACCGGGCGGAACTGCTCGCGTCCTTTGATCTCGTTGAGCCGCTCCAGGTTCTGTGCGTACCCCGGATGCGCGAGCAGCGACCGCTGCCCGAGCGCTCGCGGACCGTACTCACTGCGCCCTTGGAACCAGGCGATGATCTGGTTCGCGGACAGTGCCGCGGCCACCGTTTCGGCGAGGTCGTCCGGCCGCTCGTACGCGGTGCGGGTTCGCACCAGCTCGGCCTCGAGCTCGGCGTCGGTCCAGTCCCGGCCGAGGGCGGCATCGGGCATCGGCGCGCACTCGTCGCCGCCGACCGTCGCCACGTGCAGCGCGGCGCCCAGCGCGGTCCCGGCGTCGCCTGCCGCGGGCTGGACCCACACCTCGTCGAATGGCGACTCGTCGTGGATCCGGGTGTTGGCGACGCAGTTCAGTGCGACGCCGCCGGCGAGCACCAGCAGCCGGTCTTTCGTGTGGGCGTGCACCCAGCGCGCCAGCGACAGCACCGTGTCCTCGACTGCGCGCTGCACCGATGCGGCCAGATCGGCATGGCTCTGCGCGAGTTCGTCCCCTGCGTGGACTCGCTTGGCGAACCGGTTCCAGTCGATCGGGTCGGTGCGGAACCCGCCGTCGCCGGTGGAGCGGATCGCAGCGCGCACCTCGGGAAGGAAGCGCGGTTCGCCGTACGACGCCAACGCCATCACCTTGTACTCGTCGCTGCTGCGCAGGAAACCCAGGTGCTCCGTGAGCGACTCGTAGGCGAGCCCCAACGAGTGCGGAAGCCGTTGCCGTGCCATCACTTCCAGCTCTCCGCGCCGGTAACGACCAGCGAGGTGGCTCGTCGCCTCTCCCCGCCCGTCAAGCACGAGCACGCTGCAGCGCTGGCGTGCACCGGGTCCGGCCAGCCCGGCGCTGGCGGCGTGCGCGACGTGGTGCGGGACGAAGTCGACGTCGGCGGGATCCAGGCCCGGCAACGCAGTCGCGAGGAAGCCGGGCGCCGTCCGGGCGAACCGTTGTCGCAGCGGGTCCCAGGGATCCTGCAGGCCGAGCGTCTCGGCAGGTTCGGCGAGCCGCGGGTCGTAGGAGTAGGCGACCCGGTCGAGCTGGCCCGGCTCGAGCCCTGCGCGCTGCAGGCACGCCGCAGCCGCGAGTTCCGGCAGCTCCCACGCCGAGAACGGCACTGGACGCTTGCCGTGCTTGCGCCTGCTCAGGCGCTCCTCCTCGATCGCCGCCACCACCTGTCCGTCGACGACGAGTGCAGCGGCGGGGTCGTGGAACAACGCGTTGATCCCGAGGATCCGCATCGAAGCCCTTCCCGCAGAAGTGGGCTGCGTTTTCCAACCCGTGCGGCAAGTAAAGGCGCAACCTCGGCACCCCGCCACTCGAAGCGCTTCTCGCTGTGAGCCGAGCGCTACGCGCTGACTACAGCGACTCCGCCCACCCTCACCACGTGCCGGACAGCAGCACGCCGGCGGCAGCCGCCAGGTCCGGGTAGACGCGTTCCGCGGCGCGGACCTCTTCGAGGAGCGTCACCGGCGTCGGCACGAGGACGCCGGTGCAGCCTGCGGCAGCTGCGGCCGACAGGTCGGAGCCGATGTCGCCGATCATCACGCTCCGGCCGGGATCCGCGTCGAGCAGCTCGCAGGCGCGCAAGAGCAGTCCGGGGTTGGGCTTGCGGCACTCGCACCCGTCGTCGGGGCCGTGCGGGCAGACGTGCCAGGACGCGAACGGTCCCAACAACTGGTCGATCCTGGCGTTCACCGCCTCGACCTGGGCAGGAGTCAACGAACCGCGCGCCACTCCCGACTGGTTGGTGACGACCGCGACCGGGACACCGGCCTGCCGCAACGCGGATATTGCTTCGTGCGCTGTTGGTCTCGGGCGTACTGCGTCCGGGTCGCCGTTGTAAGGGACGTCCTCGACGAGCGTGCCGTCCCGGTCGATGAGGACGGCCTCGGGCAGTCCGCGCCATGGTTTCGCGTGCCGGTGCTGGATCCGGCCGCGAAGCGCGTGCCAGGTCGCGAGCGGTGGGATCGCGACACTCGTCGCGAGCATGGTCGCGACCTCACGGACCGTTCTCGGTCCGGGCCGGATCCGCTCGCGAGCGAAGCGTGCGGTCTCCGCGGCAGCGAGCGCGCCCAGCAGGCCCGCGATCCTGCGGCGCCCGGCGATTCCGAGGACGGCCGCCGCGGCGAACATTCCCGTGACGGCCAGGTGGCTGGGCAATCGGCCCCGTCCGGCATCGCCGCGCTCCCGCCACGCCGGCCCGTGCAACCTCCGCATGAGGGCGTCGTCGGCGTTGCCGACCTGCAGCCTGACGCTGACCCAGGGATCCGCGGAACGCACCGGGTGGGAGATCGTACGGGAGCCGCGGACGAGCCGAAACCCGCGATCCTGCAGACGGATCGCCAGGTCGCAGTCCTCCCGGTACGCCCGCCGGAACCGCTCGTCGAAACCGCCGACGGCCCGCAGCGCATCACGCCGGTACGCCATGTCGGCGGTGATCCACCGCGCCTGGGCAAGACCGGCGACGGACCGTTCCCAGTCGGTCGGCCAGCGCCACCCCGGCAGTGGCACCGTCACCCGGGCCTGGGTTCCCGCGGCGTCTGCGGCGGCTGCCAGATCGTGATGCAGCGCCCGCCACCAGCCGGCGGGCGGCAGCACGTCGTCGTCGAGGAAGCTGATCCATTCGGTACGTGCAGCCCGCCAGCCCACGTTGCGGGCAGCTGCCGGACCACGTCCACCGGATCGCAGGACGCGGTGAGGAACGGACAAGGATGGCAAGCACAGCGGCGGAGTCGGGTCGACGCGGTCGTCGACGACGATCAGACACTGGGCGCGCGGACCGTCCGCAGCGAGTGCCTGCAGCAGGTGGTGCAGGCTGGGTCGGCCGATGGTCGGGATGACGACGGCGACAGTGGGCTGCGGCTGGCTCATCCCCCGTCGCTCGACAGTGCGTCCTTCACGCGATCGACGATGGCGGCGAACGGCCCGGTCACCGCCTGTGCGACCGGCGACCCGGCCGCGGTGGGGTGCGGGTGGGTCGGTGCCATCTTCTCGACCGAGCGCAGGCGTCGGCCCATCTTCTCCCGCTCCTCCGCGGTGCGCTGGTCGCGCAGCGTGGGGAACTCGGTGTGCTCCTCCTTCTCGGCATGGTCGACGACGTCGGTCTGCAGGCTGCGCAACTTGGTCAGGAAGTCTTCACTGGCCGGATCCATCTTTTCCAGCTCCGCGAGAGCTTCTGTCGCTTCCTTCTCCTCCTTGTTGCGCGCATCGGTCACCGCGGATCCGGCGGTCTTCTCGGTGACCGGGCGCAGGACCAACTCCTCCCCCGTCTCGTGGACCGCGAGCAGCGCGCAGAGGTCACCGAAATGTTTGCCCCGTTCGTCGCCCGGGGCCGCCAGAGTCTGCGCGAACAGACTCTTGATCTGCTCGTGCTGCATGGTCAGGAAGTCGACCACGTCGTCCGTTCCCGTTGCCTGCTCGGCCATGACGCCTCCGCATCTAGAACTGTGCTGGCCGCCCTGTCGGACCCGACCGAGCCGACGCTAGGTCCGCCAACGGGTGCCAGCAACCGGAGCGAGCGTGTCAGTTGCCGAGCAGGTCGTTGAGGTCGTCGGCGTGCTCCTCTTCCTCCTCGAGGATCGACTCCACGACCCGCCGGCTGGTCGGGTCGGCGTCGCCGATCCACCTGATGATCTCCTGGTAGGCAGTGATCACGATCCGCTCGGCGAACAGGTTCTCGGTGAGCATCTTCTCGAGGTCGGTGGACTCCGGCGCGACATAGTCGGTGTACGAGCGCTCCACCAGGGTTGCCGGATCGAAGTCCGGATCACCACCGAGCTGGCTCACCCGCTCCGCCGCCTGCAGCCCGTGCTGCATCTCCTCCGCCGCGTGCTCGGTGAAGAGCTTCGCCACCTGGGCCCGGTCGATGCCACTGGCGGCGATCGCGTTCTGCGTGTAGCGCATGACGCAGACCATCTCCGTTGCCACCACAGCGTTGAGGACCTCGATGATCCGTTCGCTGTCGGCTGTGTTGCCCGCAGTGACCGCCCCCTCCGCCATCTTCGCGCGAGCATCCTCGCGGATGGCCTTGACATCGATCTCGAACTTGTTGCTCGGCATCGCCCCTCCACGGGCTCGACAGTCCTGGGAACGCTCCGACGCTAGGTGCCCGCGACCGAGCCGGCAACAGCAGCGTGCGTACGACTGGCGAAGATCACCATGCGCTCCTATGGTCGGATCACCCGAGACGAGGTGAGCCATGCCGAGCCGATGGAGCACGGAGCGCGAAAGGCAGTTCGATACGCGCGGGCCACGCGGTTCGAGAGCGCCATCGGGCGCAGATTGAGCGCACGGTAGGCGGTCGGCGCGATGAGGTTGCGACGTTCCCACCCCGACGCGCCGGGAATCCGGCGCCTGCGCGCCGGTCGCGGTTTCCGCTACGTCGCACCGGACGGGGTGACGATCTCCGGGGAGGATCGTGCCCGGCTCGAGGCGCTCGTCATCCCTCCGGCCTGGAAGGACGTGTGGATCTGTCCTTGGCCCAACGGTCACATCCAGGCAATCGGGACCGATGCCGCCGGGCGCCGCCAGTACCTCTACCACGAGGAGTGGCGTCGTCAGCGCGACGGGATCAAGCACGACCGCGTGCTCGAGCTGGCGCGCGTCCTGCCGGGCTGCCGGAAGGTAGTGGCCGCCGACCTGCAGGCCGAGGGACTCACTCGAGAACGGGTGCTCGCAGCCGCGTTCCGGTTGCTGGACCTCGGGGCGTTCCGCATCGGCTCGGAGTCGTACGCCGACACCAACGACACCTACGGGCTGGCGACACTACGGCGGGAGCATCTTCGCGTCTCGGGCCGCACGAACTGGTTCTGTTATCCGGCGAAGGGCGGCCAGGAGCGCAAGCAGCGGATCGTCGATGCGCGGCTCGCGCAGGTGCTCGGTGAACTGCTCGCGCGCCCGACGTCCGCCGAGGAGTTGCTGGCCTGGCAGGAGAGTGACGGTCGTTGGCACGACGTGCACAGCGCCGATGTGAACGACTTCGTCCGCACGGTCACGCGAGGCGATTTCACGGCGAAGGACTTCCGTACCTGGAATGCGACCGTTCTCATGGCGCAACTGCTCGCGGCCGGACCACGTCCGGGGAGCGTCCGCGGTCGCAAACGGGCGGTGCTCGAGGGCTACCAGGGGGTGGCGGAGTACCTCGGGAACACGGTCGCCGTGGCGCGCTCGGCCTACGTGGATCCGCGCGTCGTGGAACTGTACGCGGACGGGGTGGCCCTGCCGCAGCGCGTCCTGCCCCGGTCGAGGCTGGACGTACCGGTGCACGGTCGGGTGGAACGCGCGGTCTACCGGATGCTGCACTCCCCCACCGCCCGGGCCGCCTAGCGCATGTGTGGCGCAGTCACTCGCCGCCCGTCCGCGTCACGTCGAGGACCATGCCACTGCGTGGCCCGGTGGGCATCCGTCGACGGTCGACCCGCAGGTCCTGGGCGGGCACCGTGTAACTCATTGCGCACAACCTCCGTATCGCAAGAGCCGTGAGTTCCTGGGTGAGCGCCTCACCGGGGCACCGGTGACCACCGGGCGGCCCGCCGCCCTGGGCGACGAGCCGGTTCCGCAAGGACGGCTCGTGCGCAAACCGGTCGGGGTCGAAGACCCAAGGCCTGCTCCAGTCCGCCGGCTCGTGGTCGGTCGTCTCCAGATCGAGCAGCAGCCGGCTTCCGGCCGGAACCCGTAGGTCGTCGAACATGATCGCCCGGCGCGCCTTTCCCGCGACCATCGGGAAGAACGGGTAGTAGCGGCGCACCTCCGATGCGACGTCCGCGGCGCGCGAGGGATCGGCACGGACCTTCGCGCGCCATTCCGGGTGCGTCTCCAGTGCCAGAGCGGCGAACACGACGAAGCGCTGTACGGCGACGATGGGCCGCAGCAGGTTTAGCAGCTCCACGGCTGCTACCCGGGGGGCGAGACGCGAGCCGCTCTCGTCACAGAAGGCGCTGATCGCCTCCAGCGGCGAACCCGGCGGCGCATCCCGTACGCCTGCGCGCACGTCGCTGACGAGCCGGGCCAGGCCGCGCTCCGCGCCACGTCGCGCGGCGCGACCGCGCAGATGGCGTGGTCCGAGTGCCGCCGGAGCGTCGATCATGGCGGCGAGCGAGGCGTACCTGCCGGCCAGCTGCCCCTGGGTGTAGGGCACGCCGACCCAGTCGTGGGCGGCGCGGCACAGCAGCAGCCCGATCTCGTCGTGCAGGGTGATGGGCCCGGCGCGCTCCCACCGCGGTAGTTCGTCGCGCCAGAGCGTCTCCACCCGCTCACGCACGTCCTCGACCGCTGCACCGTCGAGCAATCGCAGGAACAGTCCGCGGCGCGCGTGATGTGCCGTGTCGTCCAAGCCTTGGATGCCACCCACGCCCAGCAAGGTGCGCCGGACCCGTGAGGGCATGGCGCCCGCGCGTGCCACAAGCGACTCGTCGTAGAAGAGGGCTACCGCCTCGGGCCCACGGAGCACCGTCGTGCGTGCGAAGAGCAGCCTGGTCTGCGCTCCCCCGGACGCGCCACGACGCTCGAACTGCCGGCCCCCGTAGTCGTAACCGAGAGCGAGCAGTTCGAGCGTCGAGTCGCGAAGCATCCTGCGGTGCTGCGTCAGTCGGTCTTGAAGGCGTCCTTGACGTGCTCGCCGCGCTGCTTGAGGTCGGCCTTGGTCTGGTCGGCCTGGCCCTCGTGCTCCTGCGATTCGTCACCGGTGACCTTGCCGGCCGCCTCCTTGATCTTGCCCTTGGCGTCCTCGGCCATGTTCTTCATCTTGTCGGTGGCACTCATGTCGGTTCCCTTCCGGTTGGTGGTGCGCGTTCCATCGTCAAGGACGATCGGTTGGAGCGCCACTCGTAACGGGCCCGACACCGGTGACCGGTCACGGGGCCACGTTGTGATGATCCTTGACCTCGAACGGTTCCCGGCCGTCCACGTTCGCGTTCTTGTAGCCGCGCGGATACGCGGGTCCTGGGAAACCGATCTCCTCCCACGCCCGCGGGTGAGAGTAGAGCGCGGTGCAGGCGTAGCGCGTCCAGAGACTCCACACGTGCCGCGCCGTCCAGCCGTGCCACTGCGCGCCGTCGCGCTCACGTAACGCGCAGATCAGTGCGTCCGCGTCCGCATTTGGGATCTCCACGAACCCGGCGCCGCACCGCAGCTGGGCATCCCGGTCCAAGCGCGCTAGTGATCCGCGCCAGGCCGCACCGTCCTCGGGAAGGTCCGCATACCGCCAGCCGTCCTGCCGACCCAGCGCCAGCCGCTGCTCGACCAGCGCGAGGACGGACTCCAACGCCTCGCCGTCCAGGTCCAGCAATCGCCCGAGCAGCCGACGGGCCGCGCGTCGCTCGGGGTCCGTGAAGAATCCTTCGGCGACGGTGGTGGCGACCCGGTCCTCGATCGTCGCCCGCGTCACCGCGTCCCACCGCGGCGCTTGGCGGGAAACGTCGAAACCAGGAAACCGCACTGGACGCATCATCATGCCAACCTCCAGTCGACGAGCAGCCTTCGTCGGCGATCGAGCCCGATCGAGCACCGCCACGAAGGCCTGCTCCTAAGAGCGGACGCAACCAGCCGCCGGTCGAGCGTAGTCGAGACCATCACCGCTGCACTCGATCACCGTTGCAGTTGGACTTCGATCCCTTCCTTGGACACTAGGCGTGCTTCGCAGCTGCGGCAACCGAGCTCCGTCCCAGAAGTTGCGACGATCAGCGGCCCGCGTTTGCATGGAATGCGGCCGAGCCCCATACCCCGACCGCCTTGGGCGTACGCACATCGGTCCGACCGGCCGGTTCGAACGAGGAGGAGCAACGACATGTCCGACTCGCTCGAGCGCGCCGTACTGCTCGACGCGATGGGTATCGATCGGCTGCTCCGGGACGTGCGCACCGGAAGGTTCGAGCGCAGTCTCGCTGGTCTCATGGCCGCTGGCGCATTGATCACGGCAGCGGACATCTATCTGGAGCACGACCGCGCGAGCTTCGGCAACAACATGATGTGGCTACCGGTAGCCCTCGCCCCCGTCGGCGCCGCCGCCGGAATCAGCGCCGTTGTCTCTCGGCGCGCGGCAAAGACGGTCCTCCCGATCGTCTCTGCGGTGCTCATCGGCAACGGGATGCAAGGGCTCTTCCTGCACGCTCGCGGCATCGC
Source organism: Candidatus Nanopelagicales bacterium (assembly GCA_017848795.1). Classification (GTDB taxonomy): domain Bacteria; phylum Actinomycetota; class Actinomycetes; order S36-B12; family CAIYMF01; genus JAFIHG01. Next base: position 21,670 of record JAFIHG010000011.1, on the reverse strand, counting down.
CCAGAAGCCCGGCGGCTGGCGCAATACGCGGTACAACCTCGAGATGGGGCCGCCGGTCCTCGCCCCGCTCGCGATGGCACTGGTGGGCGGCATGGGCGTGCTCGCCGCGGTGCTGCGTCGGGAGGAGTGAGGGTGCGAGACGACGTGCGGTCCCGCAACGAGTCGGCCTGGCTGCTGCCGCTCGACGGGTCCCGCACGAATCATGCGCTGCGCGCGCAGATGCGCTGCTTCGCCGACGACGATGAGGTCGACCTCCTGATCGTGGGTGCCGGAGCGGGCGGTTCGACCCTGGCGCAGCGGCTGGCCCGGCACGGCTGGCGCATCGCCGTGCTGGAGGCCGGCCCGTTCTGGGACCCGGACCGGGACTGGGTGAGCGACGAAGCCGGCTCGCACCCGCTGTACTGGACCGACCCGCGGGTCATCGACGGCACCGATCCCGTACCGCTGGGCTCGAACAACTCCGGCCGGGGGGTGGGCGGGTCGATGACGCACTTCGCGGGCTATGTGCCACGGCTGCATCCCAGCGACTTTCATACCCGGTCCGTCGACGGCGTAGGAGCGGACTGGCCGATCGAGTACGAGCAGTTGCGCCCATACTACGAACAGATCGAGGCCGAGCTGCCGGTCGCGGGTGAGAGTTGGCCCTGGGGAGATCCGCACCGCTATCCGCACAGCCCTCACCCCGTCGGAGGGAACGGGGAGATGTTCCTGCGCGGCGCGCTCGCAATCGGTGTGGAGGCAAGAGTCGGGCCGGTGGCGATCGCGAACGGCCGGTTCGGGCACCGGCCGCACTGCATCTACCGCGGCTTCTGCCTGCAGGGCTGCAAGGTGAACGCCAAGGCCTCCCCACTGATCACTCACGTGCCCGACGCGCTCGCGCACGGCGTCGAGTTCCGGGCCGACTCCATGGTGACCCGGGTCGAGATCGACGAACAGAGCGGCCGGGCGACCGGGGCGCACTACGTACGCAACGGGGTGCAGCGCTTCCAACGCGCGGCGGGAGTGGTTGTTGCCGGCTACTCGATCGAGACGCCACGGCTACTGCTCAACTCGGTCAGCCGGCGCTTCCCCCACGGGCTGTGCAACGAGTTCGACCAAGTGGGTCGTCACATCATGGTGCAGGGCGCCCCGCAGACGGCCGGCCGCTTCGAACAAGAGATCCGCATGTACAAGGCGCCGCCGCCGGAGGCGAGCACCGAGGAGTTCTACGAGACCGATCCTGGCAAGGACTACGTACGCGGCTTCTCGTTGCAGTGCGTCTCACCACTTCCGATCACCTGGGCCGAACACGTGGCGGCCCAGGGACGTTGGGGTGCTCCCTTCCGCGAATACATGTCCGACTACGTCCACTGGGCCTGTTTCGGGGCGCTCTGCGAGTTCCTCCCGCTTTCCGAGAACCGCGTGACGCTCGCCGACGAGACCGACGAGTACGGTCTGCCGATCGCCCGGTTCAGCTACTCCCAGTGCGAGAACGACCGGAAGCTGACCGCCGCGGCCCAGCAGATCATGGAGGACATGCTGACCGCGGCCGGCGCCTCGGAGACGATGACGATCGACCGCTACGCGCATCTGGTCGGCGGGTGCCGGATGTCCTCCAACGAGCAGGACGGCGTCGTCGACGCCGACTGCCGCAGCTTCGCCGTACCGAACCTCTACGTGGTCGACGGCAGCGTGCTGCCGACCCAGGGCAGCGCGAACCCCGCACTGACGATCATGGCGATCGCCGCCCGTACCGCAGACCGTCTCATGGCTTCGTCGAGGTCGTGACCGAGCACCGGAAGGAAAGCCCATGGCAAGCATGACCGTCGGCGACCACCTGCTGTCCCGGCTCCGCGACTGGGGTGTCGAGCACGTCTTCGCCTACCCGGGTGACGGCATCAACGGCATCATCGCAGCCTGGAGCCGCGCGGACGACCACCCGCAGTTCGTCCAGGCCCGGCACGAGGAGATGGCCGCCTTCGAGGCCGTCGGGTACGCGAAGTTCGGGGACCGGGTCGCGGTCTGCATGGCCACGTCCGGGCCCGGCGCGATCCACCTGCTGAACGGGCTCTACGACGCCAAGCTCGACCACGTGCCGGTGGTGGCGATCGTCGGTCAGACGGCCCGCAGCGCCATCGGTGGCTCGTACCAGCAGGAGGTCGACCTGCAGACCCTGTACAAGGACGTGGCGAGCGACTACGTGCACACGGTCACCGTGCCCGAGCAGCTGCCCAACGTCCTCGACCGCGCGATGCGGGTCGCGATGGGCCGCCGGGCGCCCACCGCGATCATCATCCCGTCGGACGTCCAGGAGCTCGAGCATCGCGAACCGACGCACAGCTTCAAGATGGTGCCGTCCTCGCTGGGCATCGAGTGGCCCGAGGTGCAGCCGAACAGCGAGGCGATCCGCCGAGCGGCGGACGTGCTCAACGCGGGCACGAAGGTGGCGATGTTGATCGGCCAGGGCGCGCGCGGGGCTCGCGAGGAGGTGCAGCAGGTCGCGGACCTGCTCGGTGCCGGCGTCGCGAAGGCGCTGTTGGGCAAGGACGTGCTCTCCGACGAGCTGCCGTACGTCACCGGTTCGATCGGGCTGCTGGGCACCCGGCCGAGCTACGAGCTGATGCGCGACTGCGACACGCTGCTGACCGTCGGGTCGAACTTCCCGTACTCGCAGTTCATGCCGCCGTTCGACAAGGTGCGCGCCGTGCAGATCGACATCGATTCCACCTTCATCGGCATGCGCTACCCGTACGAGGTGAACCTGGTCGGCGACGCTGCCAGCACGTTGCGGACGCTGCTGCCGCAGTTGCAGCGCAAGACCGACCGCTCATGGCGCGAGGAGGTCGAGTCTCAGGTCGCCCGGTGGTGGGAGACGATGGAGATGCAGGCCGCCGTCGAGGCGGACCCGATCAACCCGATGCTGTTGTTCCACGAGTTGTCCGGCCGGATGCCGGACGACCTCATGGTCACGGCGGACTCCGGATCGTCGGCGAACTGGTACGCCCGGCAGCTGAAGTTCCGCGGCCGGATGCGCGGATCACTCTCCGGCACCCTCGCCACCATGGGACCGGGCGTCCCGTACGGCATCGGCGCGAAGTTCGCCCACCCCGACCGCCCCGCGGTCGTCTTCGCCGGCGACGGCGCGATGCAGATGAACGGCATGGCCGAGCTGATCACCATCAAGCACTACTGGGAGAGCTGGTCCGACCCCCGCCTGGTCGTGGCCATCCTGCACAACGACGACCTCAACCAGGTGACCTGGGAGCTGCGCGCGATGAACAACTCACCGCAGTTCCTGCCCTCACAGCGCCTTCCCGACGTGCCGTACGCGGCATTCGCCAACAGCCTGGGGCTGCAGGGGATCTCGGTGGACAAGCCGGAGGACGTCGGCCCGGCGTGGGAGCGGGCGCTCGCAGCCGACCGGCCCACCGTGCTCGACGTGCGCACCGACCCGGACGTCCCGCCGATCCCACCGCACGCGACGTACGAGCAGATGAAGTCGACCATCGAGGCGCTCATGAAGGGCGACTCGGCACGCTGGGGTGTGATCAAGGAAGGCATGCTCACGAAGCTGCAGGAGTTCCTGCCGCACAGCGGCGACAAGGACTGAACCGCGATGACCGGCGACGAACAGGTCGGCGCGGTCACCGTCGCGGCGTACCGGGTCCCGACGGACGCGCCGGAGGGGGACGGCACGCTCACCTGGGACTCCACGACGATCGTCGTGGTGCACGCGAAGTGCGGCCACCACCAGGGTGTCGGGTGGACGTACGGCCCCGCGGCGATCGCGGGTGTCGTGAACGACCTGCTCGCTCCGACAGTCACCGGGCGGTCGGTCTGGGACGTACGCGGCGCATGGGAGGCCATGGTGCGCCGCATCCGCAACGCCGGGCGGCCCGGGATCGCCGGCTATGCGCTGTCCGCGGTCGACGTCGCGCTCTGGGACCTCAAGGCCAGGCTCGTGGGCCTGCCGCTGCAGGACCTGGTCGGTGCGGTCCGCGACGAGGTGCCGGTCTACGGCAGCGGCGGATTCACGACGTACGACCAAGAGCAGCTGCGCCGTCAGCTCGACGGCTGGGTGCAGACCGACCGGATCCCGCGGGTGAAGATCAAGATCGGCGAGTCCTGGGGCGGCAACGTGCCCCGCGACATCGCCCGGATGCGGCAGGCCCGCGACGTCGTCGGCGATGACGTCGAGTTGTACGTCGACGCGAACGGCGGGTACGGACGCAAGCAGGCGATCCGCGTCATGGCCGAGGTCACCGACCTCGACATCCGCTGGTTGGAGGAACCGGTGAGCTCGGACGACCTTGCGGGGCTGCGCGAGGTACGGGACCGGGTGGCGCCCGACGTCGCCGCGGGCGAGTACGGCTACGACCTGTACTACTTCCGCCGCATGTGCGACGCCGAGGCGGTCGACTGCCTGCAGGTCGACGTCTCCCGCTGCGGCGGGATCACCGAATGGATCCGCGCCGCCGCAGTGGCCGCAGCCTGCGGGCTGCAGGTTTCCGGGCACTGCGCGCCGCACCTGCATGTCCATGTCGCGGCGGCGACTCCCAACCTGCGCCACCTCGAGTGGTTCCACGATCACGTCCGGATCGAGTCGATGTTCTTCGAGGGGTCGCTCGACGCGCAGGACGGTGTCATGCGGCCCCGACGGGACGCCGTGGGCAACGGGTTGACGCTGCGCTCGCAAGATGCCGAGCAGTACCAGGTGGCGTGAAGGGACGAGAGGGAGACGTTTGTGGAATCCGGGAGAACGGTCGTCGTGACGGGCGCGAGCGCGGGCATCGGGCGAGCGAGTGCGATCGCGTTCGGGGCGCGCGGTGATCGCGTCGCGCTCGTCGCGCGCGGAACCACCGGGCTGGCCGGTGCCGAGCGGGACGTGCGGGAGGCGGGGGGCACGCCGTACGTCGCACCCGCGGACGTCTCCGACGCGGCGCGGATGCAGGAGGTCGTCGACGAGGTCGAGCGCGAGCTCGGACCCATCGATACCTGGGTGAACGCCGGGTTCGTGTCGGTGTTCGCACCCTTCGACGAGATCGAACCCGAGGAGTACGAACGCGTCACCAAGGTGACCTACCTCGGGTACGTGTACTCGACGATGGCCGTGCTCCCGCGGATGAAGGCTCGAAATCGTGGTGCGCTGGTGCACGTCGGGTCCGCGCTCGCCTACCGCTCGATCCCGTTGCAGTCGGCCTACTGCGGGGCCAAGCACGCGATCCAGGGGTTCCACGAGTCCCTGCGCACCGAGCTGCTGCACGAGGGCAGCGGCGTGCGCACCACCATGGTGCAGATGCCGGCGGTGAACACCCCGCAGTTCCGGTGGGTGCGCAGCCGGCTCTCGCGCGAGGCGCAGCCCGTACCACCGATCTACCAGCCCGAGGTCGCCGCCCGGGCGGTGGTGTACGCCTCGGACCACCCGCAGCGGCGCGAGTACTGGGTGGGCGGCAGTACGGTCCTGACCCTGCTCGGCAACCGGGTGGCCCCGGCGATCCTCGACCGCTACCTCGCGCGCACCGGTTTCGACTCGCAGCAGACCGACGAGCCGTTGGACACCTCGCGACCCGACAACCTGTGGGAGCCGGTGGACGGCGGCGAGGGCCCGGACCACGGTCCGCACGGCGTCTTCGATGACCGCGCCCACGACCGCAGCGGCCAGATGTGGTTGTCCCGGCACCGGTACCCGGTCGGGATCACCGCCGGCGCCGCACTCCTCGGTGCGGGCGCCACGGCTGCCGCACTGCGGATCGCACGCCGGTGACCGCTGAACACGACGGCACCGCCGGCTCCGCGGAGGCGCCGGTGGAAGTGCTGCGCGGGTACGCGTTGATCGCCGACGGGGAGCGCGGAGCGCTCATCGGCCCGCGCGGTGACCTCTCCTGGCTCTGCGTGCCGCAGTGGCACGATGATGCCGTCTTCAGTTCACTGATCGGCGGCCGTGGCCGATTCCTGTTGACCCCGACTGCAGAACGCTTCGTCTGGGGTGGGTCCTACCAATCAGGGAGCCTGATCTGGCGGGGGCGCTGGGTCTCCGACGAGGGCGTGATAGAGACGCAGGAAGCCCTGGCCATGCCCGCGGATCGGCAGACGGCCGTGCTGCTGCGCCGTGTGCTGGCAACCGAGGGAACCGCTCGGGTCCAGGTCGTGCTGGACGCTCGCGCCGGTTTCGGGCGGCATCGGATGGGACGGTTGCACCGGGACGAGGACGGCACCTGGACGGCCCGCACAGGTGACCTGCGGATCCGGCTGCGGGGCGCGCAAGCGGCCGAGATCGACGCGGACGGGCGGCTCACCCTGGCTCTCGCCGTTCCGCAGGGTGCTCATCACGACCTCGTCCTCGAGCTCTCGGCAGCCGCGCTCCCCGAGCCCACGTCTGCCGAAGAGCTGTGGGAACGCACGACGTACGTGTGGTCCACAGTGGTACCCGACCTCATGCACACTGCTGCCCCGCGCGACAGCGCGTTCGCGTGCGCACTGTTGCGCGGCATGACCAGCACCAGCGGCGGCATGGTGGCCGCGGCGACGATGAGCCTTCCGGAACGCTCGGAAGGCCGGCGCAACTACGACTACCGCTACGTCTGGTTGCGCGACCTGAGCTACGCCGGCTACGCCGCCGCCGCCGCCGGCATGCAGCCGTTGCTCGCCGAGCTTGTCGGCTTCGCGGTCGAGCGGGTGCTCGAAAGCGGTGGTCAGGTCCGGCCGGCCAGCCGGGTCGACGGCGGTCCGGTGCCCGACGAGCGCGAGCTCCCGCTCGTCGGCTACCCCGGTGGGCGGGACATCGCGGGCAACTGGGTGAACACCCAGTTCCAGCTCGACACCATGGGCGAGCTCCTGCAGCTGTTCACTGTGGCGGCCAGGTACGACTGCCTCGACAGCGACGGATGGAAGGCGATGCGCCTCACCACCTCCGTCATAGCGGACCGGTGGCAGGAGCCGGAGGCCGGCATCTGGGAACTCGCCGACGACTGGTGGGCGCACTCACGACTGGCGTGCTGCGCGGGGCTTCGCGCCGCGGCGAGCGTGCAGTCGGCGCACGACGCGGCCGGACTCGTCTCCCTGGCCGACGAGATCGTCACGGAGACGAGCAGGCGCTGTCTGCACCCCGACGGTCGTTGGCAGCGCTCACCCACGCTGACCGGCACAGACGCCGCGCTGGTCTTCCCACCGACCCGCGGTGCGCTCCCGGCCGACGACCCACGTACCCGGGCGACCCTCGCTGCCGTCAAGCGGAACCTCGTCGAGGACTACTACTCCTACCGGTATGTGCACGACGACCTGCGGCTCGGCGATGCCGAGGGCGCCTTCCTGCTCTGCGGATTCATGATCTCGCTCGCTGAACTGACGCAGAACAACCGGGTGGAGGCGTTCCGGTGGTTCGAACGCAACCGCGCCGCGTGCGGGTCACCCGGCCTGTTCACCGAGGAGTACGACGTGCGCCAGCGGCAGTTGCGGGGCAACATCCCGCAGGCGTTCGTCCATGCCGCCATGCTCGAGTGCTCGGTCCGCCTCGCCGGCTGATCACGATCGCGCTGGTGCCTGTCGGCCGTGCGAATCCGGGAACTCCCGGGTGGCGTGCATCATCGGTGCCCTTTCAGCAGCCCTGGTGTCGACGATGCTCGACGGTCGGGCGCCGCCCGGTGGCGGCCCGCCCCGTCCCCGCCTACCGTCAGTGACGGTGCTGGAGGCCAGCGCCGACCGGACGGCGAGGCGGTGCACTTCGATGCAAGGCAGTGAACTGACACAGCGCTACCGCGCCACGTACCTCAACGACCACCTCGCAGCGGCGACTGCGGGCGTTCAGCTGACCGAACGGGCCACCCGGCACCCCGGCGTCGGTGACCCGGCACAGATGGCACAGCTGCGCAAGGAGATCCGCGAAGACCTGGCCTCACTACGCGATTTCATGGCGGTGTTGGGCATCAGTGAGCGCCCGTACAAGCGGTTGCTGGCATTGGCTGCCGAGCGGGTCTCCCGCCTGAAGCTCAACGGCAAGATCGTGCGCACGAGCGAGCTGACGCCGCTAGTGGAGCTCGAGGGCCTGACAATCGCGATAACCGGGAAACGGGCAGGTTGGTTGTCCCTCCGGACCATCGCCGAGACCGACACCCGCCTTGACCGGCAGCGCCTGGACGGACTCGTCGACCGTGCGGGCAAACAGCTCGACATGGTCGAACCCGCTCGCAGGCAAGCGGCACAGCTGGCGTTGCAGAACCGCGGATCGGGGGCGTGAGCGTGGGCCGATCTCAGTCTGGCGCCTGCTCGCGGTCCGTCACCGAGTAGTGGATCGTCTGGGCGACGATCAGGCCGTCCTCGACCACGTACGAGTCGGCACCGTCGTGGATGCGGGTCTGCTCGCTCCGTCCGGTCCACTGCAACAGGGCGAACCGTCCCGCGGCGAGCACCTGCCGGTAGTCGTACCGGCCGTCCGGAACGTACGTGCGCAGAACGCCGGCGGTGGTACGCACACCGTCGTGCCCATGGTGCACGCCCTCCGCCGAGAGCACCACGACATCGGGTGAGTAGTTCTCCCGCAGATCACCCTCCAGATCTCCCGCTGCGCGCCGCGCAAGGTGCGCATCGATGACCTCGCGGGTGTCGCGTCGCCCACCGGCTGCTTCCATCTCGCCTCCCTCGATGCTCGCGGCCAGGCTAGGACGCACGGCAGATCCGTGCCATTGCAAGTAGCGCTCGCGGGCGCCGTGCTGCGTCGCGCAAGACAAGCCTCCACGCGACACACAGCGTGGCGGGGCGGCATCCGTCGCTTGGCGGCGCCTGCAGCGCGGCCGCTTCTGCAGATCCCGGCCATGCAGCCGCCGACGGTCTCAGGGCACCCGCGAACTGCGTGCGGTGAGAGACCTTCATTGAAGAGCGGGTGACGGGAATCGAACCCGCATGGCCAGCTTGGAAGGCTGGGGCTCTGCCATTGAGCTACACCCGCGTGTCGTACGCCGCGTCAGGTTACCTGACATGACGGAAGCCCGGGCCGATGGTGGCCCGGGCTTCGTCACGGCTGCGCGGGAGGACGCCTCACGCAGCCGTCTCGTCGTACGCGTCACGCGGCTTCTCGGCGTGACGGACGACGAAGGACTCGAACGTGGCGAGGTAGCCGCGTAGGAAGCCCGCCAGCGACTCGCTCGTTTCACCGGTCGCCGCGTCGAACGACTCGGCAGTGAGCTGGATGTAGGCCTCCGGCTGTCCCATGATCACCGTGTCGAGGAAGCCGAAGATGCCTCGCAGCTGCTGCTGCGCGACGGCAGTTCCGACGGCGCCGATGGACGCGCCGGCGATAGCGACCGGCTTGCCCGCGAACGAGTTCGTACCCCACGGACGGCTCGCGATGTCGATCGCGTTCTTCAGTCCGCCCGGTACGCCGCGGTTGTACTCCGGAGTGATGACGAGCAGCGCGTCGACGCTCTCGATCGCCGCCTTGAAGTCCCGAGCGACCTGCGGGTAGTCGCCGTCCATGTCGTGGCTGTAGAGCGGCAGGTCTTTGATCGGGATCTCGACGAGTTCGAGCGATTCGGGGGCGAGTGCGACGAACGCGTCCGCCAGCTTCCGGTTGATCGAGGACTCGGCGAGGCTCCCGACGAAGTAACCGATCTTGTACGTGGTCAAGGTGCGTCCTCCCTGGTGCAATGAACAGATGACGTAGTTGAAGATAGCACTATCTAATCCATATTTCAACTATTGCCGCGGCGCTCACACGGAACGGGCTTCGCGACACTGGCCCCGTGAACCCGCTCAGCGACGTCCTCCTGCACGCGGCGCGCTCGCGTCCCGCCGCACCCTTCCTCGATACCCCTGCCGGTACGACCTGGACGTACGCCGACCTGGACGCGGCATCCGGCCGGCTCGCGCACGCGCTGCAGCAGCGCGGCGTACGCGGCGGTGACCGGGTCGCGGTCCAGACCGAGCGGTCCGCTGACGCGATCGCGCTGCATCTGGCCTGCGTCCGCGCCGGCGCCGTCTACCTGCCGCTGAACCCCGCGTACGTGGCGAGCGAACTCGATGAGCTGCTCGCCGACGCCGCGCCGGCGCTGTTCGTCGGCCCACCGGCAGGAACCGCCCACGAGGTCCCGTCCGCCATGGCCCAGATCGGTCTCGCCGGACTCGTCGCCGAGGCCGCCGCGCACCCCGGTGTCTTCGCGGACGTACCGCGGACCGACGACGACCCGGCGGCGATGCTCTACACGAGCGGCACGACCGGGCGACCGAAGGGCGCCGTGCTCAGCCACCGCAACCTCGCCTTCAGCGCACAGACCCTCACCGCCGCTTGGGGATTCACGGCGGACGACGTACTCCTGCACACGCTGCCCTTGTTCCACACCCACGGTCTGTTCGTGGCGGTCCACTGCACGCTGGTCGCGGGCTCCTCGCTGATCCTGCTCGACGGGTTCGACCCGGGCGGTGTGTGCGCGCAGCTGCCGCGGGCCACCATGTTCATGGGCGTGCCGACGTACTACGTACGGCTGCTGGCCGACCCCGCGTTCAGCGCCGAGGTCGCTGCCGGAGTGCGCCTGTTCACCTCCGGGTCCGCCCCCATGCTGGTCTCGACGCACGAGCAGTTCCGTGCGCGTACCGGGCAGACGATCCTCGAGCGCTACGGCATGACCGAGACCTGCATGCTCACCTCGAACCCGCTCGACGGACCACGGCGGCCCGGCACCGTCGGACCGCCACTGCCCGGCGTCGGCGTACGCATCGCCGGCGACGACGTGGGGGCGGTGGAGGTGCGCGGACCGAACGTGTTCGACGGGTACTGGCGCCGCCCGGAGCTGCGCGAGAGCGAGTTCACCGCTGACGGCTGGTTCGTCACCGGTGACCTGGGACGGTTCGACGAGCACGGCTACCTGGAGATCGTCGGTCGCAGCAAGGACTTGGTGATCAGCGGCGGGCTCAACGTGTACCCGAAGGAGGTCGAACAGGTCCTCGACGCGCTTCCCGGGGTGCTCGAGTCGGCGGTCGTCGGCGTGCCCCACGCCGACCTCGGCGAGGCTGTCGTGGCGGCGGTCGTCGCACAGGAGGGCGTACAACTGGATCCAGGCGCGGTACGCGCCGCGGCCCGCGAACGGCTCGCCGGCTTCAAGGTCCCCAAGCAGGTCCACGTGGTGGCCGCGCTGCCACGCAACGCCATGGGCAAGGTCGAGAAGGCGCGCTTGCGCGCCCAGCTCGAGCCGCCGCCTCGTTGATCAAGGAGAAGGTGACGTTTTCGATCATGGCACGAAGATCGAAAACGTCACCTTCTCCTTGATCAACGTGCCCGGTCGGCGGGCGGGGCGGCGCGCGCCTCAGGACGCGAGCAGGGCGCGTACGCCCTCTGCCCAGCCGGCGTCGTGGACCACCCGGCCGGCGAGCACCGACCGGGCCCAGCGGACCACCTCACTGGTGCGCACCGCCAGCGCCCAGCGGCCCAGCTGCTCCGGCGGCAGGTAGAGCGCCTCGCGGCGGAAGCTCGTCAGCAGCAGCGCCGCCCCGAGGCGGTCGATGTCGTCGGTCGCGAACACGTACGTCGCCCGTGCCTGCTCGCCGGCGCCCTCGACCGCGACACCGCGTGGGGTCGGGGCGAGCAGGAACGGCATCGTCTGCTCACGCGCCAGCGCCGCGATGCCGATGCGCAGCCCGTCCCCGGCGAGGTCGGCGAGCAGGTCGGTCTCCTCCCCCGCGACGGCGGCCCGCAGCGCTCCCCAGTACCCGCCCGCGTCGGCGGCGCACACGGCAGTGCCGAGCGGCGCGGCGAACCCGGCGAGCCGGTCGTCCAGCGCCGCGTACGCCGCCGCCGACCGCGCAGCGAACCCGGCGCGTGCCCGCTCCAGGTCCTGCACGAACTCGTCGGTACGCGGGCCGAACGGGCCCACCGTGACCGGCGTCAGGCCCACCGCACGGAAGGTGAACCGGTAGCCGTCGCGCTCCACCGCGCGCAGCAGCCCGAACGGCACGATCGCCGTCGGCCTGCTCACCGGCTCGACCGTGACCGCGTCGGCGAACAGGACCGTACGCGTCCCCGTCGCCCCCACCAGGTAGCTGTCGATCGGCCGGTCCCCGGTCCATTGCAGCAGCGCCGCACGCCGGGCGTCGGCACGCGCGGCGAGCAGGTCGCGTACGAACTCGTCGCGCCGCGCCGCGAGGTGGGTGATGCGCACCGGCGCCGCGTCGTACGGCGTCACGGTGATCGCCAGTTCCTCGAGCGCCACCGCGTCCAGGTCGACGTACGCCAGCGTCCGCCCCTCCAGCGCCAGACCCTCGGCGAGCACCTGCGCCGTGGCCTCCCGCCCGTCGACGCGGCAGGAGAAGCTGGTCACCACGTCACAACCGGTGCCCGCACTCCGCGCAGAACTTGGCGCCCTCGGGCATCTGCGATCCGCACTCGGTGCAGAACGCGGTCTTGGCCAGCTTCTCCCCGCACTCGGGGCAGAACTTGCCGCCGTCGACCGCCGCGCCGCACGACGGGCACGCCACCTTGGCCCGGGTGGCGATGTCGAGGTCCGCGGTCCAGTCGACGGTGCGCGCCTTCTCCTGGATCTGCTCGACCTGCGCCGCCGCCTGCGCGCGCGACACCTCGTCGGCGACGCTCGGCGAGCACACCAGGCACTGGCCGATGTCGTGGTTCCAGCACACCTGCTGGCAGACCCAGTTCCCGCAGCCGCGGCACTGCTTGAACTCGTCGGCGACCCACTCGACGGCCTCGGTCATCGCCGCGTCCTTGGCCTTGGAGTTCGTGCTGCGGTCCCAGCGGAAGGACTCGGCGGCGTTGGACAGGTCCGCGATCTTGCCGCCGAACAGCGAGCTCGCGCCGCGCAACAACCCTCGGCCCTTCGCCCCCATGTCGTCCTTGAACGGCGAGCGGTACCCGTTACCGCACCGTTCGCAGACGAACTCGAACTGGTACCCGTTCTCGTTGGACAGGTCCCGGATGTTGTCGGTGAAGCGCACGATCTCGGCCATGGCGCCGGATTGTGCCGTTCCGGCGCGCCCGGTGGCAGCACCTCTCACCCGCGCGTCCCGATGATCATGAGCTCGTCGGTCCCAAACGCCGGTTGCGACCCACGACCTCATGATCAACCCGCGATGGGGCGCACGATCACATGATCACGGACGCCGCGTCGTCAGCGACCCTCGAGCAGCGGCCGGGAAGGGTCCCACGAGGTCCCGTCGCGCGCGTCCTGGCGGCGCCGGGCGATCGCGCACAGCGCCTCGAGCACCACCCGGTTGCCGAGCGCGGCGGTGATGTCGGCGTGGTCGTACGGCGGGCTCACCTCGACGACGTCGACCCCGACGACGGGTACCTCCAGGCAGATCCGGCGTACGGCGTCGAGGAGCTGGCGTGCCGAGAGCCCGCCCGGCTCGGGGGTGCCCGTGCCGGGTGCGTGGCCGGGATCGCACACGTCGACGTCGACGGACAGGAACACCCCGTCGCATTCGTCGGTCGCGATCGTGAACGCCTCGGTGAGGCAGGCATCGAGCCCGCGGTGCACGATCTCGGTCATCTCGTACGACCGCATGCGCTGCTCGGCCATCCAGTCCAGGACGTCCGGCGGCGGCCAGTAGCCGCGCAGCCCGAGCTGCAGGAACCGGTCGCCGCGGGCCGCACCCGACTCGATGAGCCGGCGCATCGGCTGGCCGTGCCCGATCAGCGAGCCGAACTCGATGTCGCCGGTGTCGGCGTGGGCATCGAAGTGGATGACGCTGACCCGGCCCCACCCGACGGCCCGGGCGACGCCCGTGACGTCGGGCCAGGTGATGGTGTGGTCACCGCCGAGCATCACCGGGATCGCGCCGGTGCGAGCGACTTTCTCGACCACCGCTTCGAGCGCCGCGCACGCGGTGGCCGCGTCGCCGCTGAACATCTCCACATCCCCGGCGTCCACGACCCGCAGGTCCTGCAGCCCGTCGGTGCGCAGCGCGAGACTCGGCCGCGACCCGTCGTGGGCGAGGTAGTCGGTCATCCGGATCGCCTGCGGGCCGAACCGCGCCCCGGACCGGTAGGACGTGCCGCCGTCGAACGGCGCTCCGATGATCACGACGTCGGCGTCCGCGTACGACGACTCGTCGTCCAGGTCGCACGCGTCGACCCCGAGGAAGGTGATGTCGGGTCCGTACTGTCCGCCGTACCGCGTCATAGCCGCAGCCTAGGACGGGGCGCCGCCGGCGGGTGCCTGCCCGGCGCGCCGGCCCGCAAGCGCAGGCACAGGCCCGGACGAGCGACCGGCCCCCGTTCCCACGAGGGGAACGGGGGCCGGTCGGTGACGTACGTCAGGCGGGGCGGACCTGCTCGGCCTGCGGGCCCTTCTGGCCCTGACCGATCTCGAACTCCACCCGCTGGCCCTCTTCGAGGGAGCGGAAGCCGTCGGACTGGATCGCCGAGTAGTGGACGAAGACGTCAGCGCCGCCGCCGTCCTGCTCGATGAAGCCGTAGCCCTTCTCCGCGTTGAACCACTTGACCGTGCCTTGAGCCATGCGCTTACTCCTGATCGATCTGATCGCCAATCGACCAGAATGCGAGGGAGCGTACGGGACAGGGGCCCGGTAGCTCAAGACCGGCCCGCCGACGGGTGCGTCGCGCGGGCCTGCCGTTCGCTACTGTCGGCTCGCGCGGCCCCCGCGACGGGCACCGCGTACGGCCCTGACGGGCCGCCCACACGAGGAGGACCACGGTGAGCTCGAGCGTCGTTCCCGCACCCCGCGTCCTTGCCGACACCGTGCCCGGCGGCCTGGTCCGCGACGCGGTCCTGGTGCTCGGCGGCGCCGCGTTCGTCGGCGCGGCCGCGCAGGTCGCGATCCCGCTCCCGTTCACGCCGGTGCCCCTCACCGGCCAGACCTTCGCGGTGCTGCTCGCTGCCGGGGTCCTCGGGTCGGTACGCGGCGTCCTCTCGATGATCGTCTACCTGCTGGTCGGGCTGGCCGGCGTGCCGTGGTTCGCCGAGGGACACTCCGGCGCCGCGATGCCGTCCTTCGGCTACGTCGTCGGGTTCGTCGCGGCCGCGGCGCTGGTCGGCCGCCTCGCCGAGCAGGGAGCCACCCGTAGCCCGTGGCGTACCGCCGGCGTCATGGTGCTGGGCAACGTCGCGATCTACGCCGTCGGGGTCACCTGGCTCGCGATGGCGATCGGGGTCAGCTGGGGCGCGGCATTTTCGCTCGGCGTCGTGCCGTTCCTGCTCGGCGACGCGATCAAGGTTGCGCTCGCCGGCGCGCTGTTCCCCGCCGCCTGGCGGCTGGTACGCCGTACCGGGCGCTGAGCGGCACCCGCGTCAGGAAGGCTGACGTGACCGCCACCGCAGCACCGTCCGTCGAGGAGGCCGGCGCCCGCAGCCGCCGGCTCGCCGCGCTGCCGCGGCGCGTGCCCTTCACCAGCTGCGTGGTGCTGGTGATGCTCGCCCTCGGCGTGGTGACCGGCACGCTGTGGGACGCGCTCGAGCCGCGCCCGTTGTTCACTTCGGTGGCGTACGGCCTGCCGGCGTTCGAGCAGGCCCAGTGGTGGACCGTCGTGACCGGGGCGCTGTTCGCGCTGCAACCGGTGCAGTACGTCGCGGTCGCCGGCGGCTTCGCGATCCTCGCCGGCTTCGCCGAGTTCCGGCTCAGCACCCGCCGGGCCGCGGTGGCGGCGATCGTCACCCAGGCCGCCGCGGTGCTGCTCGCGGCTGGGCTGCTCTGGCTGCTCACCCGCACGACCGAGTGGGCGTGGGCGATCCGGATCGCCGACGACCGCGACGTCGGCTTCTCCGCCGGTGCGCTCGGCGCGCTCGCCGCATCCACGGCCGTACTCCGGGCTCCGTGGCGTGCCCGGCTGCGACTGGCCGTCGCGGCGTACGCGGTGCTGATGTTCCTGTACGTGGGCGTGCTGTGGGACCTCGAGCACCTGATCGGCGTCGGCGTCGGGCTCGCGCTCGGACCGGTGCTGCTGGGGCGCGCGCCGCACCTGCGCCGACCGCGCATCGACCGCGCCGAATGGCGGATCCTCGCCGCGGTCACGTTCGTGGCCTCGGCGCTCATCCAACTGCTGGTGTTCTTCGTGCCGGCCGACGGACCGCTCGGGGCGAGCGACGTCGACGACGACGCCTGGTCGGTGCTCGTTTCGGCGGGCGTGGCGCTGGTCCTGGCGTACGGGCTGCGCCGCGGCAAGCGGGTCGCCTGGCGGTGGGCGGTCGCGATCACCGGGTTCTTCGTCGCGATCCTGTTCCTCGCCCTGCTCGGCGCCATCTTCGACCCCGCGGACGTCGACCTCGACCTGAGCGGATCGGTGCCCGCCGACGTCGTCACCATCGTGCTCTGGCTCGTACAGCTCGGCGTGCTGCTGCTCGGCCGGGACGCGTTCCGCGGCCCGAGCCGGCGCCGGTTGCGCAAGCTCGGACCGCTCGACGGGGACGAGCGGGAGAACGCGGTACGCCTGCTGCACCGCGACGGCGGCACGTCGCTGTCCTGGATCACGACCTGGGAGGGCAACCACTGGTACGTACCGCGCCTGCCCGACGGTGAACCGGTCGGTTTCGTCGCCTACCAGCTGCACCAGGGCACCGCGCTCGCGCTGGGCGACCCGGTCGCCCCGACGGCGGCGGACCGGACCGCGCTGCTGGACAGCTTCGTGGCGTACTGGGACTCGCAAGGTCGGGTGCCGTGCATGTTCTCCGCGACCCAGGAGGTCGCGGACTGGGCGAGCGCGCGCGGGTGGCAGTCGGTGGTCGTCGCGGAGGAGGCGGTCATCGACCTGCCCGACCTGGAGTTCAAGGGCAAGGCGTGGCAGGACATCCGTACCGCGCTGAACCGCGCCGGCAAGGAGGACGTCACGTACCGCTCGGGGCGTTTGGGCGAGCTGCCACGCGGGGTGCTCAACCAGGTGTACGCGATCAGCACGATGTGGACCGGGCAGAAGGCCTTGCCGGAGATGGGGTTCACCCTCGGCGGGGTCCCGGAGGCGCTCGACCCGGAGGTCGTCGTCGGGCTCGCCGTCGACGGCGAGGGGACGGTGCACGGCATCACCTCGTGGCTGCCGGTGTACGCACCGGGCGGTGAGCTCGTCGGCCGTACCCTCGACGTGATGCGCCGGCTGCCGGACGGGTTCCGCCCGACGACCGAGTTCCTCATCGCGAGCGCGTGCCTGCAGTTCCAGGAGCAGGGTCTGCGTTTCGCCTCGCTGTCCGGCGCACCGCTCGCGCACGCCGGCGCCGAAGGAAGCGCCCTCGACACCCTGCTGGGATGGCTCGGCGAGTCGCTCGAGCCGCTGTACGGCTTCCGCTCCCTCGAGTCCTTCAAGCAGAAGTTCAAGCCCCGGCCGGTGCCGCTCTACCTCGTCTTCCAGGAGGAGGCGCAGCTCGCGCGGATCGGCCTCGCCCTGACGCGCGCGTACCTGCCCGACACCCCGCTGCGCAAGATCGCCTCGGTCGGTCTCAAAGCCTCCCGCACCTGACCCGCACCCCCACCGCTTCCCGCGTCCCTGCTCGAAACGTCGTCAACTCGGCGAGTTGACGACGTTTCGAGCAGGGACACGGGAGCTGTGGGGGGTCGAACCCCGCATGGTCAACATGTGTGGACAGGCGCTCCGGATGGTGGTGGCATTGGATCATCCGGCGGTTGATCGCCCCCAAGCCCGGCCGCGGTCCCGAGCCGGTGGACTGGGAGGTACCGCCATGGACAGTTCCCGCGCGCGCCCGCAACGAAGCCGCGCACTCGCTCTCGGAGTCGCCCTCGCCGTCGCCGCGCTGATCCTCGCGGCGTGCGGATCGAGCAGCGCCGGCGCGGGCGGCGGGAGCAGCCCGGCGGCCCAGAACTCCCCCGCCGAGATCACCGCGACCAAGGACGCCTCGGTCGCCGCGCTCGTGCCGCCGGCGATCGGCCAGAAGGGCACCATCACTGTCGCCGCCGACGCGTCGTACGCCCCCAACGAGTTCTTCGCCGCAGACGGCACGACGGTCATCGGTATGGACGCCGACCTCGCCCACGCCCTGGCCGAGACGATGGGGCTGACGGCCAACGTCGTCAACGCGAGCTTCGACACGATCATCCCCGGGCTCGCGTCCGGGAAGTACGACCTCGGGATGTCCTCGTTCACCGACACCAAGGCGCGCGAGAAGCAGGTCGACTTCGTCACGTACTTCAGCGCCGGTACGTCGTTCTTCATCAAGTCCGGCACCGACGTGAAGGTCAACACCCTGGCGGATCTGTGCGGCCTCACCGTCGGTGTCGAGAAGGGGACGACCCAGCTGGCGGACGCGACCGCGCAGAACACCAAGTGCACCGCCGAGGGCAAGCCGGGAGTCAACGTCCAGGCGTTCCCGGACCAGAACTCCGCGAACCTGGCACTCTCCAGCGGCCGGGTCCAGGTGGGTATGGCCGACTCGCCGGTCGCGGACTACCAGGTCGCGCAGTCCAACGGGCAGTTCCAGCTCGTCGGTCAGACGTACGGCACGGCGCCGTACGGAATCGCGATCCCGAAGAACAGCGGGATGGACCAGGCCGTGCTCGCTGGGATGAAGGCGCTGATCGCGAACGGCGTGTACAAGCAGATCCTGACCCACTGGGGCGTGGAGAGTGGAGCGATCGACAACCCGGTCATCAACGGTGCCGTGAGCTAGGCCGTGGCCGACACCCGAACCGCTCCGGGGACCGGCACGGTCCCGCTGAAGGCCGTGCCGGTCCGCTACCCGGGCCGCTGGGTCGCCGCGGCGGTAGTCCTCGTCCTGGTGGCGATGCTGGTCAGCGGGCTCGTCACGAACGACAACTACCAGTGGGCCGTCGTCCGTGAGTACTTCTTCAGCGAGCCGATCCTGCGCGGGCTGGTGCTCACCCTCGAGTTGACGGTTATTGCAATGGCGATCGGCATCGTGCTGGGCGTGATCCTCGCCGTGATGCGCCTGTCGCCCAACCCGATCGTCAGCGGGGCGGCGTGGACGTACGTGTGGTTCTTCCGCGGCACACCGGTCCTGGTGCAGCTGCTCGTGTGGTTCAACCTGGCGGCGCTGTACCCGGTGATCTCGCTGGGTGTGCCGTTCGGCCCCAGCTTCGTCAGCGGCAGCGCGAACAACTTCATCACCCCGCTCGCCGCGGCGATCCTCGGGCTCGGCCTGAACGAGGCCGCGTACATGGCCGAGATCATCCGCGCCGGGATCCTGTCGGTGGACCAGGGCCAGACCGAGGCCGCGCAAGCACTCGGGATGAACCGGCTCAGGACGATGCGCCGCATCGTGCTGCCCCAGGCGATGCGGGTCGTCGTACCGCCGACCGGCAACGAGACGATCTCGATGCTCAAGACCACCTCGCTGGCGAGCGTCATCGCGCTGGCCGAGCTGCTGTACTCGGCGCAGATCATCTACGGTCGCACCTTCCAGACCATCCCGCTGCTGATCGTCGCGGTGATCTGGTACCTGATCCTCACCTCGGTGCTGTCCGCGGGGCAGTTCTACGTGGAGCGCTACTTCGCCCGCGGCGCGGTACGCACCCTGCCCCCGACACCCCTGCAGCGGCTGCGCCGCCAGTTCAGCCGCGGCGGCCCCGGCCCGCATGACACCGCCGCCCTGCTGGCGAGCAGCAAGGACACCCGATGACCGCCGACACCCCGATGGTCAAGGCCGAGGACGTACGCAAGTCCTTCGGCCTGGTCGAGGTGCTGCGCGGCATCGACCTGCAGGTCGAGCGCGGTGAGGTGTTCTGCCTGATCGGCCCGTCGGGTTCGGGGAAGAGCACCTTCCTGCGCTGCATCAACCACCTCGAGAAGATCAACGGTGGGCGGCTGTCGGTCGACGGGGAGCTGGTCGGCTACCGGCAGAAGGGCGACCGGTTGTACGAGCTGCGCGAGAAGGAGGTGTGCGCCAAGCGCGCGGAGATCGGCATGGTGTTCCAGCACTTCAACCTGTTCCCCCACAAGACCGCCCTTGCCAACGTGATGGAGGCGCCGATCCAGGTCAAGGGCGAGAACAAGGCGGACGCGGCCGACCGGGGCCGCAGGCTGCTCGAACAGGTCGGGCTCGGGGACAAGTTCGACGCCTACCCGCGCCAGCTCTCCGGCGGCCAGCAGCAGCGCGTCGCGATCGCCCGCGCGCTGGCGATGGAGCCGAAGCTGATGCTGTTCGACGAGCCGACCTCGGCGCTCGACCCGGAACTGGTCGGCGAGGTGCTCGACGTGATGCGTGGGCTGGCGCGGGCCGGCATGACGATGGTCGTCGTCACGCACGAGATGGGCTTCGCGCGCGAGGTCGGCGACGCGGTGGTGTTCATGGACGGCGGGGTGATCATCGAGTCGGGCAAGCCGCGCGAGATGCTCACCGACCCGCAGCACGAACGCACCCGCAGTTTCCTGTCCAAGGTGCTGTAGGGCCCGTGCGCTCGTGAGCGGTCCGGCCGTACCGTGGCACCCATGGCCGAACCGCATGCACGCCGCGAGCAGACCACCGACCGCGCGCTGGAGCGGCTCGCCGACCGCGCCCCCTCACGCGTCGGTGTCGACGGTGCCCGCCGGGCCCGGGACGTGTCGCGGCCCGATGCCGAGGACCTGGCCGCGGCCGAGCAGCAGGTGGTGCTGCGCCGCGCCCGCCGGCTCAAGCGCTGACAACTCGAGCTGTCAGCGTCTGGCCGACGAATTCGCCGTTGTACGACTGACAACTCGACGTGTCAGCCCTCCGCACGCGCCGCGGCCGCGTCGCGGACGCCGCGCAGCGCGGCGACCAACTGGTCGCGGCGATGCCGCACCATCCACGGCGTGACCCGTACCGGGAGCCGGGCAGTCGTCACAGCGGCGAGATCCTTGAGCGTGTCCGTCGCCCGGGCACGCAGGTCGTCATGGTCGACGCCGTCGATCTCGAGCACGAGCACGCTGCCATCCGGGAGGTCGACCTCGACGTCCATGCGTCTGCGGACCCCGGCGACCCGGATCGGCGTCTGGCGGCGCGGGGAGGGCAGCCCGGCGTCCCGAAGGATGCTCGCGATCCGGATCTCGCCGAGACTGTCGGTCCCGCGCGAGACGGCGACGAGGTGCTCCCGGAGCAGGCGCGCGTGGCGGATCTGTCCGGCCGTGGCGAGCTCGGCGGCGAGCCGGTCGACGCCCACGAGTCGCTGCTGCACTGCGGCGGCCAGGAGCGCGGCGCCGGTATCCGGCCGTTTCTCCCAGCTCGCCGCGTCGAGCACCGCGCGGGGTCGGCGCACCGTCGTGAGCCCGCGCCACTGCACGGCGTCACGTTCCATGCGGAACCGGCGCGACTCGTGTACGACCAGCCCCGGCAATGGCGTGACCGAGGTTCCGCGCGCGACGATCACGTGGACATCCCTGCGTTCCCAACGCTGCATCCCGTACCACTCCAGCGCAGTCCACGCCACGAGTGCCGCCGGACCCGCATGCAGGAGGGCGACCCAGAACTGGCCCTCGCGCGAGATGCCGCCACGGTGCAGGACGACCACCGCGTGGCCGATCGTCCGCCATCGCTGCGCTCGCACCTGGGCCGCGACGTCGTCGGAGCCGATTCCGAGCTCGCGCAGTTGTAGTCGGCTCACCACCTGTTGCTGGGCGAGGGCCAACTCGCGCAGACCGGGGACGAGGTCGAGGACACGCCGTGAACCGCTCACCGACTCAGGCCGGACTTCCGAAGATCACGGGCACATGACGGCGTGGTCGGTAGCATCGGTGCAGGTCAGGAGGTCGGAGAGCCTCTTGGACCCGAAATTGTGTAGGCACACGACTGCGGGCGTGTCGCTCGACATCACGCGGGTT
>JAFIHG010000010.1 GCA_017848795.1 Candidatus Nanopelagicales bacterium | reverse complement strand
CGCGAGCTTGCGCGCCGCCAGCCAGGAGGTGAGCCGGTCGATCGCCGCCAGCTGCCCCAACCCGTCGAGCGGACCGTCCGGGCACGGCAGCGCACCGGCCAGCGCGAGCAGCTGTGCAGGGGACAGGTCCTCGAGCCGCGGTTCGGGACCGGGATCGGGGTCGGGGCCCGCGCCGTCGTCACCGTCGAACGGTGACAGCGGGGCGACACTCATGGGTGAATGATACGCGTGAGCTAATGGCGGCGTCAAGGGTATATCGGACCGAAACAACAGTATTTCCAACTACTTTCTGCTGTCAGTGGTTGCTCTGTGCGACCGGGTCCGCCATGGTCCACAGCGCGACTTGCGGGCAGTAGCACGGGGCCTTTCGGTCCGCCCTGGACGGTGGAGACTCTGGCTGCGGTCGCGGGCACTCCAGGGTGCGGCCGGGCTGTTTTCGACTCAGACACTTTGGGACTGGCGGCGCCCGTCGGCGCGTGAAAGACCGGGCGAGTGCTCGGTGGTCGAGCGCAGTCGAGACCACGTCGGCGATCATGGTCTCGACTACGCTCGACCAACGGCTGGTTGCGTCAGCTCTTTCGGAGCAGACCACGGCGATCATGGTCTCGACTACGCTCGACCAACGGATGGTTGCGTCAGCTCTTTCGGAGCAGCAACCCGCGCCCTTCGGGCCGCCCTGGACAATGGAAGAATCCGGCTGCGGCCGCGGCCACCCAGCGTGCGGCCCGGCTTCGTTTCGACTCAGATCACCGTCACCGAGGTCTCGACTGCGCTCGACCGACGTGTGCTTGCGGCCGGCTATTTCTGTGCTTGCGGCCGGCCATTTCTGCCTTGAGCGACTCGGTGCGCGCCGTCTTCGCGCGGGCTCAGTGCGTGGCGTTCTTGGGCGTCTCCGCCGGGTCCGCACGACCACGTCCTGCACCTGACCGGCGGTGAGCGAGACCGTCCGGCCCCGCGCGCGACGCTAGTGATCGAGCGGGCGGTCCCATCCGGCGAGCACCGGCTCGGGAACGAGTTCGACGCCGTACGCCGCACGGACGCCCTCGCGCAGGTGACGCGCCAGCGCCAACACCTCGTCGGCGGTGGCCCCGCCGCGGTTGGTGAGGGCGAGGGTGTGCTTGCCGGAGACGGCGGCACGCGAGCCGGGCAAGGCGTAGCCGCGGTGGAAGCCGGCGTGCTCGATCAGCCAAGCGGCGCTCGTCTTCACCCGGCCGTCGGGCTGTGCGAAGCGCGGCGCCTGCGCGGGCAGCCGCTCAGCCTGGGCGGTCTCCAGGATCGGGTTGGTGAAGAACGACCCCGCGCTCCACGTGTCGTGGTCGGCCGGGTCCAGGACCATCCCCTTGCTGGCGCGCAGGGCAAGCACCGCGTTGCGCACCTCGGGCAACGGAGCGTTCGCCCCGTCGGCGACGCCGAGCGCACGGGCCAGCTCGGCGTAGCGGATCGGTCCGCCGCTGGTGCAGCGGCGCAGCCGCAGCGTGACGGCGAGGACGACGTAGCGGTACGGCTCGGCCTTGAACCGCGAGCTGCGGTACCCGAAACCGCACTCGGCGGTCGTGAAAGTCCGCAACCCGCCTGTGACGCGGTCGAAGACGCGCACCTGCGTGATGACGTCGGCCAGCGCCTGGCCGTACGCGCCCACGTTCTGGATCGGGGTGGCACCGGCGAGGCCGGGGATCCCGGAAAGCGCCTCGATGCCGGCCAGCCCCTCGTCCACGGCGCGCGCGACGAGCGCGTCCCACGGCTCGCCGGCGGCGATCTGCAGGTCCACCCCGGCCGGTCCCGGAACGGCGTGGACCCCACGCGTGCGTACCGCGACCACGGTGCCGGGGAAGCCCGCGTCGGCGACCAGCAGGTTGCTCCCGCCTCCGACGACGAGCGCTGGTGTCCCGGAGGCATCAGCGTCACGTACGGCGGCGAGCAGGTCCTGCTCGGTGTGCGCCTCTACGAAGCGGCCGGCCGGGCCGCCGACCCGCAGCGTCGTGAGGTCGGCGAACCGTACGGTGGGCGCTGTCGTCGGACCGGTCATGCCGGCAGGCGCACGAGCGCGCTGGCCCGGCCGAGCACTGTCGCACCACCGTGCACGGCGGTGATCGCGATCCGTACGCACCGGTCGTCGAGCTTCTCGGTGATCTTGGCGGTGACGTGCAGATCGGCGCCGTCGTCGTCGTCGGGGACGACGACCGGGCGGGTGAAGCGCACGCCGTACTCGCGCACCGCTCCGGGGTCGCCGACCCAGTCGGTCACGACCCGCCCGGCGCACCCCATCGTGAGCATGCCGTGGGCGATCACGTCCGGCAGACCGACCGCGCGGGCGACGCGGTCGCTGTAGTGGATGGGGTTGAAGTCCAGGGAGGCGCCGGCGTACCGGATCAGGTCGGCCCGGGTGAGCCGCAGGGTCAGCGCGGGCAGTTCGTGGCCGGTCTCGACGGCGTCGTACGAGGGGCTCACGCGTTCCCTCCGTCCGCCGTGCCGCGGGCGACCAGCACCGACCAGGTCGTGGCGACTTGGTCACCGGCCTCGTCGAGCACGTCGCAGCGTGCCGTCACCATGTCGTTGCCGGCGACCGAGCGCACCGACTCGAGGGTCGTGCTGACCGTGATCCGGTCACCGGCCACCAGCGGGCGCGTGTACGCGAAGCGCTGCTCGCCGTGCACGACCCGGCTGTAGTCGAGCCCGAGGCCGGGGTCCTCGATCGCGGCGCGGGTCGCGGCGAAGGTCACCGTGAAGACGAAGGTGGGTGGCGCGACGAGGCTGGGGTAGCCGAGCGCCCGGGCCGCCGCCAGGTCGTGGTACGCGGGGTTCGCGTCGCCGATCGCGGTGGCGAACTCGCGGACCTTCTCGAGCCCGATCTCGTACGGCGCGCTGGCGGGGTAGCTGCGCCCGGCGTACTCGGTGTTGACCGCCACGGCGGTTCGTTACCGGGTCTCTTTGTGGACCGTGTGCGAGTTGCAGTTGGGGCAGTGCTTGCGCATCTCGATGCGGTCCGGGTCGTTGCGCCGGTTCTTGCGCGTGATGTAGTTCCGGTGCTTGCACTCCTGGCAGGCCAGGGTGATCTTGGGGCGGACGTCGTTCTTGGCCACGGGGTGCCTTTCGGGAACGGAGCTGCGTACTACGTAGCGGGGGCGGGACTCGAACCCGCGACACCACGATTATGAGCCGTGTGCTCTAACCACCTGAGCTACCCCGCCCCGCCGGTCGCCTGCCCGCACGGCCGGTGACCAGAGCCCCCTTACGGAATCGAACCGTAGACCTTCTCCTTACCATGGAGACGCTCTGCCGACTGAGCTAAGGGGGCGCAAGAGCCAGGGCAGCCTATACGACGCACGCGCCGTACGCCCAACTCCCCCCGCGCCGTTCCCGACCCGGCGAGCTCACGAGGAACCCGGTCCCGGGGCGCCGAACCGCTCGGCCGCCACCTGCTGGTGGGCGAGCCGGCGCAGGGCGAGCAGCACCGGCTCGAGCAGCACGGTGCCCAGTACGGCGTACCGCGTCGCGTCGGCGAGCGAGTCCGTCGGCACCCCGGCCACGTCGTGCTGCGCGATCGCGTACGCGGCGCGCCCGTAGACCTCGCGCTGGGAGGCGGTGAGCGGCATCCCGACCTGGGCGGCCGCGTCGAGGGCGACCGCGAGCTGGCGCACCGCGGTGCTGTCCGGCGCCGTGTGCCAGCGCAGGGCCTGCACGGTCGCCATGGCGGCGTCCGTGTCGACCTCGCGGCCCACGCGCGGCGGCAGCTCCTCCTGCGCCCGGGCGAGGGCCTCGAAGACGTCGTCGGACCCGAGCGCGGCGAGGACCTCCCGCGCGGCGGCAACGGACAGCCCGGCAACGTCGAGCAGCGCGCGGATCAGGCGCAGCCGCGCGACGTGCGCGGCGTCGTACGTCGCCTGCGTCGCCGAGGTCGCGCGGCCCGCGGGGAGCAGGCCCTCCCGCAGGTAGTACTTGATCGTGGCGACCGGGACACCGCTCTCCGCCGCCAGACCCGAGATCCGCACCGTGCCTCCTCCATGCCGCTCGACACTAGATAGTAGCGCTCTCCATTATTGGAGAGTCTCACTATCTAGTACGGAGGTCACCATGGTCCACCACGGGCGCCACACCGACGGGCACGAGGGCCCGGTCGTCGTCTTCCTCATCGGCATGCGGGTCAACCGCTGGCGGGCGGTCACCACCTGGTGGCCCGCGCTCGCCGCGATGCCGCGCATGCTGCGCGAGCTCGGGCAGGACCCCGGCGCGGGGCTGCTCGGCTACCGGACGGTGCTCGGCGCCGGCGGGCCGATGGTCGTGCAGTACTGGCGCGATCTCGACTCGCTGATCGGCTACGCGCACGACGTGGACGGCGCCCACCGGCCGGCGTGGCGGGCGTTCCACGAACGCGCCCGGCGCTCACGCGGCGCGGTCGGCGTCTGGCACGAGACGTACGTCGTGCCCGCCGGCGGGCACGAGACCGTCTACAACGACATGCCGGTCAGCGGCCTCGCGGCCGCGATGCGGCACCATCCGGTGCGGCCCCGTACCGAGACGGCGCGGGGACGCTTGGCCCGGGTCGCGGGGTGATGGCCGCCGCGCGCGTCGAGGACCCTTCAGCGTGGGGCAGACGACGCGCGGCTCGCTCCCCGGGGAGCGAGCCGCGCGGTGGGGTCGTACGGGGTGGCGGGTCCAGGATTCGAACCTGGGTAGGCATCAGCCGACGGATTTACAGTCCGCTCCCATTGGCCGCTCGGGCAACCCGCCTGTGCGACGGCCCACGCGGTGGCGGGCGGCGCGATACGGAAGGATACACAGCAGGTGGGTCGGCCGCCGGACAGGCGGCCCGGTCAAGGAGGAGCGCCGCGGATGGCAGACAGCAGCTTCGACATCGTGAGCAAGGTCGACCGCCAGGAGGTCGACAACGCGCTGAACCAGGCCGCCAAGGAGCTGGCGCAGCGCTTCGACTTCAAGAACACCGGCACCGCCATCGAGTGGAAGGGCGAGCTCACGGTCGAGATCACCTCGTCCACGGAGGAGCGCGCCAAGGCGGCGCTCGACGTGTTCAAGGACAAGCTCGTGAAGCGGCAGATCTCGCTCAAGGCGCTGGACGCCGGTGACCCGCGCCAGTCCGGCAAGGAGTCCAAGATCTCCTGCTCGCTGAAGGCGGGCATCAGCCAGGAACAGGCCAAGAAGCTCGGCAAGCTGATCCGGGACGAGGGGCCCAAGTCGGTCAAGACGCAGGTCATGGGCGAAGAGCTGCGCATCAGCTCGAAGTCGAAGAACGACCTGCAGGCGGTCCAGGCGCTGGTGCGCGAGGCCGATCTGGACTTCGCCACCCAGTTCGTGAACTATCGCTGACCGGCCCGCTGGCAGACCTCGAGGCGTCACATCGCCGTCACAGCCAGGCCGTAGCCGGTTCTCAGCAACGCGGCCAACGCCCGGCATGTACTGCAGATCAAGGGCTTGTGACGTTTTCGTGACAGCTGCGAAACACAGTTCTCCCAGGCGAGCGTGCCGGCTCGAGCCGACCTACTCTCGAGCCATTCGATAGATCCGCTCCGTACCTGGGGGGCGCCATGGACACGGTCCATGCCTCGCTCACGACTCCCCGCACTCCGGCTGGAGAGCACCCGCCGCAGGACGAGCGACTGCCCGCGATCGAGCTGCTCGGGGTGGAGAAACTCTTTCATTCCCACGGCAGCACGACCACAGCGGTCGGCGGGGTCGACCTGGAGATCGGCGAAGGCGAGTTCTTCTCGCTGCTGGGCCCTTCGGGGTGCGGCAAGACGACGACCCTGCGGATGATCGGTGGCTTCGACCAACCCACCGCGGGCAGGATCCTGCTCTACGGCCAGGACGTGGTGGGCGTCCCGCCGAACCGCCGCGACGTGAACATGGTGTTCCAGTCCTACGCGTTGTTCCCGCATCTGTCGGTGTTCGAGAACATCGCGTACGGGCTGCGGCGCAAGGGTGTTCCTTCCGCCGAGCGGTCCCGCCGCGTGGCGCAGATGCTCGAGCTGGTGCAGCTGGAAGCAAAGAGCGACCAACGCCCACGTGAGCTCTCCGGCGGCCAGCAGCAGCGCGTCGCACTGGCGCGGGCACTGGTGAACCGCCCCCGCGCGCTGCTGCTCGACGAACCGCTGGCCGCGCTCGACCTCAAACTCCGGCAGGCGATGCAGCTCGAGCTCAAGCGCATCCAGCGGGAAGTCGGCATCACGTTCGTCTTCGTCACGCACGACCAGAACGAGGCGCTCACGCTCTCCGACCGGCTCGCCGTGATGAACGCCGGACAGGTCGAGCAGGCCGGTCGGCCGCGCGAGGTCTACGAACACCCCCAGACCCGTTTCGTCGCAGGCTTCATCGGCACCTCCAACCTGCTCTCCCGCCGCGTCCGGGCCATTGACGGAACGACCGCGGTGCTGGAAGCCGGCCCCGACGAGCGACTGGTCGTACCCGGCGCCGACCTCGCGCAGGCACGCGTCGGGGACGTCCTCGACCTGACGGTACGCCCGGAGAAGATCTCGATCCTGCGCGTACCGGCCACCGATCCGTCCGCGTGCGTGCTGCGCGGCACCGTCACCGAGGTGGTCTACCTCGGCACCGCGACGCAGTACGCCGTCGCGGTCACCGCGTCGGGTGACCGGACAGGATCCGCGGGAAGTTCCGACCTGATCGTCTTCCGGCAGAACGCCGCCGATGCCACCGACGTGGCGGCGCGCGGCGACGACGTCTGGTTGTCATGGCGTCCCGAGCACTCGCTCGCACTCCGCCCCGGGCCGAGCGCTGCCTCGGGCAGCGACCCCGCCGCTTCCCCAGTGCAAGGAGAATCCGATGGAGCACAACAACGGTGACGATCGCCACGACCTCCCCGACCTGCCGGTCGATCTGCTTCGCGGGCTGACGAGCCAGCGGCTGTCCCGCCGGACCGTGCTGAAGATCGGCGGCCTGGGCGGCGTCGCAGCCCTGCTCGCCGCGTGCGGGGTCAGCGGCGGCGCGGCCGCGACGCCGACCGGCAGCGCCGGCGCGGACGCGACGAAGCAGTACTGGGCAGGCCAGCAGAACACCGGTCACTTCGTCTTCGCCAACTGGCCGCTCTACATCGACGTCAGCCCGAACAACAAGAGCGACCACCCGACGATCGACCAGTTCACCAAGCAGACCGGGATCAAGGTCACGTACGACGAGGTCATCCAGGACGACGACTCCTTCTTCGGGGTCATCCAGCCCGAGCTCGCCGCCGGCCAACCGACCGGGTACGACCTCATGGTGATCACCAACGGCATCTACCTGAGCAAGCTCATGCAGCTCGGCTACCTGGTCGCTCTGGACCAGTCCCGCATGACCAACTTCGACAAGTACGCCAGCCCGCTCGTGAAGAACCCGAGCTACGACCGCGGCAACACCTACACGATGGCGTGGCAGTCCGGCATGACGGGCATCGGGTACAACCCGAAGCTCACCGGCCGCAAGCTGACCAGCTGGCAGGACCTGCAGGACCAGGCGTTCGCCGGCAAGGTCGGCATGTTCGCCGACATCGAGGACCTGCCCAACTCGGCGTTGTGCGCGATCGGGGTGAATCCCGAGACCTCCACCGAGGCGGACTGGAAGAACGCGGCGGCGTGGCTCACCAAGCAACGCGACGCCGGGATCGTGCGCCAGTACTACCAGCAGAACTACATCGACCCGCTCTCCCAGGGCGAGCTGTGGGCCTCGATGGCGTGGTCCGGCGACATCTTCCAGGCCAACGCCTCGGGGGCGAGCCTCGAGTTCGTCATCCCCAAGGAGGGTGCCCCCATCTGGACCGACAACATGTGCATCCCGAAGTACGCCGCCAATCCGGTGGCGGCGATGACCTGGATGGACTTCGTCTACCAGCCCCGGATCGCGGCGACCCTCGCCGAGAGCATCAACTACGTCACCCCCGTCCCGAGCAGCGCGAAGTTCATCGCCGCCGACGCGGCCAAGCAGTCCGGAGCCGACCGCAAGGCCACCGAATCCCTCGTGAACAGCCCGCTGATCTTCCCGGCGCCCAGCGACTACAGCAAGCTGCACCGTTACCGGGTGCTGACCGAGGACGAGCTGACGACCTGGGACTCGATCTTCGAACCGATCTACCAGTCCTGACAGGGAGGCCGGCGATGAACGCCCGTCTCGGAGCCCGGTTGGCGCCGTACTGGCTGGCGCTTCCCGGCTGGCTGTGGCTCCTGGTCTTCTTCGTGATCCCGATCGTCGTGATGCTCTCGCTGTCGACGCAGACCGGCGACATCCTCACCGGGTTCAGCCAGACCTGGCACTGGCAGAACTACGTGAACGGCTGGAACGAGTTCAGCACCGAGTTCCTGCGGTCGCTGCTGTACGGGCTGATCGCGACGGTCCTGTGCATCGGCATCGGGTTCCCCGTCGCGTACTGGATCGCCTTCTACGGCGGCAACCACAAGTCCAGCCTGCTGTTCCTGCTGCTGCTTCCGTTCTTCGTGTCCTTCGTGATCCGCACCCAGTCGTGGAACTTCATCCTCGCCGACGACGGCATGGTCCTCTCGCCGTTGAAGAACGCCGGCCTGGTCTCGCCGGAGTTCCACATCCTGTCCACGCCCGTCGCGGTCATCGGCGGACTGACCTACAACTTCCTGCCGTTCATGGTGCTGCCGATCTACGTCGCGCTCGAGCGGATCGAGCCGGCCCTGCTCGAGGCGTCGTCCGACCTGTACGCGAGCCGTGCCGCATCGTTGCGCCGGGTCGTGCTGCCCCTGTCCATGCCGGGAGTCTTCGCGGGGGTGCTCCTCACCTTCGTCCCCGCGAGCTCGGACTTCGTGAACGCGACGATCCTCGGCGGCACCAACACCACGATGATCGGGAACGTCATCCAGACCGAGTACTTCACCAACCTCGACTACCCGGTCGCGGCCGCGCTCTCGTTCATCTTGATGGGCGGGCTGCTGATCGGCGTCTTCGCCTACGCCCGCACGCTCGGTACGGGCGACATCCTCGACATGGCGGCGGCGTCATGACGGCGCAGGTCTCGCTCCGCCCGGCCCCGACCGTCTCGGCAGCGGTCGCACGGCGCCGACGGCTGCACGTGCGCTGGCATTGGCTGCTGCCGACCTGGGGCTGGCTGGTGATCCTCTGGCTGTCGCTGCCGATCATCGTCATGATCGTGTTCGGGTTCAATGCCACGACCGGCAAGTTCAACTTCACCTGGCAGGGCTTCACCCTGCAGTGGTACCGGCAGCTGTTCGCGATCCCGGACCTGACCAACGCGCTGGTCAACTCGGTGACGATCAGCGTGATCGTCACCGTCATCGCCACCACGCTCGGCACCTTCCTGGGCCTCGCGCTCGGCCGCTACGTGTTCCACGGAAGCGGATCGGTCAACCTCGTGATGTTCGCCAACATCGCAGCACCCGAAGTGGTCCTCGGCGCCGCGCTGCTGAGCCTGTTCCTCACACTGAACGTGCCGCGCGGCTACCTGACGATCGTGATCGCGCAGGTGATGTTCAGCATCCCGTACGTCGCGATCACCGTCAGCGCCCGCGCACGCAGCCTCGACCCCGCGTACGAGGAGGCCTCGCGCGACCTGGGAGCCGGGCCGTACGTCACCTTCTGGAAGGTGACGCTGCCGCTGCTGTTCCCCGGAGTCCTCGCCGGTGCTTTGCTCACGTTCGCACTGTCGATCGACGACTACATCATCACCAGCTTCAACGCCGGGTCCACCATGACCTTCCCGCTCTGGGTGTTCGGGGTGTCCCGTGTCGGCGTGCCTCCGCAGGTGAACGTGATGGGAACGATCATCTTCGTGTTCGGGGTCCTGCTCGCCCTGCTCACCGCGCTTGCCGGCCGCCGCCGGGCGTGAGGCGCGGCCACGTGCGATGACCGTGGGCGGCAGCCCCGGCGATCACGCGCCGCGCCCCGGTGGATCGTCGTCGGAACCGGGAGACTCGAGGATCTGGTACGTCGCGTCGTGCAGTCCGAGGGCCGGACCCACCTGCACCACGCGGCCGCTCGCTCGCACCAGCTGCCCGGCCTGCAGCGGCGCCTCGGCGCCGGCCGTGTCGAACGAGAGCGTCGTCCGACCGGTGGCGTCCGCCACGGTGACGATCGCCGTACGACTGCCAACGGCGTTGCTCTCGGTGACGTCGTGCACCCGGCCCTCGATGGTGACCTCGCTGCCGTCGACCAGGTCACGGATCGGGGTGGCGCCCGATTCCGGCGCCGGCGCGCTGTACGAGGCGAGGGAGGCAGAGTCCCCCCGGAGCAGCCGGTCGCGCACCCGGTCCTCCCAGCTGCGGCCGAGCCCGTCCTGCGTGCTGCGGGCGAGCAGCGAGCGGATCTGGGCCTGGACGTCGAACGGGACGATGGTGGCGGCCGCGTGCGGGATGTGGCTCACCGTCCGCGCGATGCGATCAGCGCTGTGGTCGTGCAGCATCCGGCCGAGCAGCGGCGCGTAGGTACGCCGCGGCAGCAGCACGGTGACAGCGGTCTGCCCCTCCCCGGCGGTGCTGCCGAGCGCGTCGACGACGAACCGACCGACGCAGCGCGTCAACCGGCGATCGGGGCAGTCGATGACCTCGAGCGGCACGTCGATGCCGAGCTGCTCCCAGCGCCGGCGCAGCCAGTCGGCGCGGGCCGCGTCCAGCATCACGTGCACGATCCGCAGCTCGTCGGGCCGCATGCTGCGTCCGTACCGCAGCGCCTCCAGCACCGCGAGATCAACGCTGTCGATGAGCACGAAGACCCGCAGGCTCGTGTACCGGGTCGGGGCGGCACGCCGGCGGCTGACCCGGTCCAGCACGGCGGACTCGGCGCGGTACTCGCGGTTGAGCCGGATCAGGCCCGCCACCAGCAGCGGGAAGACGAGCACCACCAGCCACGCCCCCTCGGTGAACTTGGCGATCGCGAAGATCAGGACGACGACGGTGGAGAGCACCCCGGCCGAGAGGTTGATGGCCGCGCGGCGCCGCCATCCCGGCGACCGCGTCCGCTGGTGGTACCGGGTCATCCCGTAACCGGCCATGGCGAACCCGGAGAACACGCCGATCGCGTAGAACGGCACGAGGGCCGTGACGGTCCCCCCCGTGAACAGCAGCACGGCCACCGCCAGCACGGTCAGCGTGATGATCCCGTTGGAGAAGACGAGCCGGTGCCCGCGCTTGGTGAGCTGGCGTGGCAGGAACCGGTCCGCGGCGACGAAGCTGGCCAGGAACGGGAAGCCGTTGAAGCTCGTGTTCGCGCCGGTGAAGAGGATCAGCGCGGTGGCGGCCTGGGTGAGCGCGAACAGGACGGTGCCGGCCCGGCCCTGCCCGAACACGGCCTGTGCCTCCTGGGCGAGCACCGACGG
Organism: Candidatus Nanopelagicales bacterium; assembly: GCA_017848795.1. Lineage (GTDB taxonomy): Bacteria > Actinomycetota > Actinomycetes > S36-B12 > CAIYMF01 > JAFIHG01. Next base: position 16,378 of record JAFIHG010000010.1, on the reverse strand, counting down.
GTAGCCCGCGGCGTACGGCGTCGCGTGGGTGGCGAAGGCGAGGTACGACACGCCCGCCACCAGGAACCCGAGCGTGCACGCCATCACGACCAGGACCTTGCGGGCGTTGTACGCCCGCGGCTCACGGAAGACGGACACCGAGTTGGAGATCGCCTCCACACCCGTCAGCGACGATCCGCCGTTGGCGAAGGACCGCAGCAGCACCAGCACGGTGGCGCCCATGACCACGCCCGTACCCTCGTGCACCGGGATCGCACCCGGCAGCGTGCTCGGGTCGTACTGCGGCAGCCCGCCGGTCAGGCTCCGGACGACGCCGACGACGACGACCAGACCCACCATGACGATGAAGCAGTAGGTCGGGACGGCGAACGGCCGGCCCGCCTCGCGCAGGCCACGCAGGTTGGCCAGGCACAGCACCACGACGACCCCGACCGTGATCGCCAGGCTGTACGGCCCGAGCTCGGGCAGCGCAGAGACAACGGCGACCGTTCCGGCAGCCGACTGCACCGCCACCGTCACGACGTAGTCGATCAACAGCGCAGCGGCCGCGACCTGCGCGACCTTCGGCCCGAAGTTGTCGCGCGCGACGACGTACGAGCCACCGGCCCGCGTGTAGACGTTGATCACCTGGCGGTAGGACGCCGTGACCAGCACGAGGATCACCAGGATCACCCCGGTGATCGGCAGGATCAGCGCGAAGGCGGCGATCCCGGCGTACGGCAGCAGCTCGAAGAGCATCTGCTCGGGGCCGTACGCGGAGGACGAGATCGCGTCCGGTGAGAGCACGCCGAGGGCGATCGGGTTGGAGAGGCGTTCCTGGCGCAGCTGTTCGGAGACGAGCGGCCGGCCGAGCACCAGCCGCTTGAACGCGTAACCCAACGTCTCCGGGAGCTCGGATCGTGGCGGCGACTCCACACCGACCATCGTCCTCCCGCACGCCCCAGGTGGGCGTGCTCCGGCGCCTATGAGGACGGGCTGAGACGCATCGGCCAGGGCGGGCCGGCCGTGCTGCAGCGGCGCCGCGTCCGCCGGCGCCGCGGCGGGCGCTGCTCGACACGTGGACGCCGGGTTTCCGACCAGCGCGATCGAGGGGGCAGGATAGGACCTGGTGCGCGACGCGGCGACCAGATTCGTGGAACGCACCACGGGGGCTCTGCAGGGGGCCTCCGAGGGCGCCGGGCGTTCCGGCGACGACGAGGCAGGTGTCGTGAGCAAGCAGGTAGTCCAGCTCGACCGCGTGATCATCCGTTTTGCCGGGGACTCCGGCGACGGGATGCAGTTGACCGGCGACCGGTTCACCAGTTCCACGGCGGCGTTCGGCAACGACTTGTCAACGCTGCCGGACTTCCCCGCCGAGATCCGGGCACCCGCCGGCACGCTGCCCGGCGTCTCCGCCTTCCAGCTGCACTTCGCCGACCACGACATCATGACGCCGGGTGACGCGCCCAACGTCCTCGTCGCGATGAACCCGGCAGCGCTGAAGGCCAACCTCAAGGACCTGCCGCGCGGCGCGGACCTGATCGTGAACACCGACGAGTTCACCAAGCGCAACATGAGCAAGGTGGGCTACGAGACCAGCCCGCTCGAGGACGGCAGCCTCGAGTCGTACGCCGTGCACCCCATCCCGCTCACCTCGCTCACGGTCGAGGCGCTCAAGGAGTTCGACCTCGGGAAGAAGGAGGCCGAGCGCGCGAAGAACATGTTCGCGCTCGGGCTGCTGTCCTGGCTCTACCACCGGCCGACCGAGAGCACCGTCGAGTTCCTGAAGAGCAAGTTCGCGAAGAAGCCGGAGATCCTCGCGGCCAACCTGGCGGCCTTCGAGGCCGGCTGGGCGTTCGGCGAGACGACCGAGGACTTCTCGGTCCAGTACGAGGTCAAGCCGGCGACGATGACCGCGGGCACCTACCGCAACATCACCGGGAACCTTGCGCTCTCGTACGGCCTGGTCGCCGCCGGCCGGCAGACCGGCCTTCCGGTGTTCCTGGGGTCGTACCCGATCACCCCGGCGAGCGACATCCTGCACGAGCTGTCCAAGCACAAGAAGTTCGGTGTCACCACCTTCCAGGCCGAGGACGAGATCGCCGGAGTGGGCGCCGCGCTCGGTGCGGCGTACGGCGGCGCGCTCGGGGTGACGACCACCTCCGGGCCGGGGATCGCCCTGAAGTCGGAGACCATCGGCCTCGCCGTCGCGCTCGAGCTGCCGCTGCTGGTCATCGACGTCCAGCGCGGCGGTCCGTCCACGGGCCTGCCGACCAAGACCGAGCAGGCCGACCTGCTGCAGGCGATGTTCGGGCGCAACGGCGAGGCGCCGATACCCATCGTCGCGCCGAGCTCGCCCGCGGACTGCTTCCATGCCGCCATCGAGGCGGCGCGCATCGCGACGGTCTACCGGACCCCGGTGATGCTGCTGTCCGACGGTTACCTGGCCAATGGCGCCGAGCCGTGGCGGATCCCGGACGTGGATGCGCTGCCGGACCTGACGGTCCGCTACACGACCGAGCCGAACCACGAACTGCCCGACGGCAGCAAGGACTTCTGGCCGTACCTGCGTGACCCGAAGACGCTCGCCCGGCCCTGGGCGGTCCCCGGCACGCCGGGTCTCGAGCACCGCATCGGCGGCATCGAGAAGGCCGACGGCACCGGCGCCATCTCCTACGACCCGGCCAACCACGACAAGATGGTGCGGCTGCGCCAGGCCAAGGTCGACGGCATCGAGGTGCCGGACCTGGAGGTGGACGACCCCAGCGGTGAGGCGCGGGTGCTGGTGCTCGGGTGGGGCTCGACCTACGGCCCCATCGGTGCGGGTTGCCGGCGGGTACGGCGCGAAGGGCTGACCGTCGCGCAGGCGCACCTGCGCCACCTCAACCCGTTCCCGGCGAACCTCGAGGCGGTGCTGCGCCGTTACGACAAGGTGCTGATACCCGAGATGAACCTCGGTCAGCTCGCACTGCTGATCCGTGGCCGCTTCCTCGTGGACGCGGTCGGCTACAACCAGGTCCGCGGGCTGCCGTTCAAGGCCGAGGAGCTCGCCGGCGTCATCAAGGATGTGATCACCAGTGTCTGAGACCGTCGACCTGGGCATGCCCGAGGCCCTGTCCCAGGTGCCGCGTACCGAGGTCAAGCAGAGCGCCAAGGACTTCAAGACCGACCAGGAAGTGCGCTGGTGCCCCGGCTGCGGTGACTACGCGATCCTCGCCGGGGTCCAGTCGTTCCTGCCCGAGCTCGGCCTCGCCCGCGAGAACATCGTGTTCATCAGTGGCATCGGCTGCTCGAGCCGCTTCCCGTACTACATGAACACGTACGGCGTGCACTCCATCCACGGCCGGGCGCCGGCGATCGCGACCGGCCTTGCCGTGTCGCGCCCGGACCTGTCGGTCTGGGTCATCACCGGCGACGGCGACTCGCTCTCGATCGGTGGCAACCACCTGATCCACGCGCTGCGGCGCAACGTGAACCTGAAGATCCTGCTGTTCAACAACCGGATCTACGGGCTCACCAAGGGCCAGTACTCGCCCACCTCCGAGGTCGGCAAGATCACCAAGTCGACACCGTTGGGCTCGATCGACAACCCGTTCAACCCGATCTCGCTCGCACTCGGCGCGGAAGCCACGTTCGTGGCCCGGACCATCGACTCGGACCGCAAGCACCTCGTCGACACGCTGCGCCAGGCCGCCCACCACGAGGGCACCGCGCTGGTGGAGATCTACCAGAACTGCAACATCTTCAACGACGGCGCGTTCGACCCGCTCAAGGACGCGAACACCCGCGACGACGAGCTGATCCGGCTCGTGCACGGCGAACCGATCAGGTTCGGCAGCGACGGCGGCCGCGGCGTGGTCCGCGCGGCCGACGGCACGCTCGAGGTGGTCGACGTCGCCGCGGTCGGCGCCGACGCGCTCCTCGTGCACGACGCCACGGCCGAGGACCCGTCGGTGGCGTTCGCGCTGTCCCGGCTCTCCGACCCGGTGACGCTGGACGACACGCCGATCGGCGTCTTCCGCAACGTGGCGCGCCCTTCGTACGACCAGCAGGTGCGTGCCCAACTCGACACCGCGGCCAAGGACGGCCCGGGCGACCTCGCCGCGCTCATCGCGGGCAGCGACACCTGGCAGGTCGCCTGAGGCTCGCCGTAGCCGAACGTCACCGCCCAGGCGGCGGGTCGGCGCGCCGTTCCGGCGGATGGCTCGCCGCTGCGTCGTGGCGGTAGGTCCTCAGCAGTAGTAGGCGTCCTGGTTGCCGATGATGCCGCGCCAGGTACGGTTCGCGGTGCCGGGCACGGTGCGCTTCGTGGGGTTGGTCCAGGCGAGCGGCGTCTGGCCGTGGCCGCCGCCGAGGACCTTGCCGCGGACCTTCGCGACTCGAAGGTGGAAGACGACCTTCGCGCGGTGGGTCCCGGCCCAGCACGCCGTCGCGTGGCGCGCGTGGCGGGCGTGCTTCTTGCCGACACGGGCATTCGCCGGCACGCCCGGGTAGCCGACGACGATGTTGGTCACCGCGTTGGTGATGTCGGCGGCCCACGGGGCGTCGATCGTGAACGACATGCCGCTGGTGTAGCGCGTGGGCACGTGCAGGACCGCCCGGCCATGGTGGACCTTGACGGAGCGCTCGCGCTTCGGCCAGTACCCGGGGCGCTTGGGCCGTACCGTGGTTCCGCTCTCCAGCGCGCGCTGCACGCCGATCCGGCAGCCGTTGCAGTGCTTCACCTTGAACACGATCTTGGTGCGGGCGGGCGCCTTGACAGAGCTCGCGGCGGCGCCGGACACGGCGGACGCCACGGCGCTCGCCGTACCGGGGAGCACGGCCATCGCCGCGGTGGTCGCCAAGCAGGCCGTCGCGGTGGTGACCAAGGTGGTGAGCGAGCGGCGGCGCATGCCAGGCCCCCTTCGGTCGGTTCGGCAGATGTGTCCGTGTCCGGTCGCGATCGGACGTGCAGTGCAGCGACGAGGTTACCGACCCCTGCCGTCCTGTCAACCGCTATGGACAATCACCGCCTCTGCCCGTCCACCGGGTGCGCGCCGACCCCGTAGCATGCGGGAGGCTCGACGCAGCGTGAGCCGCCAGTCACGAAGGGAAGGGTCAGCGCGTGGCGCAACGGGGACGTACCGTCTCGGCGGCACTCGCGATCGCGGTGCTCGCGCTCGCCGCGGTCGGCGTGTGGTTGCTGGTCTTCAGCCGTACCGCGCCGACCCCCGACACCCCACCCGTCAAGGTCGCCGGCGGCGCTGACACCGAGGGCGCCGGTTCGCCCGGCGCCACCCCGGGGACCGACCCGACGGTAAGCCACAGCCCGTCTGCGACGAGCCACGCCGGGTCGGTCGCCGTCTTCCTCGGCGACGGCGCGGTGCAGGGGCTCGCCGCCGGTGAGTCGGTGCCAGAGCGCTGGACGACGCTGGTCGCCGAACACGAGGGCTGGACCGAGGACAATCTCGCCCGCGCGGGGACGGGCTACCTCGCCTCCCCGACCGACCCGGCGAGCTGCGCGATGGCTACCTGCCCGGCGGTACGGGACATGGTCGGCACCGCGATCGAAGCCGACCCGGCGCTTGTGGTCGTGTCGGCCGGTACCGCAGACCTCGAGTTGCTGCCGGCCGAGCGCACCAAGGTACGCCGCGCGGTCGCCGGCACGTACCGGGCGTTGGCCAGCGGGCTTCCCGGCACCCGGGTCATCGCCATGCCGCCGCTCTGGACCGGCGAGGGTGAGCCGCCGGCCGCCCTGGTACGCCTCGACCGTTGGGTACAGGCCGCCGCGAACAAGTACGGCGCGCAGTACGTGCGGAGCGCCACCACGTGGCTCACGACAAGCGCCACCACTGTCGTCGACGGCGAGCTGACCGCTGCGGGCCATGAGCGGGTGGCCGAACTGCTCGGCCGCTGGCTCGCACGCCACTCCTGATGTCTCTCGTGCAGGAGACAGCCGGGACGGTCACCGACCGATGGCGGGTCCGCTCCCGTTCTGCGATCCTTCCGCGCGCGGCCGCTTCATCGCGCGAGGAGTATCGCGACCCCTTGGCGGGTGTTCGGCCCGGTTGCCGGCCCGCGCTACGCACGTAGGCGATCACCGTTTCGGGGACGCAGGACCCTCCGATTGATCGACCGACATCGCCAATCCGGGTCGCACTGCCTTCGTCTGGAAACGCTGCAAGTGCTTGACCTGCAGTGTGTTCTGCCGCGATGGACTGTCGGACCCTCGCCATAGCCTGAATCTATGTTTGATTCTGATGCCCAGCAGGTCCCGGGCGGTGCTACGGCGCTGGCGCTGGAGCGGACCGACCCCGCCGGACTCGGCGACGGCGACCTGGTCAGGTACGTGCAGGCCGCCGAGCGGCAGGTCGCCTACGCCAACGCGGTTGCGTTGCGAGCGGTGCTGCTGCTCGCCGACCGCGCCGAGGCCGCGGCGCTCGCCAAGTCCACCTCGACAAGGGGACCGCGTCTGGCACGGGACCGAGCCGGCCGGCTCGTCGACGCGGAAATGCTTGCGGCCCGGACGGGTATCGACGAGGTCCGCCAAGCGCTGCGACTCTCCCGGGTGGCTGCCGACAACCGCGTCGCCCTGGCCCGGGCGTTGCACACCGGCCCGAGCACCGCGGTCGGAGAAGCGCTGCGTTCTGGTCACGTGACCCTGGCTCACGCCCGCGTCGCGATGGAACATCTCGCCGGACGGCCCGCGGACCTGGCCACCGACATGCTTGCCCGGGCCCTACCTCGCGCAGCCCGGCAGACCCCGGGCGATTTCGGCAAGTCCTTGACCCGCGCCGAGCACGCGCTGGACCCGGTCGGCTCTGCCGAGCGTTATCGGGAGGCGGTCGCTACCAAGACCGGGTTGTTCCACCGGGCCGACGGTGATGGCACAGGCACCCTCTCGCTGACCGCCGCCGAGCCCGAGACGGAGTGGGCATTCAGCGTCATCGACACCCTGGCCCGCGCCGAGCTGCGCAACCGGCGACAGGCCGCGGGCCCTGGTGTGGATAACAACGGCGTCCCGGCAACGCCGGCCGAACCCCGCGCCGACAACAGAGACAACAGCGCGTCGGCGGTGGCGACCGGCGCGAGCACGGGTGTGCCGACCGGCGCGAGCGTGGCTGTGGACAACAACGGCGTCCCGACGACGCCGTCCAACCCTGGAACCGACGACCGTTCTCCGGTGTCGGTTGCGGCACGGCCGGCTGTGGACAAGTACGGCGTCCTGGGTACGCCGCCCGTGCCCCAAGGCATCAACGGCGAAGAGGCGACGGGGATCGCGAGCGAGGCGGCGTCGGGCGCGGACGAGACGGCGTCGGGCGCGGGCGAGACGGCTCGCGGTAGGAACGGCGTCCCGACAGCGCCGTACCCGTCCGATGCCGAGAACCGGTCTCGCGTGTCGACCGGGGCGCCGGTGGCTGTGGACAAGTACGGCGTCCTGGGTACGCCGCACGAGCCCAGGCCGGCTGCGCCGCGTCCCTCGCTGCCGGCGCTGCGCGCTGAGGTGTTGCTCGGGCTGCTGCACCGGGCGGTGAGCGATCCGAGCTTCCCGACGAGTCATGGCAAGCGACGCGTTGACACCCAAGTGGTGCTCACCCTGGACACTCTGCTCGGACTACGCGACGACCCGGCCTGCATCAACGGCCGACCCGTCCCTGGACCCATCGCGCGCGAGATGGCCAGCGGATCCAGCACGCTGCGGCGGCTGGTCACCGACCCCGTCGCAGGTCATCTGCTGGACTACGGCGACGCCTTCCCCGTTCCAGCTCCGCTGGCCGAGTTCGTCCTGGCCCGCGATGGTGAATGCCGCGTCCCGCACTGCCACGTGAAGGCCACCGTCGCGGATATGGAGCACGCCATCCCACGTGGGCAGGGCGGGTCCAGCAGCAGCCAGAACATCGGCCCGATGTGCCGCAGCGACCACACCTCCAAGACCGCCGGCCACACCGACGTTGTCGACTCCAGTGCTGACGGGTCAGCGATGTACGTCACCGTCCTGGGGCAGCGCATCGCGATCCCGCCCCGCCCGGTCCTCGAACCGCCCGCACTAGACGCAGACGCCACACTGGACGGCTCGTCCGAAACTGACGTGGCCGAGACCGACCCGCCGTTCTGATCCGATTTCGCGGACGGGGCGGGGACCCGAGTTCGACGCAGGATGAGCAACAAGATCACGCACAAGACTGGTCGCGGATCGCTGCGGTGGCAGCGATCCGGGAGCGGAACCGATTCGGCGCGGTGACGGGCAAGCGCATAGCGTGGGTGGCTTGACGACGTACCGGGACCACCAGCCCGGTTCCGCACCGCCGGAGCCGGGTGGCAGCGCCTACGCCAAGCCCCGGCGGGCGCGGCTCACCGGCGGCTCGTCGCTGCGCACCGGCCTGATCGCGGGCGTGACCGCGTACGGGCTGTGGGGCTTCTTCCCGATGTACTTCCCGCTGCTCGAGCCAGCTGGCGCGCTCGAGATCCTGGCGCACCGCATCGCGTGGTCACTGGTGGTCTCCCTGCTGCTGGTCGCGGCGACCCGCGGCTGGGGCAAGATCCGTGCGGTGCTGCGCAACCGCCGCGTCATGGGCCTGCTCGTGGCGTCGGCGACGCTGATCTCGGTCAACTGGGGCGTCTACATCTGGGCGGTCAACTCCGGGCACGTGGTCGAGGCGGCGCTCGGCTACTTCGTCAACCCGCTGATCTCGGTGCTGCTCGGGGTGGTGCTGCTGCGCGAACGGATGCGGCCGCTGCAGTGGGCGGCCTTCGCGATCGCGGCAGTGGCAGTCCTCGTACTGACGCTGGGGTACGGCGCGCTGCCCTGGGTAGCACTCGTACTGGCCGTCTCCTTCGGGATGTACGGCCTGTGCAAGAAGTTGGCGGGCATCGAGTCGATCCCCAGCATGACGGTCGAGACCGCGATCACCTTCCCATTCGCGATCGCCTACCTGCTGTTCCTGCAGACCCAGGGAACGCTGGTCTTCGGCCACTCCTCGCTGGCGAACACGCTGCTGCTCGCCGGGTGCGGGGTGATCACCGTCGTCCCGTTGCTGCTGTTCAACGCCTCCGCCGTGCGCGTCCCGCTGTCGATCGTCGGACTCATGCAGTACCTGACGCCGGTCCTGCAGTTCTGTGTCGGGGTGTTCATCTTCGGCGAGCAGATGCCGCCCGTGCGGTGGATCGGGTTCGTGATCGTCTGGCTGGCGCTGGTCATCTTCACCGTCGACGCGGTGCGGGTCGCGCGCGCCGGGTCAGCCCCGCAGGTGACCCCGGACCTCTGATCACGTTCCGAACCACGCGCGCTCGCCCGACCCTCGTCCTTCTACGACGCCAGGCGCTCGCCAGCGGGGGCCCACAGTGGTGCTAGACCGGTCCCACCTCAAACTCCCCTACTGGCTTGCTGCGCTCGCCAGCGGGGGCCCAGGGTGGTGCTAGACCGGTCCTACCTCAAACATGCTGGTAACTGAGCCGTCCTCGAAGACCTGCTGGACGGCGCGCGCGATCAGCGGCGCGATCGGCAGCACGGTGAGCTTGTCGAAACGCTTGTCCTGCGGGATCGGCAGCGTGTCGGTGACGATGACCTCCCGCACCGCACTGTTCTTCAACCGTTCGATCGCCGGGCCGGACAGGATGCCGTGGCTCGCGGCCACGATCACCTCGCCGGCACCGTGCTCGAACAGCACGTCGGCCGCCTTCACGATGGTGCCGCCGGTGTCGATCATGTCGTCGATCACGACGCACGTACGGCCCTCGACCTCGCCGACGATCTCGAGCATCCGCGCCTCGTTCGGGGTGTCGAGGTCCCGGCGCTTGTGGATGATCGCCAGAGGCGACCCGAGCATGTCGGTCCACCGCTCGGCGACGCGTACGCGGCCGGCGTCCGGGGAGACAACGGTGATGTTGCGGCGGTCGTCCACCACGTCGGCGACGTGCCGTACGAGCAGCGGCGTGGCGAACAGGTGGTCCACCGGGCCGTCGAAGAACCCCTGGATCTGGCTGGTGTGCAGGTCGACCGTCATGAGGCGGTCGGCGCCGGCGGTGTGGAAGAGGTCGGCGATCAGGCGGGCCGAGATCGGCTCGCGGCCACGGTGCTTCTTGTCCTGGCGCGCGTAGCCGTAGAACGGCAGGATCACGGTGATCCGCTTGGCCGACGCGCGCTTGAGCGCATCGACCATGAGCAACTGCTCCATGATCCATTTGTTGATCGGCTCGGTGTGGCTCTGCAGCACGAACGCGTCGCAGCCGCGCACCGATTCCTGGAAGCGCACGAAGATCTCGCCGTTGGCGAAGTCGTACGCGAGCGTCGGTACGAGCTCGACACCGAGCTCGTCGGCGACGGCCTGCGCCAACTCGGGATGGGAGCGACCGCCGATCAGCACCAGCCGCTTCTGGGTGTTCATCTTGATACCGGTCACGAGTCGTTCTCCCGGGGGCGGTCGGTGCCGGCGACCTGGTCGGTGCCGGAGCTCGAGCGGAGGCGTGCAGCGGCTGCGGCGGCCGGGGAGCCGGCGCGTCGCCGCTCCACCCAGCCTTCCACGTTGCGTTGCGGGGCACGACCGACGGCCAGCGCACCCGCAGGCACGTCGGTCGTGACGACCGACCCGGCCGCGGTGTACGCGCCGTCTCCCACGTGCACCGGCGCGACGAGCATGGTGTCACTGCCGATCCGTACGGCGTCGCCGATGACGGTGCGGTGCTTGGCGACCCCGTCGTAGTTGACGACGACGGTCGCCGCTCCGATGTTGGTTCCCGCCCCGATCTCCGCGTCACCGACGTAGGACAGATGCGGGACCTTGGAGCCCTCACCGACGTGGGAGTTCTTCACCTCGACGTACGCGCCGACCTTCGCGCCGTCCGCGAGCACCGTGCCCGGACGCAGATAGCTGAACGGGCCGACGTCCGCACCGGCGCCGATCTGCGAGTCGTGCGCCTCGGTACGGCGTACCCGTGCCCCGACCCCGACGCGCACGTCGTGCAGCGTCGTGTCCGGGCCGACCTCGGCGTGCCGGGCGAGCGTCGTACAGCCGTGCAGCTGCGTGTTCGGGTGTACGACGACGTCGGGCTCCAGTACGACCTCGGCGTCGATCCAGGTCGTACGCGGGTCGACCACCGTGACGCCCTCCCGCATCCACCGCAGCACGATGCGGTCGCGCAGCAGCGCACCGGCCGCCGCGAGCTGGGCCCGGTCGTTGACCCCGAGGACCTCCACCGGGTCGGCCGCCAGCGCCGCACCCACGGGCAGACCCTCGGCGCGCAGCAGCCCGAGCACGTCGGTGAGGTAGCGCTCGCCCGCGGCGTTGCCGGTTCCGACCGCGCCGAGCGCCCGCCGGAGCGGCTCGGCCGCGAAAGCGTAGACACCGGAGTTGATCTCGCGGATCGCCTGCTGGGCCGGGTCGGCGTCCTTCTGCTCCACGATGCCCACGACCTGCCCGTCCGAGTCGCGCAGCACCCGGCCGTACCCGGTCGGGTCGTCCAGCTCGGCACTCAGCACGGTCGCGGCAGCTCCGCTCGCAGCGTGCTGTTCCACGAGCGCGCGCAGCGCCTCACCGGTGATCAGCGGGGCGTCGCCCGCGAGCACGACGACCGCGCCCGCCGGCGGGGCGAGCACCTCGAGAGCGACCTCGACGGCGTGCCCGGTGCCGAGTTGCTGCTCCTGCACGGCGGTCCGGACGTGCGGATGGGCATCGGCGAGGTGGGCAGCGACAACCTCCCGGCCGTGGCCGACGACGACGACGACCTGTCGCGGGTCGAGCGTGGACGTGGCCGCGAGCACGTGGTCCAGCAGCGTCCGCCCGAGGATGCGATGCAGCACCTTCGGTCGCTCCGACTTCATCCGGGTGCCCTCGCCGGCGGCGAGGACGACCACGGAGGGGCGCTGAGTCACAGTCGTCCTACGTAGGTGAGGGGGCAGGGACCGGCGCTGCGCCACGATACCTGCCCCCGGACCGCCGCTCGTACGGGTCCGCCGGCACCAGGCGCTGACCCGGGCCGAAAGGGCTCCCGGGGGTGGAATCGAACCACCGTCGCTAATCCTGATTCAAAGTCAGGCGGCCCCTGCCAGCAGAGCAACCCGGGAACGGTGCAGCCCACTGTAGAGATCGGCGGGCGCAGTCGGCCAACCACCGGAACTCGGTTGCGCTGGACAAACCTACGGGTCCGTAGGTTACGGTGACGTAGCCACTGTCGCACGCTGCACCTGGAGCCCCCGTGAGCGTCCCTGCCAGCACTCCCCTGCTCGACCCGGTACGCGAAGCGGAGGAGGCGGCCCTCACCGGCCACTCGTACGGTGCGCGCGGTACGGCTCCCGCTGCGACGCATGGCAGCGACCACCAGTCGCGCGCGGACCGCTTCATGGTCGGCACGTTCGTCGCCGTACCGCTGATCGCCGTCGCGGTGGCGGTGCCGGTCGCCTGGGGCTGGGGCATCGGCTGGACCGAGCTCGCGCTCGCTGTCGCGTTCTACGTCGTCGCGTCGCACGGCATCACGATCGGCTTTCACCGGCTGTTCACCCACGGCTCGTTCAAGGCCAAGCGCTGGCTGAAGATCACGCTCGCGATAGCCGGGAGCCTGGCGATCGAGGGCCCGGTCGCGCGCTGGGTCGCCGACCACCGCAAGCACCACGCGTACAGCGACGACGAGGGCGACCCGCACTCGCCCTGGGCGTTCGGCGACAGTGCCTGGGGACTGACCAAGGGGTTGTGGCACGCGCACACCGGCTGGTTGTTCGACGTCGAGCAGACCCCGTTGCAGCGGTACGCGCCCGACCTGCTGAAGGACAAGGACATCGTCCGCATCTCCCGGGCGTTCCCGCTGCTGGTGGCAGTCTCGCTGCTGCTGCCGGCGCTGCTCGGCGGCCTGATCACCTGGTCCTGGCAGGGTGCGCTGCTGTCGTTCTTCTGGGCCACCCTCGTCCGGGTCGCGCTGGTGCACCACGTGACGTGGAGCATCAACTCGGTGTGCCACGTCTGGGGCAAGCGCCCGTTCAAAGCACGGGACCGGTCCGGCAACGTCGCGTGGCTGGCTCTGCTCTCGGCCGGCGAGTCCTGGCACAACCTGCACCACGCGGACCCGACCTGCGCCCGGCACGGTGTGCTCAAGGGCCAGCTCGACAGCAGCGCCCGGGTCATCTCGTGGTTCGAGAAGCTCGGCTGGGCATGGGACGTGCGCTGGCCCAAGCCGGAGCGGCTCGCCGCCCGGCGGGTGGACGGCCAGCCGAGCGCCTGACGTGGGTGCGCAGGTTGCGCCCCCGGTCCGGGCGGCGCCACCGGCATCATGTACACCGTGACTGCTGATTCGACGACGGCCGAGCAACCGGTCTCCGGACCCGTACCGGCCGACCGCGCACCGGCGCGCAAGGCCGAACGGGTCCGGATGACCGGCCGCGAGCGGCGCGAGCAGTTGCTGCAGGTCGGCGCCCGGCTGTTCGCGGACAAGGGCTTCGAAGCCGTCACGATCGAGGAGATCGCCGCGAAGGCCGGCGTGTCCAAGCCCGTCGTGTACGAGCACTTCGGCAGCAAGGACGGCCTGTACGCAGTGATCGTCGACCGGGAGATGAACCAGCTGCTCGGCATGGTCACCGACTCGCTGACCGCGGACCGCCCGCGCGACCTGCTCGAGCAGGCCGCCACAGCGCTCTTCGACTACATCGAGGGCCGGGAGAACGGCTTCCGCATCCTCGTACGCGACTCGCCGGTCGCGCAGAACACCGGGAACTTCGCCTCGCTGCTGCGCGACGTCGCCAGCCAGGTGGAGGCGCGCCTGGCCCGGGAGTTCGACCGCAAGGGCTTTCCCGGCAAGCTCGCCCCGATGTACGCCAACATGCTCGTCGGGATGGTGGCGCTCACCGGCCAGTGGTGGCTCGACGTGCGCAAACCCAAGAAGGACGAGGTCGTCGCCCATGTGGTGAACCTCGCCTGGAACGGCATCGCCGGGCTCGAGAAGAAGCCGCGCCTGACGGCCCGCACCTGACCCGTCCTTGCCACGTCCGCGACGTCAGCGACGTCACTGTCCGGGTGGTGGAAATCGCGCCGGATGCGGGGCCGTTTCCGGCGCTCAGCGCAGTGACGTCGCAAATGGGCAGAGGCGAAGTATCTTGATGTCGAGAGAACTCGGTTACGATTCCGGGGTGGCGCGTACGTCGGACGAGGTGGACGCGCTCGTCGCCGCCTGGTCACGGGAGCGTCCGGATCTCGACGTCGCCCCGCTCGAGGTGCTCTCCCGCGTCTCGCGGCTGGCGCGCCACTTGGACCTGGCTCGCCGGGAGTCGTTCGAGAATCACGGGCTGGAGCCGTGGGAGTTCGACGTGCTCGCCGCCTTGCGCCGCGAGGGTGCTCCCTACGAGCTCTCCCCCGGGCGGTTGCTCCAGCAGACGCTCGTCACGAGCGGGACCATGACCAACCGCATCGACCGGTTGACCGCCAAGCGGCTGGTGCAGCGGATCCCTGACCCGGACGACGGGCGCAGCGTGCGGGTACGGCTGACGGCGGCCGGGCGTGAGCGCGTGGACGCCGCGCTCACCGACCTGCTGCACTACGAACGCCAGATCCTCGCCGCGCTCTCCGCGCCGGACCGTGCCCGGCTCGCCGAGCTGCTCCGTGTCCTCAGCATCCCGTTCGAACACCCCGCATAGCCGTTACGCGCGGCCGTCGGCACGCGCAGGACGCAATGCGCCAGCGAGCACCGCGATCGTGGCCAGCAGCAGCGCGGCGAGCAGGAACGCGACCCGCAACGAGGACAGCTCGGCCACCAGGCCGATCAGTGACGGGGTCGCCAGGCCCGCGCCGTATCCCAGCGTCGCGACCGCCGCGATCTGCTGGCCGGGGTGCTCGCCACCGAGGCGCCCCGCAGCGGCGAACGCGAGCGGTACGACCGTGCTCACACCGAGGCCGAGCAGCCCGAAACCCACGGTGGCGAGCCAGCTCGACGGGGCGCCGAGCACCACGAGTACGCCGAGGACGGCCACGACACCTCCGGCGCGCACGGTGCGTACCGGCCCGAATCGCTGCACGACGGCATCCCCGCCGAGCCGGCCCACGGCCATGGCGGTCGCCACCGCGACAACTCCGAGCGCCGCTGCCCCCGGACCTGCGCCCACCACGTCGCGCAGGAAGACGGCGCTCCAGTCGGTTCCCGCCATCTCGCCGCAGACCGCGGCGAACGCGATAGCGCCGATCACCAGCACCCGCCCGCTCGGGCGGGCGAACCCGGGCGGCCGCCCGGCGTCCGGCTGCGCGGCCTGCGCCCACCCGGGCCAGCTGCACAGCGCGACAAGGACGATGAGCGCTCCGACGCCGGCGTACTGGAGCACCGCGCTCACGCCGACATGCGCGCACGCGGCGCCGATCCCCGCACCGACGATGCCGCCCACCGACCACAACCCGTGCAGGCGCGACATCAGCGACCGCCCCGCGCGCCGTTCGACCCGCACCCCCAACGCGTTCATCGCGACGTCGGCGTTACCCGCCGCCACTCCGGAGAGCAGCAGCGCCGCGCACAGCAGCAGCAGCGACGGGGCGAGCGCCGCGAGCGGCAACAGCACCGACCAGGCGGCGAGAGTCGACAACAGTACGGCCCGCTGCCCCACCCGGTGAGCGACGAGCGCGCCGACCTGCATCGTGGTCACGGACCCGATGGACACCATGAGCAGCGCTATTCCGAGCTCGCCGGCCGACAGCCCGAGGTGCTCCTGCAGTGCCGGGATGCGCGAGGCGAACGAGCCGGCCGTCGTCCCGTGCGCCAGGAACGACACCGCGACGGCCGGGGTACGCGGACCCGTCACGGCGCTCGCCGCCCCGCGGGCCGCAGACCGGTCGCGGTTCACGGATCGAGCTGTTCGGACAGCTCGAGCCAGCGGTCCTCGAGCGCCGCCGTACGCGCTTCGGCCTCGCGCAGCTCGTCGCCCAGCCGCGCCAGCCCGAGGTAGTCGCTCGGGTCGTGCGCGGCCAGTTGCTCGTGCAGGGACGCGATCTGCGCGGTGAGCCGGTCCAGGCTGCGTTCGGTCGCGTTGCGCTCCCGACGCGCGTCGCGTTCCGCGGCACTCGACCCGCGCGGCGCCGCCGGAGCACCCGGCGCCGCCCTGGTCGCTGCGGCGGCTGGGACCTCGGCGCGCAGCCGCAGGTACTCGTCAACGCCCCCCGGCAGGTGGCGCAGCCGACCGTCGAGGACGGCGTACTGCTGGTCGGTGACGCGCTCCACGAAGTACCTGTCGTGCGACACGACGATCAGCGTTCCGGGCCAGGAGTCCAGCAGGTCCTCGGTCGCCGCGAGCATGTCGGTGTCGACGTCGTTGGTCGGTTCACCCAGCAATCAGGAACCCCGTACAGCACGGAGCACCTGATTGCCATGAGAACGCAAGCACTCACCCGACCGACCGATGATGAGGTCAACGCCCTCATCTACACCCGCGCCTCGATGGATCGCCAGTACCTCATGCGGT
>JAFIHG010000009.1 GCA_017848795.1 Candidatus Nanopelagicales bacterium | reverse complement strand
CGGCCGTTGCGCGTGCCGCTCGTGCGCCAGCGAATGACGCCGCACGCGACAGGCTGCGGACGAGTGTGAGTCCATTTGCCGGTTCAGCCGTAAGTGATTGGAGTCGTGGTTGGACATTACTCAGGCGCGACAATCTCGGGCTCGACCAACGAATACTGAACTGGGGGCAAGTGTCTTATACGTTTCGCCGCCAAAGCAGCAGCTGAGCTAGTGATTGCAAGGAGTATGCCGAGTTGCACAGCGAAGAACGCCGTTATCAAGGTTGGTACTCCAGAGCCTGTCTGTGTTAGAACTGCCAAGAAGCTGACTGTGAGGGCGAGCGCTAGCAAACCGAGCCCGAATAGCCCTAGCACTTGGGAGATGGATACCGACTTGTGGCGTGCATTTTGCGCGAGCAAACTACCTGCGGCGACCAGAACTGCCCAAGACCAGAGGCCAGTGTCGCTCGTCGAAATATCAACGAGAACAGCCAGGGGGTCGGGGATCCTATGGTTGAAAAGCAGGGCCGCGCCACCGAGAAGGACGACGCCTACGAAACCAAACGAGGCGACTAGGTGCCAGGACAAGCGATCATGGTTCCGTTGCTCCTGCTGCCCCGACGCTGTTGCCGCCAAGCCAAGAAGGACAGCCCCCTGCACCACGGCCCAGGTGAGTGCCGGCGCGCTGAAGCGGGTAGAGGATGAAATGAGCGGAACGACAGTTGATGAGACCATAGACACGGAAACCGGAATCAGGGCGAAAGTGGCAGCAAGTTTCGTGCCGGGCCGACCACCTCGCGCGGCGAGGATGAAAGCCGGTATCCAGCCGAGATACGCCCATTCTTGGAGCGCGTTGGAAAAATCCAGCGGGTGCCAGTACGGATGTCCGTCCATATCGGCGGGTAGGAGTTGGCTCCCCAGTGTTGCTAGGATATTGCCAAGTATTCCTCGAGCCGCAAGAATCGCTAGGACTGCCAGACTGGCCAACGTCGCCCATCGCACTGCCCCCGCCCTCACGCGAAAGCGAATTGGTCCGGTAGGGTCGGCCCATCGTAGTCGAAGGGCCAAACCTATTATGGCTACTGATTCCGACCGATTTGGACGACCGCATTCTTGCAGGATCTCGACGTCGTCGTCTTGTGCTCCTTCAAGGTTGCGACTCATGTACGTGGAGACCATCTCGTCTTCGCGAACATCACGGTAAGAGGCAGGTAGCAGTCGGAGAAGTCGGCGATAACGATTCTCGAACCGGCTCATGGATTGATTACTAACTGGGTCGCCGTCATCCCGGCGCTCATGTCGGCCTGTCATGGCTCGCCTCGATGAGGGCGTAGAACGACGCCTGCAAGTTGGGACGCTGCGATTCGGGCGTTCGTCGCCTGACGTGCACCTTCTTCGCGGAACGTGTGCCGCCCGAGGTCAGTCAGTCTGTAGTAGCGGCGCAGTCGAGAATCGATCACTTCTTCGCGATCCAACTCGATCAGCTTCTGCTCGGCGAGACGATCGATAATCCCGTACAAGGTCCCGACGGCCAATTTGAGTCGCCCGTCGGACAACTCCGTGATGCGCGACAGCATGGCGTAACCGTGCAGCGGCTCCTTAGCCACCGCCGCCAGGACGAAGAAGGACTGCTCCGAGAGTCGACGTCTGACCATGACTGAATATATCGCTGTGCGGACCATGTTGGAAGCGTCTGCCGTTGACGTGCAACTGAGCGTGGCCGGAACTCACGCCCCCGGCTGTCGTGACACCCGGGAGCGGTGGGCGCTGTGGGCCCGTTGCCGGACCGTCATCGCCGTGGCGGTCGCGCATAGCAAGAACGCTATTATGTACAGATGATCGGTGGTGAGCTCGTTCGGGAGGGGCGCAAGCGCGCCGGGCTGACGCAGGTCGAGCTCGCACGCCGCGCGGGGACGACGCAGTCCGCGATCGCGCGGTTGGAGTCGGGGCGCACCAGTCCCTCACTCGAGGACGTCGAACGCTACCTGCGGCTCTGCGGTTTCCAGCTGCTCGTGTCGCTTGCCCCGTACGACGACTCGGACCTGCGCCAAGCCGAGGCGAGACTGCAGCGCACGCCGTCCGGGCGAATCGCGGAGATGGAGGCCGGGCTCGCCTTCGCGCGGCAGCTGCAGGACGCGATGACGCGGTCGCGCGATGGTTGACTTCGACGGTCCGGCGATCCTTGCTGCGCTCGACCGGCACGGGGTGGAGTACGTCCTGATCGGCGGCTTCGCTGCCGCCGCGTACGGCAGTCCGTTGCTCACCACTGACGTCGACGTAGTTCCCGCGACGGATCGGGACAACTACGTGCGCCTGTCGGCTGCGCTCGCCGACCTGGACGCACGGGTACGGGCGGACGGTGCCGAGCCGTTGCCGTTCCGGCACGACGCGGATTCCCTCGCCGGGATGGCCGTGTGCAACCTGACCACCCGGTTCGGGGACCTTGACATCACGGTGAACCCGGCCGGCACGGGCGGGTACGCCGACCTGCGACGAGAGGCGATCGACATCGAGCTGCGCGGCGTGCGCGTCCCGATCGCCTCCCTGGCAGATGTCATCCGCAGCAAGGAGGCGGCTGGGCGTGACAAGGACCGACGCGCGCTGCCGGTCCTGCGCGAGCTGCTCGCCCGCCAGCTCCGTGAGCGCCGGCAGCGGTGATCTCCAGGCGTCGGTGGCACTCCCTAGGGTGGCGTGCGTGGAGCAACGGTTGAGCCTGGTGACGCTCGGGGTGTCGGACCTCGCGCGGGCACGGGCGTTCTACGAGGCGCTGGGCTGGCGCGCCGCAGGCGATGACCCGGACGTTGTCTTCTTCCAGGCGAGCGGCATGGTGCTGGCGCTCTGGGGCCGACAAGAGCTCGCGGCGGACAGCGTCGTCGAGGACAACGGCGGCTGGGGCGGCATCACACTCGCCTACAACACGCGTAGCCGTGACGAAGTGGACCAGGTCCTCGCGGAGGCCGCGCGCGCAGGTGGGCTGGTGCGGCGGGCCGGCGCGGAGACCTTTTGGGGCGGCTACTCCGGGTTGTTCAGCGATCCCGATGGCCATTGCTGGGAGGTCGCACACAATCCGTTCTGGACCGTGAACGCGGACGGATCGACGCTGCTGCCGGGCTGAGAGCGGTTACCGCCGACTCGGTAGAGCAAGTGGTAACACCGATGACATCGCGGGTCGATGACCCGTAACGTACGCCCGCCACGTCCCTCTTCAAGGTAGGTGTACATGCTCGAAACCAGACGCGCCGTCGCCGCTGCCGCGGCGCTCGGCTGCACCGCCGCGCTCACGGTGACCCCGGCGTTCGCCGCCGGGCCCCCCGGACCGGCGCCGGCGAAGACGCCCGGCGTCAAGGTGCTCACCGAGCACCTCGGCGGTCCCGGTGAGGTGTCCTCGCCCGGGGGCCGCTTCCTCTACGTGACCGAGTCCGAGAAGGGCCAGGTCACCCGCATCGATGCCCGTACCGGCAAGGCCAAGGCCGTCGTCACGGGCCTAGACCCGAACGTGACAGCCGGGGCCATCAAGATCGGCAACAAGTACGTCGTCGTGACCGGCGAGGCCGGCGGCCCGCCGGAGGAGGGCGCGCCGGCCGGACCGAAGCCCAAGTACCCGACGTCGTCGGTGCTGGTGGTGAACAAGAAGGGCAAGGTGCGCCAGCTCGCCGACCTGATGAAGTACGAGCTGAAGCACAACCCGGACGGTCAACGCCAGTTCGGCAAGAACAAGCAGCCGCTCGACGCCCTGTCCAACCCGTTCTACATCGTTCCCGACCACCGCAAGGGCGGGTACGTCCTCGTCGCGGACGGTGGCGCCAACGACGTGCTCGCGGTGAACCGGCGCGGCAAGGTGAGCACCTTCTTCGTGCCTCCGAACGTCAACACCGGCGCGTGCAAGGGCATGAAGAACAACGATAAGAAGCACCCCGGGTGCGACTCGGTGCCGACCGGGCTGGCGTACGGCAAGGGCAACCGGCTCTACGTCTCCACCGCCGGTGGTCTGGTTCCCGGCGCGGGCCGCGTCTACGTGCTGAACGCGACGACCGGAAAGGTCCGCAAGGTCATCAAGGGCCTGAACGCACCGACCGGTGTGGCCGTGGACAAGAAGGGCAACGTCTTCGTCTCCGAGGTGATGGAGGGCGCACCGATGGGCGAGGAGCCGCCGCCGCCGGACTTCGACCCGAGCACGGTCGGCCAGATCACCAAGGTCACGCCCAAGGGGGAGCGATCGTACGCCCAGGTCACGATGCCGCTCGGGCTGCTCTGGCAGCACGGCCGGCTGTACTCCTCGGCATGGTCGATCGCCGGCATGATGGGCATGAGCGACGCAGGTCAGCTGGTACGGGTAGGGAAGCGGGCCTTCCACAAGGCCGCCTGAGCCGGGGCGCTCAGCCAGACGGTCGGGCGGGTCGCAACGTGCACGGTGCGACCCACCCGATCGCCGGCATGACCGGCGCGCGCGTGAATTCCGCGATGCGTACCGCCCGCACCGCTCGCTAGGCTCGACCGAGTGAGCAACCCGGCCTCGACCACCCACACGCCGGGTGTGCTCCCCACCGGTACCGAGGTGCTGATCGAAGCGGTCGGGCTGCGCAAGACGTTCGGCGACTTCGTCGCGGTCGACGGCATCGACGTGCAGGTGCACCGCGGCGAGGCCTTCGGGTTCCTCGGCCCCAACGGCGCCGGCAAGTCCTCGACGATGCGGATGATCGGCTGTGTGTCACCGGTGTCCGGCGGTTCGCTGCGGATCCTCGGCATGGACCCCGCGCTCGACGGCGCGCGCATCCGGGCCCGGCTCGGTGTCGTACCGCAGCAGGACTCCCTCGACGGGGAGCTGACGGTACGCGACAACCTTTACGTCTACGGGCGCTACTTCGGCATCCCGCGCGCGGAGTGCCGGCGCATGGCCACCGAGCTGCTCGAGTTCGCGAACCTCACCGACCGCGCGGACAGCCTCGTCGACCCGCTCTCCGGAGGCATGAAGCGCCGGCTCACGATCGCCCGCGCGCTGATCAACTCCCCGGAGATCCTGCTGCTCGACGAGCCGACCACGGGTCTCGACCCCCAGGCAAGACATGTGTTGTGGGACCGGCTCTTCCGGCTCAAGCGGTCCGGGGTGACGCTCGTGCTGACCACCCACTACATGGACGAGGCCGAGCAGCTCTGCGACCGGCTCGTAGTGATGGACAAGGGCCGGATCGCCGCCGAGGGCAGCCCGCGCTCGCTCATCGAGCAGTGGTCGACGCGGGAGGTGCTCGAGCTGCGCTTCGACGAGGATGACCTGTCCCCGCATGCTCGCCGCGTCGAAGGGATCGGCGAGCGCGTCGAGGTGCTACCGGACCGGCTGCTGCTCTACGTGGACGACGGCGAGGCGGCCGGCCGCGCCGTGCACGAGCGCGGCGTACGCCCGCTGTCCTCGCTGGTGCGCCGCAGCACGCTCGAGGACGTGTTCCTGCGCCTGACCGGCCGCTCGCTGGTCGACTGATGGACCCCACGCTCGTTGCCGTACGGGAACGGCCGCGCCCGCCGCTGCGGGTGCTGGAGTACTTCCTGGTGCTGCTGCGGCGCACCTTCCGCGGCACCATCTTCACCGGATTCCTCTCTCCGCTGCTGTACCTGGTGGCGCTGGGCTACGGGCTCGGGTCGCTGGTGGACCGGGGCCAGGGCCTGGACGGTGTGCCGTACGTGCAGTTCATCGCACCCGGGATCCTGGTGGCGACGGCGATGCAGATCGGCGTGTTCGACGCGTCGTACCCGGTGCTCGGCGCGATCCGCTGGGACCGGCAGTACCACGCGATGCTCGCGACCCCCGTCGGAGTGCGGGACGTGGTCACCGGCCACATCGCAGGAATCACGCTGCGGTCGCTGCTGAGTGCGGTGGTGTTCCTCGTCGTCGCGTACGCCCTCAGGGCGGTCCCGTCCTGGACGGGAGTGCTGTCGCTGGTCGCGGTCCTGCTGGTCACCGTCGCCTACGCGACCCCGATGTTCGCGATCGCCGCACGTGCGCAGACCGACGTCAGCTTCACGCTGGTCTTCCGGCTCGGCGTCATCCCGATGTTCCTGTTCTCCGGCACGTTCTTCCCGGTCTCTCAGCTGCCGACCGCGATCCAGCCGATCGCGTACGTCATCCCGCTCTGGCACGGCTCGTCGCTCGCGCGCGATGCGACGCTCGGCACGCTGTCGTGGGGGATGGACCTGCTGCATGTCGGTTACCTGCTGCTGTGGTGCGTCCTGGGCGGCTGGCTCGCGACCCGTACCCTGCGCCGGCGGATGGTGGTCTGATGTCGTTGGCAGCGGTCGTCGTCGAGCGCAACGTCGTCACCTACCGGCGGCAGTGGATCGCGTTCCTCACGGGGTTCCTCGAGCCGGTGTTCTACCTGTTCTCGCTCGGGCTAGGGCTCGGGGCACTCATCGGCGACATCACGTTGCCGGGCGGGCAGGTCGTGAGCTACCCGCAGTACGTCGCGCCCGCGATGCTCGCGATGGCGGCGATGAACGGGGCCGTGTTCGACGCGACGTACAACATGTTCTTCAAGCTCAAGCACGCCCACACCTTCGACGCGATGCTCGCCACGCCGATCGGCCCGCGCGACATCGCGCTCGGCGAGATGGCGTGGTCGCTGGTGCGCAGTGGCATCTATGTCACCGGATTCCTGCTCATCTCGCTGGCGATGGGCCTGGTCCGTTCCTGGTGGGCGCTGCTGGCCGTACCGGCCGCGACACTGATCGGGTTCGTGTTCTCCGGCCTCGGGATGGCGGCGACGAGCTGGGTGCGCAACTACGTCGACTTCGACTACATCCAGATGGCGTTGGTGCCGCTCACATTGCTGTCTGCGACGTTCTTCCCGATCGAGGCGTACCCGGCACAGGTGCGCTGGCTGGTGGAGCTCTCCCCGCTCTACCACGGCGTGGTCATCGAGCGCGGCCTGATGCTCGGCGACGTCGGCCCGGGACTGCTGGTCCACGCGGCGGTGCTGGTCGTCGTCGGATCGATCGCGCTGTGGGTCGCCCGCCGCCGCCTCGCCCACCTCCTGCTCAAGTAGCCCACCCCCGTCCGCGCGTCCCTGCTCGAATCGTCGTCAACTCGCTGAGTTAGCGACGATTCGAGCAGGGACGCGGGTGGCTTCGGTGGCCGGGCCGAGCTCGGTGAAGCCGAGGCGGACGTACCAGGTTCGCGGCCAGTCCTCGACCAGTGCCGCGAGCGTGACCAGCTCGGCCCCTACCTCGTGGGCATACGCGCACCCCGCTGCCATGAGCGCCTCGCCGTACCCACGTCCCCGGTACGCGGTCAGGGTCGCCAGCCCGTCGAGCTCGGTGATTCCCTCGCGCACGGTCACATCGAGACACGCGACCGTCAGCCCGTCCTCGCGAGCCACCAACGTCACCGCGTCGCCGGCCCGCTCCAGCTCGCTGCGCCGGTCGACCAGCTGCTCCACCGTGTCGTCCGGCGCACCCGGCAGCCACTCCTCGCGCCAGAGTCGTTCCTGTAGCTCCCGCACCTCGGCGCCGTACGGATCGACCTGGTACGCCCGGGCCCGGGTGGTGCCGAACAGCTCCGGCGTCCGTGCCATCAGAACTTGCGACTGGACGTCGTAGCCCGCCGCGACGAGCCCTTCGACGGTTCCGGCCGCCATCCGGCAGAACGCCAGGACCGTGCGGTGGTCCAGGCCGGTGAGTCCCGCGTCGGCCCATGACACTACTTGAGCCGCACCGGGATCAGCGCTGAGTACCAGGGCGTTATGGGCGTACGACGCGGGCCATTGCGGCGTACGGGCCACCCATGCGCTCGACCCGCAGGCTACGGCGTCCGCCGCACGCAACAGGGTCGTTGCGGCGTACCAAGCACGCACCCGGTCGTACGAGCTACCGCCGAAACCGGCGGGCATGAGGTGGGCCATGCTCCCCGTCACCCGCTTTCCCGCTCGACGAGCGGGGCTTCGACCACGCGGCGTGCCGGCTGTTCGGGGCGGGGTGAGTCGAGCAGCTCCATCAGAAGCTCCGCGCAGGCGGCGCCGAACCGGCGCGGCTGCAGATCGACCGCGGTGATCGGCGGGGTGTGGAATTGCATCATCGGGCTGTCGACCCCGGAGACGAGCAGGACCGATTCCCCGACCTGGTGACCCAAGGTGCGCAGGATGCCGGCGATCCGGACGGCGATCCCGTCACCACCGACGAGCACGGCGTCGGCACCATGTCTCCGGTGGAACCAGCCGCGCAACTCGGCGAGGGTCTGCTCGTTGCTGTAGTGGATGCTCGTGAGCGCGACACGCGCCCGCAACCGCTGCTCCGCGCACCAGGCGAGGTAGGCCTCTTCGAGCTCGCGGGCCCAGCTGGACACCCGTTCCAGCAGGACCAGCCCCGGGCGTTTGGCCCCCCGCGCCATGAACCTGTCGAGTACCTGACGCGTGCTCTCACGGTTCGGTGATTCGACGATGCCCCAGGCCTGACCGGTGTCGGGCGGTGGTCGGTCTCCGCACACGACCGGCAACTGCTGCCGCAGGATTCCCGTGACCCCACGGTCGTCGGAGTGAGGCTCGATCAGGATGAACCCGTCCACCGGAGGGAACGCTCCGAGCTGGGCGGAGTCGTGCGAGCTCGGCAACATCAGCAGCGACAGGTCTTGATCCTGCAGCGCGGTCGCCACGCCGAGCGTGGCCTCGGTGTAGTAGCCATAGTTGATCGCGGAACTCGGCAGGTACAGCCCGATCGCCCCGGTACGCGCCTGGCGCAACGCACGGCCCGCGCGGTTGGGACGGTAACCGGACTCCTGCGCGAGTCGGACGATCCGGGCGCGGGTCGCCTCCGACACGCCCGGCTTGTTGTTCAACGCAAGCGAGACCGTCGCATTCGACACGCCAGCGAGTCGTGCCA
The DNA here is from genome assembly GCA_017848795.1 of Candidatus Nanopelagicales bacterium. Lineage (GTDB taxonomy): Bacteria > Actinomycetota > Actinomycetes > S36-B12 > CAIYMF01 > JAFIHG01. The sequence continues at coordinate 41,774 of JAFIHG010000009.1, read as the reverse complement.
GGTCAGCGAGGGTCGTCGTCACGATCACTCCCGCCTCGAGCCGACAAGGCCAACTGTTCGGGACACCGTACCGGTTCGCAGGGCCTTGCGTCCTGGATCCAAACAGTGATAGATAAGCGCAGCTAAATCGTTTAGGTCCGTCTTGGGAGGAACGGGTGACCCCACCACTGGCCACCGCGTTCGTCGGCGGCATGGTCTTCGACGGGTGTGCGGGCGGCCCCGTCCGAACTGATGTGGGTGTCGCAGGGGACCGCATCGTTGCTATCGGCGCCGATCAGGTGACCGATCGCATCGACCGCGGCACCAGAGTGGTCGACCTGCGCGGGCGGCTGCTTCTGCCTGGCTTCATCGACGCACACCTGCACCCGATCCAGGGAGGCAGTGAGCGGCTCGGCTGCGATCTGTCGGGCGGCGCCACTCGAGAGGACTATCTGAGCCTGGTCCGACGGTATGCGGACACCCACACCGAAGCGCGCTGGATCATCGGTGGAGGGTGGGCGCAGGCCGCCTTCCCCGGCGGGACGCCCGAGGCGAGTGACCTCGACCGCATCTGCCCGGATCGACCGATCGTCATCTCCAACCGGGACCACCACAGTGCCTGGGTCAACAGCGCCCTGCTCCGGCTGGCGGGGATCGACGCGAGCACACCGGACCCGCCGGACGGGCGGATCGAGCGAGATGAGCACGGGAACCCGAGCGGAACCCTGCACGAAGGCGCCCGGATGATGGCGCTGCGCCTGGCGCCTGCGCAGTCGCCGGCGGACATGTACGCCGGACTGCTGGAGGCTCAGGGCTACCTGCACGGGTTCGGCATCACCGCTTGGCAGGACGCGCTTATCGGTGACTACGGCAACCACAGCAGGCAGTTCGTCGATGTGTACCGAACCGCGATCGAGCGGGGGGAACTCGCGGCCCGGGTCAACGGCGCGCTGTGGTGGGACCGGGACCGCGGGCTGGACCAGCTCGAGGGCCTGATCGAGACGCGGGCGGCCTACCAACTGGAGCAGTTCCGCATCACCACCGTGAAGATCATGCAGGACGGCGTACCGGAGAACCGGACCGCCGCGTTCCTCGAGCCGTACCTGGCACCGCGGTGCGGCTGCGGCGACGCCGGCACCGGCATCTCGTTCGTGGAGCCGAAGCGCTTGCAGGACTACGTGACAGCCCTGGACCGGGAGGGGTTCCAAGCGCACTTCCATGCGATCGGAGACCGTGCCGTGCGCGAGTCGCTCGATGCGATCGAGGCGGCGCGCGATCGCAACGAGTCACCCGGCCCGACCCATCACGTTGCGCATCTGCAGGTGGTCCATCCCGACGACATCTCCAGGTTCGCGCGGCTGCGCGTCGCGGCGAACATCCAGCCGCTCTGGGCGGCGTACGACCCGCAGATGGTCGAACTGAACCTCCCGATCCTCGGTGAGGAGAGGGCCGGCTGGCAGTACCCGTTCGCGGCATTGGCTACCGCGGGTACGCAGCTGTGCGCCGGATCGGACTGGCCGGTGACCTCGCCGGACCCGTGGTTGGGTGTGCACGTCGCGGTGAACCGGCAGCACCCGATCGGATCCGCCGACTACCACCGGGACGTGTTCCTGCCTTGGCAGCGACTTACGCTCGCTCAGGCGCTGCGGGCGTACACGAGTGGCGCGGCCCGTATCAACGGCCGTGACCATTACACCGGGATGATCCGGCGTGGCTATGCCGCCGACCTCGTCGTGGTCGACCGCGATCCGTTCGCGGCACCGGTCGAGGAGATCCACCTGACTTGCACCGTGGAGACGTTCGTCGGGGGGAAGAGCGTACACAGCACAGGCGACCTCTGACGGCGATCACCGTCTCTGCTCCCAACCACGCGGAAGGAACACGATGCACAGAACCCGAGTTCTCACGGCGGTCACAGCGACCGTGATCGGCGCACTCGCCCTCTCGGGGTGCGTGAACAACGCCTCGTCGAGCGCGCCGCCCGACACGTCTCCCACGGCAGCATCGACCGTCGACGATGCCGCCGTGGCGCTGCTGCCCGCGAACGTCAAGTCGGCAGGCAAGCTCGTCGTCGGGATAGACCCGACGTACGCGCCGAACGAGTACAAGGACGCGAACGGCCAGCCGATCGGCTGGGAGGTCGAGCTCATGGACGCTGCCGCGGCCAAGCTCGGACTGACCACCAGCTACCAGGCCGCCAAGTTCGACAACATCATTCCTGGTATCACCGGCGGAAAGTACGACGTCGGCCTCTCGTCGTTCTTCGATACGGCGGAGCGGGAGAAGGTCGTCGACATGGTGAACTACTACACCGCGGGCATCCAATGGGCCGCGGCTGCCGGCAAGACGGTCGACCCGAACGATGCCTGCGGCCTCACCGTCGCGGCGCAGAACGCGACGACGGAGATCCTGGACGACCTGCCGGCCAAGAACAAGAAGTGCGCCGCCGACGGCAAGCCTGCGATCAAGGTCCTTGGATTCGACACCCAGGACGATGCGACGAACGCCGTCATCCTCGGGCGGGCGGATGCACTGACCGCTGACGCACCGGTGACCAACTACGCCATCAAGCAGACCGATGGCAAACTCGTGCAGGCGGGTCCGGAGTACGACAAGTTCCTCTACGGGCTGCCGGTCGCGAAGTCCTCCGGCACCCTGAAGGATGCGCTCGCGAAGGCGCTCACCGACCTGCAACAGGACGGGACGTACACCTCGATCCTGGAGAAGTGGGGTGTGACCTCGGGAGCGATCCCCAAGATCACGCTCAACGGTGCGGCGTCGAGCTGACATGAACGCCCAAAGCCTGCGGCCGGGTCGGACCGAAGGGGAGTCGGACCCGGCCCGGGAGCGCATCGAGGCGGTGCCGCTCCGCCACCCCGGCAGGTGGCTCGCGGCAGGGGTGATCTTTGTAGCCGTCGCGTTGTTCGTGTACGGCGCCGCGACGAACACCGCCTACAACTGGGACTACTACGCCAAGTACATCTTCGACCAGCGGATCTCGCAGGCGGCACTCGTCACGCTCGAGTTGACGGTGCTGTCGATGGTGATCGCGATCGTGCTTGGTGTGCTGCTCGCCGTGATGCGGCTCTCGCCGAACCAGGTGCTCAGCGGCGTGGCGTGGGTCTACCTGTGGGTCTTCCGCGGGACGCCGGTGTACGTCCAGCTGGTGTTCTGGGGACTGTTCGCGACGATCTACAAGCAGTTGCGCGTCGGAGTTCCCTTCGGTCCCACGTTCTTCACGATCGACCCGGCGAGCGCGATCGATGTGTTCTGGCTCGCGGTGATCGGGCTCGCGCTGAACGAGGCGGCGTACATGGCCGAGATCGTCCGGGCGGGGATCCTTTCGGTCGACGAGGGCCAGGGCGAAGCAGCGACCGCGCTCGGACTGTCGTGGTGGCAGACGATGACACACGTAACGCTGCCGCAGGCGATGCGCGTGATCATCCCGCCGACCGGTAACGAGATCATCTCCATGCTGAAGACGACGTCGCTGGTGACCGCCGTTCCATTCACCCTCGATCTCTACACGCGATCCCGGGACATCTCGGCGGAGACGTTCACGCCGATACCGCTGCTGCTCGTGGCCTCGACGTGGTACCTGTTCTTCACCTCGATCCTGATGGTCGGGCAGTACTTCCTGGAGCGCTACTTCGCCAAGGGCGCGCGGATCACGGCGGGAGCGGGGCGATGAGCGCGACGATTCCGTACGGTGCGACATCCGCCGGTGCAGGGCCGGACATGGTGCGGGCCGAGGGTGTGTGGAAGAACTTCGGCAGCCTGGAAGTGCTCAAGGGCATCTCGCTGGAGGTGGCGCGCGGCGAGGTGATGTGCCTGATCGGGCCTTCCGGGTCTGGGAAGTCGACGTTCCTGCGTTGCATCAACCACCTGGAACGGGTGAACGCGGGACGTCTTTGGGTGGATGGAGAGCTGATCGGCTACCGGCAGAAGGGCGAGCGCCTCTACGAGATGCATCCTCGCGAGGCAGCGCGTCAACGTCGCGACATCGGCATGGTCTTCCAGCGCTTCAACCTGTTCCCACACCTCACAGCGCTGCAGAACGTCACCTGCGCACCCACCCTCGTCGGCAAGCTCAAGAAGCAGGTCGCGGACGACCGCGCCCACGAGCTGCTGACCCGGGTCGGGCTCGGGGACAAGGCCAGTACGTACCCGAACCAGCTCTCCGGCGGTCAGCAGCAGCGGGTGGCGATCGCACGGGCCCTGGCGATGTCCCCGAAGCTGATGCTCTTCGACGAGCCTACCTCCGCGCTGGACCCCGAGCTGGTGGGCGAGGTGCTCGATGTCATGCGGTCACTGGCGCAGGAAGGCATGACGATGATCGTCGTGACGCACGAGATGGGGTTCGCGCGCGAGGTTGCCGACTCACTGGTGTTCATGGACGGCGGGGTCGTCGTGGAGACCGGCGCACCGCGCGAGGTCATCGCCGACCCGCAGCACGCGCGTACCCGCGCCTTCCTCTCCAAGGTCCTCTGAGTCGCGCGTCCCTGCTCGAATCGTCGTCAACTCGCTGAGTTAGCGACGATTCGAGCAGGGACACGGGTGGCCGGGGCTACTTCAGCTTGATGGTGAAGATCTTCGCGGTACGGCCGGAGGCGAGCCCCACCACGGCCACCTTGTATGTGCCGGGCGCGAGACTCTTCTTGACTTTGAACTTCTTGGAAAGCGCGCCTGTCGTACTCGCCTTGGCGGTGACCGCCTGTGCCTTCTTGCCCTTCTGCTTGCTCTTGCCCTGCAGCGTCAGCTGCGCTTTGACCGTCTCGTTCGGCACCCACTTGGCTCCGGTGAGCGTCGCTTGGGTGCCGCGCTTGACCGCCTTCGGGGTGATGGCGGCGCTCGGCACGACACCGAGGACCTTCAACGCAGCGGCCGCCGTCTCCCCGTTCGCCGATCCGACGAGCTTCAGCGTCTGAGTGCCGGGTTTCGTCGCATCGGGCACCTTGACGATCCCGGCGACCGCGCCGATGGTGTCGGCGGTGAAGGCCACGAGCTTGCGGGCACCGAGGTACGCCGTGACGGTCTCGCCCGGTGCGAAGTCCCGTGCCACGATCTTCACCGCGCTGCCCTGCGCAGCGGCCGCTGGGCTGACCCGGAGCGAGGCTTTCGCGGCGGGATCGAAGATGGCGACGGTGAGCGCCGATCGGGGCTGGGCGATCGGGTCGCACTTGAGGAAGCGCTCGTGGCGGGTGTCGGCCGCGTCGGTGCCATAGAGCGCGAAGCGGATACCGAGCGGCGCCCAGGTCTGGAGCTGTGAGGTGCTGGGCGTGTACACGTCGTACTCCCCCTCGCCGAGCGCCAGCGTGCCAGTCGCGGGCACGCTCCCCGGTCGGTAGGCCAAGTGGATCGCGCTCGCCCCTCCATCGGAGTGCTCGAAGTCCACCTGCACGTACACCTCCACGTCGCTGAGCCCGGCGCTGCCCAGGCCCAGGCGCTCGACCGGGAAGTCGCCGAGGCTGACGGCGATGCGCTGATCGGAGTCCGTGCGTACGGGCGACGGGTGACGAAGACGCAGGCTGGGGGACCAGCTGAAGTTGTCGCCGATGCGGGTGGTGGGCAGCTCACGTTCGGTTCGGATGTCGCACCCCGTGAAGGTGACCGTCGTGGTGTTCTCGACGCCGGACGCTGGGGTGCTCGTCGCGACGAGACCGGCTGGCAGCAGCGCGATCCCGGTGAGCAGGGCCAGAGCCCGGGTACGTGCTGGGGTCATAGAGGTTCCTCCGGGGCGCGCGGTGATGAGTCGCGACAGCCTCACAGAGAGTGAGCGAGAACGGACCTGGGGGAAACCCTCAATCCTGGCCGCGGGTGGGATCGCGGGCGTCGGTCCAGCGGGCGAGCTCGGCGCGTGAACGGATGCCCAGCTTGCGGTAGATCGAGGTGAGGTGGCGCTCGACGGTCTTGACGCTCAGCCAGAGCGCTGCGGCGGTCTCGCGGTTGGTGGCCCCACCGCCGACGATGCGAGCGACTTCCGCCTCCTGTGACGTGAGCACCGCTGCCGCGGGCTCCGCGTCCTTGGTACGGCCCCCGGCGGCGCGCAACTCGGCCCGAGCCTGCGCGGACCACGGGCCGGCCCCGAGCCGTTCGAACTCGCTGAGCGCCTCGGCGAGGTCGGCCCGGGCGAGCTGGCGTTCGGCGGTCCGGCGCCGCCGGACGCCCAGCAACAGCAACGTGCGCGCCCACTCGAACGGAGCAGTGGCGGCGTCGCGGCGGCGGCGCACCTGCGCCGCGATCGGTTCCACCGAGGCGTCCTCGCAGACCGCCAAGCGTGCCCGGTCCAGGCCCGCGACGAGCGGTGGGCAGCCGGTGACGGTGACGACCGCCTCGAGCTCGCCGAGCAGCTCACGCGCCTCACCGGCGAGCCCGGCCCTGGCGAGCGCTTCGATGAGGTCCGCATGGTCCTGTGCGAAACCGGGGTGGCGGATCCCGAGGCTGTGGACCCGTGCGTGCGACGCCCGGAGGTGGCCGAGGGCAGCATCGACGTCACCGTTGGCCAGGGCGAGCTGGCCACGCGCGATCGCGATGGTGTGGCTCAGGGTATGGGTACCGGCCCGCTGGCTGATCGCGTTGGCTTCCTGCAGGTGCGTACGTGCTGCAGCGTCGCGGCCGGTGGCAGCTTCGAAGCGGGCACGAGCGACGAGGATCATGCCAAGCGCGTTCGCGCTGCCGATCCGGCGCGCCTGCGCTTCGGCCTCCGCGGCAAGGGCCTCCCCGGCGCCCCATGCGCCGATCCGGTACTCGACGTCGACGAGGAACGCGTTGACGAACGGGAGGACTGCCGGATCATCCTGCTCGGTCGCGGCGCTCTGGGCGCGTACCAGCAGGTCGCGTCCGTGCGTGTACGAGCCCTGCCAGGCCCGCAGGATGCCGATGTACGGCGTCACCCCGAGTCCCGCGGTCACAAGTCCGGCGAGCTCCTGCTCGAGCTCGTCGAGGATCGCGGCACCGGCCGGCTCGCCCTGGGCGAGCAGCGCCCACGCGAGACTGACGCGCGCCGCGTCGTACGGCGGGTCGCCTGGTGCCAACCGCTCGAGGACGGCACTGGCCGTCTCTGCGGCACGGAGCATCTCCCCGCAGTGGATCCAGCCGAGCAGTCCCTCGACCGCCAGCCGGGTGCTGCGGGTGGTGCAGTGAGGCGCCACGAGGTCCGCCTCGATCCCGGCCAGGACCGCCGCGGTGGCGACATTGCCCGCCCAGTTCAGGTGCTGCACCCGCAGCAGTTGAACGTCGGCGCGGTGCAGCGCAGACGACCCGGCGGCCGCCAGCGCCCGCTCGAAAAGACGCTCGGCCTCGGGGGAATTGGTGCGTACCGCCGCGGCTGCGGCTGCCAGCAGCGCGTCGGCATCCGGTGTGCCGACGGCCGCGCCGTCGGCGGAGCTCTGCGTGGTCGGATCGTGCCCCACGAGATAGATCGGCGCGCGACGATGTGCGTCGGAGCCGAGGTCAACGGTGCCATGCCTGTGATCGGCTTCGGGACCTTGCGTCACGGACCTCCCCCATCGGCGCCCCCACGTCCCCTGGAACCTACCGTTCCCCCGTGTCCCTGCTCGAATCGTCGCTAACTCGATGAGTTGACGACGATTCGAGCAGGGACACGGCGCAGGCGCTAGACGCCGATGGGGTGCCAGACGGTCTTGGTCTCCACCCAGGCGCGCAGCCGGCTCATGCCGGGGTCGGCGTTCCAGTCCTCCGACGCGGGCCGGCGCACCCGTTTCACGTTGTCGGCGGCCGCCTTCTCGAGCTCACGCGCCAGATCGGGGTCGTCGACGCCGCTGAGGTCGATGGCGTTCACGTCCAGGTGGGAGGCGAGCCACGGCCCGACCTCGGCGGCCGCGCCGGTCAGGATGTTCACGACGCCGCCCGGTACGTCCGAGGTGGCGAGCACCTCCGAGAGGGTGACGGCGGGCAGCGGCCGGGCGTACGACGACAGCACCACGGCGGTGTTGCCGGCGACGAGCACCGGAGCGAGCACTGACACCAGGCCGAGCAGCGCCGAGTCCTGCGGCGCGAGGACCGCGACGACCCCGGTCGGCTCGGGGGTGGAGAAGTTGAAGAACGGTCCGGCCACCGGGTTCGCCGACCCGAGCACCTGGGCGAGCTTGTCGGTCCAACCGGCGTACCAGACCCACCGGTCGATCGCCGCGTCGACGACCGCCTCGGCGCGACGGTTCTGCACGCCCTCGGCGGCGGCGACCTCGGCCACGAACTGCGCGCGGCGGCCCTCCATCACCTCCGCCACCCGGTACAGCACCTGCCCGCGGTTGTACGCCGTGGCGCCGGACCAGCCGCCGAACGCCTTGCGCGCCGCCGTGACCGCGTCGCGGGCGTCCTTGCGCGAGGCGTGCGCCGCGTTGGCGAGGAACCGGCCCTTGGTGTCGGTCACTTCGTACGACCGACCGCTCTCCGAGCGAGGGAACGCCCCGCCGATGAACAGCTTGTACGTCTTGCGCACTTCCAGCCGATCAGCCACGTCGACCCCTCACGCCACGTCCAGGTACGCGGCGAGCCCGTGCCGCCCGCCCTCCCGGCCGAAGCCGGACTCCTTGTAGCCGCCGAACGGGCTGGCCGGGTCGAAATGGTTGAACGTGTTCGCCCACACCACTCCGGCGCGCACCGCGTTCGCCATCCGCAGGATCCGCGACCCCTTCTCGGTCCAGACGCCGGCGGACAGGCCGTACGGGGTGTTGTTCGCCTTCGCGATCGCCTCGTCCGGCGTACGGAACGTCAGCACCGACAGCACCGGGCCGAAGATCTCGTCGCGGGCGATCCGGTGCGCCTGGCTGACGTCGGTGAACAGGGTCGGAGCGAACCAGTAGCCCCGGTCGGGGAGCTCGCACGGCGCGCTCCACCTCGTCGCGCCTTCCTCCTCCCCGATCCCGGTGAGGGTGCGGATCCGCTCGAGCTGCTCCGGGGAGTTGATCGCGCCGATGTCGGTGTTCTTGTCCATCGGGTCGCCCAGGCGCAGGGTGGTCAGGCGGCGCTTGAGCCGCTCGACGACCTCGTCGGCGACCGTCTCCTGCACCAGCAGCCGGGACCCGGCGCAGCACACGTGCCCCTGGTTGAAGAAGATTCCCCGCACGATGCCCTCGACCGCCTGGTCGATCGGGGCGTCGTCGAAGATCACGTTGGCGGCCTTGCCGCCGAGCTCGAGGGTGAGCCGCTTGCGGGTCCCCGCGACGGCACGGGCGATGGCCTTGCCGACCTCCGTGGACCCCGTGAAGGCCACCTTGTCCACATCGGCGTGCTCGACCAGCGCCTGCCCGGTCGCGCCGGCGCCGGTGACGATGTTGACGACGCCGGGTGGCAGGTCGGCCTGCTCGCACACCTCGGCGAACAGCAGCGCCGTGAGCGGCGTCGTCTCGGCGGGCTTGAGCACCACGGTGTTCCCGGCTGCCAGCGCAGGGGCGATCTTCCACGCGAGCATCAGCAGCGGGAAGTTCCACGGGATCACCTGCGCCGCGACGCCGAGCGGCTTGGGATCGGAGCCGAAGCCGGCGTACGACAGCTTGTCGGCCCAGCCGGCGTGGTAGAAGAAGTGCGCGGCGGCCAAGGGGATGTCGACGTCGCGCGACTCCTTGATGGGCTTGCCGTTGTCGAGCGTCTCGAGCACGGCGAACTCTCGTGCCCGCTCCTGCAGGATGCGCGCGATGCGGAACAGGTACTTGCCGCGGTCGCGGCCCGACGTCTTCGACCAGACCCGGTTGTAGGCGTGCCGGGCGGCCTTCACCGCACGGTCGACGTCGCCACCGCTCGCCTCCGCGACCTCGGCGAGCACTTCCTCGGTCGCGGGGTTGACCGTCTTGAACCGGCGGCCGGTGCCGTCGACGAACGCGCCGTCGATGTAGAGGCCGTACGACGAGGCGATGTCGACGACGGCGCGGGACTCCGGCGCGGGCGCGTACTCGAAGGGGGTCGGTTGCATCGCGCTCCTAGTCGACGGTCACGTAGTCGGCGCCCGAGTAGTGACCGGACGCGAGTTTCTGGCGTTGCAGCAGGAGATCGTTGAGCAGGCTCGACGCCCCTATCCGGAACAGGTCGGGCGTGAGCCACTCGATGCCGACGGTCTCGTTGACGAGGACGAGGTAGCGCAAGGCGTCCTTGGTGGTACGGATGCCCCCGGCCGGCTTGACGCCGACCAGGGTCCCTGTCGCGTCGCGCCAGTCGCGTACCGCCTCCAGCATGACCAGCGTGACGGGCAGCGTCGCGGCGGGCGCGATCTTGCCGGTGGAGGTCTTGATGAAATCCGCGCCGGCCATCATCGCCAGCCACGAGGCCCGCCGCACGTTGTCGTACGTCGCCAGTTCCCCGGTCTCCAGGATCACCTTCAGGTGCGCCTCGCCGCAGGCGTCCTTGACCGCGGCGATCTCCTCGTACACCTGCAGGTAGCGCCCGGACAGGAAGGCGCCACGGTCGATCACCATGTCGATCTCGTCGGCGCCGGCGGCGACCGCGTGCCGGGTGTCGGCGAGCTTGACCTCCAGCGACGCGCGACCCGACGGGAACGCGGTCGCGACCGCTGCGATGTGCAGGCCTGAGTCACCGAGGTAGTCGCGGGCCAGGCCCACGAGGTCGCCGTACACGCAGACGGCGGCGACCGACGGGGTGCTGGGGTCGGTGGGATCGGGACGTACCGCCTTGGCGCACAGTGAGCGCACCTTGCCCGGCGTGTCCGCGCCTTCCAGTGTCGTGAGGTCGATCATGCGGATCGCGAGGTCGATCGCGTACGCCTTCGCGGTCGTCTTGATCGAGCGGGTCGCGAGGTTCGCCGCGCGTCCTTCGGCGCCGACCTGGTCGACGCCCGGCAGACCGTGCAGGAACCGGCGCAGCGCAGCATCCGAGGTCGCGGCGTCGGCGAGCGGCGTCGGTACGGTCAGCGTCACTCCTCGATCCTACGTACGCCGCCCGGGGGAATGGCCTGGTGACGGCATCCGGGTCAGACCTGCACGACACGCAGCGCGTCGTGCACGGCGGCGATCCGCTCGAAGTCGGCGTCCTGCGTCACGACCGACAGCCCGAGGTCGATCGCGGTCGCGGCGACGAGCGAGTCGCTCAGCCGGACGGTGCGCTGGATGCCCGCGTTGCGACAGTCGAGTCACTTTGGGCCTGGTGCGCGCCGGTCGGCGCGTGAAAGACCGGGCGAGCACTCGGTGGTCGAGCGTAGTCGAGACCACGCTGGTGATCATGGTCTCGACTACGCTCGACCAACGGATGGTTGCGCCCGCGCTCACCGCGTCCACGGCGCCGCCCAGCGTCTCCTGCGTTCGGGGATGCCCTGTCCCGCTCGGCTCCTCGAGAACACGCCGCGCCGCTCGATCGCTGCCCGGATCACCGCTCTTCGAGCGTCTGGCCGGCGAGCCGGTCCAGGTCGTGCCGCAACTCGCGGTCCGCAGCGCGGGTCTGCAGCTGGTCGTGCAACTGGGCGCCGGAGAGCCACCGGCTGCGCTGGTGGTGCGCAACGATGTCGGCGACCGGCTCCCCGTGGACGTTGAGGACGACGCGCTCACCGGCGCGGACTGCGTCGATCACGAAGCTTGTGCGGTTACGCAACGCTCGCACCCCGACCTCCAGGTGCGACACCGCAGCACCGGTAACGGTGATCAGGTCCACGTGCTGATCCAGGTCACCTCACCACGGCGTTCCCGAGGTGCACGGGTCATCAGGCCGGTGTTCAGCTCCTCGAGCGCGAACAGCCAGATGTTGTCCGGCGCGTTCGGCAGGCCGGTCCCGTACGCGTTCTCCTGCGCCAGCCAGTCCGCGTCGAAGTCGAAGCCGAAGACGATGCCCGGCTCGGCCGCCCAGTCGAAGGTGACCGTCACGCGTGGCGGCGCTTCTTCGACCTGCACCTCGCGGAGCGTGAATGCCCGGTGGATCGAGGGTCCCGCGTCGACCCAGCGATCGGCGCGGTCGTCGAAGCGTTCGCCGTGCCGGGTCAGCTGGGAGCGGATCTCGGCGGCGAGCTGGCCTGCCGTGAGTTGTCGGTCGGGCTCGTCGGCCGCGACCGCCGGCGGGTCGAACCGCAGCCCGAGACCGCCGAGGTCGATCCGCTGGACGTGCGTGCCGTCGATCCGCCAGAGCGCGTCCCGCTGCCGGCTGCGCTGGAACCCGGCGACGTACAGTTGCCCGCCCGCGGCGGCGATCCGGTCCACCTGCCCGCGCACCTGCGCGGTCGGATGCGGCTGCAGCGCGCCCGTCCGCACGTCAAGACAGGCGAGCCGTCCCGACGGGTCTCGTCGAAGGTCCGGATCCGGACCGTCCTCGAACCGCCCGATCCATATCGTTTCCGAGCCGTCGTACGCGAGAACCCGTTCGATCCCGATCTCCCCGACCTGTGTCACCCCGCCGTCGGTGCTCGCGCGGTACACCCGGCTGCGATTGAGGATCCCGATGTTGCTCACCAGGATGCCGTCCGCGAGGTCGCGGTTGTGCACCACGATCACGCCGTCCCCTGCCGGGAACAGGTGGGTCACCTCACCGCCGGCGAAGTCGTACGACCACTGCTCTTGCAGCGAGTCCGCCGCGAGACGCACCAATCGCTCGGAGGTCCGGTCGACCAGCCAGAGGTGGCGCTCGGTCGCAGCACCGACGCGCACGTAGCCGCTCCAGCTGCGTTCGCGCCGCGAACCGTCGGAGGCGTCCAGCCGCGTCAGGACCCGGTCCGGCCGGTCGGACAGCCCGTAGATCGCCTCCTGGTTGGCGCAGAACCAGCCCGTGCCCTCCGAGCAGGCATCTGCCACCAGGCCGGACCGTGGGTCGATCCGCCGCAGTGCCCCGTGACAGGCGAGCCAGAGCGCAGATCCCGTCGCGAGCAGACCCGACGGTGCGAGCGGCACGGTCGGCCACCGGGCCAGGTCCGGTGTCGGCTCCGGCCCGAGGTCAGCGGCCACGGTCGCGTGCCCGGTCCGCAGGTCGACCGCGACGAGCGAGCGGCAACCGTGGTCGTGCAACCACAGGCGCCCGAACGCGGCGAGCATTCCGGTCACGTCGAACCCGCGGTGCATCGTGCCGTCGTCGGTCACCTGGCGAGGTTACGACCGCACGCCCTCGTTGGTGATCGGTCCATGACAGCGGCGGGCGACCCGGTTAGCGTACGAGCGCGCTCGCGCCTGCTGGCTGGACCACCACCGGCGCGCGACGCCCGTCGTGAGAGGCCTGACGTGGCTGACGTACGACCCGACCGCATGCACCTGCCGGACGAGCGGCTCACCGCGCTGCTGCTCGCGTACGTCTCCGGCCGCCTGTCCATGCCCGAGACACCGCTGGACCACCCCGGGCGCAAGGCCGAGCTCGACGAGGCGCTCGCCGGTCTGATCACGGCCGACGGCCGGGATCCTGCGCAGGTGCTGGCGCTGTACGACGAGCGGCTTTCACGCGCCGTGCTGTCGGCGGACAGCCCGCGGTTCTTCGCCTTCATCCCGGCGGCGCCGAGCAAGGCGGCGCTGCTGTTCGACATGGTGGTGTCGGCGGCATCGCTGCAGGGGATCTCGTGGTTGGAGGCGGCCGGCGCGGTCGCCGCCGAGAATCAGGTGTTGCGCTGGCTGGCCGATGCCGCCGGACTGCCGCTCACCGCGGGCGGCACGTTCGTGTCGGGCGGATCGGCGGCGAACCTGTCGGCGCTCGCCGTCGCGCGCGACGAAGGCCGCCGTCGGCTCGGGGACGCCGGGGCGCGGGTACGGGTCGCGGTGAGCGACCAGGCACACTCCTCGATCCACAATGCGTTGCATCTGCTCGACATGGGGGCCCTGGTCGTCGCGACGACGGACCACCGGCTCAGCGGCGCGGCGTTGCGCGCCGCGCTCGACTCCGATCGCGAGCCGGCGACCGTCGTGGCGGTCGTCGCGACGGCCGGTACCACGAACGCCGGCATCGTCGACGACCTGCGCGGGGTGGCCGAGGTGGCGCAGCAGCACCAGCTGTGGTTCCACGTCGATGGTGCGTACGGCGGCGCGGGGCTGCTCGCTCCCTCCGTACGACCGCTCTTCGACGGGATCGAGCAGGCGGACTCGTTCGTGGTCGACCCGCACAAGTGGCTGTTCGCGCCGTTCGACTGCGCCGCCCTGCTCTACCGCGACCCGCAGCTGGCGCGGCGGGTACACACCCAGGACGCGTCCTATCTCGACGTGATCCACGAGCAGCCCGAGGAGTGGAACCCCACCGACTACGCCTATCACCTGACCCGCCGCGCCCGTGGGCTGCCGTTGTGGTTCAGCCTGGTGGTGAACGGGACCGACGCGTACCGCGACGCGGTCGAGGCGACGCTCGCACTGACCCGCGAGGTAGCCCGCGAGATCGACCTGGCGGACCAGCTGACGCTGTTGCGCGAACCGACCCTCGGCGTCGTGCTGTTCCGGCGCGAGGGGTGGGACGCGGCGGACTACGACCGGTGGTCGGGCGAGCTGCTGGCAGAGCAGACCGCGTTCGTCACCTCGACGACCTGGGAGGGCGAGACAGTGGGGCGCCTGGTGTTCCTGCACCCGGGCACCACGCTCGAGATGGTCCGCGAGGTCCTCGCCGCCACCGCCTGAACGCCGGCTCGACTCCGCGCCGGACGTGCCGCGGAGAATACGTCGTTTCCGGCGCCGATGTCGTGCCGGGAAACGACGATTTCTCCGCGGCGCCGCTCAGGGGAGCCCGAGCGCTTCGGCGAGGTCGGTCTTGAGCTGCGCCAAGCGCGCCGCCGCGACCGTCCGCGCTGCATCGACGTCGCCTGCGACCGGGACGACGACCTCCAGGTAGCACTTGAGCTTGGGTTCGGTGCCGCTCGGCCGCACGATCACCCGCGCGTCCTGCGCCAGCCGCAGCCGTACGCCGTCGGTGGGCGGCAGCGCGGCCGAGCCGCGCTCGAGGTCCTCGAACGACTCCACCGCGAGCCCGGCCAGCGAGGTCGGTGGAGTGCCGCGCAACGTCGCCATGGCCGCCGAGATGACGCCCAGGTCGGTGACCCGTACCGAGAGCTGGTCGGTCGCGTGCAGCCCGAACTCGCGCGCGAGGTCGTCCAGGACGTCGTGGACGGTACGGCTTTCGGCGCGCAGCGCGGCGACCAGCTCGACGAGCAGCAACGCCGCGCTGATCCCGTCCTTGTCCCCGACGTGGGCCGGGTCGACGCAGTAGCCGAGCGCCTCCTCATACCCGAAGGTGAGGTCCGGGATGCGCCCGATCCACTTGAAACCGGTGAGCGTCTCCTCGTGGCGTACGCCGTAGCCGGCCGCCATCCGCGACAGCAGCGACGACGACACGATCGAGTTGGCGTAGCAGCCGGTGAGCCGCCGCCCGGAACGCAGCGCGCGCTGGTGGATCCACCACCCCAGCAGCGCTCCGACCTCGTCGCCGCGCAGCATCCGGTAGCCGCCGCCGTCGCGCAGCGGTACGGCCGCTGCACACCGGTCGGCGTCCGGGTCGTTGGCGACGATCACGTCGGCGCCGCGCGCGGTGCCCAGCTCGAGGGCGAGATCCATCGCCCCGGGCTCCTCGGGGTTGGGAAAGGCGACCGTCGGGAACTGCGGGTCGGGGGAGAACTGCGCTGCCACGACCGCGGGCGCGGGATAACCGGCGCGTGCCAGCACCTGCAGCACCGTGTCGCCACCGACGCCGTGCATCGGCGTGTACGCGACCCGCACCTCACGCGGGGAGTCCGGCAGGGCGAGCGCCGCGCACGCGTCCAGGTACGCGGAGCGCACCTCGTCACCGAGGACCTGCCAGGAATCGCTGCGCGGCAGGCCCGCGACCGAGGTGACCGCGTCGATGCGCGCGCTGATCTGGGAGTCGGTCGGTGGCACGATCTGCGTACCGTCGCCGAGGTACACCTTGTAGCCGTTGTCCTGCGGGGGGTTGTGGCTCGCGGTCACCATGACGCCCGCGATACATCCGAGGTGCCGGATCGCGAACGCCAGGACGGGCGTCGGCAGTGGCCCGGGCAGCACGAGCGCGTGGATCCCGGCGCCTTCGAGCACCTCGGCGGTGTCGCGGGCGAACGCGTCGGACTTGTGGCGCGCGTCGTACCCGACGACGACCCGGCCGGTGCCGCGCTCGTCGGCCAGCCAGGCCGCCAGGCCTGCCGCGGCACGGGAGACGACCGCCCGGTTCATCCGGTTCGGCCCGGGGCCGAGCGCCCCGCGCAGCCCCGCGGTCCCGAACTCCAGCGTGCCGTCGAAGCAGTCGGCGAGCTCGGCGGCCGCGATCTCGTCACCGCTGCCGGCTGCGTCGAGCAGCGCGTCGAGGTGTGCCCGGGTGTCCGGGTCGGGGTCGTCGGCCTCCCACGCGCGTGCCCGGTCGATCAGCTCGCTCACGGCGTCTCCGGTTCGCTCGCTGCGGGGCTCGCCGCAGTCGGTGTTGGGTGGTGCGTTACTCGGGGGCGGCTCGCTCCTCGCTCGCTCACAGGCCCTCCAGCACCTCGCGCAGCAGCCCGCCGACCCGGGCGGCCGCTGCGTTCCCGGCGGCGAGCACCTCCTCGTGGTCGAGCGGTTCACCGCTGATGCCCGCCGCCGCGTTAGTCACGAGCGAGAGGCCCAGCACCTCCATGCCCGCCTCGCGGGCCGCGATCGCCTCGAGCGCCGTGGACATGCCGACGAGCTGCGCGCCCAGCACACCCGCCATCCGTACCTCCGCCGGCGTCTCGTACTGCGGGCCGGGGAACTGTGCGTACACCCCCTCGGGCAGCGCCGGGTCGATCGTGCGGCACAGCGCGCGCAGCCGTCGCGAGTACAGGTCGGTCAGGTCGACGAACGTGGCGCCGCGCAACGGCGAAGCCGCAGTGAGGTTGAGGTGGTCGCTGATGAGTACGGCGGTCCCAGGCGGCCAGGCGGGGTCGAGGCCGCCGCAGCCGTTGGTCAGCACCACCACCCGGCATCCGGCGGCCGCAGCGGTGCGGATCCCGTGCACGACCGGTTCCACCCCGCGGCCCTCGTACAGGTGGTTGCGCCCGAGGAAGACGAGCGCGGCGGTGTCACCCGCACGGACGCTGCGCACCTTGCCGGCGTGGCCCTCGACGGCAGGGGGCGGGAAGCCGGGCAGGTCGGTCACCGAGACCTCGGCGACCGTCTCGCCGAGCCGGTCCGCCGCGGGCACCCACCCGGAGCCGAGCACCACAGCGACGTCGTGACGGGCCGTACCCGTCCGCGCGGCGAGCTGCTGTGCCGCGGCCCGCGCGGTTCCGGTCGGGTCGGCGCGCAGGTCCGAGGGGGTCTCCACGGGGGCGACCGTAGCGGGGTGCGGGCCCACGGTCACGACGTCACTGCGCTGAGGGTCGAGAACCAGCGGTTTCCGGGTGGGTTTCCCGCCCTCGGGGCAGTGACGTCGGCAAGGCCCATGGAGAGGCGAGGTCAGGAGCAGGGTCGGTGGCGCAGGCCCGCGACGTACTCGTCGGGAGCGCCGGCCGCCGCCGCGGCGTCGGCGATCAGCCCGAGGTAGCGGGCGCTGGGCAACCCGCCCTCGTAGGCGTCGAGGACGTAGAGCCAGGTCGGGACGGGACCGTCGAGGGTCTGCACCACCAGGCGGATCTTGCGGTACAGGTGCAGCTCGTTGCCCTCCCAGCTGTCGAGGCGATGCTCGTCGGCGTCGGTGAGGTCGTACAGCATGACGAACACCTGC
This sequence comes from Candidatus Nanopelagicales bacterium, assembly GCA_017848795.1. Taxonomy (GTDB): domain Bacteria; phylum Actinomycetota; class Actinomycetes; order S36-B12; family CAIYMF01; genus JAFIHG01. The sequence goes on along the minus strand of JAFIHG010000009.1, from coordinate 24,203 downwards.
TCGCCCGGGTCCTCGACGACGGTGGCGAGGGCACCGTCCCACCCCAGGTCCTCGCCGCCGAAGGTCAGGCGCCACCCGACGAGCCAGCCGCTGCCGGCGGTCGGGGAGTTCGGTGCGCGCAGCAGCATGCGGGCCGGGTCCAGGTTGCTGGCGTACGCCGCGTACATCGCCACGAGCCGCAGGGTAGTGGCGCCGCTCATCTGGCGTGCTCGCCACAATGGAGCCCATGACCCGTGTCGTGATCGTCGGTGGCGGGCCCGGTGGCTACGAGGCGGCGCTCGTGGCCGCGCAGCTGGGTGCCGAGGTGACCGTCGTCGACCGCGACGGGCTGGGCGGCTCCGCCGTACTCACCGACTGCGTGCCCAGCAAGACCCTGATCGCGACCGCCGAGGCGATGACGGCGGCCGCCGAGAGCGGTGGCCTCGGGGTCCGCATCGCGGGCGACACCCCGACCGCCGGGCTGGTCACGGTGGACCTCGGCGTCGTGAACCAACGCGTCAAGCGCCTCGCCGCCGCGCAGTCCACCGACATCGCGGCCCGGCTGGAGCGTGAAGGGGTACGGGTCGTACGCGGCGCCGGATCGCTCGAATCGTCGAGCGTCGTGGTCGCCGAGTCGCCGGACGGGACGCGTACCCGCTTCGACGCCGACGTGGTGCTGATCGCCACCGGCGCCCGCCCGCGGGTGGTCCCCGGGGCGGAGCCCGACGGGGAACGGATCCTGTCCTGGGAGCAGGTCTACGACCTACCTGCGTTGCCCGAGCGGCTCGTCGTCGTCGGGTCCGGCGTGACGGGTGCCGAGTTCGCGTCGGGCTACAACGCGCTGGGGTCGGACGTCGTGCTCGTCTCCTCGCGCGACCGGGTCCTGCCCGGTGAGGACGCCGACGCGGCGGCCGTACTCGAAGCGGTCTTCCGGCGCCGGGGCATGACCGTCCTCGACCGGTCCCGCGCAGCTGCGGTGCGGCGTACCGGCGACGGCGTCGTCGTGGAGCTGGTCGACGGCCGGCGGGTGGAGGGCTCGCACGCGCTCATGGCGGTCGGCTCCCTGCCCAACACCGAAGGGCTCGGCCTCGACGCGGCGGGGGTACGCCGGCACGACTCGGGGCACATCGAGGTCGACCGGGTCTCGCGCACGTCCGCCCGCGGGGTGTACGCCGCCGGCGACGTCACCGGCGTGCTGATGCTCGCGTCCGTGGCGGCGATGCAGGGCCGCATCGCGATGTGGCACGCGATGGGCGACACGGTCCACCCGCTCGACCTGAAGAGCGTGTCGAGCAACGTGTTCACCGACCCGGAGATCGCGACCGTCGGCTACACCGAGCTCGACGCCACCGAAGGCCGCATCGACGCCCGGATCGTCAAGCTGCCGCTCGCCACCAACGCGCGCGCCAAGATGATGGACCTGCACGACGGGTTCGTGAAGCTGGTCTGCCGGCCCGGCACGGGCATCGTGGTCGGCGGGGTCGTCGTCGCCCCCAAGGCGTCCGAGCTGGTCTTCGCGGTGTCGGTCGCCGTCGACCACCGGCTGACGGTCGACCAGCTCGCCGAGACGTTCACCGTCTACCCGTCGATGACCGGGTCCATCGCCGAGGCCGCGCGCCAGCTGCACCTGCGTACGTGAGACTCGGCGGGCGTACGGGCGGTATCGGCCGCGCTCACCGGCCGATCGAGGGTGGTTGCTGGGGTGGCGCGCGTATGTGGGGTATGGGCGGCGCTCACCCGCCGATCGATGGTCGTTTTTGGGTTGGCGGGCGTACGTGGGGTATGGGCGGCGCTCACCCGCCGATCGATGGTCGTTTCTGGGTTGGCGGGCGTACGTGGGGTATGGGCCGCGCTCACCCGCCGACGCGCGCCGAACCGCCGCGCACCTTCAGCGGTCCGGTGTCCACCGCCTCGAACGCACGCGCCGGGATCCGCTTCAGCTCGCTGACGAGCCGGCCGCTCCACCGGGCGTCGGAGGTCCCCTGGAAGAACCATGGGCTGCCGTTGTCGGCGAGCACCAGCCCGTACCGCCGCATCGCCTTCAGGACCACGCGCGCGTCACGGGAGTAGCCCTTGGCATCGAAGGACTTCTTGAGCCGGAACCGGGCGCCCATCGGGGGGTACGCGCGGTCGCTCACCGAACCGGCCTGATGGCGTGCCGGCCACACGAACCGCTTGTCCGTGACGTTGGTGGTGAACCGGATCGCGTGGTCGACCCGGCCGCGCGCGACTTCGTCGTACCGGAGCAGGCCGGGCAGGATGGGCAGCCCGGCCGCGTCCGCCGAGGTCCATCCCTTGGGCCGCAGCCGGTTCGAGTGCAACGACCAGACCGCCCCGGAACCAGCGGTCCAACGGCCGTCGACGAACCGGGTGTCGAACGTCTCGTACAGGGTGCAGTCGGCCGCATCGACGACGATCGCGTGACGGTCGCCGCCCGCGTCCCGGCCACCCTCGATGGCGGTGCTGCGGGAGAGCGGGTAGCCGACGCTGTCGCTCTCGTCCGGGTAGTAGAAGCGGACCCGCACCTTGGGTGCGCCGTCGACGACCGTGACGGGGATGCCGTACGGCACCGACTGCTCGCCGTATGCGGGACCGAAGTCGGGGTGCAGGCGCCGCGCTCCCGCGTCCATGTGCGCCAACCACTGGGCGGAGCGCTTGTGGACGGGCAGCCGGCGTATGTCGGCGTGCCAGTAGTTGTCGGCAGGGAAGACGGTGCAGCGGGTGCCGGGCAGCCGGGCCGGCCCGGGACGGGACTGGTGGTGCGCCGCGGCGGCGCTCTCCGCTGGCGTCGCTGCGTACGTACCGGGTCCCGGCTGCAGGGGCAGCACGGCCAGCGCGAGGACGGGGACCAGGGCCACGGCGCCGAGCGCGGGCATCGTCCTCATCGTCCCCCCATCGGCAGCCGGACGAGCGGGCTGGAGCACGACGCGCCGTGAGGTCGGCCTCAGTCGGCGATCTCGCACAGCACGGTGCCGGTGGGGACCGTCGTGCCGACCTCGGTCGCCAGCCCGCTCACCGTGCCGTCCTTGTGGGCGGTCAGCGGCTGCTCCATCTTCATCGCCTCGAGCACCACCAGCAGGTCGCCTGCCTGCACGTGCTGGCCGTTCTCGACGGCGACCTTGATGACGGTCCCCTGCATCGGCGCGACGACGGCGTCGCCGGAGGCCTGTGCCGTCGACCGGCGGGCGGCGCGGGACCGGCTCGCGGTGGGCGCCGGCCCTGCGGCCGACCCGAGTCCGGCGGGCAGCACGACCTCGAGCCGCTTGCCGTCCACCTCGACGGTGACGGCGCGTCGCGGCTCGGCCTCGGGTGCGGTGGCCGTAGCCGTGTAGGGCGGGATCGTGTTGTCGAACTCCGTCTCGATCCAGCGGGTGTGCACCCGGAACGGCTCGTCCGGGTCGGCGGGAGCGAACGCGGGGTCGCGTACGACGACCCGGTCGAACGTGAGAGCGGTGGCGATGCCGTCCACGACGAACTCGTCGAGGGCACGCCGGGCCCGGGCCAGCGCCTCGGTGCGGTCCTTGCCGGTGACGATCAGCTTGGCCAGCAGCGAGTCGAAGTTGCCGCCGATCACGTCGCCGGTGGTGAACCCGGCATCCAGGCGCACCCCGGGACCGCTCGGCGGTGACCACACCTCGAGCACCCCCGGTGCCGGCAGGAACGAGCGGCCCGGGTCCTCGCCGTTGATCCGGAACTCGAACGAGTGCCCGCGGGCGGGCGGGTCGTCGTACCCGAGCGGCTCGCCCGCCGCGATCCGGAACTGCTCGCGCACCAGGTCGATCCCGGTGACCTCCTCGCTGACCGGGTGCTCGACCTGGAGCCGGGTGTTGACCTCGAGGAACGAGATGGTGCCGTCCTGGCCCACCAGGAACTCGCACGTGCCCGCGCTGTGGTAGCCGGCCTCGCGGATGATCGCCTTGGAGGCGCGGTAGAGCTCGGCGACCTGCGCCTCGCTCAGGAACGGCGCGGGCGCCTCCTCCACGAGCTTCTGGTTGCGCCGCTGCAGCGAGCAGTCGCGGGTCGAGATCACGACGACGTCGCCGTGCTGGTCGGCCAGCACCTGGGTCTCCACGTGCCGCGGCTTGTCCAGGAACCGCTCGACGAAGCACTCGCCGCGCCCGAACGCGGCGACCGCCTCGCGGACCGCCGAGTCGTACAGCTCGGGGATCTCCTCGAGGGTCCGGGCCACCTTCAACCCGCGCCCCCCGCCGCCGAAGGCGGCCTTGATGGCGACCGGCAGGCCGTGCTCCCGGGTGAAGGCGACAACCTGCTCGGCGTCGTCGACCGGGTCGGCCGTGCCCGGCACGAGCGGGGCGCCGGCGCGCATCGCGATGTGCCGTGCGGAGACCTTGTCACCGAGCGCGCTGATCGCCGCCGGTGGTGGCCCGATCCAGGTCAGCCCCGCGTCGATGACCGCTTGTGCGAACTGGGCGTTCTCCGACAGGAAGCCGTACCCGGGATGTACGGCGTCGGCGCCCGCACGAGCGGCCGCATCGATCAGCTTGGCGATGTCGAGGTAGGTCTCCGCAGCGGTGGCGCCGCCGAGGGCGTACGCCTCGTCGGCCGCCCGTACGTGCTGGGCGTCGCGGTCCGGGTCGGCGTACACCGCGATCGACCGCAGTCCTGCGTCACGGCAGGCGCGTGCCACCCGTACGGCGATCTCGCCCCGGTTCGCGATCAGGACCGCCTTCAGGGGTCGAGCACCGGTCGTACGCCCCTCTGCCATCTGCGTCTCCTGCCGCCCGTGCTCCTACCCAGGGCGGGTGGACCCGCCGCGCTGCCGATCGTGAGTCTGCCGGAAGGCGGCACCTCGCCACGGTGCAGGGTCGGCGACCCGATCACCTGCGGGCGCGGGACGCGCGCGGCGGATCGGACGCGCGGTGCCGCCGCGTCCGGCGCGTGTCCCGGCGTATCGGCCGTTCGGGTGTACAGAGCAGCTGAAAGGACGACCGATGTCCCGATTGGCCTCCGGCCCGGTGCACGCTCCGTCACCTAAACTGCTGAGCGCTCCCCGAGTGGCCCAATGTCACCGGGACTCGGTCAGGACGGCTCTGGGTGACCGGGGTGCGGTCGGCTGGCGGTGCCAGCTGGTGGTTCCTCCCCTGGGGTCGGTGGACTCCAGGAAGAAGGAATCGCTCGTGAGGCGAACAGCCCTCAGGAACACCGTCGCAGCGGTAGGTGCCGCGGTGCTCGCGCTGGGAACAGCGCTGAGCATCGCCGTCGCGCCGGCGCAGGCGAAGTCGGAAGGAGACGGCGCGAAGTTCGTCACCATCATCTGGAAGATGGACAAGTATCCGGCGCAGAACACGATCTGGCCGCAGACGATCGTCGACCACGTGGCCACAACGACCCCGCAGCTCGGCGCGTTCGACAAATACCTCTCCGACACCTGCGTCGGTTACCAGGTCGACGTGTACCGGTACACCAAGCCGGCGGAGCGGGAGCAGGTCGACCATCTGATCGCTACCGGGAAGCTGTACGGCCCCAACAAGCCTGCGGAGCCGCTGATCCCGGGTGGCGCCGGAACCGCCTGGAAGCTGTACCAGAACGACGACTGCCGGACCGTCGTGACACCGGTCGCGCCGACCATCGTGCAGTCCGAGGAGTGCGAGGTCGAGGGCTGGCTCACCATCCCCGACACCAAGGGCATCACCTACTACCTGGACGGCAGGAAGGTGCAGGGCAAGATCGAGGGCCCGGTGTCCGGCGTCGTGACCGCCAAGGCCGACAAGGGCTACCGCCTGACCGACGACGACTGGTCGGTGACGGTCGAGGTGCGGGCTGCCAAGAAGTGCCCGACGACCTCTCCGACGGCGCCTCCCACGACCTCTCCGACGGCGCCTCCCACGACGCCGCCGACGACACCTCCCACGACGCCGCCGACGACACCTCCCACGTCCCCGACGGGCGGCGGCTCGACGCCTCCGTCGACCCCGCCGGCTACCCCGACGAGCCCGTCGACCACGCCGGGCACGCCGACGAGCCCGTCGACGACGGCGCCGCCCACCACGCCGACCGGCGGCGGCTCCACCCCGCCGAGCCAGCCGCCGACGGGTGGCAGCTCGACCCCGCCGGTGCTCCCCCACACCGGTGGCGACAGCGGTCCGCTCGTGCTGGGCGGGCTGCTCGCGCTCGCTGCGGGAGCCGCTGCGCTGCTGATCGCGCGGCGCCCCCGCGGACTGCACCGCCAGTAGTCGGCGCACCCCGCCGCTGACCCGCGGCGGGTGACGCCCCTCGGCCGCCTCCCGAGCTCGACGGGAGGCGGCCGAGGCGTACCCGCGCCCGTGCCGGTCTTGCGCGCAGCGCGCATCGCGGTCTGACATCACGCACGGTCACGTCAGCGGCCGACTGATGTGACGATGCGTGACCGCGTCTGCCGCAGGCGAGCTCGGATCAGCCGATCACCCGAGCCCGACCGGGCGATCCGTGGCATTCCGGATGCGGAGAGTGATCTATGGTTACCCGTGATCGAGTGACGAACTGATCGCTCACGCGCACGTCAGCCCGGCGGCCGTACCGCCCGGCGATACGGGGGTTCCTCCAGTCCCTCACCGGACGCGCGCGCCCCGGGCAGGGAGAGGACGAGGATGAAGAAGGCGACTGCAGCGTTCGTGGCGCTGCTGCTGGCGGTGGCCGGGGCGGTGGCGATCGCAGCTCCGGCGCAGGCCGCGGTGAACGGAACGCTCACCGGCTGGACGGGCGGGTACAACGTCCAGGTGAAGGTCAACGGCAGCACGAAGAGTGAGCTCGCCACGCTGATGAACTTGAGGACCGACGGAGGACAGGACCTCAGCGTCTACTGCATCCAGATCAACGTCAGCACGGGCTCCGGTGTCAAGTACAGCGAGGGCGACTTCGAGTCCTCGGTGCAGAACCCGGCGAAGGTGCTGTGGGTGCTCGAGCACGGGTACCCGAGCACGAGCCTGAGCGCCCTTGGCGCCGCCGCTGGGGTACCGGACCTCTCCGAGAACGACGCCATCGCCGGCACCCAGGTGGCCATCTGGCACTTCTCGGACGGTGCCGCGTGGGCCGACAACGGTCACGCCGACGCCAAGCAGGTGTACGACTACCTGACCGGGCCGGCCAACACCGGTTCCGACCCGGCCGTGCCCGCGTCCCTGGCCATCAACCCCGGCAGCATCAGCGGCTATGCCGGCGACCGCGTCGGTCCATTCACCATCACGATGAGCGGGACGGCGGACGCCACCGTCTCGGCCACCAACGGCGCCAAGGTGACGGATGGCAGCGGCAACGTCATCACCAAGGCCGGCAACGGCGACAAGGTGTACCTCACCCTCGCGTCCGCCGGGAGCTCCAGCCTCACCGCGACCGCGACGTCGACCATCGAGACCGGTCGAGTGTTCCTGTCGAAGGGCAAGCAGAGCCTGATCCTGGCCGACTCCACCTCCGCCGACACCAGCGCGACGGCAACGGCAACGTGGGAGAAGATCACGACGATCGAGAAGATCGCCGCCCCGACGTTCGTCGACGGCAGTTGCGACGTGGCGAACGACTACGCGACCCCGCAGGTACAGGGCATCGAGTGGCAGGTCAGCGGTGAGGTCGGGTGGGGCAAGACCATCACGGTGAAGGCGGTCGCCAAGCCCGGCTACGCGATCGCGACGTACGCGCGCACGACGTGGAAGCACACCTACCCGGCTGAGCCGGACTGCCGGACGGTGGTGACGCCGGTCGCCCCGCAGGTCGCCTGGGAGCAGTGCGCGGCGCCGGGTGAGCCGGGCGGGATCATCATCACCCCGGCGACCACGAAGGGCATCACGTACCGCGTCGAGGGCCGGACCGTGACGGCGACAGCCAAGGACGGGTACAAGCTCGCCCCGGCCGCCGGCTGGAACCTGGACGAGGACGGCACGGCGACCTACGAGGTCACCGCGCAGAACCCCGACGACTGCATCGTGACGATCGAGCCGGTCGAGCCGGCGGTGGCGCAGTCCGAGATCTGCGACGTGCAGGGCAGTTACACGATCCCGCCCACCGCCGGTGTCGCCTACCTGCTGGACGGCGAGGCGATCCAGGCCGGCACGTACGCCGGTCCGGTGTCGGGGACCCTGACCGCTGTCGCACAGGCCGGTTACCGGTTGACCGACCCGCAGTGGTCGTTCGACCTGCAGGTCGCTGCGGCGGACGTCTGCGCCGTACCGGTCGCTCCCGAGGTGTCATGGGAGCAGTGCGCGGCGCCGGGTGAGCCGGGCGGGATCGTGATCACCCCGGCCACCACCACGGGCGTCACGTACCGGGTCGAGGGCCGGACCGTCATCGCCAGTGCCGCGGACGGCTTCGCGCTGGTCGGGGCCGAGGGCTGGAGCCTGAACGAGGACGGCACGGCGACCTACGAGGTCACCGCGCAGAATCCCGACGACTGCATCGTGACGGTCGAGCCGGTCGAGCCGACGGTGGTGCAGTCCGAGATCTGCGACGTGCAGGGCTCGGTGACCTTCCCCGAGACCGCGGGTCTGCAGTACCTGCTCGACGGTGAGCCGGTCTCGGGCACGCTCACCGGTCCGGTGGCGGGCACGGTGACTGCCGCGGCCGGCGACGGGTACGCCCTGACCGACAGCGAGTGGAGCTACCAGCTCGACGTCGCAGCCGCCGAGACGTGCCCGCCGACCGATGGTGGTACGACGCCGCCGAGCGACGGTGGTACGACGCCGCCGAGCGACGGTGGTACGACCCCGCCGACCGATGGTGGCGTCGTCCCGCCGCCCGGTGGCAACGGCGGGAACCTGCCGCACACCGGTTCCGAAGCCGGCGTGCTGCTGCTGGGCGGACTGCTCGCCCTGGCCGGCGGCGCGGCCCTCGTGCTGCTGAGCCGCACGCGCCGACCGCACGGCCGTCACCACCTGTAGTGGACTGACGCGAGACGGGCCTTCGCCTACGGGCGGGGGCCCGTCTCGCGTTTCAGGACCAGAGGTCGGTCCAGCGGATCCCCAGCTCGGCGAGCAGCGCCCGCAACGTCGGCAGTGACAGGCCGACGACGTTGGACGGGTCGCCGTCGACGGCGTCGACGAAGGGCGCGCCGAGCCCGTCGATCGTGAAGGCCCCGGCGACGCGCAGCGGTTCGCCGGAGGCGATGTACGCGGCGAGCTCGGCCGGGTCGGGCCGCCCGAAGCGCACCCCGGTCCGCGCCACCCGCCGCGCCTCGGCGCCGGAGCGGCAGTCGATGACGTGGTGACCGGTCAGCAGCGTGCCGGACCGGCCGGCCATCCGCGCCCACCGCTGCTGGACATCCGCCGCATCGGCCGGCTTGCCGAGCACCTCGCCGTCGAGGTCGAGCACCGAGTCGGCTCCCACGACGACGGCGGCCGGCCGCTCGGCGCGCACCGCGTCGCGGACGTCGCGGGCTTTCGCCGTCGCGAGCACCTGGCAGATGTCGGCTGCTGCCGTCAGCTGCTCGGCCCGCAGCCGCGCGGTCAGCGTGCGCTCGTCGACCCCGCTCGGGCGGACCAGTGGCTCGACGCCCGCCGCGCGCAGCAGCGCGAGACGGGCCGGCGAGGCCGACGCCAGCACCACCTGCCGCGTCGTCACCGCGGCAGGGCCGACGCCCGCCACCCGCCGTGGCCGGCCGAAGGGCGAAGGCTCGTCGAGGCGAGAGCGCGTTCGTGCGACGCCCAGGCCGGCCGCGATCGGCGCGCCGGACGCGGCCCCTCGGCCGACGCCAGCAACACCGTGACGAGCGCGGCCACCTCGGTGGCGTCCGGGCTGCCGTGCACGATGCGCAAGAACGGGCGCGCGGGCTGCTCGGCGTCCATCGTCACAGCGGGATGTTGCCGTGCTTGCGGGGAAGGTTCGTGACGCGCTTGCTGCGCAAGGCGCGCAACCCGCGTACGACCATCACGCGCGTCTCGTGCGGGTGGATGACCCGATCGACGTAGCCGCGCTCCGCGGCGATGTACGGGTTGGCGAGGTGCTCGTCGTACTCCTGCATGTAGCGGGCGCGTGCGGCGTCGGGATCGGGCGCGTCGCGGAGCTCTTTGCGGTACAAGATGTTCACGGCGCCCTGCGCACCCATCACGGCGATCTGCGCGGTGGGCCAGGCCAGGTTCAGGTCGGCGCCGAGGTGCTTGGAGCCCATGACGTCGTACGCCCCGCCGTACGCCTTGCGGGTGATCACAGTGACGAGCGGCACCGTCGCCTCGGCGTACGCGTAGATGAGCTTGGCACCGCGCCGGATGATGCCGTCCCACTCCTGCGAGGTGCCGGGCAGGAAACCGGGCACGTCGACGAAGGTGACGACCGGCAGGTTGAACGCGTCGCAGGTACGGACGAACCGGGCCGCCTTCTCGGACGCGTCGATGTCGAGCGTGCCGGCGAACTGCAGCGGCTGGTTGCCGACGATCCCGACGGGCCGGCCCTCGACCCGGCCGAAGCCGATGAGGATGTTGGGCGCCCACTGCGGCTGGATCTCGAGGAAGTCGCCGTCGTCGAGAACGGCCTCGATGACCGTGTGCATGTCGTACGGCTGGTTGGGGGAGTCGGGGACGAGCGTGTCGAGCGCGCGGTCCTCCTCGGTGATCTCCAGCTCGGCGACGACGGTCTCGTCGGCCGGGACCTCGTCGAGGTTGTTGCTCGGCAGGAAGGCGAGCAGCGTGCGCACCAGATCCAGCGCGTCCTGCTCGTCGCTCGCCATCAGGTGCGCGACGCCGGAGCGTGAGGTGTGGGTGAGCGCGCCCCCGAGCTCCTCGAAGCCGACGTCCTCGCCGGTGACCGTCTTGATGACGTCGGGACCGGTGATGAACATGTGGGAGGTCTTGTCGACCATCACCGTGAAATCGGTGATCGCCGGGGAGTAGACCGCGCCGCCCGCGCAGGGTCCCATGACCAGCGAGATCTGGGGGATGACGCCGGAGGCCATGACGTTGCGGCGGAAGATCTCGCCGTAGAGGCCCAGCGAGACGACGCCCTCCTGGATCCGGGCGCCGCCGGAGTCGTTGATCCCGATGATCGGGCAGCCGGTCTTCACCGCGAGGTCCATCACCTTGACGATCTTCTCGCCGAAGACCTCGCCGAGGCTGCCGCCGAACACCGTGAAGTCCTGGGCGAACACGCAGACCGGTCGCCCGTCGATGGTGCCGTAGCCGGTGACGACGCCGTCGCCGTACGGCCGGGTCCGGTCCATGCCGAACGCGTGGGAACGGTGACGGGCCAGGCCGTCGAGCTGCTGGAAGGACCCCTCGTCCAGCAGCGCCTCGATCCGCTCCATCGCGGTCTGCTTGCCCTTGGCGTGCTGCTTGTCGACGGCGTTGCGGCGCCGGCTCGCCGCCTCTTCCCGCCGGGTGTCGAGGTCGGCGAGCTTGCCCGCGGTGGTGTGCAGGTCCGGCGTCGGGCCGGCGTTGACGCTCTCGGCGCTCACCAGGTTCTCCACCTCCGCCGGCACCCCGGCATCTGCGACGCCCGTACCTTAGCCGCGTGCCACCCCGCGACCGGCGCCCGCTGCGCCCCGACGTCCTCGCCGCAGCACTGCAGTCGCGGGGCGCCGCCTGGCAGGACGTACGGGTCGTCGCCACGACCGGTTCGACGAATGCCGACGCCGCGAACGCCGCTGCCGCCGGTGCGCCCACCGGATGGGCGATCGCAGCGGACGAACAGACGGCGGGCCGGGGGCGCCTCGGCCGGACGTGGGAATCCCCGCCTGGCGGGTCGCTCGCCGTTTCGGTCGTGCTGCGCCCGAACGCACCGGCCTCGCACTGGGGCTGGTTGCCGCTGCTCGCCGGCGTGGCGAGCGTCGCCGCCGTACGCGGGCTCGGCGTACCGGCCGGGCTGAAGTGGCCCAACGACGTGGTGGTCGCGGGACCGGCCCGCGACGGCGCGCCCGGCCCCCGCAAGCTCGGCGGCATCCTCGTCGAGCGTCAGTCCTCGCGCTCTACCGCGGCGGACGCGGCGGCGGTGGTCGGGATCGGGCTGAACGTCGACCTCGCGCCCGAGCAGCTGCCGACCCCGGCCGCCACCTCCCTGGCGCTCGAGGGATCCCCGCTGCGCGACCGGGAGGACCTCGTCGCAGACCTGCTGGTTTGCCTGCACGGCTGGTTCGAGCGGTGGGAGGCAGCGGGTGGCGAGGCGGCGCGCAGCGGGCTGCAGGACCGGTACGGCGCGCTGTGCCTCACCGTCGGCCAACCGGTCGCAGTGGAGCTGCCGACCGGCTCGTCGGTGAGCGGTCGCGCGACCGGGGTCGACGAGGTGGGCCGCCTGCTCGTCGACGACGGCGTGCGGGTGACGGCGTACAGCAGCGGCGACGTGCGACACCTGCGCAACCCAGCGCCCGGGCAGGTGTGACAGCACCCGGGCCGCGTGCCACCATCTCGCCATGGCGTACCCGCAGAAGCTGCTGGCCGACGACGAGTCGATCGTCTACGAGATGAAGCCGCACTGGCGCACGCTGGTCTTCCCGGTGTTCTGGCTGCTCGTGACCGTCGGGCTCTGGTCGTTCTTCTTCGCCAAGTCGGGCAGCTGGTTCGACACCGGAGCGGTGCGCTCGACGCTGCGCTGGGGCATCAGCATCGTGGCGTTGTTCGTCCTCGTGGTGTTCGTCATCCGTCCGGTCGTGTACTGGTACAGCACGCAGTACGTCCTGACCGACCACCGCATCATCATCCGGACCGGCATCATCGCCCGGCGCGGTCGCGACATGCCCCTCTCACGGATCAACGACGTGTCGTTCGCGCACGGGGTCATCGAGCGGTTCCTGAACTGCGGCACGCTCGTCGTGGAGTCGGCGGGCACCCAGGGCCAGCTCGTCATCGCGAACGTGCCGAACGTCGAGACGATCCAGCGCGAGATCTACCGCCTGCACGACGAGGACGACATGCGGCGTCGTTCCGAGGCGGAGCACCGGTCCCCGCGTACCGCTCCCGAGACCACCCCGGAGACCGGCGACACCCGCCCCATCTGACCCCCCTTTCCGCGTGTCCCTGCTCGAAACGTCACTAATTCGCCGAGTTGACGACGTTTCGAGCAGGGACACGGGCCGGTGAGGGCTAGAGGGGGAGGGACATGCCGGAGGCGAAGTTGAGCACGGTGGCGACCGTGAGGTACATGAGCCACGCGCCGGTCGCCAGGTGCGAGAGTCCCAGCAGCCGCTCGGCGAGCGGGATCCGGATGCTGGCGAAGAAGTCGCTGACGTAGACACACGTCAGGCCGACGAAGAGCAGTCCGACCGGCCAGTCCCCGGCCTTGAAGAAGACCGCCATACCCAGGGCAGAGAGAATCGTGAAGGCGACGCACATGCCGGCATTCGGCCGCGGGTCGTTGCCCTGATAGCGGTTGTAGCCGATGGCGAACCAGTGAATGCCGTACGCGGTGAATGCCAGCGCGGCCATGTAGACGGGCGGCTCCTTGAACACCTGGAACCACGTCATCCCCACGAAGAGCAGGATCCCGGTGACGAACTGGAAGAAGCCCGGCAGCCAGATGCCCCAGATCCCGGTGCTCCGGTCGACGCTCTCGTCGCGCGGGGGCCAGTGCGCCAGCTCCTGCGGCCCGTAGATCAGGTAGCCCGTGCCCAGGCCGAAGAATCCCACTGCGAACGGAAGGAACGGAGAGGCCTGGAAGATCAGGTTCATGAGCACCTCCGATGCTCGGGTGCGACCGAGCTGGCTGATGAACCCGGTCGCGGCGGCCTCGTCGCAACGGAGAGGCGGGCCTCGCTTCGGATGTTAGGACCGGTTCCCGGGGTCGGCATCCGGGCGACGTGGCGCGGTTCCGCGGTGCACGACGCAGCGCCGGTCGTCGGGAAGCCGGCGCGTTGCGCCGCTCCGGTCCAGATGGTCGAGCAGCGGCAGTACGACGCGCCGCGTGGTCTGCAGGGCGGTACGCGCCTCGCTCGCGGTGAAGGGTTGCGGGAGCGCTGAGAGACGTTGTAGCGCAACCGATTCTGCGATCCGTGGTAGGACGATCCCGTCCGCCACGCGCCAGACCTCGCCCGCCCGCTCGGCCGCAGCGAGTGCCCGGGTGTCCAGGCGCAGCTCGCGCAGCCGGTTCGCATCCGGCGCGGCGAATGGGTTGCCGGCGAAGTCGTGCCCGAGGGCGGCCAGCGCGTCCGACAGCCAGTCGGGCAGTACGGCGCCTCCCACGCGGACGGTGCCGGCGGCGAGCTCGAGCGGCGGTCGGAGCAGCGCCGCGAGTGTCGCGACCAGCCGTTCGTCCGGCAGTCCGAGAGCGTGTGCCGCGGCGGCGACCGGCATCCCCCGCTCGAGCGGTCGCGCGGCGCAGTACGAGGCGACCTGTTCGGTCAGGGAACGTGCGAGGTTGGTCGCGTGGGTGGGGTCCAGCAGCCAGTCGCCCGCCCGGGGCCGGTGGGCGGCCAGGTCGCCGCTCGGCACGCCGAGCCGGCGCAGCCAGGACGCACGTGCCAGGCCGCGGCGGCGCAGCTCGTCGGCGAGGTCCGGCGCAGGCGCGACGCCGGACAGCAGCCGCGCACGGGCCGCGGCGGCGCCGCGGCGCTCGAGGGTCGGCGGCGCCGGGTCGAGCACGAGGGCACCCCAGAGCAGATGGCTGCCCGGGTCGCGCAGCAACACCCGGTCCCCCGGTCGCAGCGGGAGCGGACGCGCCAAGGTCAGCCGGGCGTGTCGATCCCCCAGCGGGCGTGTCCGGACCGGCGTCGCGGCGGCCCCGACGTGCAGGTGCAGCCGGACGGGTGGCGGAGTCCCGTCCGCGAGCCGTACGTCCAGGCAGTCGCTGTGCTCCCACGCCCCGGGGGTGAGCAGCGCGTCGCCCCGCCCGAAGTCCTTCGGCACCGGACCGGCCAGATTGAGCGCGACGCGCGCCACCCCCGAGATGCGCGGCACCGGCGTGGTGAGGGTCTGCAGGCCGCGGACGCGGACCACCGTGCCGGCGGCGGCGAGTTCGTCACCGACGCGGACGGTTCCCGCCGGAAGCGTCCCGGTGACAACGGTCCCCGCCCCCGTCACCTGGAAGCGCCGGTCCACCCAGAGGCGTACGTCGGCGTCCGGGTCGGGGACCGGAAGCGCGGCGAGCAGTGCCGACAGCGCGGCGCGCAGCTCCGGCAGGCCGGCACCGGTCCGGCCGCTCACCGCGACGATGCGAGCGCCCGCGAGCGACGTGCCGGCCAGCTCGCGCCGGGTCCGTGCCATCGCCGGACCGGGATCGGCGAGATCGCTGCGGGTCACGGCGACGACGGCGTGGCGTACGTCGAGTGCGTCGAGCGCGGCGAGGTGCTCGGCGGCTTGCGGCATCCACGGCGCGTCGGCCGCGACGACGAACAGCGCCGCCGGGACCGGCCCGACCCCGGCGAGCATCGTCGGTACGAACCGCTCGTGCCCGGGTACGTCGACGAACGCGACCTCCCCGACCGCGGGGATCGTGGTCCAGCAGTACCCGAGCTCGATGGTGAGCCCGCGCCGGTGCTCCTCCGGCAGCCGGTCCGGATCGGTCCCGGTGAGCGCCCGGACGAGGGTGGACTTGCCGTGGTCGACATGACCGGCGGTTGCGACGACGTGCATCGCCTCAGTCCATCCGGACGGTGTGATCCGGACGGGCGAGCGCGGCCCGTACGGCGCCCAGCAACGCGGGATCCTGCTCGGGCGGGATCGCGAACAGGTCGAGCAGCAACCGCCCGTGCTCGATCCGGCCCAGTACGGCAGGGTCGCCGGCGCGCAGCCCGGCAGCGAGACCGGCGGGCAGTGAGAGCGCCGCACTGGCGAGCGCCACGCCGGGTGCGCCCCCACCGCCGACGGCGGCGGTGCTCGGGACCGCGTCGGCGTCGACCACGTCGCGCAGCGCGTCCTGCAGCGCGACAGCGCGGGTGCGCAGGGACGCCTCGTCCTGCGCGAGGGCGGCCCGGACGGGCGGGGGCGGGCCGGTGAGCGTCGCCTCGAGCGCGGCGAGCGTGAGCTTGTCGATGCGCAGGGCGCGCGCGAGCGGGTGCCGGCGCAGCCCGTCGACGACCGGCGCGGTGCCCAGCAGCAGCCCGCACTGCGGCCCGCCGAGCAGCTTGTCGCCGGACGCGGTCACGAGCGCCGCACCGGCGCGCAGCGCGCTCGCGGCGTCGGGTTCGTCCGGCAGGCGGGGGTGCGGGGCGAGCAGGCCCGAGCCGATGTCGGCGACCACCGGGACGGGCAGCGTCGCGAGCTGGCGCACGGGGACGCTTGAGGTGAAGCCGGTGACGCGGAAGTTCGAGGGGTGCACCTTGAGGACGAACGCGGTCTGCTCGTTCAGCGCCCGCTCGTAGTCGGCGCGGGCCACCCGGTTGGTCGTGCCCACCTCCCGGAGGGTGGCCCCGACCGACTCGACGAGCTCCGGGATCCGGAAGCCGTCACCGATCTCGACGAGCTCACCGCGCGCGATGACGACCTCCCGCCCGGCCGCCAGTCCGGCGCAGGCGAGGGCGAGGGCAGCGGCGCCGTTGTTGACGACGTGCACCGCGGCCGCGTCCGGCACCGCCGACCGCAGCGCGGCGAGCGCACCACTCCCCCGCTGCGCCCGCGCGCCGGTAGCGAGGTCGAGCTCGACGTCGTTCGTGCCCGACGCGGCCACCAGCGCCTCGACAGCCGCGTCGGACAGCGGGGCACGGCCGAGGTTGGTGTGCACGAGCACGCCCGTGGCGTTCAGCACCGGTCGCAGCGACGTGGCGTGCGCCGGGAGCGCGGCGAGGACCATGGGGACCACGTCGTCCGGGGCGAGCCGGCCCTCCCGGCAGCGCTGCAGCACCACCTGCACCTGCCGCTTGACGAGCGGACGGCCGAGGCGCTGCAGCGGCTGGGCCAGCCGGGCGTCGCGCAGCACCGCATCGGTCGCCGGGGTCGCGCGGCGGACGTCACGCACGGCGGCTCCAGTGACAGCACGGACGTGTGGCGGAGGTGGACGGGAATCGAACCCGCCTGGCCGAGATGCTCGACCACAACGGTTTTGAAGACCGCGCCCGTCACCAGACGAGGCACACCTCCGGCTCGTACCCTAACCAGGACGGGTTCGCGTGCAGGCCGGGTCACCACGGCGTACCTTGACCTGGACGTGAGCGGGCAGGAGGGGCCATGAACGACCGAACGTTCCTCGACCTCTGGCCGGTCGTCCGGCAGCTGCGGTCGGGTGACCTGCTCGGCAGGGGTGAGGCGGCGAAGTCCGGCCCGACCCGGAGGTTGACCCCCCGCACCGCGACCGCGGACCAGGTGGTCAAGTCGGTCTGCCCCTATTGCGCGGTCGGGTGCGGCCAGACCGTCTACGTCAAGGACGGCGCGGTCGTCCAGATCGAGGGCGACCCGGACAGCCCGGTGTCCCGCGGCCGGCTCTGCCCGAAGGGCAGCGCCAGCAAGCAACTCGTCACCTCGCCGAACCGCGTGACCAAGGTGCGGTACCGCCGCCCGCACAGCACCGAGTGGGAGGACCTCGACCTGGACACGGCGATCGACATGATCGCCGACCGCGTCATCGACACCCGCGCTCGCACCTGGGTGTGGGAGGAGGACGGCAAGCGCGTACGGCGCACCATGGGAATTGCGAGCCTGGGAGGAGCGACCCTCGACAACGAGGAGAACTACCTCATGAAGAAGCTCTACACCGCACTGGGCGCGGTGCAGATCGAGAACCAGGCCCGCATATGACACTCCTCCACGGTCCCCGGTCTGGGGACCTCGTTCGGACGCGGCGGTGCCACGACCTTCCAGCAGGACCTCGCGAACGCTGACGCGATCGTCATCCAGGGCTCGAACATGGCCGAGTGCCACCCGGTCGGGTTCCAGTGGGTGATGGAGGCCAAGGCGCGCGGCGCGAAGATCGTCCACGTCGACCCGCGGTTCACGCGTACCTCGGCGATGGCCGACGTGCACGTGCCGATCCGGGCCGGCTCGGACATCGCGTTCCTCGGGGCGCTCGTCAACCACATCCTCACCCGCGCGCTCGACTTCCGCGAGTACGTCGTCGCGTACACCAACGCTGCGGCGATCGTCACCGAGGACTTCCAGGACACCGAGGAGCTCGACGGGCTGTTCTCCGGTTTCGACCCGGAGTCGAACAGCTACAGCGCCCACACCTGGCGGTACGAGGGAGCCGAGGCGGCCGCCGCTGCCGGGCAGCGCGACCCGAGCCAGACCGGCGCCGAGGAGATGGCCGCGGCCGGCAAGGCCGCTCGTGAGGGTGGGCAGCCCGAGACCGCAGGGTCCGGCGGCCCGTCCGTCCCCGGGAAGCCCGAGCGTGACGAGACGTTGCAGCACCCGCGTTGCGTCTACCAGATCCTCAAGCGGCACTTCGCGCGGTACACGCCCGAGATGGTCGAGCAGGTCTGCGGGATCTCGCGCGAGCAGTTCGCCGAGGTCGCCGACATCCTCACCACCAACAGCGGGCGGGAACGGACGGCGGCGTTCTGCTACGCCGTGGGCTGGACCCAGCACTCGGTGGGCGTGCAGAACATCCGTACCGCAGCGATCCTGCAGCAGCTGCTCGGCAACATGGGCCGCCCGGGCGGCGGGATCATGGCGCTGCGCGGTCACGCGAGCATCCAGGGCTCGACCGACATCCCCACGCTGTACAACCTGCTTCCCGGGTACATCCCGATGCCGCACGCCCACCAGCACCAGGACCTCGAGTCGTTCGTCGCTGCGGACGCCGGTACGACGGGCTACTGGGGGAACATGGCGGCATACACCGTCAGCCTGCTCAAGTCGTACTGGGGAGATGCGGCGAGCGCCGACAACGACTTCTGCTTCGACTACCTGCCCCGGTTGACCGGGGACCACTCGACGTACCCCACCGTGCTGGCGCAGCTCGAGGGCACCTGCAAGGGCTACTTCGTCGTCGGCGAGAACCCGGCGGTCGGCTCGGCGAACGGCAAGATGCAACGCCTCGGGATGGCCAACCTGGAGTGGCTGGTCGTCCGCGACTTCACCATGATCGAGAGCGCGACGTTCTGGAAGGACGGCCCGGAGATCGAGACCGGCGAGCTGCGCACCGAGGACATCGGCACCGAGGTGTTCTTCCTGCCCGCCGCGAGCCACGTCGAAAAGGACGGCAGCTTCACCAACACCCAGCGCATGCTGCAGTGGCACTACAAGGCGGTCGAGCCGCCGGGGGACTGCCAGAGCGAGCTGAAGTTCTACCACGAGCTCGGCAAACGGATCCGGGCCAAGCTCGCCGGTTCGAACGACGAGAGGGACCGACCGGTCCTCGACCTGACCTGGGACTACCCGGAGCACGGACCGGACCGGGAGCCGAGCGCGGAGGCGGTGCTGCGGGAGATCAACGGCACCGGCCCGGACGGGGCGGCGCTCTCGTCGTACACCGCGCTGGCGGACGACGGCTCGACCGCCTGCGGCTGCTGGATCTACTGCGGGGTGTTCGCCGACGAGTTGAACCAGGCGGCCCGGCGCAAGCCCGGCCGCGAGCAGAGCTGGGTGGCGCCGGAGTGGGGTTGGGCGTGGCCCTCCAACCGGCGCATCCTCTACAACCGCGCCTCGGCCGACCCCGACGGCAGACCGTGGAGCGAACGCAAGGCGTACGTCTGGTGGGACGCGGACGCGGGCACCTGGACCGGCCATGACGTGCCGGACTTCGTCGCGGACCGGCCGCCGGACTACGTCCCGCCGGACGGAGCGCGCGGCCCGGACGCGATCGGCGGACAGGACGCCTTCATCATGCAGAGCGACGGCAAGGCGTGGCTCTACGCCCCGATCGGTCTCGCCGACGGGCCGCTGCCGACGCACTACGAGCCGCCGGAGTCGATCCTCGAGAACCCGCTGTACGGCACGCAGCACAGCCCGGCGCGTGGGCGCATCGTCCACCCGGCGAACCCGCTGAACCCGGACCAGTCCGAGGTGTACCCGTACGTGTTCACCAGCTACCGCCTCACCGAGCACCACACCGCCGGTGGCATGACGCGCACCCTGCCCTACCTGTCCGAGCTGCAACCGGAGATGTTCTGCGAGGTGTCCCCGCGCCTGGCCGCCGAACGCGGACTCGTCAACGGCGGCTGGGCCACGATCGTCACCAACCGCACGGCGATCGAGGCGCGGGTCCTGGTGACCGAACGGGTGCGGACGCTGCGGGTGGGGGACCGCAAGGTCGAGCAGGTCGGACTGCCCTACCACTGGGGCGTCAACGGCATCACCGTCGGGGACTCCAGCAACGACCTGGTGCACGTGACGCTCGACCCCAACTCCCACATCCAGGGCAAGGTCGGCACCTGCGACATCCGGCCCGGCCGTCGGCCGACCGGACCTGCGCTGCTGGAGTACGTCGAGGGCTATCGCCGCCGCGCCGGCATCGCTTCGGAGGCGTGATGAGCAACGCACTGTACGGGCCGGTCCCGAACGTCGCCGAACAGGCGGGATACCAAGACCCACCCCCACGCATGGGGTTCTTCACCGACACCAGCGTCTGTATCGGCTGCAAGGCCTGCGAGGTCGCGTGCAAGGAGTGGAACCTCGTACCCGACGATGGCGGGCCGCTCACCGGGATGTCGTACGACAACACCGGCGCGCTCGGCGCCAACACCTGGCGCCACGTGGCCTTCATCGAGCAGCAGGTGCCGGCCCGTCAGGCAGTCGACCTCGGCATGCCCGGCATCGGAGCACCCGGCGCGCAGACCGCCGCGGAGCCCGGGCAGGACGCGGACATCCGCTGGCTGATGGCCTCCGACGTCTGCAAGCACTGCACGCACGCCGCATGCCTGGACGTGTGCCCGACAGGCGCGTTGTTCCGTACCGAGTTCGGCACGGTGGTCGTGCAGGAGGACATCTGCAACGGCTGCGGCTACTGCGTCGTCGCGTGCCCGTACGGCGTGATCGACCAGCGCAAGGACGACGGGCGGGTGTTCAAGTGCACCCTGTGCTACGACCGCATCGGTGACGGCCTCGAGCCCGCGTGCGCCAAGGCCTGCCCGACCGATTCGATCCAGTACGGCGAGCTCGACGTGTTGCGCGCCCGGGCCGATGCCCGGCTGGCCGAGCTGCGCGCGGACGGCGAGGCCGGCGCCCGGCTGTACGGCAACGACCCCGATGACGGCGTCGGCGGCACCGGCGCGTTCTTCCTGCTGCTGGACGAGCCGGAGGTCTATGGATTGCCGCCCGACCCCGTCGTCACGACGCGCAACCTCCCGCAGATCTGGCAGCGGACCGCGATGGCGGCCGGCGCGCTCGTGGTTCTCGGGGTCGCCTCGTTCCTGGGACGGCGGTCGTGAAGGAGACCCGGCTCGTCCCTGACGCGGACTTCGACTCGTACTACGGCCGGCCGATCCTCAAGGGGCCGGTGTGGAAGCAGCCCGACGTGTCGTTGTACTTCTTCCTCGGCGGTCTGGCGGGCGCGTCTGCGGTGTTGGCCGAGGGCGCCGCGCTGACGGGACGCCCAGAACTGCAACGGGTTTCGCGGGTACTTGCCGCCGCGGGAATCACCGCGGGGATCGGCGCGCTGATCCACGACCTGGGCCGCCCGGCGCGGTTCCTGCACATGCTGCGGGTGCTCAAGCCGACGTCTCCGATGTCCGTCGGCTCCTGGGTGATGGCGCCGTTCTCCGGGCTCGCGACAGCGGCGCTCGTCTCCGACGTCACGGGTGTGCTGCCGCGCCTGGGACGGACTGCCGGGATCGGCGCGGCTGTGCTCGGCCCGGCCCTCTCCACGTACACCGCGGCGCTCATCGCCGACACCGCGATCCCGACCTGGCACGAGGGCTACCGGGAGTTGCCGTTCGTGTTCGCGGGCGGCGCCACGGCCGCGGCTGGTGGGCTGGCCATGGTCGCGACACCGGCCAGCGAGCGCGGTCCGGCCCGCCGGCTGGGCGTCATGGGAGGCGTCGTCGAACTCGCAGCGACCGAACGGATGCGCCGGCGGCTCGGCCCGCTCGACGAGCCGTACCGCCAGGGGCGCCCGGGCGTGCTGCTCCGCGCGGCCCGTGCGCTCACCGCCGGCGGTGTCGCCGCCGCCGTCCTCAGCCCGCGGCTGCCGGTGCTCGCCCGCCCGGCGGGCGCGGCGCTCGCCACCGGGTCGCTGCTCACCCGGTTCGGGTTGCTGCTCGCCGGGCGGCCGGCCGCGGAGGACCCGCGGCACGTCGTGGTACCGCAGCGCGCCCGCCTCACAGAGCCGGTAGGTACGTTGAGCGGGTGATCGACACCCCCCGCGTCCGGCTCACCGAGTACGGGCATGGCGGCGGCTGCGCCTGCAAGGTCCCGGCAGGCGAGCTCGAGGGGCTGCTCGCCTCCCTCGGCACCGGCCACCCGGGCGACGACCTACTGGTCGGCGTCGAGCACGGCGACGATGCCGCAGCGGTACGTATCGGAGCAGACACCGCTGTGATCGCGACCGCTGACTTCTTCACGCCGGTCGTCGACGACCCGTACGACTGGGGCCGTATCGCGGCCACCAACGCGCTCTCGGACGTGTACGCGATGGGCGGCCGGCCGCTCGTCGCCGTCAACCTGCTCTGCTGGCCGCGTGAGGTGCTGCCCCTGGAGATCGCGGCTGAGGTGCTGCGCGGCGGGGCCGACGTCTGCCGCGCCGCCGCGACCCACCTGGCCGGCGGTCACAGCATCGACGACCCGGAGCCGAAGTACGGCCTGGCTGTCACGGGGATCGCCGACCCCGACCGGCTACTGCGCATCGACGCCGGCACCGCAGGTACCCCGCTGACCCTCACCAAGCCGCTCGGGCTGGGGATCCTGGGGAACCGCCACAGGGCGACCGGCGAGGTCTTCCCCGAGGCAGTGGCGGTAATGACGACGCTGAACCGCGATGCGGCGGAGGCGGCACTGACGGCGGGAGTGCGCTGCGCGACCGACGTCACCGGTTTCGGGCTGCTCGGGCACTTGTTCAAGCTTGCGCGTGCAAGTGGCGTGACGGCGGTCGTGGACCACGGCGCAGTACCGGTCCTCGACGGCGCCCGGCCCCTGCTGGCCGCTGGGCACCTGCCCGGCGGCAGCCGCCGCAACCTCGAGTGGGTGCGTCCTCATCTGCGCAGCGACTGCCCGGAGAACGAGTTGCTGCTGCTCGCGGACGCCCAGACCTCCGGCGGGCTGCTCGTCGCAGGCGAGCTTCCCGGCCACCCCGTCATCGGAGAACTCATACCGCGGACCTCCGCCATCCTCGAAGTGCGCTGAGCCGTGATCCACCGACGCCGCCAGGCGTGCGCGATACAGCACGAGAGTGCCTTCTCGAAAACCGAGGATGACGGTGTGGACGTCTCAGCACTCCACGCGGGCAGGAGCGTGGCCGGCCGGCGCCGATCACCGGTTCCTCGCGCGCATCGGCCTCTGCATCGAAGACTCGCTGCACAGGTGCCGGCCCTCATCGAACACGGGCGGCACCTGCCGCCGGAGCGACATAAGCAAACTGCTGAGGTGCGGCGTCAATCGTTTGTGCCCGCTCCTCTGTCCTGAGGGCGCCGCGCCCCACCTGACGCGCGTGCGCCAACTCCACGTCTCGACGGCGTTTGTGGGTGCGCGGTGACGCAGATCAGCGGGCACCGCGGCGCCGCGCGTCCGGTAGTACAGGGTTCATGCGAACGTCCTGATGGAGTGCGGCTCGATGCATGAGCGCCTGGTACTGCATGCGGGCCAGCTGCTATTCGGGTCGCGGCGGAGAAGGACTGTCGGACCCCTCTCCTACAGTTGTCCGTATGTTGCAGACGCCGGCGGTCGGTCCGCGGGAGGTCCATGCCGCGCTGGATCGGGCGCGGGCAGATCTTGCTCTGGTGAACGAAGCGGTTGCTGCTGGCGTGTTGATCGATACCGCGGACGAGGCGTTGCCGGAACTGACCGCAGGCCTGCTCGCGGCCGCGGATGCCGCGACCGCTGCCGCCACGGCGGCGTTGGGTCGTACGCATGACTGTGGGGTGCTGCGGGGGCGCGGGTTCGTCTCGACCAAAGCGTGGTTGAAGCAGACGACCCGGTGCGGGGACCGGGACGCGGCTCGGCTGCTCGCGCGGTCGCGGGATCTGCAGCGGCCTGAGCTCGCGCCGACCCGCTCGGCGTGGCTCGCCGGGCGCATCGTGGGGGCGGGGGTGCGGGAGATCAGCCTGGGGCTGGTGGCGTGTGAGAAGAAGACCCGCACCGACCCCGAGCTGACCGCACTCGTGTTCGGGGAGTGCCAGCAGGTGCTGCTCGACATCGCACAGCGCGAGAACGCCGACCACGTGCGCGCCGCCGCTGCGCGGATCCTGGCCACGGTGTTCCCCGACGGGGCCACCGCTGATGAGCAGGAGGCCTACCACGCCCAGCACCTACGCCTGACGCGGGTGGGCAATGAGACCGACGTGCGCGGGATGCTCTCGG
>JAFIHG010000001.1 GCA_017848795.1 Candidatus Nanopelagicales bacterium | reverse complement strand
TGCCAGCTTCGGCCACCTGAGCCACGCTCAGCGCCCGGGTCTTGTAGTAACACGACCCCCAGCCGCCGCCACGGCGTTTCCGCAGGTCACACGGCACATCGAGGCGATCGTGTGCTCATGATCTTCGGAAGTCCGGTCAGGGCGCGCGCTCGTGCCCGGCGATCGGCTTCAGCTCGACTTGCTCGGCGCGCCGCCGATCAGTACCAGCAGCCGCTCCTTGCGCGCGTCCCACCGGGCGGCGCGCGTACGGCCGCGGGCGAGCTGCTCGGGCCGGTCCTGGTAGAACCAGCGGGCCCACGGGCTGGTGGGCGCGGCCAGGCGCAGCGCGGCCACGAGCGCGAGCAGCGGTACGAGCACCCCGGCCATGGACAGCCACGGCTTGCCCTTGAGCGCGGCCACCAGTGCGAGGGCGAGCACCGCGGCGAGCAGCGCGAGGGAGAGCCACCGGGCGGCGCTCTCGTCCGGCGCGGTGACCCCCACCGGCAGCACGCCGACCGCGAGCACCGCGACGAGCCCGACCGAGACGATGACCGCGTCGATCGACTCCTGGCCCTCGCGCGACCAGTAGTCGTCGCGCAGGTGCAGCAGCAGCGCGAACTCGTCGAGCACGAGCCCCGCGCCGATGCCGAACAGCACCGCCAGCAGGTCGGTCCAGGGCCCGGACATCCCGAGCGCGAACGCGGTCGTCCCGCTGCCGAGCAGCAGCAGCACCCCGAAGAACTCGTGGTGCAGGTGTACCCCGCCGACCGCGACGTTGCCCGGCCACCACCGCACCTGGGCGCGGATCAGCCGGGTACTGGTACGGATGAACAGGAAACTGGCGACGAGGCCCGCGAGCAGCAGCAGCACCGCGGACTTGCCGGGCACCGCCACCAGGTGGCCGGGGCCGGCGAACAGCCAGGTCCAGGTCATCGCTCCCGACTCGTCCGTGCGCAAGGTCCCCCGACCACGCTCATCGTGGTGCAGATCGCCCACGCACCGCGACCCGCCTGACAGGTGTCACGGCCGGGACCGGACGGTCGGCACTGCTCGCGGGGCGGCGCCGGGAGCACCGTTGGCCGCATGACGACGAATCCCGTGCCGGCGGCACCGGCTCTCACCCTCACGGCACTGCGCAAGAGCTTCGGTACGACCCGCGCCGTCGACGGCGTCGACCTGACGGTCGACCGCGGCGAGATCGTCGCGCTGCTGGGCCCGAACGGGGCCGGCAAGTCGACGACGATCGACCTGCTGCTCGGGCTGACCCAGCCCGACAGCGGTACGGCCGCGCTCTACGGCGGCCCGCCACGGACGGCCGTGCTCGCCGGCGCCGTCGGCGCGATGTTGCAGACCGGCCGGCTGGTGGAGAACCTCTCGGTGCGCGAGCTGCTCACCATGATGGCCTCGCTCTACCCGCGGCCGGCGGCCGTCGACGACGTGCTCGCGCTCGCGGGCCTGCAGGAGGTCGCGGCCAAGCGGGCCGACAAGCTCTCCGGCGGGCAGACCCAGCGCGTACGGTTCGCGATCGCGCTGGTCAGCGACCCGGACCTGCTGGTCCTCGACGAGCCGACCGCCGCCCTGGACGTGTCCGGCCGCTACGAGTTCTGGCAGGTGATGCGCACCTTCGCCGACCGCGGGCGCACCATCCTGTTCGCGACCCACTACCTGGAGGAGGCCGACCAGTTCGCCGACCGCATCGTGCTGATGTCCGGCGGGCGCGTCGTCGCCGACGGATCCACGACCGAGATCAAATCGGTGGTGCAGGTACGCACCATCCGCGCGACGCTCCCCGCGGTGCCGGTCCCCGAGCTCACCGCGCTGCCCGGCGTCGCCGCGGCGAGCCGGCACGGGGACTCGGTGACGCTCTCGTGCCCGGACGCCGACACTGCGCTGCGCGCCCTGCTCGCCCGCTACTCCGGCGCCCGCGATCTCGAGGTGCGCGGGGCGGGCCTGGACGAGGCGTTCCGCCGGCTCACCGGCGACGACGCGCCAGGCACCGACGACGCGCAACGTGCCGACGTACTGCAGGAGGTGGCCCCATGACGGCTCTCGACACGACCATCCGCCCGGCACTGCCCGGCAGGCGCCGTCCCCCGGGCCTGACCTACACCGGGTACGAGCTGCTGCGCACCGTGCGCAACCTGCGGCTCACGGTCTTCTCGCTGGCCTTCCCGCTCGTGCTGCTCGTGATCGTCGGCGGTGCGAACAAGGACGTGGGCGACTTCCTCGGCACCGGCATCTCGTTCCCGCTGTACTACCTCGCGGGCATGATCTCGTGGGGCGCGATGATGGCGGTGATCAGCGGCGGCGCGCGGATCGCTCCCGAGCGCCAGCTCGGCTGGGTCCGCCAGCTGCGGCTCACCCCGCTGCGCCCGGCGACCTACCTCACCGCGAAGATCGCGAGCGGCTACCTGCTGGGCATCCTCACCATGGCCGTGCTCACCGCCGCAGCGGTGCTCGTCCTCGGGGTCCGCATGCCGCTGGACGGGTGGGCACGCATGTACCTGCTGGTGCTGATCGGGCTGGTGCCGTTCGCGGCGTTCGGGGTGTGGATCGGGCATGTCGTCTCACCGGACGCCATCGGTCCGGCGATGGGCGGCATCACCGCGCTGTTCGCGCTGCTGGGCGGCGCCTGGGGTCCGCTCACCGGCAACTCCGGTGTGCTGCACTCGGTGACCGAGTGGATCCCCTCGTACTGGCTGGTGCAGGCCGGGCAGTCCGCGTTCACCGGGCAGTGGTGGCCCGCGCAGGGCTGGCTCGTCATCGCGCTGTGGACGGCGCTGGCGGTCGGGCTGGCGACCCGGGCGTACCGGCGCGACGGCGCGCGGGTGTGAGAGGTGACCGGGCGCGGGCGGGCGACCTACGGTGGGTCGGTGAGCTCCGCCCGCGACCCGGCGTGCCAGGCGTACGCCGGCGGCATCCGCTCCGGCTTGTGGGGCCAGCGCGGCTGGGTCATCGGCATGGTCTTCGCCGCGGTGTGGCTGGCCTTCCTCGTCGCGCCGCTGACCGACGCGTGGACGCGGCACCCGGCTCCCGGGCCACGGGCGCTGTCCACCGCGTTGATGGTGTGCTTCGTCGCGGTGTACCTGCTGGCGGTCGGGGCCCCCTTCCGGTTCCGGCGCGGCCGGTGGCACGCGCTGGTCCCGGTGGTGCTGGTGCTGCTCGCCCTGGCGTACCTGCCGCTCGCCGGCCAGTCCGGACTCAACCTGCTCATCTTCGCCTCGGTGGCGGCGCACGCCACGTTGTCGATGTGGCGTGCGGTCGCGACCACCCTCGCCATCGTCGTGCTCTCGATCGTGTTGCTCGCCGCCCTGCACTGGGACGACGACGCCGGTTATCCGCTCGCGATCCTCGCCGCATCCATGGCGATGTTCGGGGTGGTGCGCATGGCCGAGCGCAACCGGGCCCTGGAGGCCTCGCAGCAGGAACGGTCGCGCACCGCGGTGCTCGAGGAGCGCGAACGGATCGGCCGCGACCTGCACGACATCCTCGGCCACAGCCTCACCGTCATCGCGGTCAAGTCCGAGCTGGCCGGCAAGCTGCTCGCCACCGACCCGGCCCGCGCCCGTACCGAGATCGCCGACATCGAGCGCCTGACCCGCGACGCGCTCGCCGACGTACGGGCCACCGCAGCGGGCGTCCGCGAGGTGACGCTGGTCGGGGAGCTCTCGAGCGCCCGCGCCGCGTTGCTGACCGCCGGCATCGAGCCGGAGCTGCCGAGCGCCGTGGAGGACGTGCCCGGTGAGCTGCGGGAGGTGTTCGGCTACGTCGTGCGCGAAGGCGTCACGAACGTGATCCGGCACAGCGGCGCCGCCCGGTGCTGGGTACGGGTGAGCGCCGACGCGATCGAGGTCCGCGACGACGGGGCCGGGCAGCGCGCCGCGGTCGCCGGCGGGCACGGACTCGCGGGCCTGCGCGCACGCGTCGAGGCCGCCGGGCTGGTCCTCGTGAGCGGGCGGGACGGCGGGGGCTTCCGGCTCGCCGCCCAACGCCCGGCGAGGCGAGCGGTGAGCGCCCCCGCGGCGCGCCGGGGGCGACCCGCAGCGGTGCCCGGCCCGGCGGGCCGCGCGTGATCCGGGTCCTGCTCGCCGACGACCAGCACCTCGTCCGCGGCGCGCTCGCGGCACTGCTGGGCCTGGAGTCCGACCTGCAGGTGGTGGCGGAGGTGGGCCGCGGCGACGACGTGCTCCCCGCGGTCCTCGACGCGCCCGTCGACGTCGCCCTGCTGGACGTCGAGATGCCCGGATCGGACGGCATCGCGGTCACCGAGCGGCTCGCTGCTGCGGGTGTACCGACCCGGGTGCTGATCCTGACGACCTTCGGCCGGCCGGGGTACCTGCGCCGCGCGCTGGCCGCCGGGGCGTACGGGTTCATGGTCAAGGACTCCCCGGCCGAGCAGCTCGCGGACGCCATCCGGCGGGTCCACTCCGGGCTGCGGGTGGTCGACCCCGCGCTCGCCGCCGACACCCTCGCCGCGGGAGACAGCCCGCTCACCGAGCGGGAGCGCGACGTGCTCGTGGCCGCGCGGGACGGGGGCACCGTCGCGGACATCGCGCGCACCCTCGTGCTGTCTGAGGGCACCGTGCGCAACTACCTCTCGGCCGCCATCACCAAGACGCACGCGCGTACCCGTGCCGAGGCCGCCCGCATCGCCACCGACAACGGCTGGCTCTGAGGCGGTCACGCGTCGCCGCACCGCCTGGTTCGTACGCGCGGCGTGTCGCGGCCCTGACGAACCAGACGGTGCGGCAGCCGCCGGTGCGACCGGCGTGGACCCGTGCCCGGTGAGGCGGCTGGCCGCGTCGGGGACAATGGACCGGACATGGACGGGTGGCAGCTGTTGGAGCGCGCCGGGGTGCCGGTGGTGCTCGCGCCGATGGCCGGCATCACCAACCGGGCCTTCCGCCGCCTGGCCCGGGAGCAGGCGCGTGCCGTACGGGCCGACCCGGCAGGCGTGGGGATCTACGTCACCGAGATGGTGACCAGCCGGGCGCTGGTCGAGCGCAACGCCGCCACGCTCGAGATGGTCGTGATGGACCCCGACGAGAGCCCACGCAGTGTGCAGCTCTACGGCGTGGACCCGCGCGTCGTCGGCGACGCGGTACGCCTGCTGCTCGACGAGGACCGCGCCGACCACGTGGACCTGAACTTCGGCTGCCCGGTCGCCAAGGTGACCCGCAAGGGCGGCGGCGCCGCGCTTCCCTGGAAGCGCGGGCTGTTCCGCGACATCGTCCGGGAGGCGGTACGGGCCGCGGGCGGCCGCGCACCGGTGACGGTCAAGATGCGCAAGGGGATCGACGACGACCACCTCACCTACCTCGAGGCGGGCCGTACCGCGGCGCAGGAGGGTGCCGCGTGGGTGGCGCTGCACGCCCGTACCGCGGCGGACTTCTACGGCGGCACCGCCGACCGCGACGCGGTCTCGCGGCTGGTCGAGCAGCTCGCGCCGTACGGCACGCCGGTGCTCGGCAACGGCGATCTGTGGACCGCGCAGGACGCGGTCGCGATGGTGCGCGCCACCGGGTGCGACGGCATCGTCGTCGGCCGCGGCTGCCTCGGGCGGCCGTGGCTGTTCGGCCAGCTCGTCGCCGCCTTCACCGGTGCCCCGCCGCCAGCGGACCCGGACCTGCGCGCCGTGACGGCGGTGATGCGCCGGCACGCCGCGCTGCTGGTCGAGCTGTACGGCGAACCTAAGGGCATGCGTGACTTCCGCAAACATCACGCGTGGTACACCAAGGGTTTCTGCGTCGGCGCGGTGACACGTCAGCAGCTCGGGCTGGTCGAGACGCTCGCCGACCTCGACCGGCTCGTCGCGGGGATGGACCTGGACCAGCCGTATCCCGCGCAGGCCGCGACCGGCCCCCGCGGCCGTACCTCGGCGGCGAGGCGTGTGGCGCTGCCGGAGGGGTGGCTGGAGAGCCGGGACGACCTGAGCCGGTACCTGCGCCAGCTCGGCCAGGCCGAGCTCAGCGTGTCCGGCGGTTGAGGGTGCCGATCCCGCCCGCGCGGCGCGCCCGAGCGGGCGCGTTGCTAGGTTCACCAGACCCGGCCGTCGGTGCGGCGGGCCGGGCGGGCGAGCAGGAGGATGCGCGATGGCGACGACCGCGAAGTACGTCTACGAGTTCTCCGAAGGTTCGAAGGACGACAAGGACCTGCTCGGTGGCAAGGGCGCGAACCTCGCCGAGATGACCAAGCTCGGGCTGCCCGTGCCCCCGGGCTTCACGATCACGACCGAGGCGTGCCGCAACTACCTGGCGGACGGCCAGGAGCCGGCCGCGCTGCGGGTCCAGGTGACGATGGCGCTGCGCAGCCTCGAGGACAGCATCGGGCGCCGGCTCGGCGACCGGCACGACCCGCTGCTGGTCAGCGTGCGGTCCGGGGCGAAGTTCTCGATGCCCGGCATGATGGAGACCGTCCTCAACATCGGCCTGAACGACGCCAGCGTCAAGGGTCTGGCCGAGGCCAGCGGCGACGAGCGGTTCGCCTGGGACTCCTACCGCCGGCTGCTGCAGATGTACGGCAAGACCGTCCTCGACATCGACGGCGAGCTGTTCGCGGCCGAACTGGACCGCGCCAAGGCCGACGCCGGCGTCACCGTCGACACCGGGCTCGACGTCGCGCACCTCAAGGCGCTCGTCGAGACCTTCAAGGGCATCGTGCGCGAGCAGTCCGGAGACGAGTTCCCGCAGCATCCGCGCGAGCAGCTCGACCAGGCGATCCGCGCGGTCTTCGACTCCTGGAACACCGAGCGGGCACGCCTCTACCGGCGCCGGGAGCGCATCCCGAACGATCTCGGTACCGCCGTGAACATCTGCACCATGGTGTTCGGCAACCTCGGTGACACCTCCGGCACCGGGGTGGCGTTCACGCGTGATCCGGCGACCGGCCAGCCGGGGGCGTACGGCGACTACCTGCAGAACGCGCAGGGCGAGGACGTCGTCGCCGGCATCCGCAACACATTGAGCCTGTCCGAGCTCGAGCGGATCGACGAGTCCTCGTACCGCGAGCTCATCCGCGTGATGCGCCGGTTGGAGACGCACTACCGCGACCTGTGCGACATCGAGTTCACGATCGAGCGCGGCAAGCTGTGGATGCTGCAGACGCGTGTCGGCAAGCGCACCGCCGCGGCGGCGTTCCGCATCGCGACCCACCTCGTCGACGAGCAGCTCATCACGCTCGACGAGGCGTTGGCCCGCGTCAACGGCAAACAGCTCGCGCAACTGATGTTCCCGCAGTTCGACCAGAGTGCCGAGCAGAACCTGCTCACCACGGGCATGGCCGCCTCGCCCGGGGCCGCGGTCGGCAAGGCGGTGTTCGACTCCGCGACGGCCGAGCAGTGGGCCGCGCGCGGCGAGGACGTCGTGCTGGTGCGCAAGGAGACCAACCCCGACGACCTCGCCGGGATGATCGCGGCCGTCGGCATCCTTACCGCGCGCGGCGGCAAGACCAGCCATGCCGCCGTCGTCGCACGCGGCATGGGCAAGACCTGCGTGTGCGGTGCCGAGGAACTCGACGTCGACGCCGCCGCCCGCATCATGCGCGTGGGCGGGACCGAGCTCGCCGAGGGCGAGCTGATCAGCATCGACGGCTCGACCGGCCAGGTGTTCGCCGGCAGCGTCCCCGTCGTTCCCTCCCCGGCGGTGACCTACCTGGAGCAGGGGCTGGCCGCCGCGCTCGAGGGCGCGGACGAGGACACGGCCGATCTGGTGCGTTCGCTCGATCGGCTGCTGGTGCACGCCGATGTGACCCGGCGCCTGGCGATCCGTACCAACGCCGACACCGCGCAGGACGCGCTGCGTGCCCGGCACCTCGGGGCCCAGGGCATCGGGCTCACCCGTACCGAGCACATGTTCCTCGGCGAGCGCCGGGTCCTCATCGAACGGGTGATCCTGGCCGACAAGCCGGCCGACCGGGAGGCTGCGCTCGACGCGCTGCTGCCGATGCAGCGCCAGGACTTCGTCGAGATCCTCGAGGCGATGGACGACCTGCCGGTCACGATCCGGCTGCTCGACCCGCCGCTGCACGAGTTCCTGCCCGACCGCACCGAGCTCAGCGTGCGCGTCGCCGTGGCGCGCGCCAAGGGGGAGGAACCGGCGGCGGAGGACGTACGCCTGCTCGCCGCTGTCGAGCGGTTGCACGAGTCGAACCCGATGCTGGGGCTGCGCGGCGTACGGCTCGGGCTCACCGTGCCCGGGCTGTTCGCGCTGCAGGTGCGCGCCATCGCCGAGGCGGTCGTCGCCCGGATCCAGGCCGGCGGCACCCCGAAGGCCGAGATCATGGTCCCGCTCGTCGGCTCGGTGATGGAGCTCTACCTGGTGCGCGACGAGGCCGATGCGATCCTCGCCGAGGTCGGCGCGGCGGCCGGACTCGAGCTCGACATCCCGATCGGGACGATGGTCGAGCTGCCGCGCGCCGCGCTCACCTCGCACCGGATCGCGGAGGCGGCGCAGTTCATCTCGTTCGGCACCAACGACCTGACGCAGACCACCTGGGGCTTCTCACGCGACGACGTGGAAGCCGCGTTCTTCGCCGCCTACCTCGAGAAGGGCGTCTTCACCATCTCGCCCTTCGAGACGCTGGACGCCGACGGTGTCGGCCGGCTGGTGCGGATCGCGACCGACGAGGCGAAGGCGACGGCCCCGGGCATCAAGCTCGGCATCTGCGGCGAGCACGGCGGTGACCCGGAGTCGATCCACTTCTTCCACGACGTCGGCTTGGACTACGTGTCCTGCTCACCGTTCCGGGTCCCGGTGGCGCGGCTCGAGGCGGGCCGCGCGGCCCTCGGCGCCCCCGCCGAACGCTGAACGGCGACGCGAAGATCGAGTGGGGCGCTGAAAGCCGACGGCTGGCTCCGTTCGCTGTTTCGGAACGTGGGGCCTCGGGTCACTGAGGGCGCAGGGCGAGCCAGAGCGCGGTGCACGGCTCGGTCGTCGGGTTGCGCCAGCGGTGCGGCTGCACGGTGCGGAAGTGCAGCGAGTCGCCCGGGCCGAGCCGGTAGGGGACGCCGCCGACCTCGAACTCCAGCTCGCCCTCCAACAGGTGGATGAGCTCCTCGCCCGGGTGCTCGAGGTTCGCCTCGCCGCTGCTGGCGCCGGGGACGACCGTGGCGCGCGCGCCGGCGAGCTGGAACCGGCCGTACGGCCCGCTGATCCCGGCCAGCTCGATCCCCGCATGGGAGGTGTAGATCGGGCGGTCGACGTCCGCCGGCGTGAACACCGTGGGGTTGGTGGCGGCGTCCGCCTCGTCGACGAAGTAGCTCACCGGGCGACCGAGCGCGGTCGCGATCTTCAGCAGCGTGGTGATGGTGGGCACCATGCCGCTCTGCTCGATCTTGTGGATCGCCGCGGCCGAGACGTTGCTCTGCTCGCCGAGCTGCTGCAGTGACAGCCCGCCCTGCTTGCGCAGCGCGCGTACCTTCGGTCCGATGCCGGAGACGATGTGCTCGACGTGGTGCGGTGCACCGGACCGCTGAGCCTTCATCGCCGTGAACGACTCGGTGGCCGCTGATTCGACCTGCTGCGGCATGACGCCACTCTCCTTGCTCGCTGCGCTGGCCCTGGACTGTACGTGTTCGGCGCGCCGACGTGCCTCGCACCGTCCCCGCATCGGCGCAGCGCTTGACGGGCGTACGGCCTCACGTTGAAGATAGTGAACAGTGCTGCGCCGATAATCAATGGCGCGCAGGGGTCCGGTACGGAGGTTCTGCATGGGTCAGCGCATTCTGGTCATCGGGGGCGGGGCTGGTGGGATGGGCGCCGCGGGTGCCGCACTCGGCACCGACCCGGATGCGCAGGTGACCGTGTTCACCGAGTTCGAGGACGCCGCGTACAGCCCGTGCGGGATCCCGTACGTGCACGGCCGGGAGATCCCCGACTTCGAGCGGCTGTTCCTCGCCACCAAGCAGCAGTACGT
The DNA here is from genome assembly GCA_017848795.1 of Candidatus Nanopelagicales bacterium. Lineage (GTDB taxonomy): Bacteria > Actinomycetota > Actinomycetes > S36-B12 > CAIYMF01 > JAFIHG01. The sequence goes on along the minus strand of JAFIHG010000001.1, from coordinate 121,015 downwards.
CGACCAGGGCATCGACATCCGGTACGAGACGACGGTGACCGCGATCGACGCGGACGCCAAGACGCTCACCGTCGAGGGCAGTGCGATCCCGTACGACAAGCTCGTGATCGCGACCGGCTGGTGGTACCGCAAGCCCGACGTGCCGGGTGCGGACCTGTCGGGCATCTACTACATGAAGAACATCCGCAACGCGATGGAGTGGGACAAGGTCTTCGACAGCACGAAGAAGGCCGTGGTGCTGGAGGCCGGTGCGCTCGGGCTGGAGATCACGACCGCGCTCGCGCACCGCGGCATCGAGACCCACCTGGTCGACCCGACGCCGTGGGCGATGTCGATGGCGACCGACCCCGACATCGCCAAGCCCGTCGAGGACTCCTGGACCGAGCTCGGCGTGCACATGCACTTCAACACCACGCTCGAGCGGATCCTCGGCGACGAGAAGGGCGCCGTACGCGGTGTCGTGACCTCGGCCGGCGAGATCGAGTGCGACCTGCTCGTCGTGGCGACCGACAAGGTGCCGGAGACCACCCTCGGGTCCGCTGCCGGGGTCAAGACCGGTTCGGCGGGCGGGTTCATCGTCGACGAGACGATGGCCACCTCGGTGCGCGACATCTGGGCCGTCGGAGACTGCGTGGAGATCCCGCACGGGGTCAGCCACATCCCCTGGCAGGGGCTCTCCGGCAGCCACGCGTACTCGCAGGGCAAGGTCGCCGGGGTCAACGCGGCGGGTGGCAGCCGCCGCTACCAACCGGTGTACGTGCCGTGGGGGCTGGCGGCCGGGAAGTGGTTCATCGGCGGGGTGTCCTTCAGCGAGACCATCGCGAACGCGCTCGGCATCCCGTACGTGCTGGGCAAGGCGCAGGGCATCTCGCGGGCGCGCTACTACCCGGACGTGAAGCCGGTCATCGTCAAGCTGCTCGCCGAGCCGGGCACCCTCAAGCTGATCGGTGCGCAACTGGTCGGCGGCGAGGGGATCAAGGAGCGGGCCGACTTCCTCGCCATGTGCGTGCGTACCGGAATCACCATCCGCGATCTCGCCACCATGGAGAACGTCTACTCGCCGGCGATGGGGGCGCTGAACGAACCGATCGCGCTCGCCGCGCAGAACGCGTTGCAGAACGCGCGGCAGAGCTCCGGGTCCTGACATGGCACGGATCGGTTTCACGCGCTGGGTGCGCAAGGTCTCGCAGCAGCAGCTGCTCGTGAACTCGCAGACCGAGATGGCGCACAAGCACGGCCTGCCCGCCCGCCGGCCCGCGGGCGCGGAGATCTTCTGGCAGCGGGTGTATTCACCCGTGTTCTACCGGCTGCCGATCGGGCTGCGTGACAAGGTCGTCGCGGCGATGCCCGGCAGCCACCGCAGGACCTGGCATCAGCCGGAGCAGGCGTCGGGGCCGGCCGCGAGCCTTGCTCGCGCGGCGGATCTCGCCCGCAGCGGCGAGAAGGCGAGGTGAAGCAGGGGACCGGTGCACGTGTACGGAGATCTCGACTGACAGTTCAGTACTGGTAGCTCCACCCACGCGAAGGAGAGGCAGCAATGGCGGACTTCGTCGGCCAGCCGGTGAACCCCGGTGACGCCATCGTCGACTACGAGCAGAAGGTCTTTCCCGACCACCAGGCCGAACCGGGCCAGAAGGCGTTCATCTTCTACCACGCCATCCCGTTCGAGAGTTCGGCCTCGCTGGTCAACCTGCTCACCGCGACCCGTATCAACCGCAAGGGTTTCGACACCAGCATCGTGTTCTTCGGACCCGGCTCGCTCGTGACGGCCCGGTCCCGCGGTTTCCCGAAGGTCGGCGACGAGGCGTTCCCCGGCAACCTGACGTACAACAAGCAGCTCCAGACGTTCATGGACGAGGGCGGCAAGGTGTACGCGTGCCGGTTCTCCGCCGCCGCGCTGTACGGCATGCGCGAGGTGGACATGATGGAGGGCGTGCAGCCGATCAACCCGCGCGACGTCCTCGACGCGGTCATCACGGCATGGAAGGAGAAGGCGCTCGTCCTGAACACCTGGACGATGTGACCTCTTCGCGCACCGGTCCCCGGCCCGTACGGCGAGCCCGCCTCGCCGTACGGGCCGGCTCATGAACGGGGAAGGACAGGCATGGCAGACGAACGCAGCGGACAGAACGCCGCGGTGGCGACCTGGACCGGCGGGTGGCGCTGCGAGGTGCGCGCCGGTGGTTTCGACCTGGTCGTCGACGAGCCGCACACCGAGGGCGGGACCGGTACCGGCCCGATGCCGACCGACCTGCTGCTCGCGTCGTTGTCGTCCTGCTACGCGCTCGCGCTGGCCTGGGCGGCGCGCAAGCGTGGGTTCGAGTTGCCGGACCTCGAGGTGGAGGCGATCGGCAGCTACACCGGTCCGCGGCTGTCCTCCTTCGAGCTCGTGGTCACCACGTCCCTGCCGACCGAGCGGTTGCAGCCGCTGCTCGAACCAGCGCGCCGGGTCTGCTACGTCTCCAACACCCTTTCCCGCCCACCAGAGATCACCGTCCGCGTCGCCGACCGATGAGAGTCCGGCGGGTCGCGGTCGGTCAGGCCGTACGCCGCATCCGCAACTTCATGAACAGCGGCAAGGTGCCGAAGGCCGCGCCCATGACGGCCGCCGCGGCGAGCCCGGGACGCGTCACCCGGTTCGAGCGTCTCAACCACAGCGCGGACGCGAGTGCGTGCGGGCCCATGAGCGACGCTGCGGTGACGACGCCCGGATTGTAGCGGCGGCGTCGTGCTGCCATTCCGGCGTGCATGGCGAGGTTGCCGACTTCCACCCGCTCGGTGAGCGGGCAGTCCACGGGATCGCTGCCGAGTAGATCCTGGTTGGCGAACGGCAGGAATCCGCCGGGCTTCACCCATGGCGCGCCCTCGGCGCGGGAAAGACCGGGCGAGTACTCGGTGGTCGAACGTAGTCGAGACCACGTCGGTGATCATGGTCTCGACTACGCTCGACCAACGGTTGGTTGCGTCAGCTCTCTCGGAGCAGACCACCCTCAGCAGGGTCTCGACTGCGCTCGACCAGTGTGCTGACGCACGCGCCGCGGGGCTGGCTTCTTGCTATGCCAGCCGTTGGTCGAGGGCGAGCAGGGCGTCGCGGAAGCACTCGATCGGGGCGGTGGCGACGCCGGCGCCGATCTGGCCGCTGCCGTCGCGGTTGTGCAGGATTCCCGTTGTGACGCGAGGGGTTATCGAGCGTTCCACGACCTTCCGCACGTCGAGTCCGAGCGGGGTCCCCTCGCCGCCGAGCGTGGGCAGGGTGATCCGGCTGGAGCGCCCGACGCAGACGGTGCCGAGGTCGCGGGTGAGGTCGACGGCGGCGCCGAGCCCGCCGACCAGCTGGCCCACGGAGGGCGAGCCGGCGGCGGCCGCGCCGCCGAGGCCGACGAGCTCGAGCACGGCGCTGTCCCCGATGTCCGGCGCGCCGTCCTGCGGACCCTTGCCCGGGTGGTAGAGCGCGTTCTCGACGGGGGGTGCGGGCGCGCGGAACCAGGTGTCGTCCCCGGCCAGCCGGATTCCGTACGTCGTGCCGTTGCGTGCCATCGTCGTCACCATCGAGGAACCCTCGACCTGCCCCGCCCACGCCGTGAGGGCGCGCGCCCCGGCCATCGCGAGGGTGAGGAACAGCAGGTAGTTCGCCGACAGGAACCGCGCCACCTCGACCCGGCGGGCGTCGCTGGAGTCGACGAGCCCCGGCAGCAGGTGGCGCAGCAGCAGGTTCGTTGACGCTTGCGTACGCACGTGCACGTCGTCGCCCATCGCGACCGCCTGGGCGGCGAACGAGAAGACGTCGACCGGATCGACGAGCGGGAGCGCGTGCGCGAGCAGCGGGGCGACCGCCTCGCGCAGCAGCACCAGCCGCGCGACGGCCGCAGGGCTGTCCTGGCCGAACCAGGCCACCTCGCCCGAGCCCTGGCCGAGCGGGGCGTACGCGACGGTGCCGCCCGCCTCGACCTCCACCACCCAGACCGGCGTGGACGGCCCGATGATCGCCGCCATCGGGACGACCGCGCCCGCCTCGTTGGCCGGTGCGAGACTCACTTCGCCGGACGCGAGCATCCGGTCGGCCTCGGCCGCGTCTCCGGCCCAGCCCTCGGCGAGCACGGTGGCACGCATGGAGCGGCGCAGCGGGTCGCAGGCGTCCGCGATGTCGAGCGCCGGGCCGGAGTGCAGCAGCGTGCGTCCCGGTACGGGCAGCACGTCCGCCGCGGTGGCGATGCCGGTGAGGACGGCCACGCCGGTGTCGAGCCGGTGCAGCACCTCGGCGTTCGCCGCGTCGATGGCCTCGGTGCGCGGTCCGAACAGCCGGCGCAGCGCGGCGACGACGTCCGGGTCACCGCCGCCCGGGATCTGCCACTCCACCTGGGTCACCGGCCGGCCCTGGTCGCGTACCGCGTCGGCGAACAGCGGCAGCCCGATGTTCACCACCCCGATCTCGTCCGGCAGCTCGATGGTCCGCTCGCTCATGTCATGCCTCCTGTTCCTTCGTCCCGCGCGCCCACCCGACGAGCGCGTCCTCCGCGGCCGTCAACGCGGTGCACTCGCGCTCTGCCGCCTCGGCGAGGCGGCGGGCGGCGGCGCGACAGTCCCGCGCCATCCCTTCCACGACCTCCGGTGCCGCGCCGCCCGGCGCGGTACGGGTCGCCACGATCAGCCGGGGATCGAGCACGTCGGAAAGGTCCCGCCCGGTGAGCCCGAGCGGCTCGCCGCGGTACGCCACCGCCGCCTCGTCGAGCATCGCGCCGTCCAGGTCCAGCCCGCGCAGCCCGGCGCGGCTCGCGCTGCGCACGGCGTTGCCGACCACCTGGTACGCCGTGCGGTAGTCGACCCCGCAGGTCTGCATGACGTACTCGGACAGGTCGGTCGCCTGGGAGAACCCGGACTCGAGCGCCTGCCACATCCGTTCGGCGTTCACCTCGAGGGTGCGCACGACGCCGGCGGTGAGCCGGGTGGTGCGGATCGACAGGTCCAGCGCGCGCGGTACTTCGCCGTACGCGTAGATCAGGTTGTCGCTGCGCGCGGACGGGCTCTTGACCACGGCGAGGAACCCGGTGAGCCGCCCGATCAGCGTCCCGGAGGCGCCGCGCACGATCGACAGCGAGTACGGGTTGCGCTTCTGCGGCATCAGCACGCTGGCGCGGCTGAACCCGTCGGCGATCGTGACGTAGTCGAACTCGTTGCTCGCCCAGATCTCCAGGTCCTCGGCGAGCTTGCTCTGCGCCCCGACCAGGCCGGTCGCCGACCCCAGCAGGTCGACCAGGCCGTCGGTCTGCCACATCGCGTCCCGGGTGTGCTCGATGACACCGGAGAAGCCGAGCAGGTCGGCCACGCGCCCCCGGTCGCCGAGCAGCCGGCTGCCGTTGACGCAGCCGGCACCGGCCGGACTCGTGTTGGTCCAGGCGAACGCGTCGAGCAGCCGGTTCCCCTCGCGAAGCAACGGGTAGGCGAAGGACAGCAGGTAGTGCCCGAACGTCGAGGGCTGGGCGTGCTGCAGGTAGGTCTGGTCCGGCATCCAGGTCCGGCTGTTCTCGTAGGCCCGCTCGGCGACGGTGTCGGCGCACGCCGCGGCCGCGTCGACCAGCTCGAGGATCTGGCGGCGCAGGTGCAGTCGCAGCGCGATCCGTACCGCCTCGCGCCGCGGTCGCCCGGCGTGCAGCCAGCCGGCATCGTCGCCGATGCGCGAGACGAAGTGCCGTTCCCGGCTGTTGTACGGCTCGCCGTACGACGGGTCGTACGGGAAGTCCGCCGCCGGCGTGTCGACCGCCTCCAGCAGCACCTCGACCAGCCGGGCCGCGGCACCGGCGGGGATGACGCCCCGCTCGCGCAGATCGCGTACGTGCGCCAGGTCGGCGAGGTTCAGGCCGGCGTGCAGGATCGGCGCGTCCGCGTTCTCCAGCGCGAACCCGGACTCGATCAGTTCGGGGGCCGGGCCCTCCAGCGGCGGCCCGAGCCGGTGTCCGGTCATGTCGTCTCCTGCGCATCGGCGGTCAGCTGTTCGGCGACGGCGTCGAGGACGCCGCCGGTGTGCCAGAACACGGCCGGGTCCGCGCCCACCACCTCGGGCAGCGCCGCGAGCGCCTTGGCGGTGTAGACGGGGTCGAGCAGCAACCCTTCGGCCACGAGCGCAGCGCGCGCAGCACGCCGCCCCTCCGCAGAGGCGAGCCCGTGCCCGGGGCCGCGGCCGTCGACGAGCCGGACGTCCCCTTCGCCGGCGGGCGGCTCGCCACGTGCCTCGGCGACCTCGCGGGCGAGCGCCAGCACCCGTTCGCGTACCTGCGCGACCGGTCGGCTCACCGAGACCCCGACGACGGGGAACGGGCGGCCTTGGGCGACGAGCCCGGCGACCAGGCCGGCCAGCGTGCCGCCGGACCCGGTCGCGACCACCACCGTGGGGGCGGTGCCGGCCGGCAGCTGGGCACACAGCTCGTCCACCGCCAGCCGGTATCCCAGCGACCCGGTGGCCGTCGCCCCGCCGCGCGGCACCAGGTACGGCCGGCTCCCGCCCGCGCGCAGCTCGGCGGTGACCTGCTGCTGGACCCGGTCGACCGAGGAGCGGTCGTCCTCGCCGGTCCAGACCGGCTCGGCACCGAACGCGAGCGCGGCGGCGAGGTTGGGGTGCGCGGTACGCGGGCGGGGCGGACCGGCCAGCACGGCGACGTTGCGCACCCCGAGGTGGACGGCGCCGGCCGCCGCCGCGGCGACGAAGTTCGAGCCGATGCCGCCGCCGGTGACCAGGACATCGGCGTCCTGCTGGCGCGCCGCGCCGAGCAGCAGCTCGAGCTGGCGGACCTTGTTGCCGCCGAAGGCGAACCCGGTCAGGTCGTCACGCTTCACCAGCAGCGCCCCGGTCAGCCCGAGCCGCGCTGCCAGCGCGGGCGCCGCTCGCAGCGGGGTGGGCAGCACCCCCAGCCCGAGCCGCGCCAGGGTCAGGACGGCCATCGCGGTCCCTGCCCGGACCGGGCGGTACGGCCCGCCGCGACGACCGCGTCCACCATGGCGGCGGCGCTGCCGGTGTCGGTGCCGAGGTCGCTCGCCCGCTCGAGGTTCTGGCGCATCCGGCCGGTGTCGACCTCGAGTCCCGCGATCAGTTCGCGGGCCATGGCGGCGGCGGTGGCAGTGAGCAAGCACACCTCGGGCAGGGCCACCCACTCCGCCTTCCAGCTGCGCCCGTCCCGTTCGTGCACCCCGGTCATCCCTTCGAGCAGCACGGCGGCGTTCGCGCGCACCAGCCGCGCGAGGGTGTCGAGGTGCTCGCTGCGTTCCGGATTGCGTTTGTGCGGCATGGTGATGCTGCCGACCCCCTCGGCGCTGCGCGGCTCGCGCAGCTCGCCGATCTCGGCGCGCTGCAGCTCGTACACCTCGTCTCCGATCCGCGCCAGCGTGCCGGTGATCATGGCGAACAGCGTCCCGACCTCCGCGACCCGGTCGCGCGCGGTCAGCCATGAGGTCACGGGTTCGGCCAGGCCCAGCTCGGCGCAGAACCGCCGGCGTACCTCGAGCCCCTGCGGCCCCATGGCGGCGAGCGTCCCGACCCCGCCGCCGAGCTGACCGACGAGCCAGCGCGGTGCGGCCGCCTGCAGCCGGTCGAGGTGGCGACGCACCTCGTCCGCCCAGGACGCGACCTTCCAGCCGAACGTGATCGGCTCGCCGGGCTGGCCGTGCGTACGCCCCGCCATCGGGGTGTCGCGGTAGCGGGCCGCGAGGGTGAGCAGCCCGTCCTCGAGCGCCCACAGGTCGGCCCACACCTGACCGCCGACGTCGCGCAGCGCGAGCGCCGTCCAGGTGTCGGTCACGTCCTGCACGGTCGCGGCGCGGTAGAAGTGGCGGTGCACGGCGGGGTCCAGCAGCTTCCCGACGCCCCGGATCAATCCCAGCGTCGAGTGGCCGGTCGCGCGGGTCTGCTCGGCGACGTAGTCGAGATCGAGCCGTTCGACGCGCGCCTCGCGCGTGATCGTCTCGGCTGCGTCGGCCGGAATCAGGCCGGCGGCGGCCTGGGCGCGGGCGAGCGCGGCGAGGACGTCGAGCCAACGCTGCACGCGCGCCCGCTCCTCGAAGACGGCCCGCGCCGCGGTGGTGCCCCACAGATGGCCGTACATCACCGAGTCGGCGATCCGCACGCTCATCCCGGTTCCCGCCCGGCGGCGCGCGGCAGCAGCCGCAGCCCCTCGCGCAGCTGCTCGTAGCTGGCCCCGAACGGCACAACGACGAGCGCGCCTTCGCGCTGCACTTCGAACTCGAGCAGGCAGCACTTGGTCAGCAGCGCCTCGCCGGGCGGTACGGACATCCGACGGGCCATCGCCCGCGGGCAGGTGTCGACCTGGGTCATCTCGTGGTCCGGCAGCGCGCCGTAGAAGTGCTCGTGAATCTGCCGGGAGCGCTCGCAGCCGAGCATCACCCAGTCGCGTGGTGCCGGCACCTCGTCGAGGTAGTCGCTCGTCGCGCCCTCGACCTCGATCCCACCGCCGCGGCACTGGAACAGGTAGTGCTCGGCGCGTTCGGCGGGCAGCAGGCCGGTGAGCTCCACGACCTCGGGTACGGGCAGCAGGTCAGGCAGGTCCTGCGCGGTGTCGAGCACCCGCTCCACCTGATCGACGAGCTTGGCCGGGTACGGCGGTGCGATGTCCAGTACACGGACCCGCAGCGGGGTGGGGTCGAGCGCAAAACTGACGTGCTGGTGGCGCCCCTCGACGATCACGCAGCGTGCGTCCGGGACCTCCGAGGCGGCCCGCATGAGCTGGCTGGGGATCGCGGTGTCCAGCTCGGGCCGGACGAGGTACGCGGTCTCCTCCGGCCCGGCGAGCAGCTCCACCGACGTCACGTCGCAGAACAGCGTCTCGTCGCCGGCGCGGCCGATCGCGACGAGCGCGTGCTCCCCGTCCCTGCGCAGCACCATGTAGTCGGTACGCCGGTACACCTGACGCGACATCAGCAGCGTCCGCAACGGTTCTTCCTCGAGCGGCACGTCGACGTCGGTCACCGACACGCCGCGATAGCGGTCCGGGTACCGGGTCATGTGTGCGCCGCCTGCCGGGAGGGGTCGAAGGTGTCGGCCCGCAGCCCGAGCCGCAGCGCCTCCAGCGCGAGGACCTCCGCGGGCAGCACGTTGCCGAGGCTCACCTCCGGGCCGTGCCGGCGCAACAGCCAGGCCTGCTGGTCCTTGCGCGGCGCCTCGAAGACCACCCGCTCGTACCCGACCGCGTCGACGACCGCGGCGACGACCTCCTCGCGCACCCGGCCGTCCGGGTCGAACAGTCCCACGGTGCCGCTCTCGCGTCCCTCGGTCACCACCCAGCTCGCGCCCGCGGCGACCGCGGCGGCGGCCTGCTCGGCCCAGTCCTGCGCGGTGACCGGCGCGGCCGGGTCCTTGCTGCCGACCTCGCGCAGTACCTGGAAGCGGTCCGCCGCCCGCGCGACGAGCGAGGCCACCTCGTCCGGCGTCATCGTCACGACACCGCTCGACACCTCCACGCACGGGAACCCGACCTCGCCTGCCCAGTCCAGGAACCGGTCGGCCGCGCCCTGGTGCCAGGCGATCTCCAGCAGCGTGCCGCCCGGGCAGGTTCGCACGCCGTGCTCGGCGAGCAGGGCGAGCTTGGCGGTGAGGCCGGGGTCGAGGTACGCGGTGCCCCAGCCGAACTTCCAGATGTCGATGTACGGCCCGCTCACGGCGAGCAGCCCCGCGGCCTCGGCGACCGGCAGGCCCTTGTCCAGCACGTGGGTGATGCCGCAGACGCGCGGTTTCGTGGACCGTCCGGGGACGGCGAGGAAGCTCGGCGGGCCGGCCGCGGCGTTCACCATGATAGGAAACCTATGCCAGCAGAGGGCTGCGGGCAGAGCCGCGGCAGGAGGTCACGGTGGGCACGGTGGGCGCCGCGACGACCGGGCTCGCGGCACTCGCGGCGCGGCTGCAGGCGCTTCCCGCGGTGCGTGCCAAGTCCGACATCGGCCTGGTGACGCAGGTGCTCGGTGCCACCGACTGGTACGCCGGACCTGGCGACGACGGCGCCGTCGTACCGGGCGAGGACGGCGGCTCCGTGGTGGTGTGCGGCGAGGCGATGCTGCCCGAACTGGTGGCGACCGACCCGTACGGCGCCGGGGTGTCCGCGGTCCTCGCGAACGTCAACGACCTGGCCGCCATGGGGGCGCGCCCGCTCGCGATCGTCGACACGGTCGTCGGCCCCGAGCACGTGGCCCGCGAGGCGCTGCGCGGCATGCGGTGGGCGGCCGAGCGGTACGACGTACCGATCGTCGGCGGGCACCTGACGGTGAGCGAGACCGCGCCGTCGGTCTCCGCGTTCGGCGTGGGTCGCGCCGGCCGTGTGCTGTCGATGCGCAACGCCGCCGCGGGCCAGCCGCTCGTAGTCGCGGCCAGCACCGAGGGCCGGATGCGCGAGGACTTCCTGTTCTTCCCGTCCTTCGCCGAGCGGGGCGACCGGCTCGCCGGTGACGTCCGGCTGCTCGCCCGGCTCGCCGAGCAGGGCCACGCGCTCGCCGCCAAGGACGTCAGCATGGCCGGCACGGTCGGCTCGCTCGCGATGCTGCTCGAACCGGGCCGGCTCGGGGTCGGCCTGGACCTCGAGCTGCTGCCGGTGCCGGACGGCGTCGAGCTCGGCGACTGGCTGTCCTGCTTCCCCTGCCTGGCGTTCCTGCTCACCGCGCCCGACGAGCCTGCCGCTGCGGCGTGCATCGCCGCCTTCCACGAGCGTGGCCTGGCGGCCGCGCGGGTCGGGGTGCTCGACGACACCGGGCTGGTGCGCCTGCGTCGCGGCAGCGAGGAGGCGGTCGTCTTCGACCTCACCGCGCGGGGTCTGACGAACCTGGGCTGAGCCCGCGGACCGGACCTGCCTCATCGCAGCGCGATCGTCATCAGCTGGTGTGCGGCGCCGAGGTAGTCCTCCACCTGTCCGACCGGGGACCAGCCCAGGGCCTGGAAGAACCGGACGTTGCGCACCTGCACGTGCGCGGTCATCAGTTCGCCCCCGGCCGCGCCGGCGGTACGGACCGCGAGCCGCACCAGCGGCCGGCCCAGCCCCAGGTGGCGCCACCCCGTGCGTACCGCGAGGCGGTCGCCGTGCCAGCGCCCGTCGCCGTGCGGCCACAGCCGCACCACCCCGGCGACCTGTTCGCCGGCCAGGCCGACCAGGTGCACGGTCGCCGGGTCGGCGTCGTGGGCGTCGAGGTCGCTGCCCGCGAACAGGCCCTGCTCGACGACGAAGACCTCGTGCCGGATCGCGTGGTGCGCGGCGAGCTCGCCGGCGTCGGCGACCGGTCGGCAGCGCAGTGGCGGTGCGGGGTCAGACGACGTGGAGGGGCAATGCAGGACGTCCGTCACGCAGATCCCCTTTCCCGGTCTCGAAGGCGTGCAGGCCCGAGCAGGCACCGCACCGGGCACAACCGGCGGCGACCTGCGCCGAGGACATGCCCTTGAGTGCCATGTAGGGCGCGATCGCGTGGTAGATCTCGTCCATCTGGGCCTTGCTCGGCGGGGTCTCGTCCTGCATCAGGCTGCCCGGCACCGGGCGCAGCGGTACGACGAACGGGTAGACGCCGATGTCGATCGCGCGCTTGCAGCCCTCGATCAGCAGCTGCGGGTCCTCGCCCATGCCGACGATGACGTACGTCGAGACCTGTCCCGGCCCGAGCGCCTGCACGGCTCGCTCCCAGGCGGCGAAGTACGCCTCGATGCCCCAGCGGGCCTTGCCGGGCGCGACCCGGGCGAGCACCGCGGGGTCGAAGGTCTCGATGTGGATGCCGATCGAGTCGATGCCGAGGTCGGCGACCCGGTCGATCACGTCCAGGTCGCGCGGCGGTTCGAACTGCACCTGGACCGGGAGTCCCGCGGCCTCCTTGACGGCGGCCCCGCACCGCGCGACGTACATCGCGCCGCGGTCGGGTGTCGCAGTGCTGCCCGTGGTCAGCGTCGCGTCGACCGCGCCGTCCAGGTCACGGGCGGCCACCGCGACCTCGGCCAGCATCGCGGGCGTCTTCTTCGCGATCGTGCGCCCGGCCGCCAGCGTCACCCCGATCCCGCAGAAACGGCACTGGTCGCTGTTGCCCCAGTAGGCGCAGGTCTGCAGCACCGTGCTCGCCATGGAGTCCAGGTGCATCAACGCGATCTTCCAGTAGGGGATCCCGTCGGCGGTGGTGAGGTCGTAGTACTTCGGGCGCGGCGCGAGCGAGGCGTCCGCGAGCCGCACGCTGCCCTCGTACACCGCCCAGCTGCCGTCGTCGTCGCTGCGCAACGTGTAGGGCGAGTCCGCGACGTAGCCGGCGGACACCGGCACCGTCGTCGCCACCCCGTCGAGGTAGAGCATGCCGGCGTCGGCCGGGCCGGCGCCGCTGCGCCGTTCGCCGATCGGCACCTCGACCCGCATGCCGCGGCTCTGCAGGTCGGTGATCAGCTCGGCCAGGTCGTTGCCCGCGGCGGTACGGGTGTCGGTGCTCACTCGGCTTGCCCCCTGACGACATCGGTCCGCGGGCGCTGGACGCGCGCCCCGTTCACTATCCGACACTTTCCGGGGGTCGCGCAACCGCTCGGGTCAGTCCGCTCCCGACGCGTCGAGCTCCTGCCAGCGCATCGCCAGCGCGGCGGGACCGAGCAGCGGCAGCAGCGCGTCCACGTCCGGCCCGAGCGGCGCCCCCTGCGCGGCCTCGGCCACCACCGCGTCGATGCCGTCCGCGGCGGCGCACAGTGCGCTGCGCGTCGCGGTGCGCGGCCGCAGCTGCGCGACCACGCGCCCGAGCAGCGTGAGCACGTGCTCGTACTCCTCGGGCAGCATCACCAGCGACGCGAACAGCTGGTTCTGCGCCCCCCACCACCGCATCGCGAGCCGCCGCTGGCCCGCCGCGTCCCCGGCCTGCGGGTCGTCCTGCTCGAGCATTGCGCCGCTCCCTGCCCTGCTTCACTATGGTGTACGAACTTGTCGGATAGGACGCATGAGACACGGTCCCGGAGCTGCCATGACATCACGCGCGTCGGCTCCCCGGGTCGTGCTCGCCGTCGGCGGCAACGCGCTGACGGCGAGCGGCGAGCCGGGCAGTGCCGAGGGCATCCTTGCCAACGCCGCCGCCATGGCGCAGGCCGTCGGCGCGGTCCGCGCGACCGGAGCCGAGGTCGTCGTGGTCCACGGCAACGGTCCGCAGGTCGGCAACCTGGCGATCCAGCAGGAGAGCGGCGCGCCGGGAGTGCCCCCGCAGCCGCTGCACCAGCTGAACGCGATGACCCAGGGCCAGCTCGGAAGCGTGCTGGCCCGCGAGATCGACCGGGTCTGCAACGCAACGACGGCCGTCGCGGTCGTCACCCACGTCGAGGTGGACCCCGCCGATCCGGCGTTCGCCGACCCGACCAAGCCGGTGGGCCCGTTCTTCACCGCCGCCGAGGCGCAGCGGCTGGCAGCCGAGCGCGGATGGGTCGTGGGCGAGGACGCCGGGCGCGGCTACCGGCGGCTCGTGCCGTCGCCGATGCCACGGGCGGTGCTCGAGCGCGCCGCGGTACGGGCCCTCGTCGCGGCCGGTTTCGTCGTCGTCGCCGCGGGCGGCGGCGGCATCGGGGTGCGCCGCGACGACGACGGCGGCTGGCAGGGGGTCGACGGGGTCATCGACAAGGACCACGCCGCGGCGCTGCTCGCCGGCGACCTCGGGGCGAGCGCGCTCTACCTGCTCACCGGGGTCGAGGCGTTGCTGCTGGACTTCGGTACGCCGGACGAACGCCCCGCCCGGCGCCTGTCCGCCGACCAGGCACGCGAGCTGCTCGCCTCCGGACAGCTCGCGGCCGGGAGCATGGGCCCCAAGGTCGCTGCCGCCGTACGGTTCCTGGAGTCCGGCGGTGATACCGCGGTGATCACCTCACCGGACCGGCTGGGCGCGGTGCTCGCCGGCGACCCGGACACCGGGACGACGATCACGGCGGTGCGCGAGGTGCAGGAGGTGGGCCGGTGAGCGGGCAGGCGGTACGGGTCTTCAAGAGCAGCTATCGCGACTCGCTGCTGCTGATGGCGGCGACGGTCGCGATGGAGGGCGCCGACGGGGTGAGCTGGGCGGGCGCCACGATGGCGACCTCGCGCGGACTGCAGGACCTCGCCGCGGCGGGGGTCGAGGACCCGGCGCTGTCGGGCCTCGGCGCCAACGATCTCGTGCTCGCCGTCAAGGGCGACGACGACGCGGACCTCGACGCGGTGCTCGAGAGCGGGCGCGCAGCGGCGTTCGAGGCGAGCGGACCCGACCAGGGCGAGTCGGCCGACCGTCCGCCGGTCAGCGTCGCCGAGGCGGTCGCCGCGCAGCAGGACGCGAACGTCGCGATCGTCTCGGTGCCGGGGGAGTACGCCGCCGTCGCCGCCCACCAGGCACTCACCGCAGGCCTGCACGTGTTGCTGTTCAGCGACGGTGTGCCGCTCGAGGAGGAGGTCGAGCTCAAGACCCGGGCGGCCGGGCTCGGGCGGCTCGTGATGGGGCCCGGCGCCGGCACCGCGGTGCTCGCCGGCACCGGCCTGGGCTTCGCCAACGTCTCGCTCACCGCACCGCACGCCCCCCGGGTCGGGGTGATCGCGGCTGCAGGCACCGGCGCGCAGGAGGTCCACACCCTGCTGGACCGGTGGGGCGTCACGGTGTCCGAGGTGATCGGCGTCGGCGGGCGCGACCTGTCGCAGACCGTCGCCGCGCGCATGGCGCTGCCCGCCGCGCGCACGCTCGCCGCCGACGACGCGACAGGGGTCGTGCTGCTCGTCTCCAAGCCACCGGAACCCGCTGTCGCAGCACAGGTCCTCGACGCCTGCGGGCAGACCCCCGCGGTCGCCGTGTTCCTCGGCGTCGACGAGCTCGCCGGACACCCGGACGCCCCGCTGGCGGCGACGCTCGAGCAGGGCGCGGTCGCGGCCGCCCGCCGGGTCGGGGTCTCACCGCCGGCGCTCACCGCGGGACTGCAGGACGCCGTACGCCGCGCGGCCGAGCGGCTGGCACCCGAGCGGACCCTGGTGCGCGGCCTGTTCTCCGGCGGCACCCTCTGCTACGAGGCGCAGGTGATCCTCGAGGACCTGCTCGGACCGGTGCACTCCAACGAGCCGCTGCGTGCCGACCACGGGCTGCCCGCCCCGGACGGCGCGCACGTGCTGCTCGACCTGGGAGCCGAGGAGTACACCCGCGGTGTACCGCACCCGATGATCGACGCCGGCAACCGGATCGAGCTGCTGCGCGAGGTGCGCGAGTCCCCGGACGTGGCGGTGGTGCTGCTCGACGTCGTGCTCGGGCACGGCGCGCACGCCGACCCTGCGGGCCAGCTGGCACCGGTGTGCGCCGAGGTCATGGCCGATGGCGGCCCGCAGGTCGTGGCGTACGTCCTGGGGACCGAGGCGGACCCGCAGGTACGGTCGCGGCAGCAGGCCACGCTCGAGGAGGCCGGCGCCCTCGTGCCGGCGACCAACGCCCGGGCCGCGTACGCCGCCGCGGCGCTCGCGCTGCGCCGCCCGGAGCTGGTCGAGGAGGGGATGGCCCGGTGAGCCTGGCCGCCGTCGTACCGCAGTCCCCGCAGGTCACGCTCGTCACCTACTCGACCAAGCCGCGCGGCGGGGTCGTGCACACCCTCGCGCTGGCCGAAGCGCTGGCGGCGGCCGGCGTGCAGGTCGACGTGGTCGCGCTCGGGGATCCCGCGCACGGCTTCTTCCGCCCCGTCGCCGTCCCGCACACCATCGTGCCCGGGCCGGACGGTACGGGGACGCTGGAGGACAAGGTCGCGGCGAGCATCGACCTGCTCACGGCGGCGCTCGCCGATCGCGTCGCCGGCGGGGCGAGCCTGCTGCACACCCAGGACTGCATCGCGGCCCGCGCCGCGGCCCGGGTGCGCGACGCGGGCGCAGCGGTGACGGTGCTGCGCACGGTGCACCACGTCGACGACTTCCACAGCCAGGTCCTGATGGACTGCCAGCGCGCCGCCATCCTCGAACCCGACCGGGTCCTCGTCGTGAGCGAGATGTGGCGGGCGATCCTCGCCGCCGACTACGGCGTCGCGGCCGAGGTCGTGACCAACGGGGTCGACAGGGAGCGGTTCGCGGGCGCCGACCGGGACCGGGCGCGCGCGCTGCGCCGCTCGGTGGGTGCGGAGGAGCGCCCGCTGCTGCTCGGCGTCGGCGGCATCGAGCCGCGCAAGGGAAGCGAGCACCTGGTGCGCGCGCTCGCGCTGCTGCGCACACGGTCGGGCCCGCCTCCGGTGCTGGCGGTGATCGGCGGACACTCCTTCCAGGACCACCGCGCCTACCGGGAGGGCGTGCTCGCCTCGCTCGCCCCGCTCGGGCTCGAGCTGGGCTCGGACGTCGTGCTGGTCGGCACGGTCGAGGACGTCGACGTCCCGAGCTGGTACGCCGCTGCCGACCTGCTGGCCTTTCCCTCGGTCAAGGAGGGGTTCGGGTTGGCGGTGCTGGAGGCGATGGCCGCCGGGCTGCCGGTCGTGACGAGCGACCTGCCGGTGTTCCGGGAGTACCTGCAGGACGGGCGCGATGCGCTGCTCGTCCCGGTCGGGGAGCCCGAGCGGCTCGCGGCGGCGCTGCACCGCGGCCTGACCGACGACGCGCTGCGGGCGCGGCTGCGCCGCGGCGGCGCCGCGGTCGTCGACCGGTTCACCTGGCAGCGCAGCGCCCAGCAGCACCGCGACGTGTACGAACGATGCAGCGGAAGTTTCCTATCCGGCGGATCCCTTTCCTATCCGACACGGCTGGGCTAGGTTCGGAGCATGGCTGCCAACCGTGTGAACGATGCCCACCGACACCTCGGCGTCATGCCGGCCTTCCCCTTCTACGGGGGTCCTCCCGTCCAGCCCGACATCTCGGCGCGGGCGACGGTCAAGCAGTTCATCGAGGACCTCGACCGCGAGGGCACCGAGCGTGCGGTCGTCATGCCGAACTACGGGGTGCCGGACGCGTCGGTGTCCTTCTCGCTGAACCCGCTGGTGCTGGAAGCCGCTGCGACCGACGACCGGATCCGGGCCGGCATCTGGGTGTCGCCGCGTCCCCAGGACGCGGAGCTGACCGACCAGGCCCTGGGGCTCGCGGGTGAGCCCGGCGTCGTGGCGCTCAAGACCAGCTTCCTGCTGGGCGGGCGGGCTGACGACGAGGCGTGCGCGCCGCAGCTCGAGAAGATCTTCCAGACCGCCAAGGACCGGGACCTCGTGGTCCACGTCCACACCTCGCCGGGCTCGGCCTCCGACATCGACTACGTCGGCAAGCTCGTCGACGCGTACGGCGACGACGTCAAGATCCACCTCGTCCACCTCGGTGGCGGCGTGAGCGGCCACATCAAGCTCATCGGGCACCGGCTCTTCGACTGGATCGAAGCCGGCAAGAAGGTCTACACCGACTGCACCTGGGCGGTCGGCTTCGCGCCCCGCTGGCTCGCGAAGGCGATCGAGGAGCGGGGAGTCGGGGCCGACCGGCTGCTGTTCGCCAGCGACGAGCCGTGGGGCGACTTCGTCGGCGAGCGTGCCCGGATGGAGGCTGCCTCCGGCGACGGCGAGCTCGGGCGGATGGTGCTGCGGGAGAACTTCTCCGCGCTCTACGGGTTCTGAGCACCCGCCTCGCCGCGGGCCATCCGGCTCATCCAGCGGTGCCACACCAGGGTGGCCGGGAACAGCGCGAGCAGGTACCACCCGGCCCAGTCCGGCAGCGGGATCGCGAGCACGAAGCCGACGGCGAAGTAGACGGTGAAGAACCAACGCCGCTCCTGGGTGCGCAGGAAGTCCGGGTCGTCGGCGGCCGACTCGGTCAGCAGTTCCGGGTGCCGTGCGACGTGCCAGGAGATCGCCGAGAGCGCCGCCGACGCGACTGCCAGGACGAGGAAGTAGAACGCGCCGACGCCACCCGAGAAGCCTTCGACCTGCAGCCACTTGCTGGGGAAGGGCAGCGAGACGATCGCGAACAGGTAGGCCAGGTTCACCCACACCACGAACCCGTCGTACTCGGCGATGTGGACGAACAACCGGCTGTGCGCCATCCAGAGCGCTGCGATCACGAGGAACGTCACGCCGAACGACCACAGCATCGCCTGGTTGTCGCTGATCGCCTCGAGGACGGTCTGCCCGTGGGCGACGTCGGGCGGCACGATCTCGACGAGCGGAAGCACGAGCAACGTCAGCGCGATCGCGACGACGCCGTCGCTGAACGCGGTCAGCCGCTCGAGGTAGCGCATCCGGTGGAAGCGCTGGGCGGAGCGTGTCCGGTCCGGGTTGTCCACCTGTGCAGTCTCTCAGCGACACTGGGGCCGTGACCGCGACAACCGGGCGAGCCGTGGCTCGGGTCTCGCGGCGGCCCGCGCGCAGGCGGCGGGGCTGCTGGCTCGGGGCGGTCCTCACCCTGCTCGTGCTCGTCGCGCTGCTCGTGCCGCTGGGGACCGCGGCGTACGTCTACGTGGTCGCGCGGCAGGACGACCGCGGCCCTTCCGACGCGATCGTCGTGCTCGGCGCGGCACAGTACTGGAACCGGCCCTCGCCGGTGCTCGAGGCGCGACTGCGGCACGCGCGCGAGCTGCTCGACGCCGGCGTCGCACGGGACATCGTGACGGTCGGGGGCAAGCAGCCCGGGGACAACACCACCGAGGCGCAGGCCGGGCGCCGCTGGTTGATCGAGCAGGGAGTGCCGGCGCGCCGGGTGAGCGCCGTCTCGACCGGGGCCGACACCCTCACCAGCCTCACCGCTGTCGCGCGGCTGATGGCCGAACGTGGGTGGACGACCGCGACGCTGGTCACCGACCCGCTGCACGAGGCGCGCTCCGCGGCGATGGGTCGCGCACTCGGCATGACGGTGCGTACGTCACCGACGCAGCAGGGTGCCGGGACGGCGGTGACCTTCGACTACCTGGCGCGCGAGACGGTGGGTCTGCTCGGGTTCTGGGTCGGCCAGCGCCCCGGGGTCGAGCAGATCGTGGGGGCCGGGTGAGCGCCGCGAGCGACGACCAGGTGCCCGAGGGGTACGGGCCACACGACGCCGTGCGGTGGGTGGCGGAGCCGCAGAAGCGTTCCGGCCGCTCGGTGTTCGCGCGCGACCGGGCGCGCGTACTGCACGCCGCCTCGTTCCGCCGGCTGGCGGCCAAGACGCAGATCCACGTGGCGGGGGAGGCGGACTTCCCGCGCACCCGGCTGACCCACACCCTGGAGGTCGCGCAGATCGGCCGGGAGCTCGCGGTGGCGCTGGGCGCCGACCCGGACCTGGTCGACGTCGCCGGGCTCGCGCACGACCTCGGTCATCCCCCGTTCGGGCACAACGGGGAGGCGGCCCTCGACGACCTCGCGCGGCACATCGGCGGGTTTGAGGGCAACGCGCAGACGCTGCGGGTGCTCACCCGGCTGGAGGCCAAGCGGTTCGGGTCGCCGGGCCCGGCGGACGAAGAGCGCAGCGTCGGGCTCAACCTCTCCCGGGCCGCCCTCGACGCGGTCGCGAAGTACCCCTGGCCGCGGCGGGCGGGGCAGCGCAAGTTCGGGGCGTACCGCGACGACCTGGAGGTCTTCGGCTGGTTCCGCGACGGCGCGCCGGGAGACGAGCGGTGCATCGAGGCGCAGCTGATGGACTACGCCGACGACGTGGCGTACTCGGTGCACGACCTCGAGGACGCGGTGCATGCCGGGCACGTCGACCTGACCACGCTGTCCGCGGTGCTGGTGCCGGGCGACCCGGACGGTGTGCTCGCCGCAGCCGCCGGCTACGCCGCAGCGTCCGACGACGAGCTGCTCGCGGCCTGGGACCGGCTGGCGCGGCTGGACTACTGGCCGGCGTGCTACAGCGGCGAGCTGCGCGACCAGGCGTCCCTGAAGAACCTGGCGAGCCGGCTGATCGGCCGCTTCTGCGCGGCCGCCGAGGAAGCGACCCGTGCCGCGCACCCGGGGCGGCTGACCCGCTACGCGGGCGCGCTGCACGTGCCGCGCGCGCAGCTGCTCGAGGTCGCGGTGCTCAAGGCGGTCGCGAACCGCTACGTGATGCACCGCGCGGGCGCCGCCGAGGTGTACGCCGCGCAGCGCGAGCTGCTGCACGAGCTCGCCGACGCGCTGTGCCGCGCCGCGCCGGACGTGCTCGACCCGCCCGCGCGGCGCGCGTACCGTTCGGCACCGGACGACGCCGCCCGGCTGCGCGTCGTCGTCGACCAGCTCGCCAGCCTCACCGACACCAGCGTCGTCGCCTGGCACGACCGGCTGTGCCGGCGCTGACGCCGGGTTATTGACTAGCCGTTCAGGATCAGCAATCATCGCTGAATGACAGATCAGCCAGGGGGCCCCGGGAGTTCACGGTTCCGTTCGCCGCTCAGCCGGCGGGCCTTCCTGCAGCGCGCGGCACTTGCGGGGATCGGCGCGCCGGCGCTCGTCGGGCTGCTCGACGCCTGCGCCAGTTCCTCGGTCGTGGGCGCGGGGCCGGGGGCGACCGGGGCGTCCGCCGGCGGCCTGGTGATCGCGTCGCCGGACAACCCGGTGACCTGGCCGATCTCCGACAGCAACCCGCCGATCCCGGCCGGACAGACCCCGGAGCGCGGCGGGGTGCTGCAGATCTACAACTACTCCGACTACCTCGCGCCCGCGCTCATCAAGGCGTTCGTCAAGAAGTACGAGTCGTACGGCATCGACGTGCAGGTCTCCACCTTCAACGACGAGGAGGAGGCGATCACCAAGATCCGTTCCGGCAAGACGCCGTACGACATCTACTTCCCGAGCTACGACGCGATCAGCAAGCTCGTCGGGGCGCAGCTGATCCGGCCGCTGACGCACGAGTACCTGCCGAACATCGACAACGTCTGGCCGCAGTTCAAGAATCCCTGGTACGACGGGGAGTGGCGCTACACGGTCCCGTACACGATCTACACGACCGGGATCGGCTGGAACACCAACCTGGTGCCCGACGACATCGGTGCGCTCGACAACCCGTACGCCGCGTTGTGGGACCCGAAGTACGCCGGGAAGACCGCCGTCCTGGACGACTACCACACGACGATGTCGGTGGTGCTGCTCAAGAACGGCATCACCGACATCAACACCGCGAATCCCGAGCAGATCCAGCTGATCGGCAAGGACCTCTCGGCGCTGCAGGCGGCGACCAGCCCCCGCGTGACCATCACGCAGTACAACGACCTGCCGCTCGGGCAGATCGGGCTGTCGATGATGTGGTCCGGCGACATCGTGAACGCCCAGTACTACCTTCCCAAGGGCGCCTCGCCCAAGATCCTCTCGTACTGGTTCCCGCAGGACGGCAAGGGCATGGTCGACAACGACCTGATGGTCGTGCTCAACGGCGGCAAGTGCCCGGTGCTCGCGCACGAGTTCATCAACTTCATGCTCGACGAGAAGAACGCCTTGAAGAACTTCGGTTACATCGGTTACCAGCCGCCGCAGAACAAGCTGAACCCGGACGAGCTCGTCGCCGACGGCTTCGTACCGGAGAACCTGAAGTCGGCGACCGTGCTGCCCGAGTTCTTCGACGTCGGTTACCGGCTGCTCGAGCTGCCGCCGCCGGTGATGGCGCAGTGGCAGCAGGTCTGGCAGCAGTTCAAGGCCGGCTCCTGACGCACGCCGGCGCTCACGAGCCGGTGAGGACCTCGCCGACGGCTTCCACGATCTGCTCGCACGACCAGCGGTACAGGTCCGGATCCATGGTCAGTGCGGGCTGCATGCGGTAGACCCACTTGCCCGGGTCGCTGATGCCGAGCACCCCGCGGCGCAGGATGTTGTGGGCGAACCGCGACTGCACCGCGCTGTTCGGGCGCTGAGAGACCTTGTCCTCGACGAACTCGATCGCTCCCCACGCGCCGTACTGGCGTACGTCGCCCACCTGCTCGTACTTCTCGACGAGCGGCGTCATGACCTCCCGGCCGATCCGCTCGAGCTCCTTCACGTTCTCCAGCGCGGGCTCGAGCAGGTCCAGGCCGGCGAGCGAGGCGGCGACGGCAGCGGGCTCCCAGACGTACGTGCCGGTGGTGTAGACGTGAGTGTCGGCCATCACCGCGTCGGTGCCGATGATCGCCGCCATCGCCTGTCCGCCGGCGGCGAAACCCTTGCCGGTCAACAAGAGATCGGGCTCCAGTCCCCAGAGGTCCCCGGCCCACACCGGACCGGACCGGCCGAGCCCGGACTGGATCTCGTCGCAGATCAGCAGCCAGCCGTGTTCACGGCACAGCCGGGTCAGGCCGTCCCAGAACGCCTGCGACGGCGCGTACACCCCGAGCTCGCCGGCGATCGGCTCGATCAGCACCCCGGCGATCTGGGTCGGCTCCACCTGGTGGCGCAGCAGCCACTGCTCGATGTAGTCGATGACCGCGGTGTCGTCGTGCGGGGCCGGGCCCTTGGCGAACGGGACGCGGTACGTGCTGGGGTACGGCGCGAACACCAGCCCCGGTGCGTACGACGCGGCACCGCTGCTGATCGAGGACACCTCGGTGGAGGTCGCCTGGGACAGGTAGGTCGATTCGCCGTGGTACTGGCCGAGGAACGCGAGGATCATCGGGCGGCCGGTGTGCTCGCGCGCCATCTTGACCGCGCCCTCCACGGCCTCCGTACCGGTGACCGTGGGCGCGACGCGGGTCAGGTTGCCGGGGGCGAGTGCGACCAACCGCTCGGCGAGCTCGACGACCGGCGGGGACTGCAGGAAGCACGAGATCTCCATGCCGTACCGGTCCCAGGCCTCGATCTGCGCCTGGCGTACCGAGGGAGGGAAGGAGCCGTACGGCGCGGCCCCCCACGCCGAGAGGTGGTTGGCGAACGTGTTGCCGTCCACATCGTGCAACAGCTCGTCGTCGGACTTGAAGTCCAGGATCAGCGGGCAGGTGACGCTCTGGTGCATCTGCGTGTAGAACACCTTGCCCTGCCGGTCGAAGATCTCCTGCGAGCGCGGACCAGGCAGCTCGGTGCTGACCTTCGGATAGTTCTGGCGCGACATCGTCGCATCCTCCATACCTGTGCTACCTGTGCCAACTGTGCCAACTGTGCTGATCCGGGTTGGTTTGCGGATGAATGTGGCAGGACTCCGCTAAGAGCGGACTCCTGCCACATTCATCCGGAACAGGGGTCAGAAGATGGCGTAGACCTTGCGTACGGTCTCGTGGATCTCCCAGGTGCCGCTCCAGCCCTTGGGGAACACCGCGAGGTCGCCGGCGCCGAGCTCGCGCGCCTCGCCGCCGTCCGGGGTGACGGTCATCCGCCCGGCGACGAGCTGGATCACCTCGTGGGTGTCGAGCAGCCAGCGCGACGGGCCCGGGGTGCACTCCCAGATCCCGGCGGACGCCTCGCCCTCCTCCCAGATCGTGACGCCGGAGGTCTGCATCGGGTCGCCGGTGGCCTCCTCGAGCGGGCCCCAGTCCTCGAGCGGGCCGTACGCCGCGGCGTCGGTCACGGAGGGGGTGGGCAGTGCGGTCAGTGCCGTCATGGATCGTCCCTTTCTGCAGGTGACGGGGTGACTCACCGAGTCTGCAGGCTCGGTGACATACCCCGTCGCGTCACTTCTTGGCGGGCAGGTGGAGCCGTTCGCGGCGGGTCGCCGCCTTGCGGTCGGCGATCGCGGCCTTCGCAGCCTGCCATCCCGGGATGCCGCACACGCCGCCGCCGGCATGGGTGGCCGAGCTGCCGTAGTACAGGCCCGCGATCGGGGTGCGGTAGTCGGCGTACCCGGGCGCCGGGCGCATGTGGAACAGCTGGTCGAGGGTCAGCTCGCCGTGGAAGATGTTGCCGCCGATCAGGCCGTACTCGTGCTCGAGCTCGTGCGGTCCGACGATGTCGCGGTGCAGGATCGAGGACTTGAAGTTCGGCGCCAGCTCGTCGTAGAGGTCGATGAGCCGGTCGGCGTACGCCTCGAGCTCCTCGGTGTGCGGCTCGTCCGCCCAGTCCTTCGGTACGTACTGGGTGAACAGCGACATCACGTGTGTCCCCTCGGGGCACAGCGTCTTGTCGAACGTCGAGGGGATGACGCTGTCGCTGAACGGCGCGACCGCCGCCTTGCCGTCGCGAGCGTCGCGGAACGCCTGGTCGATGAACTCCATCGTCGGGGCCATCTCGACCGAGCCGGTGTGGTGGAACTGCTGGTGCGTACCCGGCGTCGCGGTGAAGTCCGGCAGCTCGGCGAGCGCGAGGTTGATCTTCACGACGCCGGAGCGGGTATTGTAGTGCTCGATGTCGGCGACGAAGTCGCCCGGTAGGTCCACCGGCGACAGGTGACGCAGGAACGCGATCTTCGGGTGGACCGTGCTCACCACGATCGGGGCGTGGATCTCCTCGCCGTTCTCGAGCAGCACGCCGTACGCCCGCCCGCCTCGCACCAGCACCTGGGCGACCGGCGCGTCGACCCGTACCTCGGCGCCGAACGACTCGGCCGACGAGCGGATCGCGCCGCTGACCGCGCCCATGCCGCCCTCGGGGTAGCCCCAGCTGCCGAGGTGGCCGTCGCCGACGTCACCGATGGAGTGGTGGGCCATGACGTACGCGGTGCCCGGCTCGTACGGTCCGGCCCAGGTGCCGATCACGCCGTTCACCGCGAGCGCGGCTTTCACCTCGGGGGACTCGAACCAGTCCTCGAGCAGGTCGGCGATGCTCATCACCATCAACCGGGTGGTGTCGGCGATCGTGCGGACGTTCAGCCCGCGCTGGTTCCAGGCCAGCCGCACGGTCTCGGCGATGTCGCGCGGCCGGCGCGAGCCGAGGTTCGGCGGGGCTTGGAGCAGCAGCGGGCCGAGCGCGTCGGCGAGCCCGCCCAGCCAGGCGTCCCACTCGACCTTGGCCGCCGCATCCTTCTTGGAGAACTTGGAGATCTCCTCGTACTGCTGCTTGGGGTCCTCCTCGTCCAGGCACAGGAACCGCCCGTCCGGGTACGCCTGGTAGTACGGCCCCATCGGGTAGACCTTGTAGCCGTGCCGCTCCAGTTCGAGGTCCTTGATGATCGTCGGCGGCATCAGGCTCATCACGTACGACAGCCGGGTCACCTTGAACTCCGGAGCGTCCGGCCACGGGCTCTCCGTGGTCGCGGCACCGCCGGTCTTCCAGCGGCGTTCCAGCACCAGGGTGCGGGCGCCCGCCCGGGCGAGGTACGCGGCGCTGACCAGGCCGTTGTGTCCGCCGCCCACTACGATCGCGTCGTACGTCTGCATCGTGGCGCACCTGTTCTGTGACAGTGGTCGAATTGGCTGACTGACTGTTCAGTCTAGAGCCCGCGCTCCCGAGCGGGCAAGACTTCGCCGGCGATTTCGAAAGGGAACCGCACAAATGGGCCGTCGACGGGTCGAGGAGCTGACCGACGCGCGGCGCGAGCAGATGCTGCGCGCCGCCGTGGACGTGATCTGCGAGCGCGGCTACTCCGAGGCACGGATCTCCGACGTCGCCAAGGCGACAGGTGCGAGTCCGGCGCTGGTCATCTACTACTTCAAGACCAAAGCTGGGCTGCTCACCGAGGCGCTGCGCTACGCCGAGGACGTCTACTACGGCGCCATCGAGAAGGAACTGTCCACGCTGCAGGGCGCCACGGCCAAGCTCGAGTACCTGGTGCGCGCCAGCTGCACCGAGCGCATCGAGGTCGAGGCGCCGCACGCCTGGGGGCTGTGGCTCGACCTCTGGGCGCAGGCGCTGCGCGACCCCGAGGTCGCCAAGGTGCGCGCGCAGGTCGACCACCGCTGGGCCGAGACGATCGCCCGGGTCGTCGGCGAGGGCGTCGACGCGGGCGAGTTCGCGGACGTCGACGTCGAGCAGTTCTCGCTGATCTTCGCGGCCATCCTCGACGGGCTCTCTGTCCAGGTCGCGCTACGGGACGAGTTCGTCACCCAGGACCGTGCCGTCGACGCCGCGCTGTCGTACGCCCGGAGCGTCCTGAAGGTCTAGCGACACCTCCCGAGTCACTTTGGGCCTGGTGGCGCGACCGTCGGCGCGGTGAAAGACGGGCGAGTACTCGGTGGTCGAGCGTAGTCGAGACCACGTCGCGAAGGTCTCGACTGCGCTCGACCGACGGATGGTTGCGTCCGCTCTTTCGACTCAGGTCGGCTGGGCCGCAGCGTTCGGCCGCCCTCTCAGTGTTCCTCGCGATCCTGTCACGATCGCCGGCGATTCGTTGACTGACGATTCAGTCACTGATACAAGAGGGGCATGCGCAGCGCGGCCGGGGGCCGGGTGAGGGTGAGGGCTCCTTGCGCCCGACCGGAATCCCGCGGCCACGGTGCCGCGACACTTCGAGGCCGGCATCCCGCTACCGAGAAGTCGCCATCGGCGGAAGCAGCATGGCTGTCGGTGTGGCAGAAGTTCAAGGCCGGAGCATGAGACGTGGAGACGTAATGTCCGAGCAGACTTCCAGACGCCGCGGTGGGCCGCTGCGAGACCCGATGAACCGTCGGCAGTTCTTGCGGCAGGCGATGCTCGCAGGGCTGGTCGTACCGCCGTCGGTCGCCGCGCTCGGCGCGTGCGCGTCCTCCAGCGTGGTCGGTCCTGGCGGCTCGGCAGCACCGGGCGACAGTCCCGGTGCGGGCGTCACGATCGCCTCGCCGGAGAACCCGGTTCGCTGGCCGGTGTACGAGGACAACCCGCCGATCGCCGACGGCCTCGAGCCCGAGCGGGGCGGGGTGCTGCAGATCTACAACTACGCCGACTACCTCGCGCCGGGCCTGGTCAAGGCGTTCAAGGCGAAGTACGCGGCGTACGACATCGACGTCCAGCAACCGACCTTCAACGACGTGCAGGAGGCGATCACCAAGATCCACAACGGCAAGGTGCCGTACGACTTGTACTTCCCGGGCTATGACCAGATCAGCCGGCTGGTCGTCTCCAAGCTCGGGCGCCCACTGAACCACAGCTACCTGCCCAATATCAGCAACGTCTGGCCCACGTTCCAGGACCCGTGGTACGACCAGGGCTGGCAGTACTCGGTGCCGTACACCATCTACATGACCGGGATGGGCTGGAACTCCGACAAGGTCACGCTCTCGCAGTACAACGACCTGCCGCTCGGGCAGCTCGGGCTCTCCCTGATGTGGAGCGGCGACGTCGTGAACTCGCTCTACTACCTTCCCAAGGGTGCGTCGCCGAAGATCCTCAACTTCTGGTTCCCGCCGGATGGCAAAGGATTGGTGAACAACGACCTGATGGTCGTGCTCTCGGGAGGCAAGTGCCCGGTGCTCGCGCACCTGTTCATCGACTTCCTGCTCGAGCAGCGGAACGCGATACGCAACTTCCGCTACACCGGATACCAGCCGCCGCAGAACAGCCTCGACCCGGCAGCGCTCGTCGACGAAGGCTTCCTGCCACCCAACCTCGAGTCGGCCACCGTGCTGCCGGACTACTTCGAGACCGGTTACCGGCTCATCGAACAGACTCCAGCCGCCGAGGCGGCCTGGCTCGCGGTCTGGCAGAAGTTCAAAGCCGGTTCCTGACGCCGCCGCTCGCCGGCCGCGATCATGAGCTTTCGGCCGCCAGCGCGGCGTCTTCACGCAGCGAGCAGCCGGACGATCGCGTTGCCGCAGTGGCGCGGGATACGGATGTCGTACGCCGCGTCAGGACGGCTCTACGAGCCAGCCCCGCTCGGAGCGCGTCCGGCGTCCCTCGGGGTTCGGGCCGTACACCGAGAGCATGCGGGCGTGCCGGGGCGCCCAGTAACGGCCGGTCGACCCCGCGGCGACGACCACCGCGTCGCCCGGGTCGAGCACGACCTCCACCCCGCCGGACTCCACGTGCAGTCGTCCCTCCAGGACCACGTTGAGTTCGCTGTACGGGTGGCAGTCCTCCCACCCGGCACCGTGCAGCTCCCACTCGGAGACCATCGGCTCGTGCCAGGCGCCGTCCGCGTCCGCCCCGACCGGGCGGGACAGCACTCCGGGCGCGTCGGCCTCCATGGCGGTACGACGGTGCACCACCGGTGCGGGGTCACGTTGCGCCGTCACGTCATTCCCCAGCGCTGAGGGCGAGCGCCTCCTCGTCGGCGGGCGGCGCCGGCCGGGTGTCAGAGGGTAGGACGCGGGAGGCGTCCGGGGCGACGTACGCGCAGACGGCGTCGCCGGGCTTGTGCCGTTCGGCGGCCCCTGTCGAGTTCGGCACGGCGACCAGCAGCGTCTGCCCGTCCGCCAGCCGCACGATCACATGGGTGGTCGGGCCGAGGAACACCGCCTGGTCGACGATGCCGGTGAACTCGCTGCACCCGCTCGGCGCGCTCTGCCCGACGGCGGCCAGCTGGACGCGCTCCGGGCGTACGACCACCTTCGCCGGCCCGGGGGGCGGCGTGCCGAGCACCCGCAGCTCGTGCGGTCCGAGCTTGCAGGTCGCGACGGCGCCGTCGTTCGCGAGCACCTCGACGTCGATGACGTTGGCCGAGCCGAGGAACCCCGCGACGTACGCGCTGGCTGGTTCCGAGTACACGGTCTCGGGCGCCCCGACCTGCTCGACCAGCCCGTCCGCCATGACGGCGAGGCGGTCCGACATCGTCAGCGCTTCCTCCTGGTCGTGGGTGACGTAGACGAACGTGATGCCGATGCGCTGCTGCAGCGACTTCAGCTCGATCTGCAACTCCTTGCGCAGCTTGGCGTCCAGCGCGCCGAGTGGCTCGTCGAGCAGCAGCACCGACGGGTTGAGCACCAGCGCGCGGGCGAGCGCGACACGCTGCTGCTGGCCGCCCGACAGCTGGGCGGGGCGGCGTGCTGCGAACGCGTCCATCCGTACCAGGGCGAGCGCCTCGTCCGCCCGCTTGCGCGCCTCGGACTTGGAGACTTTCTGGTATTGCAGCCCGAACATGACGTTCTCCCGTACCGACAGGAACGGGAAGAGCGCGTACGTCTGGAAGACCGTGTTCACTGGTCGCTTGTTCGGCGCTACGGGTACGAGGTCGACGCCGTCGAGCAGGATCTCGCCCGCGTCGGGCCGCTCGAACCCGGCGATCATGCGCAGCGTGGTGGTCTTTCCGCAGCCCGAGGGCCCCAGCAGTGAGAAGAACTCCCCGGCGGCGATCTCCAGGTCGATCCCCCGGACCGCTGGCGCGTCGCCGTACGACTTCTCGAGGCGGGAGAGTCGGATCGCTCCACCTGGCACCTACGACTCCTTCGCCCGGCACGTGGGGGGTTGACTGGCGGTTCAGCCTAAGCAAGCATCGGGCGACCGGCAAGACCCTCGGCGACAAGGAGCGTGGTCGATGCTGAAGTACGCCCCGCGCCGCCGGCGGACGGCACTGCTGTGGCCGCTGCTCGCGATGCCGGGGATCGTGTGGCTGGCGCTGCTGTTCGTGCTGCCGCTGTACGTCGTGCTCACCATCGTCTTCGGGCAGACCGACCCGATCTTCTTCACCCCGATCCCGGTCTGGGACCCGCTGCAGTGGAACAGCGCGCAGATGCAGTACGTGTTCACGCACCTGATCGGCCCGGACGGGTTCTACGGGCCCCCATTCGTGCGCACCGCGATCTACGTCGGCGTGGCGAGCGTGCTGTGCCTGCTGATCGCCTACCCCGTCGCGTACTTCACGGCCCGCTTGGCCGGGCGCTGGAAGGGCGTGCTGCTGATCCTGCTGATCGCGCCGTTCTGGATCAGCTACATGATGCGGATGCTCGGCTGGGTCAACATGCTGCAGACCGACGGGCAGGTGAACGCCTGGCTCTCGCTCGGCGGGCTGTTCGACGTGCAGGTGGACTGGCTCAACGGCAAGGCGATCACCGTCGTACTGGGCCTGGTCTACGGCTACGTCCCGTACATGATCCTGCCGCTGTTCGCCGGCCTCGACCGGATCCCGCAGTCCAGCATCGAGGCGGCGCGCGACCTCGGCGCGGGCCGGTTCGGGGCGTTCCGGCGGGTGACGTTCCCGCTCAGCAAGCCGGCGGTGATCGCCGCGATCCTGCTGACCTGCCTGCCGATGCTCGGGGACTACTTCACCAACGACCTGCTCTCGGCCAACCCGTCCACCTCGATGGTCGGCAACCTGATCAACAATGCGCTGTTCCAGCCGGGCCAGATCGGGCAGGCCGGCGCGCTGGTCCTGATCCTGCTGGTCGTCTCACTCGCGCCGATGCTCTGGTACGTGCGCTCCACCCGCGACGAGGGGGTCAAGTCCTGATGGGCTGGCTGGTGCGCTGGTGGAACAACCCGTGGCGGGCGCCGCGGTTCCTCTGGATCATCACGATCGGCTATCTGCTCTGGTCGCTCGTACCGGTGCTGATCGCCGTCGCCTTCTCGTTCAACGACGGCCGCTCGCGTACGACCTGGCAGGGCTTCTCGTTCCGCTGGTACTGGGGCGACCCGGAGTCCTCGGTGTGGGCGGACCCGTCGATGCACACCGCGCTGATCCACACCCTCTGGCTGGGGCTGCTCGCGACCGCGATCACGATCCCGCTCGGCGTGGCGTTCGCGCTCGGCATCGACCGGTGGCGCGGCCGGCTGCCGTCCGGCGCCAACTTCACCATGCTGCTCTCGTTCGTGCTGCCCGAGATGCTGCTCGCGGTGGCCCTGTTCTTCCTGGTCACGCAGGTCACGACCCCGCTGCAACAGGGCACGCCGGGGCAAGTGGCCGGGCTGATCACCTTCCAGCTCTCGTACCCGGTCGTCATCGTGCGGGCCCGGTTGCTCACGATCGGCAAGCAGTACGAGGAGGCCGCCGTCGACCTGGGCGCGTCCTCGTTCGGCGCCGTACGCCGGGTGCTGTTCCCGTTGCTCAAGCCGGCGATCCTCGCCAGCACGGTGCTGGTGTTCGCCGACGTGATCGACAACTTCGTGATCGTGCGGTACCTGTCGGCCGGCGCCGACACCGAGACGGTCTCGATCAAGATCTACAACACCGCCCGCGCCGCTCCGACGCCGGCGCTGAACGCCCTCGCCACCCTGCTGCTGGTCGCCGCGCTGCTCGCGGTCGCGATCGGGTTCCTGATCTACCGCCGGTTCTCCAAGGGAGAGGGCGGGGCCACCGACATCGGCACCTTCGCCGGCGAGCTCTAGACAGGGCGAGCTCGCTGCTCGTACGCTAACTGTCTGTTCAGTCAGGAGGAACGGATGACCCCGGCACCGATCGCCCCGGAACTGCTCACCACCGCCCTGGCCCCGACGGACAGCACCGTGCTGCCGCGCGCCGCCTACACCGATCCCGCCATTCTGGACTGGGAACGAAAGAACTTCTTCAGCGACTGGGTCTGCGTCGGGCGCAGCGAGGACATCCCTGAGAGCGGGTCGCAGCGCGCCCTCGAGACGGGCGGGCACGGCGTACTGCTGATGCGCGCCGAGGACGGGACGCTGCGGGGGTTCGTCAACGCGTGCCGGCACCGCGGCCACGAGTTGCTGGCGTGCGGTCAGACCGCGACCAAGCACAGCATCGTCTGCCCGTACCACGCCTGGTCGTACGAGCTCTCGGGCGGCTTGCGCAACGCACCCGGCTTCCGCGACGTCGAGTCGTTCGACAAGTCCCGGTTGGGCTTGTACGAGCTGCCGCTGCACGAGTGGCACGGCTGGGTGTTCGTGGCGCCCGGCGGGACGGCCTCCAAGGACTTCGCCGCGCACGTGGGGAACGCCGAGCAGATCGTCGCGCCGTACGGGGCGGACAAGCTGCGGGTGCACGAGACGCATGAGTACGACATCGAGGCGAACTGGAAGACGATCGTCGAGAACTACCAGGAGTGCTACCACTGCTCGATGATCCATCCCGAGTTGTGCCGGGTCAGCCCGCCGGAGAGCGGCGAGAACCTCACCGAGCGTGACGGCGACTGGGTGGGCGGCTGGATGGACCTGCGCCCGAACGCCAAGACCATGTCGCTGGACGGCAGCAGCGCCAGCGTCGTGATCGAGACGCTCGACGAGCACGAGCAGCGCACTGTGATGTACCTGGTGGTCTTCCCGAACCTGCTCATCAGTCTGCATCCGGACTATGTGATGACCCACGTGCTCAGTCCGATCGCACCGGACCGCACGCGCGTAAGGTGCTCGTGGCTGTTCCCGACCGCGGCGATCGAGGCGCCCGGATTCGATCCGTCGCAGACGGTCGACTTCTGGGACACCACCAACCGCCAGGACTGGGCGGCCTGCGAGTCGGTGCAGCGCGGCATGCGCTCCGAACAGTGGACGCCCGGCCCGCTGCACCCCGACGAGGACGGCGTGCAGCACTTCGTCTCCCTGGTGGCCCGCCGCTACCGCGACGGCTGACCCTGCGTCCTCCGCGCCGACCGCAGCCGCCGATCGCCAGCCCCCAGCGTTGATCAAGGAGAAGGTGACGTTTTCGATCACCGAACCAAGATCGAAGTGGGCACCTTCTCCTTGATCAACGAGAGCTGGTCATCGCGGCACGGAACGGAACCACGCCAATGTGGCCGCGAGGCCGGTGCGCAGCTGCGCGAGACCGCGCGGGCGCTCGGTCTGGTCAGCGTGCGCAAGGGCGTCCTTGCTCCGACTGGGGTCGCTCGGCGGAACCGGGCCCGGCCATTGGAGCTGTTGCGCCATGTCGCAACCCGGCTTCCGCTGGGGCGTACCGACTTCGACCGGCAGGCGGGATGGATGACCCTCGCCGTCGCCGCCACCGGCGCTCCTCGGCAGGACTGGGACGACGAGATCCGGATCCTGCTGCTCTCCCTCGGCTGGCGGCTGCAGGGCGCAATGGTGATCGACAGCATCCCCGTCAGGAACCCGACGCTGGATGCGCTCGGCCTGCTCGGTGGTCGGCTCCGTTCGGGCGTCTGGCGAGTGGACGTATCGGACGCCGATCCCGGGCTGGCCGCGACGGCCCGGCTGGCGCTCGCGCCCGAGCCGAACTGAGCCGACCGCGGATCGGCGTACGACACCGTGGTCCGCGCCCAGAACAGCCAGCGGACCTACTCACGGCCCGGGCGTCGGTTCCTTTCCTGATCTTGCCCGTCGCAGGCGCCCGGGTCAGGCTGTCGGCGTGGACACGGAGGCGTACCTCGCGCGGATCGGCGCGGATCCTGGTGCCGACCTTGCGGCACTGCAGGCGGCGCACCTGGCGACCGTGCCGTTCGAGGACTACGACATCCACCTCGGCGTTGCCCTCTCGCTCGACCTCGACGACCTGTTCGACAAGGTCGTGCGCCGCCGCCGCGGCGGGTTCTGCTACGAACTCAACGGGTTGTTCGGACAGCTGCTGCGCGAGCTCGGGTACCGCGTCACGTACGCGTCGGCCTTCGAGCGTGGCGACGACGGCCGTCCCGGCCCCGAGTTCGAGCACCTCCGCCTGCTCGTAGGGGCTGCGGTCGGCATCACGATCGCCGACGTCGGCCAGGGCCGGTACTGGCCGCGGCCGGTACCGCTGCGTCCGGGTGAGCATGGCGAGGTGCGGGTCGAGACCGACGGGACGACCTGGACGACGTACCAGCGGACCGCGACCGGATGGGAGCGCGACTGGTCGTTCGCGCCGACCCCGCGCCGGCTCTCCGACTTCGCCCCGCGGTGCCGCCACCACGAGCAGGCCCCCGATTCGCACTTCCGCGCCCGGCGCCTGGCATGGCTCGCCGTGCCCGCCGGACGGATCGCGCTCACCAACGGCGTGTTGCGCGAGACCGGCCGGCCCGACCGGACCCTCACTGCGGAGGAGGAGCGGGAGGTGCTGGCCACGCGGTTCGGCATCGTGCTTCCGCCCGATGCCACCTGGCAGGAGCCAGCGACAGGGGCACCCGTCTAACCTTGCCGGGTGCGCAAGCCACTGACCCATGATGACCTCGACGAGCTCGTGATGTGGGCGTCCGCCGGAGGAGCCAGACACCAGGAGCTCGCAGCGCGGTTGCTGGCCTGGGCTGCCGAGGAGCCGCCGGACGAGGACGAGCTCTCACCGGCGGACCTGCTGGTCGGTGCGGGGGAGCAACTCGCGCTCGGCGACGACCACGCCGGCGCACTCGACGCGTTCCAGGCGGCAGCGGACCGTCCGGAGCGTACGCACCCGGACGCCCGCGGGTTCGTGGTGCGGGCGCTCGTGGACCTGGGCCGGATCGCCGAGGCACAGGACGTCTCGGAGCAGCTGCGACGCAGTCGACCAGAGCACGCCGTCACCTACGCGTACGTCGGGGAGGTGTGGGAGGAGGCCGGCGAGCTGGACCGCGCGCACCGCTGGTTCACCCGCGGACTGCTGCTCGCCGAACGGACCCGTGACCACACGTCGTACGCGCTGCTGCTGATCAGCCGGCTGCGGGTGCGGGAGTCGCTCGGCTTTCCGCCGGACCGTGACGACGAGATCGCGGCCGCGATGATCCGGGAGTCGTTGGCGCGCTCCGCCGCAGCCGACGAGCGCCGCGACACGCCGCGTGCAGTGATCAGCAACTCTGCAGAGCACACGACGATCGACCTCTTCTGATCGCGCAGCACCGGAGCGCGCGGTCGTTTCCCCGACCACGAAAGCGCTCCGGACCGGCCGACGGGGCCGGTCCGGAGCGCCCTCCCCCCCAGCGGATCCTCAGTGGGACAGCGGGATCCGCACGACCTGGCCGCCCCCGGGCAGCACGCTTCCGGTGGTGACGAAGGCGTCGTGACCGTGCAGCGCGACGCCGTACGGGGCGAACAGCCCGCCGGCCACGACCTGCGGCGTACCACCGCCGCGCGGGATCCGTACGAGCGCGCCGATCGGCGGGCCGCCGGAGGCGAGCCCGGCACTCGCGATCTCGACCGCGTAGAGCGAGCCGTCCGGGGCGAACGCGAGGTCCGTGACGTTGGTCAGCCCGGTCGCATACGGTGTCGGGGCGTGTCCGGGCCGCACCCGGAAGATGCTCGCCCCGCCTGGCGGGAACGGGAACCCGGTGAGCTGGCTGACGTAGAGCGCATGATGCGGGCCCGGTACCGCCGCTGTCGGTACCGCCTGCATCGGCATGAGCGTGCCGGCAGGCTTGCCCGGCACCTGCACCATCGTGTCGGGGAACGTCGCGACGGTCCGGACGTGACCGCGCCGGTCCGCGAGTACGACGGTGTTGCCGCCCGCGTCCGCCACGAGGTAACGCGAGCCGAGCCGGTACACCGAGGACGGGTTGCTGTCCGGGCCGTCGACCGGGTTGGTACGCGCCTCGTGGCCGGCGATGTCGGCCAGCACCCGCCAGCGGTTCCAGCCGCGGTGGTGCCCGCGCCAGTGCCGGTCGTGGCGGCCGGTCCAGCACCGCCCGCCGAGGTCGCCGGTGAGCAGTGTGCCGAAGCCGCGCGGCAGCGTCGCGGGCTGCTTGGACGTCG
The DNA here is from genome assembly GCA_017848795.1 of Candidatus Nanopelagicales bacterium. Classification (GTDB taxonomy): domain Bacteria; phylum Actinomycetota; class Actinomycetes; order S36-B12; family CAIYMF01; genus JAFIHG01. The sequence goes on along the minus strand of JAFIHG010000001.1, from coordinate 85,935 downwards.
CGCTGCGCGTGGCCTTGCCCCTGCCGCGAACGGCGGGGTCTGCACCCAGTCCCATGCTGACCACGACGCGTCGGCCCCATGCGGTGCTGAGATCGCTCGGGCCGGTTGCGCTGCCGCCCTTCACCAGAGCGTTGCCCGGGTCGTCGACCTGACCGGCGAGCGAGGGCAGCCCGCGCACGACCCGGTGCTGGCGCCAGGTGTGACGGCGACGCGTGATCGCGGTGATCGAGCCGGTGGGGCCGTAGCAGACCTGCCCGCCCTCGGAGCTGATGATGCACGGCCCGGCGCCGCCGGTGCCGGCCTCGGCGACCAGCAGCGCGCCATGCCGATCGAAGGTCAGGTGGCGTGGGTTGTTCAGACCTTTCGCGACGACCTGGTACGTGGGCCCTGGCGTCGGCGCCGGGGGTGGACTCGGTGGCGTACCTGCGAGGGCCGGCGGCACCGCTATCAGCCCGCCCAGGACCATCACGCCGCCTGCTGTGGCCGCGACCGTACGTACCTGCGTTCGACGCATCGAGAGACTTCCTTCCGCTAGCTGTCGGTCCTTGCATGGTGAGGACCAATCGCCGAGCGAGTCACTCCCCAGCAACAAAGTTGACTGATTCCATACCTTTTCCGCGATGCCGGAACACAGAGCGCAGTGGATCTCCGACACTGTGTCATCGGGTGTTGATGCAGTGGCGCGGCCGGCGGTCGCCGAACCGCTGCGGCAGCGAGCCGTCACAACTACATTGAGTCGTGATGCCGGGGGGCCTCGTGAAACCACACGAGGCGCGTCATCGGTCCGTATGCGTCGGGGGACGTGCCATGCCGATCTCTTTAGGTGAGCTCGACGACTTCCTGGTCCAGCTGCGTGCCCGCACCCAGCGGGTCCAGGGCCTCGCTCCCCGTACGAGCGACGACCCGCTCGTCGCCGAGCTCGACGAGCTCAGCGAGCAGCTGCTCATCGCGGAGGAGGAGCTGCGCGTCCAGCAGGAGGAGCTCGCCGCTGCCAACCAGCGTCTTGCCGAGGTGGCTGCCGAGCAGTCGCTGTACGGACCCGAGTCCGGCCCACCGGTCGTGCTCACCGACGACAGCGGGGTGGTGCTGGGCGCCAACCGAGCGGTCGGCGAGCTGCTGCTCGGCTCGGGAAGAAATCAGGTCCGCCGGCCCATCGCGACCTGGTTCGCCGGCCCCGACCGGGCGGCGGCCCGCACCCTCATCAGCTCCCTTCGCGCAGGACGACCGGTCACGCCGGGTGCACCGCTGCACGTGACGCGGCGCGACGGCGGGACGATCCCGGTGGCGGTGAGCGTCGAGCGCGTCACCCGGCCCGGTGGCGCTCCTGCGTTGCGCTGGGAGCTGGTGCCGAGCCCCGCTGGCCCGTCGCGCGGCCACCTGCACGCCGTACCCGAGCAGGCGCCGCGCCCGGCCGGCCCCGAGTTGACGCACGAGCGCCTCATCGCCTTGAGCGCGCGCCTGGCGGCGGCGACCTCGGTGGCGGAGGTGGCGAGCATCGCGGCGTACGCCGCCGTCGAGCTGCTCGGCGGCCACCCGGACCCGGGACAGGACGGCCCGTACGCCGCCTGCGTCTCGCTCACCCGCACTCGTGCGGAGGCGGCAACGGTGGCGGGCACCCGGCCTTGGGAGCTGGAGTACGAGCGCCGCCAGCTCGACATGCAGCAGGGGCCGGTGGTCGCAGTGCTGCAGGGAGCGCCGGTCATCAACCTCGGCCAGCTCGGCGTCCAGCACCGGTGGCCGCGGTTCGCCGCGCTCGCCGCGGAGGCCGGCCTGCGCAGTGCGTTGTCGGTGCGCATCGAGCTGCCCGCCCACCGCCCCGCCGCACTCACCGTCTACACCCATCGTCACGACGGGTTCGACGTCGCCGCCGTGCGCGTGGTGCAGGTGGTCGCAGCGCAGACCTCGGCGGCGCTCACCCACGTGCTGAACGAGGAGAACCTACGGGTCGCGCTCGAGACGCGGCAGCGCATCGGCGAAGCCGTCGGGATCGTCGTCGAACGGCATCGGCTCCGACCGCAGGACGCCTTCGATGAGCTGGTCAAGGCCTCCCAGCGCCGGAACGTGAAGCTGCGCGAGATCGCCGAGCTGGTCGTCGAGACCGGGCAGGACCCACACGAGATCCAGAAGGGCTGACAGCTCCCCCGCCCCCGGCGGCGTCGGAGGCCGCAGCGCCGTACGCTGGAGAGCACCGACCCGCGGTTCGAAAGGCAGCCGATGAGCGACGACGGGCCGCCCGCCGTGGGGGCCAACAAGGCCTCGGCAGCCGCCGACGAGGTGGACGAGAGTTTCGAGCGGCTGCTGGAGTTCCTCCGCGACGACCGCTCCTTCGACTTCACCGGCTACAAGCGGCCGAGCCTGGTACGCCGCGTGCGCCACCGCATGAACGAGATCGGTGTCGGGTCGTTCGACGAGTACCAGGACGTGCTGGCGCTGCAGCCCGAGGAGTTCACCGCCCTCTTCAACACGATCCTGATCAACGTCACGAGCTTCTTCCGGGACGCCGATGCCTGGAAGGTGCTCGCCGAGGAGCTGCTCCCGGAGTTGCTGGAGCGGGTCGGGGACGGGCCCATCCGGGTGTGGAGCGCCGGCTGTGCGGCGGGCCAGGAGGCGTACTCGGTCGCGATGCTGCTGCACGAACGGCTGGGCGCTGCCTTCAGGGACCGCGTCAAGATCTACGCCACCGACATCGACGAGGCGGCGCTCGCGGCGGCGCGCCATGCGGCGTACACCGAGCGCGAGCTGCGAGGGCTGCCCGACAGCTACCGGGACCGCTACCTGGAGCCGGTCGGCGGGCGCCACGTCGTCAGTTCCGAGCTGCGGCGGGCGGTGATCTTCGGGCGCAACGACCTCACCCAGGACGCTCCGATCTCCCGGATCGACCTGCTGCTGTGCCGCAACACGCTGATGTACTTCAACACCGAGACGCAGTCGCAGGTGGTGAACCGGCTCGGCTTCGCACTGCACCCGGACGGCGTGCTGTTCCTGGGAAAGGCGGAGATGCTGCTCAACCACGCCGGCGTCTTCGAGCCGATCGACCTCAAAGCGACGCTTCTTCCGTCGCGTCCGCAGCAGCCGGGTCGAGGGCCTCGGCGTCCTGCCGCGCTCCGCGGGTCGGGCCGCGGTGTCCGACGACGACCTGCGGTTACGTCGCGAGCTGATCCTCACCAACCCGATCGCGCAGATCGCCGTCGGCGGGGACGGCCGGCTCGCCCTGGTCAACCACCGGGCGCACGCGCTGCTCGGGCTCTCCGACCGCGACGTGGGGCGCCCGTTCCAGGACCTGGAGATCTCCTACCGTCCGGTCGAGCTGCGTTCCCACCTGTCCGCGGTCGAGGAGAACCGCCTGCCGGTCTGGTTGCGGGAGATCGAGTGGGCCCGACCGGGCGGTCGGGAGCCGATCTATCTGGACGTCCACGTCGTGCCGCTGTTCGACACCGGTGGTCACCACCTCGGCACGTCGATCAGCTTCACCGACGTGAGCCGCTACCGGGCGCTGCGGGTCGAGGTCGAGACCGCGAACCGGCAGCTCGAGACGGCGTACGAGGAGCTGCAGAGCACGAACGAGGAACTCGAGACGACGAACGAGGAGTTGCAGAGCACCGTCGAGGAGCTGGAGACCACCAACGAGGAGCTGCAGAGCACCAACGAAGAGCTCGAGACGATGAACGAGGAGATCCAGTCCGCGAACGACGAGTTGCAGAACACCAACGACGAGCTGCGCGAGCGCAGCATCGAGCTGTCCGATCTCAACGCGTTCATGGGTTCGATCCTCGGCAGCCTCGAGCCAGCGGTGATCGTCGTCGACCGGGAGCTGTTCGTGCAGGTCTGGACGCGGCACGCGCGCGAGCTGTGGGGACTGCGCGAGGACGAGGCGGTCGGGGCGCACCTGCTGAACCTGGACAGCGGGTTGCCGACCGCGGAGCTGCAGCCCTGGCTGCGCGCCGTCATCGCCGGCCAGCAACCCGCCATCGTGGGAGAACGCATCTCCGCGGTCAACCGGCGAGGGCGGCAGGTCGAGCTGCGCGTCACGGTCACGCCGTTGCACGGCAGTGCGGAGGACCCGAATGGTGCGCTGATCCTGATGGAGGACCTCTCCCGCGACCACGCGTCCTGACCGACGCTCAGTCCGGCGGCGGCTCTTGTTGCTGGCGCAGCTCGCTGGTCCAGCGATGGACCTGATCGCGCAACTGGCGGGCCCGCTCGGCGAGCTGCTCCGGCGAGCGGACGACGCCACCCGGGCCGACGTCCCGGGTCGTGCCGGCCAGGTGATGAGCCAGTGCGGCCTGCTCCTCGAGGGCCGCAACGGCGCTCCACAGCCGCCGCTCCACCGCCTCCTCCTGCGCCGCGGCGAGCGACTCGGGCGCGAACTGGTGGCCGAGGTGGCAGCGGAAGTACGAGATCGAGGGCAGGTCGACCTGCGCCATGGCGCCGCCGCACTCGGGACACGCGAGCCGCACCAGCCGGCTCTCCTCCGGCTCGAGGTAGCTGAGGTCGTCGCCGTCGCCCATCTGCTCTTCGTCGTCGTGCGTCATGGGCTCGATCACCCCCTGGTCGAGGCGTTGGTCGGTCGGATCGGATCGCAGGTCGGGTTCGGAGATCGTGGTGAGCGCGTCGAGCGTCTCGCGAGCGAGGTCCGGCCCGCTCACCGCCCGGGAGCCGGGGGCGGCGCGCAGCGCGGCAGCCGGCATGCTGGCGAAGGCGGCGTCCCGCGGGTCCTGGGCGAGCACCACACCACCCACCCGCTCGACGAGGGCGGCCCCGACCGCGCCGTCGTCGAGCACCCCGGACAGCACGATTGCCACCGTGCGGGGGCCGATCCACTGCGCGGCGCTCGCGAAGAGCATGTCGATCGCCGGCCGGTGCCGGTTGACGCGCGGACCCTCCCAGAGCCGCATCCGTTCGCGGGCGACGAGCAGATGGCGTCCGGCCGGTGCCACGTGGATCTCGCCGGCCCGCAGCAGCGCGCCGTCGCGCCCGGCGAGCACCGGCAACCTGCTGTGTCGCGCCAGGATCGCGGGCAGCTTGCCGCGGCTGCGGTCACCGACGTGGATCGTCACGAGTACCGCTGCCGGGAATCCCTGCCGCAGCTCGCTGATGAACTCGATCAGCGGGCCGTACGCCCCGGCGGAACCGCCGATGACGACGAGCGGCGGCGGCACGTCCCCCGTCTCGACCGTCGGCTGCACGCTCATCCTGGCCACACTCGCACGCGTACCGCTGCGCCGCGCGGCGAGCATGATCGCGCGCCGGGCGCACCGCGGCACCGCGCTCTACGCTGGCCCGATGGCGCGCAATTGGATGTCGATCGGATCCCGCAACTCCGTGCTCTCGATCGGCTCGGTCGGATCGGTGCTGTCGATCGGCTCGGTCGGGTCGTTCCTCTCCGTCGGCAGCGTGTGGTCGTTCGCCTCGTTCGGTTCGTTCGGGTCGTCGATGAGCCTGCTGTCGATGCTCTCGAACCAGTCGCTCGGTTCTGTCCTCTCGCACCAGTCGGACCTGTCACTGCTCTCCGCCCAGTCGCAGGCGGCGATCAAGGGGTTCCGCGTCAGCAAGCCCCGGTTGCGTCTGCTGCGCGGTGGAGCATCCGAGGGCCGGCCGCCCGGGCTGCGAAAGCGCACTCCCTGACCTGTCGACCCCCGCGGCGCCGGCCCCTTCGGCAGGTCGACCGGGTAGGCGTCCTCGTCGATAGGGACCTGCAGCCGCTGCTCGGCGAGATCCGCCTCGGTGGCGCCAGGCACTACCTCCTTGTTTCTCCTGCTCGTAGCTGCCTGTTCTCTTCCTCGAGTTCGAGCACCATGCTCACGCCGGCCAGGTTCAGGCCGGCCGCAAGCAGATCTCCGATGCGGCGGAGCCGATCAAGGTCGTTGGCGCTGTAGCGACGGGTGCCGCCTTCCGTCCGGTGCGGTTCGAGCAGACCGCGTGCTTCGTAGAGACGAAGGTTCTGTATCCCCATACCCACCAGTTCGGCGGCCACCGAGATCCCGTAGACGCCACGCGCCGGGTCCGGTCTTCGATCGATCACGAGAACCTCACGTCGGGGCTTGCGGTTGCGCGGACAGAGTGTTATATAAAACCTATCACAGAGGCCATAGATCCATCCCCGAGCGATGGATCGGCCGGATCGGAGCATCGGAAAGACCGACCAGTGGAGGTGGACGATGATGCTGATGCGAACCGACCCGTTCCGCGAACTCGACCGACTCACCCAGCAGGTGCTCGGCACCAACGGGACGCTCGCGCGGCCCTCGATGATGCCGATGGACGCCTGGCGCCAAGGTGACACCTTCCACGTCGAGTTCGACCTGCCGGGTGTGGACCCGGACACCATCGATCTGGACGTGGAACGCAACGTGGTCACCATCCGCGCGGAACGGCCGGGACGCGACAACGACACCGACTGGATCGCAGCCGAGCGTGCGCGCGGAGTGTTCTCCCGTCAGCTGGTGCTGGGTGACAACCTGGACACCGACCGGATCGAGGCGAGTTACGACCACGGCGTGCTCAAGCTCCTGATCCCCGTCGCGGAGCAGGCGAAGCCTCGGAAGATCTCGATCGCCAGCGGTGTCGAGGATCGGCAGGCACTCAAGAGCGCCTGAAACGGCTCGGAGGAGCGATCTGTAAAGGTCGTCCTCCGGCGAGGTGATGGTGGGCGAGGTGATGGTGATGGTGACGACGCTCGCGTTCCCGTCGGACACGAGTGGAGTAATGGACCAGTTATCTGTCCTACTCGAAGATCCGGCGTGGTTGCAGGAGGAATTCGAGCGGATCATCATTGCCGAGTGGGGCACCGTTCCACCGAAGGTGGCGTGCGCGACCGTCACGATCCGTCCATCGTCTCCAGCGGCGCGGCACCGGCTCGGCCGGCGGCGCCGGCTCGCTCGACGTCCCAGCTGCCCAGGCGTCGGGGGGTGGGCCAGGCAACGCTCCCCTCCGCTATCGATGTGCAGCGACAACGACCCTGAGAGGAGATGCACAGCGCACTGACCCACCGTGCCAGGTCGAGGACACGACCGCACCCGCTCGCAGCCAGCCCTTTTTGCGTCTGACGAACATTCGCGGCGCCCGCGCCCTGACGGCGCAACGTAGTGCGAGCCGGGCGGACGTCCTCCTCGACCGGACGGATGCACAGGGTGGTCCCGCCGCGATCCTGCCGCGGGACCACCCTGGCTCGTCACCACTCCACGGCCATGACCCCATCCAGAGCGACCGACCCGTACCAGGTCCTGGGCGTCGAACCGCAGGCGACCGCGGACCAGATTCGGCATGCGTACCGGCACCTGCTGCGCCGCTACCACCCCGACTCGCGTGAACCAGCCGGAGCCGCCGAGATGAGCGCGATGGACGTACGACTGCGGCAAGTCATTGCGGCGTATGCACTCCTGGGTGACCCATCGCGTCGAGCCGCCTACGACCGTCGACGGCTGGGACCATTGCCGCAGGAGGAACCCCGCCCGCCGCAGGAGGAACCCCGCCCGTATGGCACCCGCTCGGTCTTTGACGACCAGCCGCCCATCCAAGCCGGTCCGCTCAGATGGACCCCTTGCTAGGTCGGTGCACGACCGCGCCGAGGGGCCGCAGGTCGGATGGGTGAGCAGTCTCAGCTGCGGATACGCAGCCGCTCCGGGTCGTAGAACGGGCGCAACGACAACGTCGCAGGCACCCGGGTGCCCGCGACGTCCACCTCGAAGCCTCCCGCGGCGAGCCAGTCGGAGGTGACACCGGACGGGTTCTCCACGACGCCGAGACCGACGGACGCCTTGAGCGTGTGCCCGTAGGCTCCGGCGCGGACGTATCCGACCCATTCCCCATGGTGCAGCAACGGTTCTCCGCCGTGCAGCAGTGGGACCGGGTCGGCGAGCAGGACGTGCACCATCCGTTCGCGCCGGTCACCACGACGCGCGAGCAGAGCGTCGCGCCCGACGAAACCACCCGGCTTGTCCCAGGCGACGGCGAAGGCCAGGCCGGCCACGAGCGGGTCGTCGGTGTTCTCGATGTCGACCCCGTAGTCGCGGTAACCCTTCTCCAGGCGCAGCGAGTTCATCGCGTTCAGTCCCACCGGCTGCAGGCCGTACGCCGTACCCGCCTCCATCAGCGCGTCCCACACGGCGAGCGCCTGGTCGGCCGGCACGTGCAGCTCGTAACCGAGCTCACCGACGTACGTGACGCGGATCGCGAGGAACCGGGCGGTCGCGACCTCCATCTCACGGGCGGCGAGGTACGGGAACGCCTCGTCCGACCAGTCATCCGGGGACAACGACGCGAGCAGCGCCCGCGAGTTCGGCCCCTGCACCGAGAGCAGTGTCGTGCCGGGCGTGACGTCGGTGGTGATCGCGACCTCGCCGCCCTCCGGTGCCCGGCGCAGCAGCCGCTCCACCCGCCGGTGCGTGACGTCGCTGGACACGACGAGGAACCGGTCGGTCGCCAGGCGGGTCACCGTGACGTCGGCGAGGATACCGCCGTCGACGTCGCACCATTGCGTGTACGTCACACGACCGACCTCGCCGGCCACCGCATTCGCCGAGAGGCGGTCGAGCACGGTGGCCGAATCCGGTCCCTGGACGAGGAACTTCGACATCAGCGACATGTCCATGACGCCGACCGCCTCACGGATCGCGCGGTGCTCGCCCGCCGCCGCCTCGAACGACGCGCTCCGTCCCCACGTGGTCTCGCTCGCGTCGGCGGTGGGCGCGTCCGGCGCGGCGAACCACAAGGGGTACTCCCAGCCCGCGGACTGGCCGAACCGGGCGCCGAGCGCGGCGAGTCGGTCGTGCAGCACGGAACGTCGGATGCCGCGGCCGGTGCGCCACTGGAACTCCGGCCATACGCCGTCCCCGAACAGCACCCCGAGCGACTCGCGCACCCGCGCACCGCGGAACGCCCGGGTCGTCTCGTACGGCAGCGCCCGCTCCACCGCGTAGTGCGTCACGTCGACCGGTGCCCGCCCGTCGACGATCCACTGCGCCACGACGCTTCCGACGCCACCGCCGAGCAGGATCCCCAGGCTGTTCAGTCCGGCCGCGACATGGACCCCCTCGACCTCGGGCGCCGGACCGAGCATCGGGTGCAGGTCGGGGGTGAAGGACTCCGGACCGCAGAAGAACTTCCGGACACCCGCGTCGGCCAGGCCGGGGTAGCGGAACATCGCCTGCTCCAGGAACGGGGTCATCCGGTCCCAGTCCGGCTCGATGGTGCCGAACGCGAAGTCGGCCGGGGGGCCGTCGAGCATCCAGGGCGCACCGACCGGCTCGAAGAGCCCGACGAGCAACCCGTCGCCCTCCTCGCGGTAGTACCCGTAGCGGTCCGGGTCCTCGATGACCGGCAGGTCGCGGTGCACGCCCGGCATCGGCTCGGTGAGCAGGTAGTAGTGCTCGGCCGCCTGCAGCGGCACGTCGATGCCGCAGCGCCGCGCGAGCGCCCGGGTCCAGAGCCCGGCGGCCAGCACCACCGTCTCGCACTCGACGTCGCCCTGGTCGGTCGTCACGGCGGTCACCCGCCCGGCCACGGTACGGATGCCGGTCACGCTCACCCCGGTCACGATCGTGACACCCCGAGCGCGCGCGCCCTTCGCCAGTGCGGTCGCCACCCCGACCGGGTCCGCGCGGCCCTCGTCTGCGACGTACGACGCGGCGAGCACGTCGTCGACCCGGGTGATCGGCGAGAGCTCGCCGACCTCGGTCGGTGAGACCTCCACGTTGTCCACGCCGAAGCCGCGCTGGAAGGCCCGCTCCCGGCGCAGCGTCTCGAGGCGCTGCGGGGTGCACGCCAGGTGCAGGTGCCCGATCGGGCGGAACCCGGTCGAATGCCCGGTCTCGGCCTCGAGGCGGGTGTAGAGCTCGCGGGCGTACCGCGCCATCCACAGCGAGGTCTCGTCGGTCATACCGGCACTGGTGATCAGCCCGGCCGCGTGCCAGGTCGTGCCCGCGGTGAGCTCGTGACGTTCGAGCAGCAGCACGTCGCTCACCCCGAGGTGGGCCAGGTGGTAGGCGACGCTCGACCCGATCACCCCTCCGCCGACGACGACGACCTGGGAACGCGGGGGTAGGTCCGGCATGCTCTCTCCTCGCTGTTGGGTTCGACGTCGCGACTGCGGCATGGCGGCGCGACCGCCTCGCCGCCGAACTGATTAAACAGCCGTTCAACAACGCGCGGCAAGAGCGCGCGGCATGATCTGCCCGTGGTGCGCAGCCGGTGGTCGGTGGTGGCTGCCTTCGCGCTGGTGGGCGCGGCGACCCAGATGGTCTGGCTCACGTTCGCGCCGGTGACCACGGTGGCGGCGCAGGCGTACGACGTGCCGGTCGAGTGGATCGGCCAGCTCGCCAACGTGTTCGTGCTGGTGTTCGTCGTGCTCGCCGTCCCCGCGGGGGTGCTGCTCGACCGCAACCTGCGGGCATTCCTGCTCTTGGGTGCCGTCCTGACGGCGGCCGGTGCGGTCGTACGGCTCGGCGGCGACTTCACCCTGCTGCTCGTCGGCGGCGCGATCGCAGCGCTCGGCCAGCCCCTGGTACTCACCGCCATCACCGGGCTGGCGCGCGGCTACCTGTTGCCGCGGGACCGGCCGGCCGGGATCGCCCTGGCGACGGCGAGCACGTTCGCCGGCATGGTCGCCGCGTTCCTGCTCGGGGCGTTCCTGTCCTCGCCCGACCAGATGAGCACGCTGGTGGCGATCGACGCCGGCTACGCGGTGCTGGCCGTGGCGGTGCTCGCGGTGGCGTTGCGCACCCGGCCGGTCAACGACGAGCGCATTGCCGCGATCGGGTGGCGCAGGGGGGTCGGGCTGGTACGGCAGGCCTGGGGCATCCCGATGGTGCGGCTGTTGTGCCTGCTCGTGTTCCTACCGTTCGGCACGTTCATCGCCCTCACGACCTGGACCGAGACGTTGCTCGAGCCGGCCGGGGTGTCCGTCGAGCAGGTAGGGGTGGTCCTCGTCGTGGACGTCATCGCGGGTGTGGTCGGGTCGGCGACGGTGCCGGTCGTCGTGGCGAGACGCGGCTGGCAGGTCGGTGCCACCGTGCTCGCCGTGGTCGTCACCGTTGCCGCGTGCGTGGTGCTGGCGCTCGCGCCGGGGTTCCTCACGGCGCTGATCGCTCTGGCCGCAGCGGGTTTCGTCCTGCTGCCGATGCTCCCGGTCGTGCTCGAGCTCGTCGAGCGCAGCGCCGCCGAGATCGAAGGGGTCGCCTCCGGGCTGGTGTGGGCGGTCGGGAATCTCGGCGGCGTGGTGATCACCACCATCGTCACGTTCACGATCGCGTCACCGTCCGGATCGTTCGTCCTGCTCGCGGCGATCATGCTCCTCACCGCGGCGCTGCTGCCCCGGCTGCGCAGGCTCTTGCCGCGCCCTCGTTGATCAAGGAGAAGGTGACGTTCTCGATCTTTGTTTCATGATCCTAAACGTCACCTTCTCCTTGATCAACGAGGTTCGGGTGGTTCTGGCGGGGTCGCCGCCCCTTCGCGCTCGTCCCGCTCCGCCCACTCCAGCAGCGGCTCGATCGAGAACGGCGCGTCGTCGATCCCGGCATGCAGGTCGCCGAGCCGGGCGTACCGCTCGGGCACCGTCGCGATGGTCAGATCGTCGGGCAGTACGTCGTCGAGCTCGTCCCAGCCGACCGGTGTCGACACCGTCGCTCCCGGCGTGCCGCGGACGCTGTACGCGGCGGCGATGGTGTGGTCGCGAGCGTTCTGGTTGTAGTCGACGAACAGCTCGTCCGGCGCGCGGTCCTTGCGCCACCAGGCGGTCGTGACCTCGCTCGGGGCGCGGCGCTCCACCTCGCGCGCGAATGCAAGCGCGGCTCGCCGTACCTCCGCGAACCCCCAACGCGGCGGGATCCGCACGTAGACGTGCAAGCCGCGGCCACCGCTCGTCTTCGGCCAACCGACCGCGCCCAGCTCGTCGAGGACCTCGCGGACCACGTGAGCTACCCGCCGCACCGTCGAGAAGTCGCACTGCGGCATGGGGTCCAGGTCGATACGCCACTCGTCGGGCTGCTCGACGTGGCCGCGCCGGGAGTTCCAGGGGTGGAACTCGACCGTCGACATCTGCACCGCCCAGATCACGCTGGCGAGCTCGGTCACGCACAGCTCGTGCACGTCGCGGTGGTACCGCGGGAAGTGGACCGACACCGTCTGCACCCAGGGCGGTGCGCCCGCCGGCAGCTTCTTCTGGTGGACCTTGTCGCCAGCCAGGCCCTTCGGGTAGCGGTGCAGCATGCACGGCCGCTCGCGCAGCGCGTTCACGATCCCGTCGCCGACGGCCAGGTAGTAGCGGACCAGGTCGAGCTTGGTGGCGCCGATGCGGGGGAAGTAGACCCGGTCCGGATTCGTGATCCGCAGCTCGCGGTCACCGACCTCGATCCCGAGCGCTTCGGCCATGCCGCGAACCTATCCGGCCGGCCCTTGATCCGATGGGTTGGCGATCACGCCCGACCGGACTACGGTGGGTGGACGAGTCCGGGGTTTTGGACCAAGCCTTCGTGCTCCCCTCTCTGTGCGGAGCCGAGGTGCTGGTCGACATGCCGAATGAGAAAGTCCGAACACCGCTCGCCACCGTGAGCGACCTCGGCGCCTACCGCAAGGTGGGCGAATCCGAGAGCCGGCAGCGACGTTCTCGTCGCGAACATCGCGCTCAACTGAACCTCTATGACCAACTCGCCGGTGCGGTGGACGAGGAGTTCGCCGAACTGTTGCATGCCCTCGAAGCCTGCCGCACCACGGACTCTGCGCCTACGGTGGACGCGTCCGGACGCGACTCGTCGCCCGGCAGTCTGCGGTTCGAACGCCGTGCGCAGTGGGTGCGTGAGGAAGCCGCCAACGTGCACACGGCACAGTGGGACCTCGGGCGCAACACAGGCCACGCACAGCCAGGCAGATCGCGCGCCAGCCTGTACGGCGACGACGTTGTTGCGCTGCACATGCTCATCGGCCGGATGGACCGACTGCTGGCGGCTATCCGGCTGCTGCTCTCCAGCGTGCTCGGTGAGCGCGAGCGGGCGGGGGACGGGCGGTTGTGGGCCATCATCGGAGTTTGACGACGTTGGTCGAACCGAGGTGACGCCGTGATCCTCGACATGGCCTGCTCCACAGAGCGGACGCAACCAGCCGTCGGTCGACGACGGCGGTGGCGCAGTCAGAGGTCGTACGTGGTCAACCGTCCGGTGTCGACGTCGTAGATCGCGCCGCCGACGATCAGCTCGTCGGGCAGCAGCGGGAACGAGCGGATCTTGGTGACGTCCTCGGCGAGCGTCGCCTCGGGCGAGATCTTCACCGCGTTGAAGTCGAGCGACTGGGTGTCGGGCCCGCCGTGCTGTGACACCGCCGCGTGCAGTTCCTCGTCGGTGCCGCTGGTCATCAGGCAGTCGGTGTGGGCGATCACCAGGACGCGGTGGACCCCGAGCAGGTAGCACGCGGCGACGAGGGTACGCAGCACGTCCTCGGTCACCCGGCCGCCGGCGTTGCGCAGGATCTTCAGATCGCCCCGATGCATACCGAGCATGGAGTAGGGGTCGACCCGGCTGTCCATGCAGGTGACGACCGCGAGCCCCTTGAGCGCGACGCCGGAGGGCGCCTTGGGCGGCGTGAACACCTCGAGGTGTTCCATGTTTCCCTGCAGCACATCAGCCATGTCCCGCCACGGGAAGGATCGCTCCACGCGCGCAACCTACCCGACGGCTCTCGGGCCGTCGGCGTTGGCGAGCTGGGAGTGTCGCCGTCGTTGACGAACCGACGGCGTCCGCGGTCAGTCCGGCCGGTCGTCGCCCTGCTCGCGGTCGATCGCCGCCTGCGCGGAACGGTCGGCGTCCGGTCGCTGGGTGACCGGGTCGGCGGTCCAGGAACGGTCGCCGTCCGAGCTCGCATCGGCGTCCGGCTGCGCCGCGCTCGCCGGGTCGGTCCCACCCTTCCCGGCCGCCTCCTCGCCACCCAGTGCCGGGCCGGCGGCGTCCCTGTCCTCGTCGGGCACGGACATCACGAGGACCCGCCCATCCGGTCGGCGAGCGCCTGCAGCTCCTTGCGGCCCATCGCCTCCCGTACCGCGGGGAACATGTCCTGCTCCTCTTCCTCGACGTGGTGGCGCACCATCTCCATGAGCACGGTCGCCTTGGCCTCGTACCGCTCGTCGCCCTCGCTCATGTCGCCGAGTTCGCGGATCAGTGTCTTGACGACGTGGTGCTCTTCCAGCGACTCGAGCACGTCATCGGTCTCGTCCTCGTCCTGCTCGCGCACCGCCGGGTAGAAGACGTCCTCCTCCTTGCGGGTGTGTTGCGTCAGCTCCTCGCAGATCGTCGGCACGACGCTCAGATCGCCCTTCTCCAGCTTCTTGAACAGCTTCTCGACTTCTCGGTGCTCGCCTCTGAGCATCGTCACCGCGTCCATGCCGTACTCCTCGCGCCGTCCGCCGGGTGGGGTGGCTCGACGCTACGAGCGGTCGGGACGGGCCACAACTCGAGGCGGGCCGGCGGGCGCGGGGGGCGTGTTGGACCGGTTCTGCATGACGGCGGGTACGCCCAGGGGGCAGGCTATGGGCTGATCGACCGCGTCCGTTCCGCTCGGGACGGAGCCGTCGCCCGACAGCGTCCAGGAGGCAAGCTCGGTGTTCAGCCGGATCGCGATCGTCAACCGGGGCGAGCCCGCCGTACGTCTGATCCACGCGGCGCGGGAGTGGTCCGCCGAGCGCGGCGAGCCGGTCGAGACGGTGGCGCTGTACACGGACGCCGAGCGGTACGCCACGTTCACCCGGGAGGCCGACCTGGCCTACCCGCTCGGCCCGGCGGCGGCCCGCCCCTACCTGGACCACGCGGTGCTCGAGCGGGCGCTGCGCGAGTCGGGCGCGGACGCGGCCTGGGTGGGGTGGGGCTTCGTCGCGGAGGACCCGGCGTTCGCCGAGCTGTGCGAGCGGATCGGGGTGCGCTTCATCGGGCCGAGCCCCAAGGCGATGCGCCGGCTCGGGGACAAGATCGGTTCGAAGCTGCTCGCGGAGAGCGTCGGCGTGCCGGTCGCGGAGTGGAGCCGCGGCCCGGTCGAGTCGCTCGAGCAGGCGCGGGAGAGCGCGGCGCGCATCGGCTACCCGCTGATGCTCAAGGCGACCGCCGGGGGCGGCGGGCGCGGCATCAGGGTCGTCGCGTCCGACGCGGACCTGGTGGAGGCGTACGAGCGCACCCGCGACGAGGCGGCGCGCGCCTTCGGCAGCGGCGTGGTGTTCCTCGAGCGCCTGGTCACCGGTGCGCGCCACGTCGAGGTGCAGGTGATCGCGGACGGGCGGGGCACCGCGTGGGCGGTCGGGGTGCGGGACTGTTCGGTGCAGCGGCGCAACCAGAAGGTCATCGAGGAGTCGTCCTCGCCGGTGCTCGCCCCCGAGCAGGTGCGCGAGCTCAAGGAGTCCGCCGAGCGACTCGCGCTGGCCGTGGAGTACAGCGGGGCGGGCACCGTCGAGTTCCTCTATCACCCGCAGGAGCGGATCTTCGCCTTCCTCGAGGTGAACACCCGGCTGCAGGTCGAGCACCCCATCACCGAGATCGTCACCGGACTGGATCTGGTCAAGGCCCAGCTCCACGTGGCCGCCGGAGGGCGGCTGACCGGCGCGCCCCCCGCCGAGCTCGGGCACGCGATCGAGGCCCGGTTGAACGCCGAGGATCCCGACCGCGACTTCGCGCCCTCGCCGGGGCGCATCGTGCGCCTCACCCTGCCCGGCGGTCCGGGCGTACGCGTCGACACCGGCGTCACCGAAGGCGACACGATCCCGGCCGACTTCGACTCGATGATCGCCAAGATCATCGCCTCCGGGCGCGACCGGGCCGAGGCGCTGGCGCGCCTCGAGCGGGCGGTCGCGGAGACCACCGTGCTGATCGCCGGCGGCTCGAGCAACAAGAGCTTCCTGCTCGACCTGCTCGCCGCCCCCGAGGTGCGCGACGGCAGCGCCGACACCGGCTGGATCGACCGGGTCCGCGCCGAGGGCCGGCTGGTCGGCGGGGAGCACTCGGGCATCGCGCTGGTCGCCGCGGCGATCGCGGCGTACGAGGACGAGGAGGCGGTGGAGCGGGCGCGGCTGCTGGAGACCGCCCGCGGCGGACGCCCGCAGGTGCAGCACGAGGTCGGCCGGGCGATCGAGCTCAAGCTGCGCGGTACGACGTACCGGCTCACTGTCGCGCAGACCGGCCCGCAGCGGTTCCGGGTTCGGGTGGGCGCAGACGCGGCCGCCCAGGTCGTCGATGTCACCGTCGAGTGGCACGACGGGCACAGCGGCCGTATCACCGTGGGGGACAAGCGGTTCCGGCTCGTCATGGGCAATCACGGACCGGTCAGCCTGGTCGAGGTCGACGGGGTCGCGCACCGGGTGAGCCGCGACGAGGGCGGGGTGCTGCGCGCACCAGCGCCGGCGCTCGTCGTCGCCACCCCGGTGGCTGCCGGCTCCCTCGTCGAGGCGGGGGCACCGGTGCTGGTCCTCGAGAGCATGAAGATGGAGACCGTCGTGCCCGCACCGTTCCCGGCGCGCGTGCGCGAGGTGCTCGTCGCCATCGGCACCCAGGTCGAGACCGGCGCGCCGATGGTGCGGCTCGAGCCGCTGGCAGAGGAGGAGCCGGACGCGGCCACGGCGGCGTCGGAGGGTGCGGACCTCGAGCTGCCCGCCGCGCCGGACGGCGACGCCGCCGAACGCGCCGCCCGGGCGCTGCACGACCTGCGCAGCCTGCTGATGGGCTTCGACGTGGACCCGCGCGACGACAACGGCGCGCTCGAGACGTACCTGCAAGCCCGCGCGCAGCTCGACGAGCTCGACACCGCACTGATGGCGGCCGAGGCCGACGTGCTCAGTGTCTTCGCCGACCTGTCCGAGCTGCAGCGCAACCGTCCTGCCGCGCCCGACGACCTGGCGGACGTACGCGTGCACAGCCCGCGGGAGTACTTCCACACCTATCTGCAGAGCCTGGACGTGGAACGCGTCGGGCTGCCGGAGAGCTTCCGCACCCGGCTCGCGCGCGTGCTGTCCCACTACGGCGTCGAGGACCTCGAACGCACGCCGGAGCTGGAGGAGGCGGTGTTCCGCATCTTCCTCGCCCAGCAGCGCAGCGCGGCGGACGTGGGCGTGGTCACCGCCCTGCTGCAGTGCTGGCTGGCGCAGCCGCGGCCCGAGGCCCCGCTCGGCGACGAGGCGCGGCCGCTGCTCGACCACCTGGTGCAGGCCACCCAGCTGCGTTTCCCGGTGGTCGGGGACCTCGCCCGCAGCGTGCGGTTCCGCTGGTTCGACCAGCCGCTCGCGGAGGCGGCGCGGGTCGAGGTGCTCTCCGGGCTGCACGATGAGCTTGCCGCGCTCGCCGCGATGCCGGTCGGTGAGGAGCGGGCCCGGCGCATCGACGGGCTCGCGGCGATCCCCGAGCAGATCGTGCGGTTCCTCGCCGAGCGGTTGCGCGCGGGCGTACCCGCCCAGGAGCCGATGCTCGAGGTGCTCACCCGGCGCCATTACCGCGAGTTCGCGCTGCACGACCTGTCGAACGTCTCCACCGACGACCGGCCGTACGTCGTCGCGGACTACACCCTCGACGAGCGCCCCACCCACGTCGTCTCGACGGTCGGGGAGGTCGCCGAGCTCGCCGAGCCGGGCGGCGCCCTCGCCCGCGGGCTGACCGCCGAACTGGCGACCCGGCCCGCCGGACACCAGGCGGTCGTCGACCTCTACCTGCGGTGGCCGGATGCGCCGCAGGACGTACAGGAGCAGTCCGACCGGCTGCGTGCCCAGGTCGCGGCGCTGCCCTTCGCGCTCGACGTGCGCCGCGTCGCGATCGCGGTCTGCCCCGACGCGGGCCCGGTCACGTACTTCACCTTCCGGCCGCTCGACGGCGCGGTCGCGGAGGACGGGCTGGTGCGTGGGGTGCACCCCATGGTGGGGCGGCGCCTGAACCTCTGGCGGCTGCGCGACTTCGACATCACCCGCCTCGACGCGCCGGGCGACGTGCTCCTCTACCTGTGCGTGGCGCGGGACAACCCGGCCGACCAGCGGCTCGTCGCGCTCAGCCAGATCCGCCAGTTCTCCGTCGTCCGCGACGCCGAGGGCCGCGTGGTGTCGCTGCCGTACGCCGAGCGGGCCGTCGCCAACTGCCTGGAGGGCATCCGCCGCGCCCGCGCCGCGCGTGGGGCGGGCGGTGCCCGACTGGACATGAACCACGTCTGGTTGCGGATCTGGCCGGTCGTCGACGCGAGCCTTGACGAGCTCGCCGCGCTGCAGCGGATCATCGCGCCGCTCACGGTCGGCGCCGGACTCGAGGAGGTGCTCGCGCAGGGCTCGATCGCGACCCCCGCCGGGCCCCAGGAGGTGTGCGCCCGCTTCTCCTACCAGCCCGGCGCGGGTGTGGTCAGCGCCGTCGAACCGCCGCCCACCGAACGGCTGCGGCCGCTCGACGACTACGCCCAACAGGTGGTGCGCGCCCGCCGGCGCGGCACCGTGTACCCGTACGAGCTCACCGACCTGGTGGCCGGACGCGAGGGCCACTTCCTCGAGTACGACCTCGATGACGCCGGCGCGCTGGTCCCGGTGGAGCGCCCCCGCGGGCGCAACCGGGCCGGCATCGTCGCGGGCCTGGTCACCACGGTCACCTCGGCGGTGCCCGACGGGATCACCCGGGTGGTGCTGCTCGGCGACCCCACCAAGGCGTTGGGCGCGGTGTCGGAGCCGGAGTGCGCGCGGATCATCGCCGCGCTCGACCTCGCCGAGCGGCTGGCCGTGCCGGTGGAGTGGTACGCCCTGTCGGCGGGTGCTCGGATCTCGATGGACTCCGGCACCGAGAACATGGACTGGGTGGCGAAGGCGTTGCGGCGCATCGTGGAGTTCACCCAGGGCGGCGGTGAGATCAATGTCGTCGTGGCGGGCATCAACGTCGGGGCGCAGCCGTACTGGAACGCCGAGGCGACGATGCTCATGCATACCAAGGGAATTTTGGTGATGACGCCGGACAGTGCGATGGTGCTGACCGGCAAGCAGTCCCTCGACTTCTCCGGAGGGGTGTCGGCCGAGGACAACTTCGGCATCGGCGGCTACGACCGGGTGATGGGACCCAACGGGCAGGCGCAGTACTGGGCGCCCGACCTCGGAGCCGCGCGCGACGTGTTGATCGCGCACTACGAGCACTCGTACGTCGTGCCCGGCGAGTCGCGCCCCCGTGCCGCCGCGACGCACGATCCGGTGGACCGGGACGTGCGGACGTACCCGCACGCCTCCCCGGACAGCGACTTCACCACGGTCGGCGACATCTTCTCGGCCGAGACCAACCCGGACCGCAAGAAGCCGTTCGACATCCGCACCCTGATGCGCGCGGTGAGCGACCAGGACCACGTGCCGCTCGAACGCTGGGCCGGGATGGGAGACGCCGAGACCGCCGTCGTGTACGACGCGCGCCTCGGCGGGGAACCGGTATGCCTCATCGGCATCGAGTCGAAAGCCGTTCCCCGCCATGGTTTTCCGCCGACCGACGGCCCCGACACCTACACCGCCGGCACGCTGTTCCCGCGGTCGTCGAAGAAGGTCGCCCGCGCGATCAACGCGGCCAGCGGCAACCGCCCGGTCGTGGTGCTGGCGAACCTGTCCGGCTTCGACGGCTCACCGGAGTCGATGCGCGGCCTGCAGCTCGAGTACGGCGCCGAGATCGGCCGCGCGGTCGTGAACTTCGCCGGGCCGATCGTGTTCTGCGTCGTGTCGCGCTACCACGGTGGGGCGTTCGTCGTCTTCTCCAAGGCGCTGAACCCCGCCATGACGGTGCTCGCCGTCGAGGGCTCGTACGCCTCCGTGATCGGCGGGGCGCCGGCGGCCGCGGTGGTGTTCGCCCGGGACGTCGAGGCGCGTACCGCCGCCGACGCGCGGGTCAGCGAGCTCGCCGCGCGGGTGTCGGACGCCGTCGGCGCCGAGCGCGCCGCGCTGCTGACCGAGCTCGACGCGGTGCGCGTCGCCGTGCGGGCCGAGAAGCTCGGCGAGGTCGCGGCGGAGTTCGACCGCGTGCACAGCATCGAACGCGCCGTCGAGGTCGGCTCGGTCGACGCCGTCATCAGCGCCGCCGAGCTGCGCCCCCGCCTCGTCGCCGCGGTACGCGACGGCCTGGCCACGCCGTCGTCGGGCCCGGATCCGGGTTGATCATGGCCTGGCCGGTCCCTCCGGGGATCGATCATGGCGTCGTGGGTCGCAAACGGCGTTTACGACCCACGCCGTCATGATCAACGCGGAGTGGGGCGCGGGAGCTCGCGATCAACATGCCTGGAGCGGAGCCGGTCGGGTCGGGTCAGCCGCGGTCGCCGGGGTCGCCCGGGCCGTGGTCCGAGCCGGGGGCCTGGGCGAGCGCGTGCTCCAGGACGGTGGCGAGGACGGCGAGCCCGTCGCGCACGCCCCCGGTGGAGCCCGGCAGGTTCACGATCAGCGTCGTGCCGGCCAGGCCGGCGATGCCGCGCGAGAGCATCGCCGAGGGCACGCCGCCCGCGATGCCGTACGCGCGGATCGCCTCCGCGATACCCGGCGCCTGCTTATCGATGACCGCGGCGGTGGCCTCCGGCGTACGGTCGGTCGGGGTCAGCCCGGTGCCGCCGGTGGTGATGACGAGGGCGTAGCCGGCGGCGACCGCCGCCCGCAGCGCCACCTCGACCGGTTCGCCGTCGGCGACCACCTGCGGCCCGTCGACCTCCAGCGCCAGGTCCGCGATCGCGGCGAGCCCGTCGCGCAGCACGGGGCCGGACCGGTCCTCCCAAGCGCCCGACGCGGTGCGCGTCGAGACCGTCACCACCAGCGCCCGCCGACCGACCATGCCGCGAGTCTCTCAACCCGGCTGCTCGGTCGGGCGCACGTCGAGGTCGGTGGCGCCGTCGGCGAGGTGCCCGACCTCGACGTACGTGACGTCGTGGGCGGCGAGGTAGTCGCGGGCGCCGCGGTCCCCGAGAGCCACGGCGCGTACGCCCGGCCAGTGCGCCCGGCCGAGGATCACCGGGTGGCCACGACGACCGCCGAAGGTCGCCTGCACCAGGCCGGCGTCGTCCTCCCGCACCCGCCGTACCGCGGCGGCGCTCATGCCGGGCAGGTCCACCAGCAGCAGCACCGCCCGGTCCGGGGCGTCGGGCAGCGCCTCCAGCGCGTCCAGCCCGGCCCGCAGCGAGGAGCCCATGCCCTCGTCCCAGGCCTCGTTCACGGCCACCGACGCGCCAGGGACCTCCCCGACCCACGCGCCGAGCACCACCACCACCGGCGCGCACCCGCCCTCGCGCAGCAGGCGTACCGCCCGGTCGACGAGGCGTTCCCCGCTCAGCGCGTACGGCGCCTTAGGCCCGCCGAAGCGGCGCCCCGCTCCCGCGGCGAGCACCAGCCCGGCATCGCGCACGTACGCGCCTCTACACGCCGGCGTGGATCGGGCCGGTCTGAGTCGTGAGCCGCTTTCCGCTTCCACCCCAACGGTTCTGGATGATCTCGGCGAAGATCGAGATCGCTGTCTCCTCCGGGGTGCGGGCACCGATGTCGAGCCCGATCGGCGCGTGCAGCCGCTCCAGCTCGGCGTCGCTGACGCCCGCCTCGCGCAGCCGTTCCAGGCGCAGCTCGTGGGTCCGCCGCGAGCCGAGGGCGCCGACGTACGCCGCCGGGCTGCGCAGCGCGACCTCGAGTGCCGGTACGTCGAACTTGGTGTCATGGGTGAGCACGCAGATCACGGTGCGGGAGTCGACCTGCTGGGTCGCGAGCCAGCGGTGCGGCCAGTCGACGACGACCTCGTCGGCTTCCGGGAAGCGCCGCTCGGTGGCGAACACCGGTCGCGCGTCGCACACCGACACGTAGAAGCCGAGGAACTTGCCGACCCGCGCCACCGCGTGCGCGAAATCGATCGCGCCGAACACGATCAGGTGCGGGGGAGGGGCGAAGCTCGCGACGAACACGTCGAGCTCGTCGGCGCGGCGCCGCCCCTCGGTGCCGACCTGGATCACCCGGGTGCCGCCGGACTCGAGGATCCCCCGCGTCTCGTCGGCGACGATCCGGTCGAGGTAGTCGTCGCCGAGGCTGCCCTCGACGCGGTCCGGGCGTACGACGAGGTGACGCCCCACCGGTCCCTTGCCGGCGATGACGCTGGCCACGGCGACCGGCTCGCCCGCCGCGATGCTCGCGGCGAGTCCGGCGAGCTCGGGCCAGCTGCCCGCGTCGACGTGCTCGACGAACACCTCGATGGTGCCGCCGCAGGTCAGGCCCACGGTGAACGCGTCGTCGTCGCTGACGCCGTACTTCTGGTACCGCGGCGTCTTGTCGGCGAGCACCTGGCTGCCGACCTCGTACAGCGCGCCTTCGACGCAGCCCCCGCTGACCGAGCCGACCGCCTGCCCGTCGTCCAGGACCAGCATCGAGGCGCCCGCCGGCCGCGGCGAGGAGTACCACGTACGGACCACCGTCGCGAGCGCCACCGCACGCCCGGCCTCGACCGCGGTGACCAGCTCGCCGAGCACGTCACGCACGCCCAACGCCTCCCCTCGCCCGCCGTCGTCCCTGCTCCGAGCCTACGTCGGACGGCGCCGGGAGATCGGCGGGAGCGGATGACGGGGCCCGATCGCCCCCGATAGCCTCGAGGCGGCGGCTGGCCCGGCTGGGCCCGCGCAGGAGCGAGGGGAGTCCCGGGTGGAGCTGTCGAACTCGTTCACCGTCCCGGCCGGCATCGACCAGGTCTGGGACACGGTGATGGACATCGAGCGGGTCGCACCGTGCATGCCCGGAGCGACCCTCGAGTCGTACGACGGGGAGCAGATCAAGGGGAAGGTCAAGGTCAGGGTCGGCCCGGTGCAGATGACCTACACCGGTACGGCGCGCTTCGTGGAGCGCGACCGCGACGCGCACCGCGCCGTGGTCGAGGCGTCCGGGCGGGAGGCCCGTGGCAGCGGCACCGCGGCCGCCACGGTGAGCGCGACGCTGCACGCCGAAGGTGAGGAGCGCACCCGCGTCGAGGTCGCGACCGACCTGACCATCACCGGCAAGGCCGCGCAGTTCGGCCGCGGCGTGCTGCAGGAGGTCGCCGGCAAGATCGTCGGGCAGTTCGCCGACAACCTCGCCGCGCTGATCAGCGCACCGGAGCCGGCGCCCGAACCGGCCGCACCGGAGCCTGCGACGTCCGGAGCCGACGGGGCCGCCGGTGCCGACAGCGCCCCACCGCCTGCGCCGACCCCCTCGCCGCGCCCGGCCGCGCCGCAGCTGCCGCACCAGGGCGACGCGATCGACCTGCTGGACACCGCGGGCGCGCCGGTGCTCAAGCGGGCCGCGCCCGTCGCCGGCGTGCTCGGACTGCTGCTGCTCGTGTGGTGGCTGCTGCGGCGGCGGCGCGACTGACGGTGGGAGACCTCGCGGCGCTCGCCGACTCGCCGGACCGGCTCGCGCGCCGGCTGCGTGAGAGCGGCTACCTCGCCGACGAAGGGCTGGCGACCGCGCTCTACTGCGCCGTACGCCTGCCCCAGCCGCTGCTGCTCGAAGGGGAGGCCGGGGTCGGCAAGACGCAGGCCGCGGCGAGCCTGGCCGCGCTGCTGGACACCCCGCTGATCCGGCTGCAGTGCTACGAGGGCATCGAGGCCGCAGAGGCGCTGTACGAGTGGAACTATCCCCGCCAGCTGCTGGCGATCCGGCTCGCCGAGGCGCACGGCGTCGACCTGGCCGAGGGCGCGCTGTTCGGCTCGGACTTCCTCGTCGAGCGCCCGCTGCTGCGCGCGATCCGCCATCCCGGGCCGCGGCCCGCCGTGCTGCTGATCGACGAGGTGGACCGGGCCGACGAGGAGTTCGAGGCGTTCCTGCTCGAGCTGCTCGCCGAGTACGCGGTCACCGTCCCCGAGCTCGGCACGCTCCGCGCCGCGTACCCGCCGGTCGTGATCCTCACCTCGAACCGCACCCGTGACCTGCACGACGCCCTCAAGCGTCGCTGCCTCTACCACTGGATCGACTACCCCACCCTCGAGCACGCGACGGCGATCGTGCGGCTGCGCGTCCCCGAGGCGCCGGTCGAGCTCGCCTCGCAGATCGCCGGTGCGGTGGCGCGGCTGCGCGGGCTGGACCTGCAGAAGCCGCCCGGGGTCGCCGAGGCGATCGACTGGCTGCACGCGGTCAGCCTGCTCGGGCTCGCGCCGCTGGACGAGGCGGGTGTGGCCCGCACGCTGGGCTCGGTGCTGAAGTACCGCGAGGACCACGAGATCGCCCGCGAGCAGGGTC
This sequence comes from Candidatus Nanopelagicales bacterium, assembly GCA_017848795.1. Classification (GTDB taxonomy): domain Bacteria; phylum Actinomycetota; class Actinomycetes; order S36-B12; family CAIYMF01; genus JAFIHG01. Next base: position 61,766 of record JAFIHG010000001.1, on the reverse strand, counting down.
TTTCCTGGGTGGCCGATGGGTGAGGCCGGGCCCGAACGGGCCGCGCCGGACCTCGCGGCGATCGTCGTCGCGTTCGGCGAGCGGCTGCGCGCGGCCGGTCTGCCGGTGACCCCGGAGCGCAGCACCCGGTTCGCCCAGGCGATCGCGCTGACCGGCGCGAGCCGGCTGCGCGAGCTGTACTGGGCCGGCCGGGTCACGCTGCTGTCGGGGCAGGAGCAACTCGCGGCGTACGACGCGGTGTTCGCCGAGGTCTTCAAAGGCGAGCTCGCGCTGCCACCGGCCGCGCAGCAGGCGCCGGTGCCCTCGCCGCGCGCGCACGAGTCGGGGGAGGAGCAGCCGGCCGGGCCGGCCGAGCGCAGCCCGCGGTCGGCCGGCGGGGTCGCCGCGGCGGGCGAGCTCGGCGCCGACCCGGGCGAGGAGCCGCAGGACCAGGAGGCGGCGCTCGCCGCCGCGAGCACGACCGAGCGGCTCGCGGTCCGCGACTTCGCCGACTGCACTCCGGAGGAGCTGGCGATGATGGCGCGGCTCGCCGAGCAGCTGGCGCTGGTGCCGCCGAGACGCCGCTCGCGGCGCAGCCACCGCCACGCCCGCGCGGGCCGGCCGGACGTACGGGCGACGCTGCGCGCGGCCCGGCGTACCGGCGGCGACCCGGTGCGGCTGCGCCGTCGCCGGCGCGGGCAGCGGCCCCGGCGGGTGGTGCTGATCGCGGATGTCTCGGGGTCGATGGCGCCGTACAGCCGGGTCTACCTGCACCTGATGCGCGGCGCGGTGCGGGCGGTGCACGCCGAGTCGTTCGTGTTCGCGACCCGGCTGACCCGGCTGACCCGGCTGCTCGGCCAGGGCCGGCCGGACGCGGCGTACCGCGCGGTGGCGCGTGCCGCCACCGACTGGTCCGGCGGCACCCGGATCGGGGAGGCGCTCGAGACGTTCCTCGCCGAGCACGGCCGGCGCGGGGTGGCGCGCGGGGCGATCGTGGTGATCGTCTCCGACGGGTGGGACGTCGGCGACCCGGAGGTCGTGGACCGCGCTATGGCGCGGCTCGCGCGGCTGGCGCACCGGATCGTCTGGGTCAACCCGCGCTCGGCCCGCCCCGGCTTCGAGCCGCTCGTCGCCGGGCTGCGCGCGGCGCTGCCGTACGTCGACCAGGTGGTGAGCGGGCACTCGCTGCGGGCCCTCGACGACGTCCTCGCCGCCATCAGCGCGCCGCCGGGGTAGATCGCCCCATCTCTCGACCGGGCGATCTATCCCGTTCGTCTGCGAGCCGTGCGGCTTCCGACGTACGGTCGGCTCCGAACCCCTGCCCGGTCCACCTCGGAGCGTGACATGCATCGGATCTCGGTCACCGTCAACGGCACGACGCGGGAGGGCGAGGTCGAGGCCCGCACGCTGCTCGTGCACTGGCTGCGGGACTCGCTCGGCCTGGCCGGTACGCCGATCGGCTGCGACACCTCGAACTGTGGCGCCTGCACGGTGCTGATGGACGGGCGCAGCGTGAAGTCGTGCAGCGTGCTCGCGGTGCAGGCCGACGGCAGCGAGGTCACCACCATCCAGGGACTGGCCAACGGCGAGTGGCACCCGGTGCAGAAGGCGTTCAAGGAGTGCCACGCGCTGCAGTGCGGCTACTGCACCCCGGGCATGATCACCGCTGCGGTCGACCTGCTCGGCGAGAACCCGGATCCGACCGAGGAGGAGATCCGGCACGGGCTCGAGGGAAACCTGTGCCGCTGCACCGGGTACCACAACATCGTCAAGGCCGTCGAGCTGGCCGCGGGAGAGATGCGGGAGGCCGCGAAATGACCGAGACAACCGAGGCGGGGACCGCCCAGGCAGGGACAGCGCGTACGCCGGCCATCGGTTCCCCGGTACGGCGCAAGGAGGACGACCGGCTCGTCACCGGCCAGACCACCTGGACCGACAACGTCGCACTGCCCGGCGCGCTGCACATGGGGCTGGTGCGCAGCCCGATCGCGCACGCGCGCATCACCGGGATCGACACGAGTGCCGCGAAGGCCATGCCCGGGGTGGTGGACGTGTTCACTGCCGCGGACCTCGGCGACGACAACGTCAAGATCCCGTGCGTGTGGCCGGTGACCGACGACATCGTGATGCCCGACTTCCACTCCCTCGCCGTCGACAAGGTGCGCCAGGTCGGCGACGTCGTCGCGGTCGTGCTCGCGCAGGACAAGGTCACCGCCGAGGACGCGATCGAGAACGTCGTCGTCGACTACGACCCGCTGCCGGCGGTCGTCGACATGGAGGCGGCGCTCGCCGACGGTTCGCCGATCCTGCACGAGGACAAGGGCACCAACCAGTGCTACACGATGAACTTCCCGTGCGGCGACTACGAGGCCGCCAAGGCGGCCTCGGACGTGGTGGTGAGCCGCCGGTTCATCAACCAGCGGCTGATCCCGGTGGCGATGGAGCCGCGCGCGGTCGCCTGCTCCCCGATGGGCACCAGCGAGGAGTACACGCTGTGGTCCGCGACGCAGGTGCCGCACGTGCTGCGGGTGCTGCTGGCGCTCTCCACCGGCGTACCGGAGAACCAGCTGCGCGTCATCGCCCCTGACGTGGGCGGCGGTTTCGGCTCCAAGCTGCAGATGTACCGGGAGGAGGCGCTCGCCCTCGTGCTGGCCCGGCGCCTCGGCCGGCCGGTGCGCTGGACCGAGACCCGTAGCGAGAACATGGTCGCCACCCATCACGGCCGCGACCAGATCCAGGACGTCGAGATCGCCGCCACCCGGGACGGCACGATCAAGGGGCTGAAGGTCGCCCTCACCGCGAACATGGGCGCGTACCTGCAGATCATCACGCCGGGCATCCCGCTGCTCGGCATGTTCATGTACAACGGCATCTACAAGATGGACGCGTACGACTTCTCGTGCACCGGCGTGTTCACGAACACCACGCCGACCGACGCCTACCGCGGCGCCGGGCGCCCGGAGGCGACGTACGCGATCGAGCGGATCGTCGACGAGCTCGCCGCCGAGCTCGGTATGGACCCGATCGAGCTGCGGCGCAAGAACTGGATCGCGCACGAGGAGTTCCCGTACCAGACCATCTCCGGGCTGACGTACGACACCGGCAACTACGAGGCGGCGACCGAGAAGGCGTTGGAGCTCTTCAAGTACGACGAGCTGCGGGCCGAGCAGCAGCGGCGCCGCGAGTCGAACGACCTGGTGCAGCTGGGCATCGGAGTGTCGACGTTCACCGAGATGTGCGGGCTCGCGCCGTCGCGGACGCTGGGTGCGCTCAAGTACGTCGCCGGCGGCTGGGAGAACTGCACGATCCGGGTGCTACCGCTGGGCAAGGTGGAGCTGGTCACGGGCACCTCGCCGCACGGCCAGGGCCACGTCACGAGCTGGAGCCAGATCGCCTCCGACGTGCTCGGCGTGCCGGTCGAGGACGTCGAGGTGATCCACGGCGACACCGCCCGCTCGCCGTACGGCATGGACACGTACGGCTCACGTTCGCTCGCGGTCGGCGGGCAGGCGATCCTGCGGGCTGGGCAGAAGGTCGTCGAGAAGGCCAAACTCATTGCGGCGCACCAGATGGAGGCCAACCCGGACGACCTGGAGTTCGTCGACGGGGCGTTCCGCGTCAAGGGCGACCCGGAGAAGTCGACGACGATCCAGGCCGTCGCGTTCGAGGCGTTCACCGCCCACAACCTGCCCGACGGCATGGAGCCGACGCTGTCCGGCGAGTCGACGGTCGACCCTGCGGACTTCTCCTTCCCGCACGGCACCCACCTGGCGGCGATGGAGGTCGACACCGAGACCGGCAAGGCGACGCTGCGCTCGTACGTCTGCGTCGACGACGTCGGGGTGGTCGTGAACCCGCTCATCGTCGAGGGCCAGGTGCACGGCGGGATCGCGCAGGGCGTGGCGCAGGCGCTGTACGAGGGCGCCGTCTACGACGCGGACGGCAACCTGCTGACCGCGTCGATGGCCGACTACCTGCTGCCGACGGCCCTGGACCTGCCCTCGTTCGTCACCGACCGGACGGTCACCCCGTCGACGACACATCCCTTGGGTACGAAGGGAGTCGGCGAGGCGGGCACCATCGCCTCGACTCCGGCGATCATCAACGGCGTCGTCGACGCGTTGCGTCCGTACGGCGTGAACGACGTGCCGATGCCGGCCTCGCCGGAGCACGTGTGGCGAACTCTGCAGGCGGCGAAGGCGGGAGGTGCGGCATGATCCCGGCCGCGTTCGACTACGTACGGCCCGGTTCGCTGGACGAGGCGGTCCGCGCGCTGCACGAGGGCGGCGAGGACGCCAAGGTCCTGGCCGGCGGACAGTCGCTGATGCCGATGCTGCGGATGCGCCTTGCCACCCCGTCGCTGCTCGTCGACTGCAGCCGGCTGGGCGAACTGCGCGGGGTCCGCGACGACGGCGACGCGATCGTCATCGGGGCAGGCACCCCGCACCACGAGGTAATGCACGACGCGCTCGTACGCGCGCACGCGCCGTTGATCGCCACGGTGACCGCGACGGTGGCCGACCCGGCGATCCGCCACCGCGGCACCTTCGGTGGTTCGCTCGCGCACGCCGACCCTGCCGCCGACCTGCCCACGGCCGCGCTGGTGCTGGGCGCGCAGTTCTCGATCGTCGGGCCAGGCGGGCGGCGTACCGTCGCGGCCGCGGACTTCTTCACCGACTTCTTCACCACGGCGCTCGCGGCCGACGAGATCCTGGAGTCGGTGCGGATACCCAAGCTCGGGGACGGGTGGAGCTTCGACTACCAGAAGTTCAACCGCACCGCGCAGGCCTGGGCGATCGTCGGGGTCGCCGCCGCCGTACGCCGCAGCAACGGCAGCATCGCGGAGGCGCGGGTCGGGCTGACCAACATGGGCGCCGGACCGCTGCGGGCGAGCGCGACGGAGGCGGCACTCGCGGGCGCCGGAGCCGACGGGATCGCGGCGGCGGCCGAACAAGCCGCGCAGAACACCTCCCCGACGAGCGACCTGCACGCCCAGGCCGACTTCCGCCAGCACCTCGCCCGGGTCCTCACCAGGCGCGCCGTCACGAACGCCGCCCGCTTCTGATTCCGGATGAATGTGGCAGGAGTCCGCATAGAGCGGACTCCTGCCACATTCATCCGGAACGGCGCGGGATGACGGGGCGGTCGGCGGCGGCGCGTACGCCGGTGACGCCCTCGACGGCCGCCGCCGTGGCGAGCAGCACGACGGGCCAGAACCAGGTGCCGGTGAGGTCGAGCACGAGGCCCATCACCAGCGGGCCCAGCGCCGCGATCGCGTAGCCCACACCCTGTACGACCGCTGACAGGCTCGCCGCCTGCGCCGGGGAGAGCGCCCGGAACACCACGAACGACAGCCCGAGCGCGAACCCGGCGCCCTGCGACACCCCGAGCAGCAGCGCCCAGATCCAGCGGGTACCGGTCGGTGCCCAGGCGAGCCCGAGCCACCCGGCGAGCGTGGCGCTCGCGACCGTGAGCACCACCAGGACGCGGCGGTCGGGGTGCACCGCGACGCGCGGAGCGACGAGCGCGCCGACCAGGCCGAGCAGGCTCACCGCCACGTACACCAGGGCGGCGTCCTGGGCGCCGAGCCCGCGGTCGCGCAGCATCGTCGGCAGCCAGGCCGTCATCCCGTAGAACACCGCGGACTGCAGGCCGAAGAAGCACACCAGCGCCCAGGTCGCCGGGTACCTCAGGTACGCGCGCATCCGTACCGGATCGGGCTGCACGACGGCGCGGGTGCCTCGACCCGGCGAGGTCAGCGCGAGCGCGAAAGCCGCGACGACCGCCGGCAGCGCCCAGAGCAGCAGTGCCGTCGGCACCGAGTCCCCGACCAGCCCGAGCAGCGGCAGGACGAGCAGCGCGCCGACCGCCGCCCCGGAGGTGATGACTGCGGTGAACGACGACGTCAGCTTCGCGGCGGTGTGCTGGTCACCTCGGCGGAACACGGCGGCGGCGAGCACCGACACCCCGGTGATGCCGAGGGCCGCGACGGCGGTGCCGAGGAACAGCAACCAGGTGCTGAACGGGCGTACGACCATCGCGACCGCGAGCAGGACCGACAGCAGCACGATCGCCCGGTCCATCCCGACGCGTGCCGCAAGCCACGGGCCGATCGGCACCCCTACCGCGAAGACGACGACCGGCAGCGAGACGAGCACCGAGGTCAGGAACCCGTTCAGGCCGTACGCCGCGACGACCTCGTCGAGCGCCGCCGTCAGGGTCGTGATCGCGGGCCGCAGGTTCAGACCGGCGACGATCAGGACCACCACGAACGCGGTCACCGCCGGGTTCGTGGCGCGCAGGCGCGCGTTCTCGTCGGTGGTCATCGCGGCCCGACGATACGGGGTCGGCCGTCTCGGCCGCGGCGCGAGCGGATCAGCCGCGGTCGGCGACGAGCACGAACTCGTTGTACGTGAACGCCCGGCCGGCGAACCGGGGCAGCGGGAACGAGAACCGGCGACGTGGCGCGAAGCCCCAGGAGCGAGCGGCGGTAGCGAGCGCGTCGAGGTCGAGGAACCGCACGTGGGTCGCGTCGCTCGCGTAGCCGCGCTCCTGCGGGCAGATCGCCACCAGCCGCGCGTCCGGCGCGAGGTACGGCAGGTAGGTGCGCACCACCGCGTCCGCGTCGACCTGCGACAGGTGCTCGAGCACATGGGCGAGCAGCAGTCCGTCGTACCGGCCCGGTACGGCGTCCGGGCAGCTCGCCCACTCCCCGGTCGTCCACGCCCGCAGGCCCTGGGCGCGGGCCAGTGCGATCGACTCCGCGTTGTGGTCGACGCCGACCGCGACCGGCCCGAGGTGGGCGAGGTTGCGCCCGATGCCGCAGCCGACGTCGAGCACGTGGGAGCGGCCCGCGAACAGCCGCCGTACGTTCCAGCGGTACGGGCGCTGCACGTCGAGCAGCTGCTTCCAACGCGCACCCTGCAACGCCTCCAGGCGCCGGGCGTACGCGTCCTCGTCGGTGCCGGCCATGGCGCGCTACCGGCAGAGGTCGTCGGCGGCCGAGCGCGGACCGTTCGGCTTGCTCCCGCCGCGCACCTGCGTGGCCCCGGAGTACGACGAGCCGACGACGACCTGGATGGTGGCGCCCAACCCGTCGACCGCGCTCAGCGTGGCACCCGGCAGCGCGGCGGCGACCGTCCGCGCAGCGTCGGCTTGCGCCGGGTCGTAGCGGATCACGGTCGTCGCCCCGACCTGCTCGTCGGCGTTGGTCGGCGGGCCGGCGATCGTGAACCCGACAGCGGCGAGCTCGTTCGAGGCCTTGCTAGCCAGGCCCGCGACATCGGTGCCGTTGTAGACCTGCAGCGAGACGTCGCGCGGGGCGACCTTCGGCTTGCCGGTGGCCGGCGGCGCGATCGGCTCGTCGGCGTTGATCTTCGCGAACAGCGCGGCGGCGGCCGGCCGGTCCCAGGTCAGCACGTCGCCGATGCCGTTCACCCGCTTCGGCGTACCGAGCGGCACGGTCGTGAAGTGGATCTGCGACGGGGAGATGCCCTGCAGGCGTCCGGCCAGGTCGAGCAGCTGCTCGCGGCCCAGGCCGGAGTCGGTGGACAGGCTCGAGCTCACCGCGGACAGGAACGCGTCGAGCTTCACCGGGTTCAGCAGCGTGCCGGCCGAGAGGGCCTTGTCGGCCATGGCGGCGACGAACTTCTGCTGGCGCTGCATCCGGCCGAGGTCCGAGGTGGGGTCGAAGTAGCGGGCCCGGACGTATGCGAGGGCCTGCGGGCCGCTCACGGTCTGGCGCCCTGCGGGCAGGTCGAGCCCGGACTTCTGGTCCTTGGTCGCCTTGGGCAGGCAGACCTCCACGCCGCCGAGCGCGTCGACCATGGAGAGGAAGCCGGCGAAGTTCACCTCGACGTAGTGGTCGATGCGTACGCCGGTCACCTGCTCGACGGTCTGCACCATCAGCTGCGGGCCACCTACGGCGTACGCCTCGTTGAGCTTGCCGCGGTGCGCCGCGACGGTCTTGCCGTTGCCTTCGAACTCCGGGATGGTCACGAGCGTGTCGCGCGGCAGGGAGATCACCGAGACGGCGTCCCCCGCGGCGCTGATGTGCACCAGCATCATCGTGTCGGTGTGCCGACCGTAGTCCTCGTAGCCGAGGTGCAGCCGCTTCTTCTGCGCCCGTGTCAGTCCGGCGCGGTCGTCGCTCGCGACGGCGAGGATGGTCACCGGGTTGCCGTCGGCGACCGAGCTGCCGCCGAGGCCGAACGGCAATTGGTTGATCTTGTCCGAGTAGCGCGCGATGGCCGCCCACGCAACGCCGCTCGTCGCGAGCACGACGACGGCGAGCGTGGCGGCGGCGAGGCGCGCCCAGCGCCTGCCGCCCGCGGTGCGGGGCGCTGCGCCCATGGGTCGTTCCCTCCGGCCGGCGTACGACTGACGACGGTACGACGCAGAGGCGCCCGGACCGGTGCCGCAACGCCGGTGCGGGTGACGGAGGTCACCGGGCCCGCGGCACGGCGGTCGGACCGTGCGGCGTCCGGGGAGCGGTGGCGGCTGGGATAGCGTCGCTGCTGCCATGGACACCGAGGCTGGCGGCAGCGACCCCGAGCACCCGAGCGGCGCCCCCGCGGTGTCGCTGATCATGCCGGTGCTCGACGAGGAGCTGCACCTCGCGGAGTCGGTCGCGGCGGCGCTCGGCCAGGACCATCCAGGACCGCTCGAGCTGGTGCTCGCGCTCGGCCCGAGCCGGGACCGCACCGACGAGGTCGCCGCGATCCTCGCCGCCGCCGATCCGCGGATCGTGCTGGTGCGCAACCCCTCCGGCAGCACGCCGAGCGGGCTGAACCGGGCGCTCGCGCGCGCTGCGCACGACCTCGTCGTACGCGTCGACGGCCACTGCCTGCTGCCGCCGGACTACGTAAGCGTCGCTGTCGAGACGCTCGAGCGCACCGGGGCCGACAACGTGGGCGGCATCATGGCCGCCGAGGGCCGTACGCCCTTCGAGGAGACGGTCGCCCGGGCGATGACGTCCTGGCTCGGGGTCGGCGGCGCCCCGTTCCACCTCGGCGGCGCGGAGGGCCCAGCGCCCACTGTCTATCTCGGGGCGTTCCGCCGCAGTGCGCTCGAGCGGGTCGGCGGGTACGACGAGGCCTTCGTCCGCGCGCAGGACTGGGAGCTGAACCACCGGATCCGCGACACCGGCGGGCTGGTGTGGTTCACCCCGCGGCTGCGGGTGACCTACCGCCCGCGCCCGGACCTGCGCCGGCTGGCCCGGCAGTACTTCGAGTACGGCCGGTGGCGCCGGCAGATCATGCGCCGCCACCCGGAGACCGTCAGCGCCCGCTACCTGGCGCCGCCCGCGGCCGTCCTCGCGACCGCGGCCGGCACCGCCGCCGGCGTCGTGGGCATGGCCGGCGGGCCGCGGTGGCTGCGCCTCGGGCTACTCACCCCGGCCGGGTACGCCGCGCTGCTGCTCGCCGGGACGGCAGGCGGTGGGCGTGGGCTACCGCCACGTTCGAGAGCCCTGCTGCCCGCCGTGTTCGCGACGATGCACTGGGCGTGGGGGATCGGCTTCCTCACCAGCCCGCGCGACCTCGCCGCGCCACGCCCGGAGGCACCGTGACGACGATCGCGGTGACGATCCCGGCGTACGGCGACTCACCGCTGCTGCGCGAGGCGGTCGCCAGCGTCCTCGCCCAACGCGCGGCCGCACCCGGCGACGAGATCTACCGGCGGTTGCAGGTGTTCGACGACGGACCGCCCGACCCGGTGCTCGCCGACTGGTTCGGCGGGCTCGGGCCGCAGGTGTCGTACGAACGCAATCCGGAACGACTTGGGATCAACGGCAACTTCCAGCGCTGCCTGGACCGCGCCGAGGGCGAGTTCGTGGTCGTGCTCGGCGCAGACGACCGGCTGCTGCCGGACTACGTGGCGACGATCGGCCGGGCGGCGCGGGCGTACCCGACGGCGGCGTGGTTCCACCCGCGCGTGCAGGTGGTGGACGCAGCGGGACGGCCGGCCACCTCGACGGCCGACCGGATCAAGGCCCGCCTCGCGCTGCGGCCACCCGCGTACGTCGGCGGGGAGGCGCTCGCGGTGTCGCTGCTGCGCGGCAACTGGATGTACTTCCCGTCGGTGGCGTTCCGCACCGAGGTGGTCCGCGCGTACGGGTTCCGTCCCGGACTCGACATCGTGCAGGACCTCGACCTCTATCTACGGATGCTGCTGGGTGGGTGCCACGCGATGCTGCTCGACGCCCGCTGCTTCGAGTACCGCCGCCACGACGCGAGCCTGTCGTCGGTAGGCCGCGACGAGGGCGGGCGGTTCGCCGAGGAACGGGACTACTTCGCGATGATCGCGCAGGAACTGGAGTCGGCCGGGTGGCGGCGCGCGGCGCGCGCCGCACGGGTGCACCTCACGTCCCGGCTGCACGCGGCGACGGTGCTGCCTGCGGCGCTCGCCGGGCGCCGGTGGGCCGGGGCTCGCGACCTGCTGCAGCACGCGGTGCTGCCATGAGTACGGGGGAGCGCTGCGCACAGGGCGGGCTCGAGCTGAGCGTCGTACTGCCGTGCCTGAATGAGGCCGAGACGCTGGCGACCTGCGTGGCCAAGGCTCTTACGGCGATGGAGCAGCTGGGGATCGCCGGTGAGGTGGTCGTCGCGGACAACGGCAGCACCGACGGCTCCCAGCAGCTCGCCGTGGCGGCCGGTGCCCGGGTGGTGGACGTCGCCGAGCGCGGGTACGGGGCCGCGCTGCAGGGCGGGATCGCGGCCGCGCGCGGCCGGTACGTGCTGATGGCCGACGCCGACGACAGCTACGCGCTGGAGGACCTCGAGCCGTTCGTCGTCGCGCTGCGCGGCGGCGCGGACCTGGTGATGGGCAACCGTTTTCGGGGCGGCATCGAACCCGGGGCCATGCCGTTCCTGCACCGCTACCTCGGCAACCCGGTGCTGTCGTACCTCGGTCGGTTGTTCTTCAAGATTCCGGTAGGCGATTTCCATTGCGGCATGAGGGCGTTCCGGCGCGACAAAGTGCTCGCACTCGGGCTGCGCACCACCGGGATGGAGTTCGCCAGCGAACTCGTCGTACGCTCCTCGCTCGCAGGCTGGACGATCACCGAGGTCCCGACGACGCTACGCCCGGACGGGCGCAGCCGCAGCCCGCACCTGCGCACCTGGCGCGACGGTTGGCGCCACCTGCGCTTCCTGCTCGCGTTCAGCCCGCGGTGGTTGTTCCTGTACCCGGCGCTGGTGCTGCTGCTCGTCGGCGTGGTCGGGATGCTGGGGCTGGCGTTCGGTCCCCGCCAGCTCGGTGCGATCGGGCTGGACGTGCAGAGTTTGCTGGCGTTCGCCACCATGACCGTCGTCGGGGTGCAGGCGCTGGGTCTGGCGGTCGTGTCGCGTTCGTACGCCGCCCATCTCGGCCTGTTACCCAGCAGCCGCAATGTGGAACGGTTGCTCGCGCGCATCACGCTCGAGCACGGCGTGCTGACGGGCGGGCTGCTCGTGCTCGCCGGGATCGGCTTCTTCGTCGCGGCAGTGGTGTCGTGGGGCTGGGCCGGCTTCGGCCAGCTCGACGTCGTGTCCCGGATCCGGGTGCCCATCTTCGGAATGGTGCTGCTGGTCACCGGGGTCCAGCTCATCATGGTGAGTTTCACGATGAGTCTGGCGCACATCGGCGAGGAGTGACGCGAGCCCGCCGGTCGAGCGCCACCCACTCGCCGGTCGAGCGCAGTCGAGACCACGTCGGGGTCTGGTGGCGCGCCCGTCGACGCGTGAAAGTCCGGGTGAGTACCCGGTGGTCGAGCGCAGTCGAGACCACATGGCGCGCATGGCCTCGACTGCGCTCGACCAGCGTGTGATTGCGGCCGTTGTTTTCTGTGGCGGCAGCGTGGTTCTCGTGGTCTGAGTCGAAAATGGCCGGGCCGTACCGTGGGGTGTCCGCGACCGCAGCCGGATTTTCCACTGCCCAGGGCGGCCCGAAGGGTTCGGGGTGCTGCTCCGAAAGACCGGACGCAACCAGTCGTCGGTCGAGCGTAGTCGAGACCTTATGGCGCGCATGGCCTCGACTGCGCTCGACCAGCGTGTGGTTGCGGCCGTTGTTTTCTGTGGCGGCAGGGTGGTTCTCGTTGTCTCGACTGCGCTCGACCAGTGTGTGGTTGCGGTCGTCGTTTCGGGCGAGAGCACGCGGCTGTGCTCGACCGACGGGTGGTCGCGGCCGCGGCACTGACGGTGGGCGGCCGATGTCAGGCCGGGTAGGGCGCGTGCTCGACGGTGGCATCGAGGCGGATCACGACGGTCGTACGTTCGGGCAGGTCGACGACGGCGAACTGGGGTCCCGCGAACTGCGCTCGCCGGAAGGCGACGGTGACCCGTTCCGGAGTCGAGCCGGACCAGAGCAGCTGGTCACTGCCGGTGCTCTCCGGGCGGCGCAGCACGAGCACGTCCAACGGGCCGAAGCCGGTGTCGGTCATCGCCGTGGCGAGCGCACCGGGCTCGGCGATGCCGGCGAGTCGCTGCAGCACCGGTAGGCGGGCGTCCCAGTTCTGGTAGAGCCCAGCGCCCATCCGGCCGTTGGACATGAACCCGTACCACGGGTAGTAGGCCCAGAGCTCCTCGCTGTAGGAGAGGGCTACCGGAAGAGCTCCGGTTCCCAGCCGTTCCTGCACCACGCGGCGTACTTGCGCGGCTGGGAAACAGGGCGGCGAAGGGGCGCCGTCGAAGCTGCCCGGGCTGAAGCGGGGGAGCCTGCAGTCCGGGCCTCGCTGCAGCTGGGCGCGCAGCAGCTCCTCTGATCCGGGTGGGTCGCCGCCCGGTCCGGGCTGCCGGTTGACGCTGAGGTAGCCGAGCGTCCCCAACATGGTGACGGCCAGGGCGAGCACGACGGGCACCGCTCGCGGTACGGATCGCACGCGCAGCACCCGAGGCAGCGCCCGTAGCGCAGTGGCGGCCACCAGCACGCCGGCGGCGGTGAGCAGGACGTCGATCAGCCGGTTCGCGTAATGCAGGAAGCCGGTGCTGCCGGTCCCGACGAACACGACGAGACGGACGATCCGGTAGGCATACGTACCGAGAACGAGCGCCGAGATCACCCAGGCCCAGGTGCGTCCACGGAGCGTGTACCAGGCGAGTCCCACTGCGCCCAGGCCCCAGAGCACGAGCAGCAGCGGGCTGTCGGGGAGCACGGTGGGCGGCAGGTGACCGGGGTCCGCCGCGATGGTGAGGGACTCGAACCGGTCAGAGACCGACCCGGTGGAGAAGCGACTCCTGCCCAGCAGGAACGGCACGACGTACCACGCGGACAGCACCGCCGCCACGGCAGCGATGCCCGCCAGGTGCAGCACGTACCGTGTGCGCTCGGCCCGCCACCACCAGGTGAGCGCGACGACGGCGAGGATGCCGAGTGCGGCGAACGTCAGGTACCCGGGGTAGACGAGGACCTGGACCGCTCCCAGGGCGCCGGAGACTGCCCAGTGCAACCCGCCCTGTTGTCGCGAAAGGCCGCACAGGGAGGTGATGACCCACGGCGCGAGAACCATCAGCGCGAACAGGTGAAAGGACTTGCCGGCGCTGGGGAAGACGTACGGGGCCAAGGCCGCCAGCGCGAGCGCGACCGGTGTGGTGACGAGCCGGTTCCAGAGCCAGAACGCGACGACGACCGACAGCCCGGTGAGCAGCGTCGCCGTCCAGCCGAGCAGCGTCCAGGCCGGCCGGTCGAACAGCACGGCGGCCCGCCCGACCAGCCACGGGACGAGCGGTGGGTACTCCGAGGGAGCGCCCGGGATGATCGCGTCGGCGCTGCTGGTCGTGACCGTGTAGCGGGTCGCCAACGCGCTGAACCGGCCGGCGTCGCCGAGGATCCCACCGGGACCGAACGGGCTGCCGAGCAGGCCTTGCTGCAGCGCCAAGCCGAGCGTGGTCGCCACAAGCCCGGCACCGACCCCGAGGAGTACGTCGAGCCGTAGCGCCAGCCAGAGCAGGAGCAGCAACGCTGCCGCAGCGACACCGAAAGCCGCAGGGACGACGGCGCCGCGCACCGTGAACGGGTCGAGCTGCAGCGCGCGGGGGAGCGCGCCAGAAACGGCGATGCCGGCCACCCAGACGAGGGCCGCGGCAGCGGCCGGTGCGGCCCGGTGGGTGAGGAACGCCGGTACCCGGACAGGAGCGAGCGACGGGTGGCGCGAGCGGGTCGTGCCGGTGCCGTCCAAACGGTCAGTCCGAAGCCGCAGCCGACGGCGACCTGGTCGCGTGGTATGCCAGCAGGCCGAGCAGGTAGTCGCCGTACCCGCTCTTGCACAAGGGGGCCGCGATCTCGGCGAGCTGCGCGTCGTCGATGAAACCCTGGCGCCAGGCCACCTCCTCGATGCACCCGATCTTCAGCCCCTGCCGGCGCTCGACGACCTGCACGAACTCCCCAGCGGCCATCAGGGAGTCCATCGTCCCGGTGTCGAGCCAGGCGGTGCCCCGGTCGAGCACCGTGACCGACAGCGTGCCGCGTCGCAGGTACGCCTCGTTGACCGAGGTGATCTCGAGCTCGCCGCGCGCGCTGGGCCGGACCTCCCGGGCGATCGCGACCACGTCGGAGTCGTAGAAGTACAGCCCGGGTACGGCGAAGTTGCTTCGTGGGCGGACCGGTTTCTCCTCGATCGAGATCGCGGTGCCGTCCGCGTCGAACTCGACGACGCCGTAGTCGCGCGGGTTGCTGACGTGGTAGGCGAAGATCTCCCCGCCGGCGATGTCGTGCATCCGGGACAACGACGTGCCCAGGCCCGCGCCGTAGAAGATGTTGTCCCCCAGCACGAGGCCGACGGGCTGGTCGCCGATGAACTGCGCACCGATCAGGAACGCCTGGGCAAGGCCCTCGGGCGCCGGTTGCACCGCGTACTGCAGGTCGATGCCGAGGCGGGACCCGTCCCCGAGCAGCGCCTGGAACAGCGGCGCGTCCTGCGGGGTCGTGATGACGAGGATCTCGCGGATGCCCGCCATCAGCAGCGTCGAGAGCGGGTAGTAGATCATCGGCTTGTCGTACACCGGCAGCAGCTGCTTGCTCACGACCGTGGTGAGCGGGTGCAGCCGGGTGCCGGAGCCGCCGGCCAGGATGATTCCGCGCATTGCGCTATCCATTCCCGTCGTGCGCGATCCGGTTCTTCAGCACCCGGATCTGGTCGGACTGCTTGCGGACGCGGCGGCGCAGCGGGACGACGTTGCCGATCCAGGGGACCTGCGCCGCGACCTGCCGGGCGTCGTGCAGGTCGACGATCCCCAGCTCGGCGCCGTCCAGCCAGCGCAGCCCCCATACTTCACCGAGCTCCCGGTCACCGGCCCGGCCGAAGTGCCGCCGCGCCCGGTGCCAGGCCGCCGTCCGTACCAGCCGCACCGCCTCGTCGGGACCGTGGCCGGGGACGAGCGCGCCCACCAGACCGAGCCGCCGGCGTTGCGCCGCCCGCAACAGCCGCGTCACCGTCAGCCGGCCGACGCCCGCGGTGACGGGGAGATCCAGGCGGAACGGCGAGGGGAACACGTCGGAGGGCGCCTCCCGCACGAGCCGCACGCGAGGTTCGCAGCGGTAGCGCTCGTGCAGCAGGTACTGGTCGCTGCGCGTGTCGGTCAGCACGCTGCGTCGTTCCGCGTGCAGCCGGTCCCAGTCCGCCACCAGGTCGATCTGCAGGTCCTGCTCGGCGCCCGCGAGCAGCCGGTCGACGCAACAGGCCGTCGTCTCGTAGTCGTGCACGTCCGCCTGCACCACCGCGCGTACGAGCGGAACCTCCCAGACCCGGGCGCTGCCCTCGCGCAGCCAGCGCGGTAGCGCCATCCGGTTGGCGAGGAACGGCCGGTTCCACCGACGCGACTCCGCTCCCTTCACGAGCACGGTCGGCGGTCCCAGATGCCAGCTGCGCGAATCGGCCACCGGGATGAACACCGCGCCCTGCTGCGCCAGCCGGTAGCCGAGCTCGGTGTCCTCGCCGAGGCGCAGCACCACGTCCATCCCGCCCGCAGCGTCGTACAGCGATCGCCGCATCGCTCCGGTCGAACCGGTGAAGACGCGGAACGCCGTGTCGTCCGCGCGGTGCAGCTGGTCGGTGGCAGCCGTGATGTCGTCCACCCAGTGCGGGGCGGTGTCCGACTCGCTGTACGCCTCCGAAAGCCGGGCCTGCTTCGCCAGCTCGACGGCGCGCGCGAAGGGGAGCTGTTCCCAGGAGGGGACGAACGTCTTGCGGCCCAGCGTGACCGCATCGGACAGCGCGTGGTGCCAGCGCAGCTGCGCGGTGATGTGCGACGCGTGCGGCAGCATGTCGGCGTCGAGGAAGAGCAGCACCTCGCCGTCGGACGCGAGCGCTCCCGCCTGGCAGGCGGCCGCGCGGCCCCACTGCGGAGGGCTCACGCGCAGGATGCGGGTGCGCTCCGGACGCAGTTCGGGCAGCGACAGCGGCGGTGTCGAACCGTCGTCGACGACGACGACCTCGAGCAGGTGCGCGGGATAGTCCTGGTAGGCGAGCGCTGCCAACGTGAACGGCAGAGTACGGGCGCAGTCGTATGCAGGGACGATCACACTCGTCGACAACAGCGGGGTGAAGGGCGTGGCGGGCTCGACCGCCCGCCAACGGTTGCGGCGTACGACAGCCGGGGTCCCGGGCGCTGTCGCGGCGGTCGACGGCGGTACGAGGGGCGGCGCTGCCGCGCCGCTAGCCTGGACCCGCTGCACGCCCGCGATTGTAGGAGAGTGCCTGCCCGTGCCCTGGCCATGGACGAGCCGCTCCGGGCCGACGGAGGCGGTGCCCGCGCCGGGACCGGTCGAGGTGGTCCTCGAGGACGGGACGCTGCGGACCGCTTGCCCCGAGGGGGAGCACGAGCACCTGCGGTTGCAGGTGGCGGACGTCGCCGATCTGGGGGCGGCCGTACTCCTGCTCGCCGGCCGGGCCCGTGCCCGGCGCGTCACCCTGCATCTCGCGCGGTGGCGCACCCCGTACCGGACGTGGCTGCCGGCGGTGCCGCGTCTGGCCGGGGCGGCCGGGGGCGCCGTCCGCTTCGACGGGCAGGGCGCCGGCTGCGAGTTCGACCTGACCTTCCCGGCGGCGGTCGACGTGGGTGGCCTGCTGCACCGGCTGCTCCGCGAGCTGCAGCGTGTCCGGGCGAGCGGTCCGGGGTCTCCCGAGGTGGGCCTCGGCTGGCCGCCCCCTGGCGAGGCGCGGCCGCTGCTCAGCCGGATCACCGAGCTTGCACTGCCCGCCGATCCCGCCGGCACGAAGGAAGTCGCCGCACGCCAGGCGGAACTCCAGCTGGGAGTAGACCTGCTTGCAGAGGTGCTCGGCACCTGGAGCGTGATCGACCCTGCCGCGCACCATCCGATGGGACGCGATCACCGCGCGCACGGGTCGGCTGCGAGGGCGGAGCAGGAGGCCCCGGACATCCTCTCGCTCACCGTCTTCGGCGATCCACCGGCCGATCCCGTGCGGGTGCGGCTCGACCGCGGGGTGTCTGCGGGCGACGCTGAACGGCTCCGCGGGGTCGACCGCGTCGATGCCAGCGGCGTACCCGCTGACCCCGCCGTGCTGCGGGCGCTCGTGCAGCTCAGCGCCGGCGGCGCCGCCGTGTACGCCCCGCAGCTCTCGCATGCCGCTGAGCTGGTCGCGGAGCTGGGAGCCGCATGGGCGACGCCCGTGCCGGCCGACGACCTGCTCGCTGTGACTGCGGCGAGCGTGCGGCAGCGGCGGGCCGCGCACTGGCACTACGGGCCCGACGCGGTGCTGCGGCGCGCGTCGGGGAGCGCGGTGCCTGCGGTGAGCGCCCTGCTGGTGACCAAGCGGCCCGAGCGGCTCCGGCACGCGCTGTCCCAGCTGGCGGGGATGCGCTACCCGAGCCTGCAGCTGGTCCTCGGGCTGCACGGCGACGGCTTCGACCGTGCGCTGGTGGACCGCTGCGTCCGCGACCTCGTACCGCAGCGCGACGTCGTCGTCGTGGAGGTCCCCTACGAGCGGCCGTTCGGTGAGGCCCTTTCGATAGTGTCGGCGCGCGCCGACGGAACCCTGCTGACGAAGGTGGACGATGACGACTTCTACGGCCCGGAGCACATCCGGGATCTCGTCGTCGCTCGGGAGTACTCGGGCGCCGAGGTCGTCGGCAAGCCGCCGGAGTACGTCTACCTGGACGCCCTCGACGTGACAGTGCGCCGCCCTCAGTATCCGGTCGAGCGCTTCGGAAAGTTCGTAGGCGGGGGAACCATCATGCTGAGCAGAGCGGACCTCGAGTCGGTCGGTGGATGGCGTCCCGTGCCGAGCGCCGTCGACCGCGCGCTGCTCGACCGGGTGCTGGGGGCCGGGGGACTTGTGTACGCGACCCATCCGCTCGGCTACGTCTACGTGCGCCATTCCGGCCAGCACACCTGGGACCCGGGGACCGCGCACTTCCTCGCGCGAACCGCCCGGCAGTGGCCGGGAGTGGTGCGCCACGCCGAGTTCGGGACCGCCGACCAAGACGCGACGCCGGTGACGGTTCCATGAGCCGTCGGCTTCCGGACCGGGGCGAGCTGCTCGCCGCGAGCTGCGCTGCCGCAGCCGGTTTCCTGCTCGCCGCCGGCGTCCTGCTCGGGTGGCCGTGGCTCGTACCGGCCATCCTCGTCGGGGCGGCATCGGCCGCGGCGGTGCTGTTCGCGCTGATGACGTTGCGGCGGAGCATCCGCGGCGCGCTTCGTCGGGAGCTGCGCCGGGTGCGCAAGGACGCGCGCCGGTCGCGGCAGCTCGCGCGGCGGCTGGCCCGTACCTCGCGCACCAAGCTCCGCGCGGCGGACGCCGCGAACGACGTCCGCTACCGGCGGCTGCGGACCGCGACGGATGCTGCGGCACAGCGCGTCCGGCGGGCGTCAGCGGAGGACGCCGCCCAGCTGGCGGCGTTCGTGCAGTTGTTGGACCTGGCAGGGGTCCGCGAGGCGCTCCCGCGCAGCCGTGGCTACCCCGCCAGCCCGGACGCGCTGCTGGAGCTCGTCGCGCTGATCCGCGAGCGCCGACCGGCGCTGTACGTGGACTTCGGCGCGGGGCTCAGCACGGTGATCGCCGCGTCGACCGTGCGGCTCATCGGCTCCGACACCCGGGTGGTCGGCGTCGAGCACGACCCGCAGTTCGCGGCCCGCACCCAGGAGCTGGTGGACCGTCACGGTCTCACCGACCTCGTGGAGCTGCGGCTGGCACCGCTGGTGCCGGTCGCCGGCGGACCGGAGCACCGCTGGTACGACCCCGCGGTGCTCGCGGACCTGCACGGGGTGGAGCTGGCGTTCGTCGACGGCCCGCCCGGCCACCTCGAGCGCGACGCCCGCGCACCCGTGCGGGAGTTCCTCACCCCGCGGCTCGCCGAGCGGGCCATCGTCGTGCTCGACGACACCGGCCGGGACGCCGAGAGTCGGCTCGCCGAATCCTGGGCCGAGGATCTGCGGGCGACCCGTCTGCACCGTCCGGCTGCGGAAAAGGGTTTGGCGATACTGGAGTTCTGCTCCTCATCCGAGTAGTCGGGGGAGTGCGGCAGTGAGGGCCGATCGCCAGGAGCGCAGCGGCGGGAAGCCGGCCGCGGACCACCGGTCGTGACCCAGCACGCTCCAGGCCGGACGCGGCGCGGGGCGCGGGAAACGGTCGGTCGTCGTGGGACGGACGCGGTTCGGGTCGGCGCCGGTGAGGTGGAACACCTCCTGCGCGAGGTCGAACCACGTCGCCGTCCCCGCGTTCGTCGCGTGGTAGGTCCCGGGTGGGGCGATGCCATCGCGGGCGCGCTCGCCGAGCTCGCGCAGCCGGCGCGCCAGGTCGAGCGTCGAGGTGGGCTGGCCGTGCTGGTCGGCGACGACGTCCACCGTCTCCCGCTCGCGTTCCAGTTGCAGCATCGCCGCCACGAAGTTCGGCCCGTGCGCTCCGTACAGCCAGGCGGTACGCACCACGTACCCACGCTCGGGCAGGGCGGCGCGCACGCGCTGCTCCCCGGCGAGCTTGGTGCGCCCGTACGCCGTACGCGGCGCGGCCGGCGCATCCTCGGCGTACGGCGCGCGCGCGTCACCGGCGAACACGTAGTCCGTCGACAGCTGCAGGAGCACCGGCCGGGACGCAGCGGCAGCGCAGGCCGCCGCGACGTTCCCGGCGCCGACGGCGTTCACCGCGAAGGCCGCGTCCTCGTGGCTCTCCGCGTCGTCGACCCGGGTGTACGCGGCGGTGTTCACGACCACCTCCGGCGCAGCGGCGCCGATGGCCGCATGCACAGCGGCGGCGTCGGTGATGTCGAGGTCGGACCGTGCAAGGGCGACAACCTCGTGCCCGGCCGCGGTCAGCTCCGGCACCAGGTCGGCCGCGAGCATGCCCCCCGCCCCGGTGACGAGCCAGCGGCTCACCGCGCTGCCGGGCTCATCGCGCCGGGGCGAGCGCGGCCTTGAGCGGCTCCCACCAGTCGCGCCGCTCGCGGTACCACGCGACCGTCTCGGCAAGTCCCTGGGCGAAGTCGACGGCTGGGGCGTAGCCCAGTTCTCGGGAGATCTTCGCGATGTCGACCGAGTAGCGCAGGTCGTGTCCCTTGCGGTCAGCGACGTGCTCCACCCGCTCCCACCCGACGCCGAGCGCGGCGAGGATCCGCGCGGTCAGCTCGCGGTTGGTGAGCTCGGTGCCGCCGCCGATGTTGTAGACCTCACCGGCGCGGCCACCCTCGGCGACGAGCTGGATGCCACGGCAGTGGTCGTCGACGTGCAGCCAGTCCCGCACGTTGCGCCCATCTCCGTACAGCGGGACGGGACGGCCGTCGAGCAGGTTCGTCGCGAACAGCGGGATGACCTTCTCCGGGGTCTGGTACGGCCCGTAGTTGTTGCTGCAGCGGGTGATCACCGCGTCCAGGCCGTGGGTGCGGTGGTAGGCGCGCACCAGCAGGTCGCTGCCGGCCTTGCTCGCCGAGTACGGGCTGTTCGGCGCGAGCGGGTGGTCCTCCGGCCAGGACCCGGTCGTGATCGAGCCGTACACCTCGTCGGTCGACACGTGCACGAACCGCCCGACATCGTGACGCAGCGCCGCGTCGAGCAGCACCTGGGTGCCGAGGACGTTGGTACGCACGAACGCTCCGGCGTCGAGGATCGACCGGTCGACGTGGCTCTCCGCCGCGAAGTGCACGACGACGTCCGCGCCGCGCACCACGTCGTCGACGACGGCGCGGTCCGCGATGTCGCCGACGACCAGCTCGTACCGGCCGGCGACCGGCGCCAGGTTCTCCTCGTGGCCGGCGTAGGTGAGCGCGTCGAGGACCACGACCTGCGCCCCGGCCCAGGACGGGTACGCCCCAGCGCACAGCGAGCGGACGTAGTGCGAGCCGATGAAGCCGGCGCCCCCGGTCACCACGACCCTCATGCCTCTCCTCCGGGACCTGCAGCGAGCGCCTCCCGCAGCCGCTCGACCCGCTCGCGGCAAGCCTGCCAGGACGGCAGCAGGCCCTGTGACCGGGCTGCGGCCAGGCCCGGTGCGGCGAGGTCCTTCGGGCTCAGGACGAGGTCGAGGTCCGCGAGCAGCGGCAGCGCGAGGTCCGGGTCGGTGGCGTTCACCGCGTGCTCGCGGTCCGGCGCGTACGGCGTGCTGCACAGATAGACGACCGTCGAGTCCGGCTCGAGGGCGAGGAACGCGTGGCCCAGGCCCTCCGAGAGATACACGGCCCGCCGGTCGACCGTGTCAAGCCGCACTGCGGCGGCCTGTCCGAAGGTCGGGCTGCCGGTACGGACGTCGACGACGAGGTCGAGCACCGCACCGGACAGGCAGGTGACGTACTTCGCCTGGCCGGGCGGGACGTCGGCGAAGTGCACGCCGCGCAGCACCCCAGGGCGGCTGACCGAGCAGTTGGCCTGCGCGAGCGCGAGCCGGTGCCCGGAGGCTTGCTCGAACGTGGCGCTGCGGAACCATTCGAAGAAGACGCCGCGCTCGTCCTCGTGACACACCGGGGTGAGCTCGTACGCCCCCGGCACGGCGAGCTCGCGGACCTGCACGGGGCAGCAGCATACGTGCGGCGCGCCCGGTCGGCGGCGCCTGCGGCAGGTGCGAGAATGACCCGCGGCCCGCCGGACGGGTCGACCGGAAGGAGAACCGTTCGTCGTGGTGACACGCCTGCTCGACGTGGCGGCGCAGCGTCGGATCCTCTCGCTGCTTGTCCTGCGCGACATCAAGCTCCGCTACTCGGGCACCGTCCTCGGCTACCTCTGGACGTTGATCGAGCCGTTGTCGCTCGCGGCCGTGTACTGGCTGGTCTTCACCGTGATCATGGGCGCGCGCAACCTCGGCGAGCAGCCGTACCTGCTGTTCCTGCTCGTCGGGATGCTGCCGTGGAACTGGTTCTCCAGCGCCGCGAGCGCGGGCTGCAAGAGCCTCACCGCAGAGGCGAAGATCGTCCGCTCGGCGAACGTCCCCCGCGAGATCTGGGTGGTACGGGTCGTCATCTCCAAGATGCTCGAGTTCATGTTCGCCTGGCCGATCATCGTGCTGCTCGCGCTGCTGTACCGGCACGGCGTGCACTGGCAGATCGTGTTCGTGCCGGTCGCGATGGTGCTGCAGTTCGCCATTTGCCTGGGGGTGGCGCTGATCCTCGCGCCGCTCAGTGTCCTGGTCGAGGACGTGCAGCGGGTCGTGCGCATCGTGCTGCGGATCGGGATGTACCTCACCCCGATCATCTACGGCATCAACGACGTCTCCACGCGCGGTGGGTCCGCGGCGAAGTTCGCGGCCCTCAACCCGTTCTCCGGCATCATCTGCCTCTACCGCGCCGGCTTCTGGCCCGACCAGGAGGCCCCGCTGGTGCTGTTCGTCACCTCGGTCATCGCGGCGGTGCTGCTGCTCGTCGCCGGGCTCGCGGTCTTCCGCAAGCTCGAGGGTCCCGTCCTGAAGGAGATCTGACGTGCCTCCGGTCATCGAGGCACACGGGCTCGGGATCCGCTTCTCCCGCAACCGCAAGCACTCGCCGTCGCTGCGGCGGTTGCTCTTCGGGCGTCGCGAGGACGTCGGCCGCAGCGAGTTCTGGGCGGTCAAGGACGTCAGCTTCGAGGTCGGCGAGGGTGAGGCCGTCGGCCTGGTCGGGGCGAACGGCCACGGCAAGAGCACGCTGCTCAAGCTGATCGCCGGAGTGCTCGTGCCCGACACCGGCCGGGTCGTCGTACGGGGCGGGGTCGCACCGCTCATCGAGCTGACCGGCGGGTTCGAGGGTGAGCTGACGGCGCGGGAGAACGTCTACCTCGCAGGTGGGCTGCACGGGCTGACCAAGGAGCAGGTGGACGAACGGTTCGACTCGATCATCGAGTTCGCCGAGATCGAGGAGTTCGTCGACACCCCGTTCCGGCACTTCTCCAGCGGCATGAAGGTACGCCTGGGGTTCGCCGTCGTCACGACGCTCGACGAGCCGATCGTCCTCGTCGACGAAGTGCTCGCGGTCGGGGACAAGAAGTTCCGCCAGAAGTGCTATGCGCGCCTGGACGAGATGCTCGGCAGCGGCCGGACGCTGTTCATGGTCTCCCACGGCGAGGCGGACCTGAAGCGCTTCTGCACCCGAGGCCTCTACATCCGGCGTGGCGAGCTGATCACCGACGGTCCGATCGAGAAGGCGATCGACGACTACAACGACTTCCAGGGGACCAGCTGAAACGCCCGCGGCAGCTCGCCGGCCAGGCGCGGGACGAACCTCCGCCCGCACCGGAGGTCCCGGCCGAGCCCGCGCCGGTCGTACCGCCGGTCCCAGCGCCCGTGCTCAGCGTGATCGTCCCGGTCTACCAGGCGCAGGCCTATCTCGCGGAGTGCCTCGACAGCGTCCGCGCGCAGACGTACGACGTGCTGCAGATCGTGGTCGTCGACGACGGCTCGACCGACGGCTCGGCAGCGATCATCGCCGAGCACGCGGCGGCGGACCCGCGGATCCTCGTGCACCGGCAGCAGAACGCCGGGCTCGGCGCCGCCCGGAACGCGGGCATCGCCCGCGCGACAGGGGACTACCTGACCTTCCTCGACGCGGACGACACGCTGCCGCGCCGGGCGTACGAGCTGCTCGTCGGGTCGCTGGAGCGCACCGGGTCGGACTTCGCGCTCGGAGCCGTGCAACGGGTGACCGCCGGGGTGCGGCGCACCCCGGCGTGGATCGCCGAGGCGCACGAGAAGGACCGGAGCGCGATCCGCATCGACGACTTCCCGCGCGCGGTGATCGACGTCATCGCCTGCAACCGGGTGTTCCGCCGCTCCTTCTGGGAGACCGCCGGGTTGCGGTTCCCCGTCGGCGTCGCGTACGAGGACCACGTGCCGATGATGGCCGCCTACCTGCGCGCGCAGGCGTTCGACGTCCTCGCCGACACCACGTACTACTGGCGGATCCGGGAGGACCAGACGTCGATCGGCCAGCAGAAGCACCAGATCGCCAACCTGCGCGACCGGCTGCAGGCCAAGCGCGACGCCTGGTCGCTGCTCTTGCAGGAGGCCACCCCCGCGGTACGCGCGGCCTGGCAGGTCCGGGTCCTCGACATGGACCTGCCGCTCTTCTACGAGCAGCTGCCGGGCGCGGACGAGGCGTACTTCGCCGAGCTGCGTCGCGGGGTCGCCGAGCAGCTGGCTGCGGCAGGCGAGGCGGTGCTGGCGGAGGTGCGCGCCGAGCGGCGGGTCAAGGCGCTCCTCGCCGCCGCCGGCCGCCGCTCCGAGCTCGAGGCGCTGCTGTCCCGCGAGCTCACCGACGGACCGATCGGCCGCACCCGGATCGAGGGCACGGCGGTCGTCGCGGACTTCGCCGGGATCGAGGGGCTCACGACGGCCGACCGGACGCTGCCCCAGCGGCAGACCCGACTGCGCACCACCCTGCGTCGTTGCTGGTGGGCGGCGCCCGGTGAGCTGCGCCTCGACCTGGCCGCGTACGTGCCCTACCTCGACCACGACCGCTTCGCGGTCAGCGCGGCGTGGGTCGGCCGCGACGGGCAGCGGGTGCCGGTCACCATCCGGACCTACGCCGATCCCGAGATCACCCGGGACGCGCAGCCGACCTGCCACGACTACGACGGTTGCGCAGTGCGGGTCGAGCTGCCCGTCGCGGAGCTGCTCACGGCGGCGCCCCCCGGGTCCGGCGAGCTCGGCGAGTGGCACCTCGAGCTGCGCGTGCAGGTCGGGCCGGTCGTGCGCACCGACGTGGTCCGCTTCCGCGTGGGTGAGGGCTCGGCGGGGGTGCTGCACGGGTCGGTCGCGGACGCCGGTGTGCGCCTCGAGCTCGACCACGAGCGCGAGCGCGGGCTGGTGCTGCGCGCGACGCGGTCCGCGGGGGTGCTCGTCGGGGCGCAGGTGCAGCGCGGCCGGCTCTGCATCGACGCCGTCGGCGCGACCGCCCCGCTCACGCGGGTCGTCGCGCTCGGCCGCGAGCGGGTCCCCGCCCCTGTGGAGCCGCACCGCGGGGTGCTGCGTGGACGGTTCGAGCTCGACCGGCTTCGCGCCGCGACACCGGACGGGCGCTGGCCGCTGCGCGCGGTAGCCGGCGAGGACCGCACGCTGCTCGCCTGGTCGCCCCGCCACGACGCCGACGACCTGCTCCCGGTCGAGGGCAGCACCACCGGGTTGCTGCTGCAGCGCACCCGTTCCGGGACGGTGCTGCTCACCGAGGGGAACCGGATCGTTGAGGTCCGCAGCACGGACCTCGCCCCCGCGCGGCTGCACCTGCAGGTACGTGTCTGCGGCGAGGAGTCCTTGCGCCCACACCTCGTGCTGGAGCCTGACCTTCGACAACAGGGTGAGACCGTGCCGCTCGAACCCGATCGCGGCGGCCGGACCTGGGAGCTGCCCGGAGGGCCGGCGACGCTCGCTTCGCAGGGCCGCTGGGGGCTCGCTGCGTACGCGCCGGACGGGACACCGCTCGAGCTGCGGATCGCCCCGGCCCTGCTCGGGGAGCTGCCGGTGCTGGTCCGCGCCGGCGGGGTCCGCACCCGGGTGGTCCGCGGTCGCGGGCAGGTGCTGGCCCTCGACCGCGAGCCGGAGCAGCCGGTCGGGGTGCACGGGCGGCCGGACCCCAGCCGGTAGTCTGGGGCGGCACCGCGCCGCACCGACCGGTGGACCCGCCCTGGAGGATGAGAGCCCTGCACACGGTCGCTGTCGTTCTCGCAGGCGGCGTCGGGACCCGGCTGGGTCTCGACGTCCCCAAGCAGATGGTCAAGATCGCGGGCCGGACGATCCTCGAGCACACGATCGAGGCGGTCCACGACTGCGACGAGGTCGACGAGGTCATCCTGATGATGACCCCCGGGTGGAGCGAGCGAGCCGCGACCCTGCTGGGCACCCGCTATCCGAAGCTCACCCGGATCCTCGAAGGCGGTGCCACCCGCAACGACACGACGAACCGGGTGCTCGACGCGCTCGGCCCCGACGAGTGCAAGGTGCTGCTCCACGACGCGGTGCGCCCGCTGCTCGACGAGCGGATCGTGCGCGACTGCATCGCGGCGCTGGACCGCTTCGACGCCGTCGACGTGGTGATCCCGTCCTCCGACACGATCGTCGAGGTCGACGACGACGGCGTGATCACCGAGATCCCCGAGCGCAGCCGGCTGCGCCGCGGCCAGACCCCGCAGGCGTTCAAGCTGTCGGTGCTGCGCGACGCGTACCGGCGGGCGTCCACCGACCCGGGCTTCGCCACCTCCGACGACTGCGGCGTCGTGCTGCGCTACCGACCCGACGTCGCGATCGCGACGGTGGAGGGTGCCGAGCACAACCTCAAGGTCACCCACCCGGTCGACCTGTTCATCGCCGACAAGCTCTTCCAGCTCGCCACGCGCACCCCGCCGGCCGCTGGGACCGACAGGTGGCGCGCCGCGCTCACCGGCAAGACCGTGATGGTGCTCGGTGGGTCGTACGGCATCGGCGCGGAGATCGCCCGGCTCGCGGCCGCCCACGGCGCGGACGTCGTGGCGCACGGGCGCTCGACGACCGGGGTGCACGTCCAGGAGCCCGACCAGCTGGCCGCTGCCTTCGAGGACACCTACACCAAGTTCGGCCGCATCGACGCCGTCGTGCTCGCCGCGGGGGTGCTGCGGGTCGGCCGGCTCACCGAGGTGAGCGAGCAGGAGCTCGCCGAATCGGTGGCCGTCAACTACCTCGCCGCCGTGCACACGGCGCGGGCGGCGTACAAGTACCTCGCGCAGACCCAGGGTCACCTGCTGTTCTTCACCTCCTCCTCCTACACCCGGGGCCGGGAGAACTACGCCCTCTACTCCTCGACCAAGGCCGCCGTCGTGAATCTCACGCAGGCGCTGAGCGACGAGTGGGCGCCGCAGGGCGTCAAGGTCAACGTCGTGAACCCGGAGCGGACCGCCACCCCGATGCGCAGCAAGGCGTTCGGGGAGGAGCCTGCCGGCACCCTGCTGTCCGCCGAACAGGTCGCCCGGTCCAGCCTGGACGTGCTGACCAGCGACGCGACCGGGCTGGTCGTCGACGTGCGTCGCGAGCCGGCGCCGGCCGCGCAGGCTGCGGAGGGGGATGCGGAGCGGGTCGCACGCGCCGTCGACGAGCAGGAGGATCAGCTGGTGAGCGAGAGCCAGCTCGGTCCGGCCTCCTCGACCACGTGAGCGCCGGCCTGCGATCACGCGGCGGGGCGGCGTTCGCCCTCGTCGTTGCGGCGACCGCGCTGGCCGTCGTCGCCGGAGCCCTCGGCTGGCGGTGGGTCACCCTCGCGGCCATCCTGGTGGCCGCGCTCGGCGAGCCGTACGTCAAGGGCGCCGGTGACTACTTCGACGAGCTGCTCGGCGAGGCCTCGCTCGCCCGCCCCGGCCGGATCCTGCTGCGGCTGTTCGCCGTGCTGGCCGCAGTCGCTGCCGGTGCCGGCTCCTGGACCGATCCCGCACTGCGGCCCGCCCTGGTCTGGACCGCCGCGCTGTTCGTGGCCGCCCACGCCCTGCTCGTACTGCTGGTCCGGTTCGTCGATCACGCGCGCACGCCGATCGTGCTGCTGCGCAACGTCGACGTGCCGGTGCCGGTGCTCCGTCCCGCTCCGCCGCCCGGTCTGCGCCCCGGCCGCGTGCCGTGGCTCGGGGTGCTCGAGCTCGGTGTGGCGCTACCCGCGCTGCTGGCGCCCACCGTTCCGGCGCTGCTGTGGGTCGTCGGCGGGCTGGTCGTCGCCGTCCTGGTGGTGCTCGACGGATGGCTCGCGCTCGCGGCACGTGCCGCCGGCGGGTCGCTGCGCGGGCCGGCGTTCCGCCGCAAGGTGCAGCGGTGGTTGGACCGCGCGGCGCCCGAGGTGCTGGTCTACTTCGGCGGGCGCAAGGAGTCGGCGTACCAGCTGCACGTCTGGCTGACGACCCTCGAGCGGCTGCCGCAGCGGCCGGTCGTGCTGCTGCGCGACCCGAAGGTCTTCTCCGGCTTGCCCGCCACCTCGCTTCCGGTGCTGTGCGTACCCGGGTCCGTCGACCTGATGTCGCTCGACCTGTCGAGCGCGCACGTCGCGCTGTTCATCGCGAACGTCGGCAACAGCCTGCACGTGCTGCGCCTGCCGCATCTGATGACGACGTTCATCGGCCACGGCGACAGCGACAAGAGCGCATCATCCTCGCCGTTCGCGAAGGTCTACGACGAGATCTGGGTCGCCGGCCCGGCCGGCCGGGAACGCTACCGGCGCGCCGAGGTCGGGGTGCGGGACGAGGACGTCGTCGAGGTCGGGCGCCCGCAGCTCGACTCGCTCGTCCTGACGCGGACCCGGTCGCGCAGCGGCCCCCCGACGCTGCTGTACGCGCCGACGTGGGAGGGCTGGAACGCCGAGCAGCACTACACCTCGCTCGACTCGCTCGGACCCGAGATCGTCGCGGCGGCGCTCGCCGTCCCGGGTCGGGTACGGGTCATCTACAAGCCGCACCCGTTCACCGGGCGCCGCGACCCGCGCATCGCCCGCTCGCACGCGCGCATCGTCGCGATGCTGCGGGCCGCCAATACCGGTGCCGGGCTGCGGGCGCCGGGCGCCACGGTGGCGGTCGGCGCCGGCCCCGAGGTCGTGTCCGACGGGCTGCGCGGCGCCTTCGCCCACTGCGAGCGGTCCGCGCTCGAGACCGAGGCGCTGCGCGCCGCGGCGGAGGAGCGGTTCTGGGCCGGTGTCGATCCCAGCGCGCACCTCGTCGTCGAGGCCGACGGACCGTCGCTGTTCTCCTGCTTCGACCAGGCCGACGCCCTGGTGACCGACGTCTCGAGCGTGCTCACGGACTTCACGGCGACCGGACGCCCATACGCCGTCACCAACCCGACCGCCGCGCCGTACGAGCAGTTCACCTCGATGTTTCCTGCTGCGGCAGCCGGTTTCGTCATCGACTCTGGGCCGGGGATCGAGCGGCTCATCGCAGTGCTGACCGGCGAAGCCCCCGACGAGCACGCGCTGGCGCGCGAGCGCGTACGCACCGACCTGCTCGGCGACACCGCGGTCCCCGCCACCGAGCGGTTCGCCGCGGCGGTCGCCGCGCTCGCCGAGCGGGGTCGGGCACGGGAGGCGTCGCACCAGCAGCGGGGCAGCCTGGCGGTGGGCGACTTCGCGGGCGGCATCGAGGGAGACGACTGATGGCTGCCGGCGGCGGGGTAGCGCGGCGGGTGCGGCGCACCGGCGGCACCCTCGTGCGCCGGCTGCGGCTGCTGCCCGAGGGCGACCCGGACGGGCTCGGCGACGACGAAGCACTGCGGGGGCAGTCGCTGCCGTTCGAGGTGATGGTCTACTTCGCCGACACCCCGCGAAACCTCTACCAGCTGCGCCAGTGGTACCGGACGCTGCGCGCGCTGGACGAGTCGCACCGGGTGGGCATCGTCTGCCTGGACAGCCGCACCGCCGCGGCGGTGACTGCCGAGTCGGGGCTGCCGGTCGTGTGCTGCGGGCGGATCGGGACGCTCGAGGACCTCGTCTCGCGCAGCGACGTGGCGCTCGCGCTCTACGTGAACCACAACATCCGCAACCTGCATCCGTTGCGCTTCCCCGACATGCTGCACGCGTATCTCGGGCACGGGGAGAGCGACAAGGCGGCGTCGGCGAGCAACCAGGTGAAGGCGTACGACTTCGTGCTGCTCCCCGGGGAGCTGGGCAAGGAGCGCTTGGCGCGCAACCTGATGCGGTACGACGTGGACGCGCACGTGCGCCTCGTGGGGCGCCCGCAGCTGGACCTGCCCACCCCCCGCCCGCCCGCGACGGAGGAGGGCGACGAACGGCGACCGACCGTCTTGTACGCCCCGACCTGGGAGGGCGCGCAGCCGAGCATGGCGTACAGCTCGCTCGTCACCCACGGGCAGGCGGTGCTCGGTTCGCTGCTGCGCTCGCGGCGCTACCACGTCGTCTACCGCCCGCACCCGCGCACCGGGGCGAACCGCGCCGAGTACGCCCGCGCCGACGCCGCGCTGCGGGCCCTGGTGGCGCGGCACGCGGCGCACGATCCGGCTGGGCTCCACCGCATCGACACCGCCCCGGCCTGGCACGCCCGCACCGAGCCCGCGGACGCGCTGGTGTGCGACGTCTCCGCGGTGGCCGCGGACTGGTTGGCGACCGGCCGTCCGATCGTGGTCACGGTGCCTGCGGCGGCGTCGGCGTTCCGGGACGGGGACGGTGTGCTCGAGGTCGTACCGACGATCACCGGCGCCGAGGCGTACCGGACCGCCGACCTGGTGGCACACGCGCTCGCCACCGAGCCGCCGCCCGAGCGGGCGGCGTGGGTGGATCACGCCATGGGTGACACGACCCCCGGCGTGGCGACCGCGCGGTTCCTCGACGTGTGCGACGAGCTGGTGAGCCTGTGCCTGCACGAGCGCGCGGCCCGGACGTGACGACGAGCGAGCAGCGGCCGGCGCGTCCGACGATCGCCCAGCTGCGCGAGATCACCCAGCCGCCCGCCGTCCGCGGCCGGCGGACGGCCGAGCACTGGACCGGCGACCTCTACATGCGGGGCGTCTCGCCGTACCTGACAAGGGTGCTGGTGCGCACCCCGATCTCGGCCAACGGGGTCACCTGGCTGATGATCCTCAGCGGCTGGCTGGCGGCGGTCGGACTGCTGGTCCCGGGGTTGGTAGGCGCGGTGCTCGGGGTGCTGCTCACCCAACTGCAGATGCTCTGGGACGCGTGCGACGGGGAGGTGGCGCGCTGGCGCGGCACCTCGAGCCCGGTCGGGATCTTCCTGGACAAGGTCGGCCACTACACCGTGGAGACGCTGATCGCGCTCGCGCTCGGCATTCGCGCGGCGGGCGGCGTCGGTGCGGTCGGCGAGCACCTCGGCTACGTCACGCTGGGCGCCCTGCTGGCATGGCTGCTGTGCCTGAACAAGGCACTCAACGACATGGTGCACGCGGCGCGGGCGGCGGCGGGCCTGACGCGCCTGCCGGACAGTGCCGCTGTCGCGCGGCCGCGGTCCGGGTTGCTGGACCGGCTGCGGTCGGCGGCGCGGTTCGTGCCGTTCCACCGGATCTACCACTCGATCGAGCTGTCGCTGATCATCCTCGCCGCCGCGATCGCCGACGCCGTGGTCGGCGACCTCACCGTCACCCGCGTGCTGGTGACGGTGCTCGTACCGCTCGCCGCGCTCTCGGTCGTGGGTCATTTCGTCGCGATCGTCTCCTCCCGCCGGTTGCGTGCATGAGCGCACCGTCGTACGGCGTGGTGGTGCTGACCCAGGGCACGCGTCCCACGGAGCTCTCCCGTGGACTGGAATCACTGCTGGCGCAAGAAGATGTCGCACTCGATGTGCTCGTCGTGGGGAACGGGTGGGAGCCGATCGGGTTGCCTGCCGGCGTACGCGGCCACACGCTGCCTGAGAACCTCGGCATCCCCGCCGGCCGCAACGCAGGTGTCCCGCTCGTACGCGGGCAGTACCTGTTCTTCCTCGACGACGACGCGTGGCTTCCCGACCCGCACATGCTCACGGCGCTGGCGGACCGGTTCGCCGCCGACCCCAGCCTCGGCCTGGTACAGCCGCGGGTCGTGGACCCGTCCGGTGTGACGAGTCCGACCCGCTGGATCCCCAGGATCCGCAAGGGCGATCCGGCGCGTACCAGCCCCGCGTTCTCGGTCTGGGAGGGAGCGGTCGCGCTGCCGCGCTGGGCGTTCGAACGGGCCGGCGGCTGGCCTGCTGAATTCTTCTATGCCCACGAGGGGATCGAGCTGGCGTGGCGGGTGTGGGACGTCGGCGCCCGGGTGGAGTACGCCGGCGACCTGGTCGTCCATCACCCGGCCATCGACCCGCACCGGCACGCGTACTACCTGCGGCTCAACGCCCGCAACCGGGTCTGGCTGGCGCGGCGCAACCTACCCGTGGTGCTGGAGCCGGCGTACGTCGGCACCTGGACCGCGGTGCAGGTGGCGCGCACCTGGCGCGACCGCGAGGCGCTGGGCGCGTGGTTCGCCGGCTTCCGGGAGGGCTGGCGGGAGGACCCCGGCCCGCGCCGCCCGATCTCCTGGCGCACCGTCGCCCGTATGGCCAGGCACGGCCGGCCCCCGCTCGTCTGAAACCTCAGCCAACGGGGGCAGTTCACCCGGCCTCTGGGCTCGGTGAGCTACCCCGCCGCGTGCGTCAGAGGGCGACCTTGAAGTCGGGGCCGGTGGCGGTGCGTACGTCGTCGACGGTGACGTCCGGGGCGAGCTCGGTGAGCACCAGCCCCTCGGGCGTGACCTTCATGACGGCGAGGTCGGTGATGATCTCCTCGACCACGCCGCGGCCGGTGTACGGCAGCGTGCACTCCTCGACGATCTTGTGGGAGCCGTCGCGTGCGACGTGCTCCATCAAGACGATCACCCGCTTCGCGCCGTGGACCAGGTCCATCGCGCCGCCCATGCCCTTGACCATCTTGCCCGGGATCATCCAGTTGGCGAGGTCGCCGGTGGGCGAGACCTGCATGGCGCCGAGGATCGCCGCGTCGATGTGCCCGCCGCGGATCATCCCGAACGAGGTCGCCGAGTCGAAGAACGATGCACCGGGCAGCAGCGTGACGGTCTCCTTGCCGGCGTTGATCAGATCGGCGTCGACGTGCTCCTCGTCGGGGTACGGCCCCACGCCGAGGATGCCGTTCTCGCTCTGCAGCACGACGTGCACACCCGCAGGCAGGTAGTTCGGGACGAGAGTGGGCAGGCCGATGCCGAGGTTGACGTACTGGCCGTCCTGCAGCTCCCGCGCCGCGCGGGCCGCCATCTGCTCGCGTGTCAGGGCCACGTCAGGAGTCCTTCCGTACGGTCCGCTTCTCGATGCGCTTGTCCGCCGCCTGCTCCGGCGTGAGGGCGAGCACCCGCTGCACGAAGATGCCCGGCGTGTGCACGTCCTGCGCCGGGATCTCGCCCGGCTCGACGAGCTGCTCCACCTCGGCGATCGTGACCCGTCCGGCGGCCGCCGCGAGCGGGTTGAAGTTGCGGGTGCTCGCGTCGTAGACGAGGTTGCCGTGCCGGTCGCCGACAGAGGCACGCACCAGGGCGAAGTCGGTGACGATGCCGCGCTCGAGCACGTACGTCCGGCCGTCGAACTCGCGGGTCTCCTTGGCCGGGCTCGCCACCGCGATGGAGCCGTCCGGCCCGTACCGCCACGGCATGCCGCCCTCGGACACCTGGGTACCGACGCCGGCGAGGGTGTAGAACGCGGGGATCCCGGCGCCGCCGGCGCGCAGCCGCTCGGCGAGCGTGCCCTGCGGCGTCAGCTCGACCTCGAGCTCGCCGGAGAGGAACTGCCGCTCGAACTCCTTGTTCTCCCCGACGTACGAGGAGGTCATCCGCGCGATCCGTCGCGCGTTCAGCAGCACGCCCAGGCCCCATCCGTCCACGCCGCAGTTGTTCGACGCGACCGACAGCTCACCCGCACCTTGCTCGAGCAGCGCCTGGATCAGTACCGAGGGGATGCCGCACAGCCCGAACCCGCCGACCGCGAGCGATGCGCCGCTCGGGATGTCCGCCACCGCCTCGGCCGCCGAGGCCACGACCTTGTCCACGCTGCCTCCCGCAAACGCCGCCCGTACCTGCTCGGTCACGACCCTACCGAGGGCCGCCGGGCGTCCCTGCGGCGGTCAGCCGATGCAGCTGGCGTCGTCGGCCGAGCGGGTCGCCGTGTCCGCCCCGCCGCCGGCGATGGTCACCTTGGCCGGCCGCTTCCAGTCCGGGCCGACGATCAGGGTGAGGGTGCTGCCGTGCCCCGGGGTTGCCGACGGGACCGTGGTCCGCGCCGCGTACGCGAGGGTACGGGCCGACTCGTCGTACGCCGGGTCGTACTGGATGGTGGTGGCCGTGACCGACTTCTGCGCGTTGCCGACCCCTGCGACCTTGAATCCCTGACGCTGCAACTGCTTTGCGGCGCGGGTCGCGAGCCCCGGCGTACCGCTGCCGTTGAGCACCTGCACGGTGATCTCCGACGGTGCCGTCTTGAGCGGCTTCTGTCCCGCGGGCTTGCTCGACTTGGGCGGCCAGGGGGTGTCGTCCCGCATCGCCTGCCAGATCTGGTCGGCCTTCGTGGTGTCCCACAGCACGTTGGCGTTGTCGCCCCGCGGCACCCAGGGCACCGTCGCGAAGGTGACCCCGGAGGGTGAGAGTCCTTGCAGGCTCAGCACGAAGTCCTTGAGCGCGTCGCCGGACAGGCCCGCGTCGACGGTGAGCGAGCTGGTGACGGCGTCGAGCACGTCGTACAGCCGGGGGAGGTTGGTGAGCAGGCCGGAGTCGGTCACGCTGCGCACGATCGAGCTGATGAACGCCTGCTGGCGCCTCATCCGGTCGATGTCCGACCCGTCGCTGCCCTCGATGTGGCGGGCGCGTACGAACGCGAGCGCCTGGTCACCGCTGATCGTCTGCGTGCCCTTCTTCAGGTCGAGGCCGCTGCCCTCCCAGCCGGTGCCGACCTGACGCTTCGGGTCGCGCAGCGGGCGCGTCGTGCATATCTCGACGCCGCCGAGCGCGTCGACGATCTTCTTGAAGCCCTTGAAATCGACCTCGACGAAGTGGTCGATCTTGACACCGGTCAGGTACTTCACGGCCCGGATGACGCACTTGCGCCCGCCCACGCTGAACGCCGCGTTGAACTTGCCGGTGACGAACGTGCCGTCGGTGGAGCCGTCCGGCTCGCAGCTCGGCCGGGTGACCCACGAGTCCCTGGGGATGCTGATGCCGTACGCGAAGGTCCGGTCGGCGCTGATGTGCAGCAGGATCGTGGTGTCGGACTGGCCGTTGCCGCTGGAGGTGTTGTTGGCGTTGCCGAATCCGGCGCCCTGGCCGCTGCGGGTGTCGGAGCCGACGAGCAGGATGTTCTCGGCCTGGAACCCGGTCGCCGGGTCGGTCGGCTCCGCGCTCTGCGAGGGACCGTCGTCGTCGAGCAGCGCGGACAGACCGGGGTCGACGGTGATGTTGCCCTGCAGCCGGTTCACCGCCGCCCACCCGAACGCGCTGCCACTTGTCAGCAGCAGCGCGAGCGCGGCGAGCACGGCGGCACTGGTACGCGCGATCGAATGACGGCGCTCGGTGATCGGCTGCTCGGGCACCGGCGGATTGTAGACCGGTTTGCTGTGGATCTCTGCAACAAGCGGGATCGACCCACCGACGGGTCAAGGACCGGCATGCTGGCGCCGATGTCCCCTAACGGCGGCGAGGGTGCCGCCCGACACCGCTCCAGGAGGCTCGTTCGTGACCTGTGCCAGACGTGGTTCCCTGGCGATCGTCGCCGCGACCTGCGCCGCCCTCGCACTGGGTGCGGTCGCGTCCGCGGCGCCCGCAGACGCGGCGCGCAAGGACGTACCGGCCAGCTTCACGTTCGACGGCGCGGGGTGGGGTCACGGCGTGGGGTTGTCCCAGTACGGTGCGTACGGCATGGCCCTCGACGGTGCCTCCGCGACCGAGATCCTCGAGCACTACTACACAGCGACCACCGTGGCGCCGGTCAAGGACGACGTCACGCTGCGGGTGAACCTGCTGCACCGCGTCCCCGAGGTCGCGGTCCGGGGCGAGGCGCTCGAGGGCGGCGGTGGGCGGGTGCAGGTCAAGCTCAAGGGCCGTCCGGCGGTACAGGTCGCCCCGGGCGAGCGGGTACGGCTCGTGCGCAAGCCCGCCCAGGTCAAGGTGATCCTGCGGCCGGCCGCGGGCGGCAAGACGGTGCTCGGCAAGGCAGTCGCGGTCGCAGTGCGCTGGGCCGGTACGCGCGCGCCGGGCAAGACGGGCACCGCCGCCAGCCAGCTGAACGTCGCGACCGGGCTCGCCGCCCTGACCGGTTCCGGGCACCGGTACCGCTACGGCATGGTCAAGGTCTGGCCCTCCACCGGTGCCGGGCTGGAGGCGGTGAACTTCCTGCGACTGCAGGACGAGTACCTGCCCGGAATCGCCGAGGTGCCGTGGTCCTGGCCGGCCGCGGTCCTGCAGGCGCAGGCGGTCGCCTCGCGCACGTACGCGCTGAACAAGCTCGCCGCCGGCGTACGCAAGGACTGCCGCTGCCACATGGACGACGGCGGCGGGCCCTACTACGACCAGACGTTCCTGGGATACCCCGCCACCGGGGGGCCGTGGGTCAAGGCGGTGGAGCGTACGGCCGGGCTCGCCGTCCTCTACCAGGGCGCGCCGATCACCGCGTTCTACGGCTCGTCCACGGGAGGGCGTACCCAGGCCAGCAAGGACGTCTGGGGCGGCGACCTGCCGTACGCCCAGAGCGTCGACGACCACTGGAGCCTCGACCCCCGGGTCCGCAACCCGAACGCGTCCTGGAAAGTGACCGTGACGCAGGCGCGCCTGGCGACGCTGTTCGGGCTGCCGGACGTCGCATCGGTCGACCTCTCCGACCGTACGGCCGGCGAGGCCTTGCGTACGGTGACCGCCACGTCCAGCACGGGCAAGCGCAAGACGATCTCCGGGCCGGCCTTCGCCTCCGGCCTCGGCATGAAGTCTCGCTGGGTGGACAAGGTCGAGCCGTCCAAGGCGGTCGCCAGGTAGCGGCGCCCGACCGGAGGAGAAACCGTCGCCTACCGACGCCGAACCGGCCCGAGAAGCGACGGATTCTCCGCGCGCTACCTCGTGTCGCTCGGTGTGGCCCGTCGCGGTCTTCGCGCCGACTGTGGATGACGTCGGTCGCGGGGCCGGAGGACCCGGCAGCCTGGACCGATGCCTGCTCGCGATCGGCCCCGTGCGACGGCAGCGCGTATCGCGGACCGTCACGGCAGGAAGCCGGTGCGTGTCGCCACCCTGCTGGCAGACGGGTTCACCGAGGGACAGCTGCGCGCGGCCGCCAAGGCGGGAACGCTGGTGCGCGTCCGGCACGGCTACCTCGCTGTCGCCCCATCGCAGAGAAGCGCGCCGTCGACCGCGCACCGGGCGCGCGCGATCCTGGACGGCATCGGTAGCGACGGTGTCGTCGGCTCCGAGCACGCGGGGGAGCTGTTGCACCTACCGTCCACGCGACCAGGGCTGCGACCACCCGGCCCCGTGACCGTTGTCGCGCCGACCCCGGGATGGCGTTCTCGTGACGTCCGCGTGAGGCGCGGGCTGGTCGCGCCCGAGGACCGCGTCGTGGTCGAGGGAGTGGTGTGTACGTCCCTGGCGCGGACAGCACTGGACCTGGCACGGGGTCGCCCGCTGCCCGAGTCCCTCGTCGTCCTCGACGCGGCTCTGCGCAGGCTGGTGCTGTCCGACCCGTGCGCGCCCCCGGCAGCTGCCTGGCAGCTGGTCACCGAGCCGGAGCTCGTGGAGCGGGCGCGCGCCGAGCTGACGGGTGCCTACGCCCGGCTCGGATCGCGCCCGCCCGGTCTGCGCGAGGCGGTGGAGCTGGCCGACCCGCGTGCCGAGAGCCCGCTCGAGTCCGCCTCACGTGGGCACCTGTTGCAGGCGGCGATGCCGGTGCCCGTCCTGCAGGTGTGGGTCCAGGGCGACGACGGGCGGTGGTACCGCTGCGACTTCGGCTGGCGCGAGCACGGGGTGCTGGGGGAAGCGGACGGGCGCGTCAAGTACGCAGACTCCCGCGCCCTGTGGGAGGAGAAGCGCCGCCAGGAAGCCGTCCTCGGCAGCGGCGAGTGGTCGTCCCTGGTTCGCTGGACCAGTGAGGACGTGTGGGGCCGGCCGGAGCGGCTGCTCGCCCGGCTCGGACGGGCGCTCGGGGTGTGAGCGGGAGGAGAATCTGTCGTTTCCCGGGCCCTTTTCTGGCCGGGAAACGACGGATTCTCCTGCGTCAGCGCCGCTTCAGGCTTTGATGCGGTCGTTCTTCGGGTCGTACAGCGGGCGCAGCGACGCGGTCGCCGGGTAGCGCGTACCGGCGATGTCGACCTCCCAGGTGCCACTGTCGAGGTACGCGCCGTCGAGCGGGCCGTCGCCGGCATCGACCATCGCCAGACCTACCGCGCCGCCGAGGGTGTGGCCGTACGACGCAGCGCGTACGTAACCGACCGGAACGCCGTCGCGCAGCACCGGTTCGGCATGGAACAGCATGGGTTCGGGGTCCTGCACCAGGACCTGCAGCAGCCGGCGGGTCGGCGGACCGGCCCCCTTCTTCGCTGCCACCGCATCCCGGCCGATGAAACCGCCCGGCTTGTCGAGGGCGACGGCGAAGCCGAGCCCGGCCTCGAGCGGTGAGTCGGTGTTGTCGATGTCGTGACCGTAGTCGCGGTAGCCCTTCTCCATGCGCAGGCTCGCCAGCGCCTTCAGGCCCGCGTGCCGCAGGCCGTACGCCTCGCCGGCCGCGACGATCCGGTCGTACACATGCGTCGCCTGCTCGGCAGGGATGTAGAGCTCGTAGCCGAGCTCGCCGAGGTAGGTGATGCGGATGCACAGCACCTTGGCGTACCCGATGGCGATCTCGCGGGCGGCCCGGAACGGGTACGCGTCATTGGACAGATCGGTGTCGGTCACCGCAGCCAGCAGCTCGCGCGAACGCGGGCCCTGCACGTTGAGCTGGGCGTAGGCGCCGGTGACGTCGGCGACGTGCGCACGGTCGTCACCGACGTGACGGCGCAGCCAGGTCAGCGAATGCCGCCGAGCGGTGTCGGAGGCGACCACCCAGAAGCGGTCGCCGGCCAGCTTGGTCACCGTGAGGTCCGCCTCGAGCGTGCCGCGCTCGTTCAGCCATTGGGTGTAGGTGATCTGGCCCGCCTCGCCGTCGACGTCGTTCGCCGAGAGCCGCTGCAGCACCCGCCCGGCGTCGGGGCCCTCGACGGCGAACTTGCTCATGAAGGACATGTCCATCGCGATCACGCCCTCGCGGCAGGCGCGGTGCTCGGCGGCCCAGTTCTCGAACCACTTGGGCCGGCCCCAGGTCGGGTCGCCCGGGTCGGGCGCCTCGTCGCCGGTGGCGTACCAGTCCGGGCTCTCCCAGCCGGAGACGTCGCGGAAGTACGCCCCGCGCGCCGCGAGCCGTTCGTAGAGCGGGCCCCGGCGCGCGTCGCGCGCGGTCCGCAGCGGCTTGCCCGGGTAATGGCACTTGTAGACGTTGCCGAGGGTCTCGACGACGCGGGCGGCGCGGTACTCCGGGGTCGCCTGGTACGGCTCGAGCCGGTCGACGTTCATCCCCGTGACGTCGACTCCCGGGTCGCCGTCGACGATCCAGTGCGCGAGCGCGCGGCCCAGGCCGCCGCCGGTCAGGATGCCGACCGAGTTCAGCCCGGCGCCGACGAAGTAGTTCCGTACCTCCGGGACCTCGCCGACAAGGGGTGCCATGTCGGGCGTGAAACTCTCCGGGCCGCAGAAGAACTTCCGTACGCCGATCTCCTGGGTCACCGGGATGCGGGCCATCGTCTTCTCGAGGTACGGGCCCATGCGGTCCCAGTCGGGCGAGATCTCGCCGAACGAGAAGTCCTCCGGGATGCGCCCGACGTTCCAGGGCGCGGCCGCACCCTCGAACAGGCCGAGCATGAGGCCGCCGCCCTCCTCGCGGTAGTAGCCGTACGACCCCGGGTCCTCGAGCACCGGCCAGGACGGGTCGACGCCCGCGAACGGCTCGGTCACCAGGTAGTAGTGCTCGGCCGCCTGCAGCGGCAGGCTGATCCCGCCCCGCTCGCCGAGCTGACGCGCCCACATGCCGGCGCAGTTCACGACGTACTCGCACTCGACGTCGCCGAGGTCGGTGCGTACGCCGGTCACCGCACCGTCCTTCGTGAGCACCTCGCGGACCGCGACGCCCTCGACGATGCGGGCGCCGGCGCCGCGGGCGCCCTTGGCGAGCGCCATGGTGGCGTCGACCGGGTTGGCGCGGCCGTCCTCGGCGACGTAGAAGCCGGCGAGGAGGTCATCGGTGCGTGCGAGCGGGAACAGCTCGCCGACCTCGGCCGGGGAGATCTCCTGCACGTCGACGCCGCAGAGCCGGTTGAACGCCGACACGCGCCGGTACTCCTCGAGCCGGTCGGCGTCGGCGGCGACCTCGATGAACCCGACCTGCTTGAGGCCGGTGGACTGCCCGGTCTCGGCCTCGAGGCGGGCGTACAGGTCGCGGGTGTACTTGCGCAGCTCGGTGGAGGTCTCCGATGTCGAGCCGAACGTGACCATGAGACCGGCCGCGTGCCAGGTCGTACCGGAGGTGAGCCGGTCACGTTCGAGCAGCAGCACGTCCTGCCCGAGGTGGGCGAGGTGGTACGCGACCGACGAGCCGATCACCCCGCCCCCGATGACGACGATCCGGGCACGGGTGGGCAGCTCGGTCACAGGCATGCGGGCAGCCTAGGCGCGCGTACTCTGGCCCCGCTACTGACTCCCCGATCAGTTTAGATTCCGGATGAATGTGGCAGGACTCCGCTCTTAGCGGAGTCCTGGCACATTCATCCGGAACACGGTGATCAGCCGGACTTGCGGCGGAACTCGCGTTTGCCGCCGGCCGGACCGTGCGTGTGATGGATCTTCGACCCGGCCTCGCCTTCGGCGAGGTGCGCGTCGGCCCCGCGGCGGTTCTTGCGTTCGAGCGCCTCGCGGAACTTGCGCTTGACCTCGTCCTCCGCACTCGTGGCGTCGTCAGCGGCGGGCGCGGGCGCGCCCTCGTCGGTGGTCATCGCGGGCTCCTTGCCGAGCGGGTACGGGCGCGGACCAGCCTGCCACCGCCGGCCGCGACCGGGCCAGTCGGTATGCGCACGCGGTGGCCCCCACCCGGGGGCGGGAGTACCATGGGACGCAATTACTTGGACGTCCAACCAATTCCGTCGAGGACCCCCATGCCGGACGCCGCGCTGCACGTACCGACCCATCCCGTCCGTTTCGTGAGTGCCGCGAGCCTGTTCGACGGGCACGACGCCGCGATCACGATCATGAGGCGGATCCTGCAGAGCCAGGGCTGCGAGGTGATCCACCTCGGGCACGACCGCAGCGTCGAGGAGGTCGTCACCGCGGCGGTGCAGGAGGACGTGCAGGGCGTCGCGATCAGCTCGTACCAGGGCGGCCACGTCGAGTACTTCAGCTACCTGGTGGAGCGGTTGGCCGAGCGCGGCGCCGGGCACGTGCACGTCTTCGGCGGCGGCGGCGGGGTGATCGTGCCGGAGGAGATCGCGCTGCTGGCGCAGCGGGGAGTGCGCATCTTCAGCCCGCAGGACGGGCAGCGGCTCGGGCTGCCGGCGATGATCAACGAGCTGGTACGCGACTGCGACACCGACCTGGCAGCGTCCGGTCCCGACGTCGCGGCGGTACGCGCCGGGCACGAGGCGGCGCTCGCGCGCGCGCTCACCGTGCTCGAGCAGGGCCGCTCGGCCGAGCTGGTCGATCAACTGCGCCGGGCCGCCGCCGGCAGCGCGGTGCCGGTGCTCGGCATCACCGGGACCGGCGGGTCGGGCAAGTCCTCGCTGACCGACGAGCTGCTGCGCCGCTTGCGCCGCGATCACGAGGACAAGCTGCGGATCGCGGTGCTCGCCATCGACCCGAGCCGCCGGCGCGGCGGCGGTGCGCTGCTCGGTGACCGGATCCGCATGAACGCCATCGGCACCGCCCCCGACGGCCCGGTCTTCTTCCGGTCCGTGTCGACCCGGGGGGCGAGCGAGGAGGTGCCGAACCACGTCCCGGCGCTCATCGACGCGTGCAAGGCGGCCGGGTACGACCTGGTCATCGTCGAGACCCCCGGCATCGGGCAGGGCGACGCGGCGATCGTGCCGCATGTCGACGTCTCGCTGTACGTGATGACGCCGGAGTACGGCGCGGCCTCGCAGCTCGAGAAGATCGACATGCTGGACTTCGCGGACGCCGTCGCCATCAACAAGTTCGAGCGCCGCGGGGGCGAGGACGCCCGCCGCGAGGTGGCCCGCCAGCTGGTCCGCAACCGCGAGGCGTTCGGCACGCCGTGGGAGGACATGCCGGTCTTCGGCACCAGCGCCGCACGGTTCGACGACGACGGCGTCACCGCGCTCTACAAGCACCTCGCCGGCCTGCTGCGCCCGCACGGTCTGCCGGAGGGGACCGGCGCGGTGCCGCAGGTCAGTGGCCGTACCTCGACGCGGCTCGTGCCGATTGTGCCGGCGAACCGGGTGCGCTACCTGTCCGAGATCGCCGAGACCGTGCGCGACTACCACCGCATCACGCGCGAGCAGGCCGAGGCGGCACGCCGGCGTCAGCACCTGCGCACGGCGTACGACGCGCTGCGCGCGGCCGACCGGATCGAGGCGGCGTCGGCCGTCGCCGACCTGACGACGGACGTCGAGGACGCGCTCGACGAGACGACCGCGGCGGCGCTCGCGGCCTGGCCGCGCACGGTCGAGCGGTACGGCGCCGAGGACTTCACCTACGTGGTGCGCGGCCGGGAGTTCCATACACCGCTGCGGCGCACCACCTTGTCGGGCACGTCGGTGCCGCGGGTGGCGCTGCCCCGTACGCGCGACGACGGCGAGCTGGTGCGCTACCTGCGCGAGGAGAACGTGCCCGGCCAGTTCCCCTACACCGCAGGGGTCTTCCCGTTCAAGCGGGAGGGGGAGGCGCCGGCGCGGATGTTCGCCGGGGAGGGCGACCCGGCGCGTACCAACCGCCGCTTCCACCTGCTCGCCGAGGGCCAGCCGGCGACCCGCCTGTCCACCGCGTTCGACTCGGTCACCCTCTACGGCCGCAACCCCGGGCCGGCGCCGGACGTGTACGGCAAGGTCGGCACGTCCGGGGTGTCGGTCGCGACGCTCGACGACATGAAGGACCTGTACGCGGGATTCGACCTGTGCAGCCCCACGACGTCGGTGTCGATGACGATCAACGGGCCGGCGCCGACGATCCTCGCGATGTTCCTGAACACGGCGCTCGACCAGCAGCTCGCGGCGTTCTGCGAACGGGAGGGCCGCGAGCCGTCCGGCGCCGAGCGCGAGGAGATCACGGCGACGACCTTCGCGACGGTACGTGGCACCGTGCAGGCGGACATCCTCAAGGAGGACCAGGGTCAGAACACCTGCATCTTCTCCACCGAG
The DNA here is from genome assembly GCA_017848795.1 of Candidatus Nanopelagicales bacterium. Taxonomy (GTDB): domain Bacteria; phylum Actinomycetota; class Actinomycetes; order S36-B12; family CAIYMF01; genus JAFIHG01. The sequence continues at coordinate 18,565 of JAFIHG010000001.1, read as the reverse complement.
TTCTCGTTGCGTGCGATGGCCGACATCCAGGAGTGGTTCATCGAGAAGGGCGTACGCAACTTCTACTCGGTCTCCATCTCCGGCTACCACATCGCCGAGGCCGGCGCGAATCCCATCAGCCAGCTCGCGTTCACGCTGGCGAACGGGTTCACCTACGTCGAGGCGTACCTCGCCCGCGGCATGGCGATCGACGACTTCGCGCCGAACCTGTCGTTCTTCTTCTCCAACGGGATGGACGCGGAGTACACGGTCATCGGGCGGGTCGCCCGGCGGATCTGGGCGGTTGCCATGCGGGAGCGCTACGGTGCCTCGCCGCGCGCGCAGCAGCTGAAGTACCACGTGCAGACCTCGGGTCGTTCGCTGCACGCGCAGGAGATGGACTTCAACGACATCCGTACTACTCTGCAGGCGCTGTGTGCGATCTACGACAATGCGAACTCGTTGCACACCAACGCGTACGACGAGGCGATCACTACGCCGTCGCCGCATTCGGTACGCCGGGCCCTAGCCATCCAGATGATCATCGACAAGGAGTGGGGGACCGCCGCGAACGAGAACCCGCTGCAGGGCAGCTACCTCGTCGAGGAGCTCACCGACCTCGTGGAGGAGGCGGTGCTCGCCGAGTTCGACCGGATCTCCGACCGCGGCGGCGTGCTCGGCGCGATGGAGACCGGCTACCAGCGCGGCAAGATCCAGGACGAGTCGATGACGTACGAGCAGCGCAAGAACAACGGCTCACTGCCGATCGTCGGGGTCAACACGTTCCTAGACCCGGAGGGCGGTCAGCCGCTGCAGCACCTGGAGCTGGCCCGCGGCACCGAGGCGGAGAAGCAGTCCCAGCTGGCCCGGCTCGCGGACTTCGAAGAGCGCCACCGGGAACAGGCGCCGGCGGCGTTGGCCGCGCTCAAGGAGGCGGCGACCAGCGGCGGCAACGTGTTCGCCGAGCTGATGGACGCGGTGCGGGTCTGCTCGCTCGGCCAGATCACCCAGGCGTTCTTCGAGGTCGGCGGCCAGTACCGCCGCACCATGTGAGCGGCGACGCGGACCGCAATCTCCCGGCTGGCATGCTCCTAGCATTGTGCGACATGAAGACGCTCTACTTGCGGAACGTCCCTGACGAGGTAGTGCGGCGGCTGCAGCGGCTCGCTGAGGCGGACGCGATGTCGGTGAATGCGGTCGCCGTCCGCGAGCTGACCGAGGCGTCCCGGCGGGCCGACAATCCTGCTCTCTTGGGAGCGCTGCCGGACTTGTCCGTCGAGCCGGCGACGATCGTCGAGGAGCTGGACGACGAGCGCGCCGCCCGGTGATAGGCGTCGACGCCTCCGCAGCGATCACCGCTCTGCTCAACGACGGAGCGGCGAGGGCCGCCCTCGGTACCGATCGGCTCCAGGTGCCGCACCTGATCGACTCCGAGGTCGCCGGCAGGCTGCGCCGCCGGGTGTGGCGCGGCAGATCGAGGACCATGACGGCTGGGTCGTGTTGGACGCCTGGCGACGCCTGGCGATGACCCGGTACCCGATCCACGGCATGCTCGAACGGGTCTGGGAGCTGCGGGCCAACCTTTCTGCGTACGACGCCGCCGGGTACGTCGCGCTCGCGGAGGCGCTCGACTGCGCACTCGTCACCGCCGACGGGCGGCTGAGCCGTGCCCCGGGAATCCAGTGCCCGATCACCGTCGTGCCGCGATGATCGATCGCGGGTCGCCCGCGGTTGCACGCCGTCCCGCTAACCTGAGCGCGAGATGGATCCAGCAGGGGAGGACGTGCGCCTGGCCGCCGAGCAGCGGGCGCGCGTACAGATCGACCGGCAGCTGGCGGCGGCCGGCTGGGTGGTGCAGGACCGCAAGGACCTCAACCTGTTCGCCGGCCCGGGCGTCGCCGTACGCGAGGTCGTGATGAAGCCGGGGCACGGCCGCGCCGACTACCTGCTCTACGTCGACAAGCGCGCCGTCGGGGTGATCGAGGCCAAGCCCGAGGGCACGCCGCTGTCCGGGGTGGAGTGGCAGTCGGCGAGGTACGCGGACGGCCTGCCCGCCGAGGTCCGGCTCAAGGCGCTCACCGTCGGCGGGCGGCTGCCGTTCGTGTTCGAGGCGAGCGGGGTAGAAACCCATTTCACGAACGGCTTCGATCCGCAGCCGCGAGCCCGGCGGATCTTCCAGGTGCCGCGGCCCGAGACCCTGGCCCGGCTGCTGCGCGACGCCGAGGCCGACCCGGCCCGGCCGACCTGGCGGGCGAAGGTACGCGCCCTGCCGCCGCTGGACGAGAAGCCGCTGCGGCCGGCGCAGATCACCGCGATCGGTGGCATCGAGCGGAGCCTCGCCGAGCAGCGCTTCGACCGGTCGCTGGTGCAGATGGCGACCGGCGCTGGCAAGACCTACACCGCGGTCACGCTCGCGTACCGGCTGCTGAAGTTCGGCGGCTTCGAGCGGATCCTGTTCCTGGTCGACCGCAACAACCTCGCCGACCAGACGCTCGCCGAGTTCCAGAACTACCGCACCCCCGACGACCGGCGGCGGTTCACCGAGCTGTACAACGTCGCCAAGCTCTCCAGCGCCGGCATGCTCGCCTCCACCAAGGTCGTCATCTCGACGATCCAGCGGGTCTACCAGGGCCTGCAGGGGCTGGACGTCGCCGAGCAGGACGACCCGGGGCTGGACGCGTACGTCCCCGACGCGCCGGTCACCGTCGCGTACGACCCGGCGCTGCCGCCGGAGACCTTCGACCTGGTCATCGTCGACGAGGCGCACCGGTCGATCTACGGGGTGTGGCGCGGCGTGCTGGAGTACTTCGACGCGCACGTGGTCGGGCTCACCGCCACCCCCGGCAAGCAGACCTTCGGGTTCTTCCGGCAGAACCTGGTCAGCGAGTACACCTATCCGCAGTCGGTGGCCGACCGGGTGAACGTCGACTTCGACCTCTACCGGATCCGCACCGAGATCTCCGAGCGTGGCTCGCGGATCGAAGCCGGCACGGTCGTGCCCAAGGTCGACCGGCGTACGCGCGTCCAGCGCTACGAGGAGCTCGACGAGGACCTGGAGTACACCCGCACCCAGCTCGACCGGGCGGTCACCAGCACCAGCCAGCTGCGCACCGTGCTCGAGACGTTCCGGGACCGGCTGTTCACCGAGATCTTCCCCGGCCGGTCCACCGTGCCCAAGACGCTGATCTTCGCCAAGGACGACGCGCACGCCGAGGACATCGTCACCTGCGTGCGCGAGGTCTTCGGCAAGGGCAACGATTTCGCCGTCAAGATCACCTACACGGCGCGGGATCCCAAGGGCCAGCTGACGGCCTTCCGCACCAGCCCGGCGCTGCGCATCGCGGTCACCGTCGACATGATCGCGACCGGGACCGACGTGCGCCCGCTGGAGTGCGTGTTCTTCCTGCGCGACGTGCGGTCCGCGCAGTACTTCGAGCAGATGAAGGGCCGCGGCGCCCGCACCATCCCACCGGCCGACTTCCAAGCCGTCACCCCGGACGCGAGCGCGAAGACGCGGTTCGTCATCGTCGACGCGGTCGGCGTCACCGAGCACGACTTCGTCGAGCCGCCGCTCAACCGGGACAAGGCCATCTCGCTGCGCAAGCTGCTCGACAAGACCGCCGCGCTCACCCTCACCGAGGACGAGGCGGCCACGCTCGCGTCGCGGCTGGCCAAGCTCGAGCTCGAGCTGACCCCGGCCGAACGCGGCGAGCTGGACGCGGTCGCCGGCACACCGGTGCGCGACATCGTCCGCGGACTGGTCGATGCCGTCGACCCGACCATCCAGGCGAGCGCGATCGAGGGCGCCGCGGACCCCGCGGAGGCGGTGCAGCAACTCGTCGACACGGCGCTCGAGCCGCTCGCCGCCAACCCGGAGCTGCGCGCCCGCATCCTCGAGCTGCGCGCCACCCACGACCGGGTCATCGACGAGGTCAGCGTCGACGTGCTGCTCGACGCGCACGGCGTCGTCGACACCGCCCGGGCGAAGTCGATCGTGGAGTCGTGGCGCGCGTACCTGGACGAGCACCGCGACGAGATCACCGCGATCCAGCTGCTCACCGAAGCGCGGGAGCGCCGGGTCTCCTTCCGGGACCTCAGCGAGCTCGCCGACCGCATCTCCCGGCCGCCGTACAACTGGACACCTGACCTCATCTGGAACGCGTACGAGGTCCTCGACGAGAGCCGCGTCCGCCACGGCTCGGTGCGCACCCTCACCGACCTGGTCTCGCTGCTGCGCTTCACCGTCGGCGCCGACGACGAGCTCGTCCCGTACGCCGACCGGGTGCGCGAGCGGTACGCGTCCTGGCTCGCCCAGCAGGCCCAGGCCGGCGCGATCTTCACCGAGAGGGAGCGCTGGTGGCTCGACCGCATGGTCGAGGTGATCGCCGCGTCCGCCGGCATCGACGCCAGCGACCTCGACGAGGCCCCCTTCACCGAGCGCGGCGGCACCGACGGCGCCCTCCGCGACCTCGGTCCGAACGCAGGCGAATTGATCGCGTCACTGAACACGGAGCTGACGGCATGACGTGGCCGACCGTCCCGCTGTCTGACGTGGCGGAGGTTCGCCTGGGAAGGCAGCGGTCCCCCAAGAACCACACTGGGGACACGATGCGGCCGTACCTGAGAGCAGCCAACGTGACGTGGGGCGGGATCAGCCTCGATGACGTGAAGTCCATGAACTTCACGGACTCCGAGATGGAAACGTACCGGCTGGTGGCCGGTGACCTCCTGCTGAGCGAGGCATCGGGAAGCCCGGGCGAAGTAGGGAAGCCGGCTCTATGGAATGGCCAGCTGGATGAGTGCGCTTTTCAAAACACACTCATACGGGTCCGTCCTCAGACTCATGATCCCCGGTTCCTGCTCCACTTCTTCCGCCTTCAAGTCCTAGCGGGCCGCTTCGTCGAACACTCGCGAGGCGTTGGAATCCACCACCTTGGTCGCGCCAGACTCGCCTCCTGGCCGACGCCGGTGCCGCCGCTCGACGAGCAGCGGCGCATCGTCGAGGTCCTCGAAGACCACCTCTCACGCCTCGATGCCGCGGACTCCTATCTGCGACGCGTGGTCGCGGCCGCTCGTGCCCTTGAGCGGTCAGCGCTCATGCGATGTCGTGAAGGCTCCCCGGTTCCCCTACCCGATGTGGCGGTCATCCAGGGCGGGATTCAGAAGCAGCAGAAGCGTAGGCCCAGGAACAACTCGTTCCCCTTCCTACGAGTCGCAAACGTGACCGCTGACGGTCTGGACTTGTCGGATGTGCATCAAATCGAACTGTTCGATGGGGAGCTAGACCGTCTGAAGTTGATGAAGGGCGACTTGCTCGTCGTCGAAGGGAATGGAAGCCCACGACAGATCGGGCGCGCGGCAGTCTGGGATGGATCTATCGACAACTGCGTCCACCAGAACCACCTGATACGTGTCCGACCGAAGCCGGAGGTGCTCGATCCCGAGTACCTGGAGGCGGTCTGGAACTCGCCCCAGAACCGTGCTGCCCTGAGCGCCATCTCGAGTTCGAGCAGCGGACTCCATACCCTGAGCGTTTCGAAGCTGAACGGCCTGTCGATTCCCCTGCCTGATGTTCACCGCCAGCGCCATCTGGTCAGCGCGGTAAGGGCAACGCGAGGTGCAACGACCAGAATTGTTGATCAGACGGAGGCGGGCCGACGAAGAGGCGGCGCCCTTCGGCGGGCGCTGCTCGCCGCGGCGTTCTCCGGGCGGCTGACCGGTACCAGCAGCGACGACGAGCGGATCGAGGAGATGATCGAGGCGTGAGCGGCAAGCAGGTGCGGCTGTTCCTCGTGGACGGCAAGCCGGGCGGACTCACCACCGCCGAAATCACGAACTGGACCGGTCACGTGCTGACCGCCCGGCGTTCCGATCTGGCGGAGTTGCTGCGCCGCCCGGAGGCGGCGCGTACCGGTGTGTACCTGCTGCTCGGCGACGCCGACGACGCGATTGGCGGCGTGAAGTGCTACATCGGCGAGGCCGACGTCGTGGCCGAGCGGCTGCGCGCGCACCAGCGGGACAAGTCGTTTTGGGACCGAGTCGTGGTGATCACGTCGAAGGACGCGAACCTGACCAAGTCCCATGGCCGCTACCTGGAGTCGCGCCTGATCGCACTGGCGAAGGAGGCGGGTCGCGTAGGCCTGGAGAACGGCACCGAGCCGCCGACCCCTGGCCTTCCGAGGCGGACGCCTCCGACATGGACTACTTCCTGTCGCAGCTGCAGATCGTCCTGCCGGTACTGGGCGTCAAGGCGATCTGCGTACACGAGACGCGAGCGCCCGTCGGCGAGCAGTCGGAGAACGCTTCGCCGGTCTTCCGCCTGACCCACGCCAAGCACGGCATCGACGTGCGGGCACAGCAGATCGACGGCGAGTTTACCCTGCTCACCGGGTCGATCGTCGCGGCCGCCGTCCGGCACAGCGACAACTATCGCGAGAGCACCGCCCGGGCGTACGCGTCGTACCGCGCCCTCCAGGAGCGGCTCGTGGCCGACGGGTCGATCCGCATCGGGGACGGCCACAGCACAGTGACGCGCGACATCGTGTTCACCTCGCCGTCGACCGCGGGCGTCATCGTCATGGGCCGCTCCTTCAACGGTCGGGACGCGTGGGTGTCATCGGAAGGCACGTTCGGCCAGTGGGAGAGCCGCGGCGTCGACAACTAGGCGACAACTGCCGGGCCGAGCGGCTCACGTGAGCCGCCCTCGAGCACAGGTCGAGACTCGCTCGAATCGACCGCTCAGCTGGCCGGGGCGCTACGTGCCGGCGTCGGCGGCCCCGCTGTGACCCACTCCGCCCAGAGTGACCCAAGGACGAACCGCCCACAGTGCGCACGAGTCGTGGTCAAGTCCTGCGCCAGACAGACCCGTGAAGCCTGACGGAAGTGCCCGCATGTTGCTTGAGACGGCGCGGCCTCGGGGCTCGGTTGTCGCGCCATCACTCGAAGGGTGCCGTGTCGTTGATCCTCGCTAACCTGACTCCGGCAGACCAGTGGGGTCGACCAGATTGGCAGGGACATGCGGCTCAAGACGCTCTATATCAGGTTCTTCCGGTCGTTCAACTTCGACTACCTGCGCAAGAGTCGAGACGGCGCCCGACCCGACCCATGGGATTCGCTCGGCGCAGGCGAGAAGTTCTTTCCGTTCGTGCGCATCCCGTTGGAGTCCGACGTGACCACAGTTGTCGGGGCAAACGAGGCGGGTAAGAGCCAACTGTTGTACGCGATCGAGGCGCTGCTGACCGGCGACCGCTTCGAGAAACAGGACTTCTGCCGATACTCCACCGAGTTCAACGAGGACGAAGCCCCAGAACTGCCGGAGTTCGGCGGCGAGTTCACCGACCTTACCGAAGAAGATCGTACAGCTATCACCGCTCTCATCGACTCAGAAGCTTCCGGTTTCGACTCGTTTCACCTGTTTCGCTTCCACGACCGGATCGAGCTGTTCGTAGGGGACCAGTCGAGGGTGCTCGACAAGATCCCCGCGGAGCTCGTCCTGCCGAAGTCGTTCCGCATCGACGCACGTATCCCGCTGCCAGACAGCGTGGAGATCGCGTTCCTGGCCGGGGAACTGAACACCAAGAACCAGACACGCCAATCCTGGCTGTCACGGATGCTGTTCGTCCGTGAGCACCCCGAGTCCTTAGAGAACCCAACCACAGGGGAAGGCAGACCGGTCTACAGCGGCACGGACGACTCGCCGACCGCCGAGCTCCTCGAGCAATGGGAACTGGCCCGTCGTCTGCTCGTGGACGTGGCAGGCATCACCGAAGGCGAGTTTGCCGAACTGAGGAAGGCGGTCCACACATCAGAAGGCTACGCGGAGGCGCTCGTCGACAAGATGAACCGCAAACTCGCTGACTCGCTCAACTTCAAGCACTGGTGGACCCAGGACACCGACTTCGCCCTCCGCCTGCGGCTGCGGGATTTCGACCTGGTGTTCACCATCCGGGACCGGACCGGCAGCGACTACACATTCAAGGAGCGTAGCCAGGGCCTGAAGTACTTCCTCAGCTACTTCGTCCAGTACCTCTCACATGACTCGGACGAGGGCGAGATGCTACTCATGGACGAGCCCGACGCATTCCTGTCCAACTCCGGCCAGCATGACCTTCTACGGATTTTCGGCGCGTTCGCGCACCCCGAGGACCACGAGCGGGCCCCGGTGCAGGTCGTCTATGTGACCCACTCGCCGTTCCTGATCGACAAGAACCACGCCGAGCGAATCAGGGTGCTGGAGAAGGGCGACGGCGAGGAGGGCACGCGTGTGGTCAAGAACGCAGGACGTAACCACTACGACCCACTCCGCACGGCGCTCGGAGGGTTCGTGGCGGAGACCACGTTTATCAGCTCGTGCAACCTCATGGTCGAGGGCCAGGCCGACCCGATCCTGCTTGCGGGCGCCAGCAGTGTGGCTCGCAGGGTCGCCCCGAACGGGAACGCTCTCGACCTGAACACACTCACCCTCGTAGCGTGCGGCGGCGCAGGGAACGTGCCCTACATGGTCTATCTGGCCCGCGGACGTGACGAAGACAAGCCCGCGGTCCTCGTCTTGGTGGACAACGACGCGGACGGGCAGAAGGCCATCGACGGAATCAAGGCGATGAAGGGGCTTTTGCCCGAGTCGCTCGTGTTCACGGTCGCCGCCACTGTCGACGGGGAGGACCGGCCAGGAGTGATGGAACTCGAAGACTGCATCCCGGCCGCGCTCGCGAACGAGGCGGTCAAGAGATATGCCAAGACCGTCCTGTCGCACGAGGACTCGGAAGCCTTCGTCCAGGCGTGGAAGGACGTGGACCCGTCGAAGGAAGTTAAGTTGTTCAAGCTCCTAGCCGCAGCCGCGGCTGAGGCGAGCACTACGGCGGGACTCGACAGGCCGCTCGAACTAGACAAGGTCCCATTCGCCCGCAACGTCATGGACCTCGCGCTCCACGAGAGCGCGACCACCAAGACGCAGAAAGACCTGTACGACGGGTTCCAACCCATCCTCGCGCTCGTCGAGCAGAAGCAGCGCGAGGCGATCCGCGACCACGCACACCTCAAGATCTCCACAATCTTGAAGCGGCTTCGGAAGAACTTCGTCACCGACCATCCGAACGCCATCCGCAAGAACGAAGCGACCGCACTTCTGGAGAGCATCGAAGCGCAGCTTCCACGCGACGCCGCAGAAGCCGACGACGTCCTCGACGGTATCCGTCGCCTCGGGCGTGACTTCAAGCTCATGGACGAGCCCCGAGCCCTGATCGATGACCCGCAATCGTTCCGTGACGCACTCGCCACGCTCGTGTACGGGGTTACGAACGCGGTTCAGCAGGCTTCCTAACCGAGCCATCCAAACCCAGTGGGCTGCTCCTGGGGTGGTACTGGTCGTGGACGAGACCAAACCCCAACGGACAATCCGCCTTCGACACGGCCGATTCGACGCACGTCAGGCAAACGCGTCACACCGCCGCGAGCAGCCTCCGGCGCGGCCGGCTGTCGTCGCGACAGTCACCAGAGGTGCCTCCCGGTTCACGTCCGGGGCATCGTGTAGGGTGCTCTCGGGCGTGGCGCGCTCGGAGCGCGGCTCGGTTCGCCGAGTGAGTACCGGGTTCGACTCCCGGACGCCAGAAGGCATGTCTTGTACATGCACTCCGGCGTCCGTGAGTAGAACAGTGGTCGAATACCCCAGCAGCCCGAACTTCCGCAAGCATGCTGACAACCTAGACGCTGTTCTTGCGGCGCTCAGGCAAGTTGAGCGTGCGCACAAACGGGCAATTGGAGAAGGCGACGAGCCCGCTGAGAACGCGATGCGCAAGGTCCATACACTGCTTCTTGGCGTATATGCAGAGTCGCGTCTTCGCAAGATCCTCGAAGACCCTACCGGCTTCAACGACCGAGAGCGCGCTCTCATCTGGCTCGTTCAGAGTCAGGATCGGCGCTGGGCGTTAGCAGTCGACTTTGCGGCGCGGCGCCACTACGGCGTGATGGCGCACCAATCCTTGAGCGGTTCGCTACCAGCGAAGGCGCTGATGCGAGTCGAAGCTGTGACTCAACTACTGGAGAACGACCTTGCGCCTGTCATCACCGATCGCAACCGCCTGGCCCACGGCCAATGGACCTGGCAACTGAAGAGCCGAAGCGAGAACGTCTTCTCGACCGATCAGGCAACTTTCGACTACAACTACGTCGCGCTTCGCGCACGCTTCCATATGCTCGACTTCATCGGTCGGGTCGTGAACCTGCTGTGCGTCTCTGAACCCACGTTCGACCGAGACTTCGACTCGCTGATGCACAAGATCGATCAGGCCAAAGGGGACCTGGATGGTTCGGGCTACGCCGCGCTCGCTGCACAACTACGGCGGTCGCGCCGGGCGCACATTCCACATCGTCAAGGAGCGCCTCTGGCAAGTGCAACGACCACGGACCTGCCCTCGCTTTGAATGTGCGTCTTTCCGCCGCGAGTGCGGCTGCCCCGTACCGCCGCCGGCAACGCCCGGTCCTCGGCACTCGATCGCTGGACGGCGACTTCGCTGAGCCGCGGACCGGCCGCCTCGGTGCGGCAGCCCGAGATCAGCGGTTGGCGCGCGGTAGGTGTCTCCGGCGGTGTGCGATATCGACGACCGTCACGGTTCGCTCCTCGTCCTTGATGCGGCAGACCACGCGGTAGGTGCCCAGCCGGGCGGCGTGCCGATCACCGAGAGGTGCATGCAACCGCTTCCCGACGCCTTGGGGGTTGTCCAACAACGCCCCGACGATGAACTCGTGTGCGGCGAAGGCGACGGCCTCAGGTAGATGCTGCTCCACCTGGCCCGCGCCGCGGGCGTGACAATGAGGGTGTAACGGGAAGGGTTGTCGCTCACGCACGCTGCCGGCGTCGGGCGTTCATGGCCCGGGCAAGATCCTCCTCCGACTCCCCCTCGCCGCGTGCGAGTTCTGCCTCGGAGGCGCCGAGGCGACTGAGCGTGTCCGAATCGGACAAGATCGCGATGGTCTCCTCGAGGGACTGCAGATCCTCGGTGGCGATGAGTACCGCGGAGGGCTTGCCGTGCACAGTCACCGTGATGCGCTCGTGTTCGGACTTCACGCGGCCAACGAGTTCAGACAGGTGAGACTTGACCTCGGCCAGAGACAGCACCGTCATGGCCACAAGCATGACTATGGCCGGGTTCCTGTTTCAAGCCACCGGCCAGCCACATCGCAATGCCGGTGGTCGGAGATGCCGCCAAGGATTCAGTCGAGGCGCGACGCAACTGGTCGCGCAGAGCCGACTTCCTGTTGCGAGCCGCTACAGCGCCTACATCAGGACGGTTCAGCTGCCCAGCACGTCCATCCGCCGCGATGTACTCAGCAGCGCTCAGCCACGCCCTGCGGACTGATCCGCGTGCGCAGCGGAAGCCATGGTTCACGGCAGTAGATCCCAGTACTGCTTCCGAGCCGGCATGGCGTGGATGACCATCTCCTCGCCGCTCGCAAAGATGAGAACGACGGTCTCTAGAAGGCGCGCTCGAGTGTCGAATCCGAGCCGCAACTCCCGATGCGGCCACTCGAGTTCGTCGAGCGGCTCGACCCACTGCGGCCAGGCGGCCGCCTGGACCGCGTCCTCTGGCAGCACGCCGTGCTTGAGTGCGCCGTCGTGGACCTTCACGCCGCGAAATCAGCCAGCGCCCTGCGGATCGCTTCCGACCGAGAGATGTGGTCGCGCTCGGCGATGGCGTCAAGCGCAGCGAGCTCTTCAGTGGTGAGCCGCACGGCTACGACCTGCATCGGCTCGGCACCGCGCCCGGGCCGGCCGCGTCCGCGGCGCTTCAGTTCCTCGATGTCGTAGCCAGCCTCGGCCTCGTCAGCCCACTGCCGGATCTGTTCTTCGCTGACCATCGCAAAATCGTATGACGAAAAGAGGAGCAGGGGAAGTACGCGTTCGAGATGGCTTGCCAGTGTGCCTGAGCGGCTATAGCGACCGCGAGTGCGACCACGTCATGCCGCCGCGATGTGCTCAGCGATGACCATCGCGCTACTACTTTGCCGGCGGGTCGATTCTCAGCTGCCTGACCTTGCTAGCGACTATCGGGCTCGTTGCGAGTGGCGAGGTGGCTGGCGACGCCTTCGATGAGGCGTTGCAGCCCGAAGTGATAGGCATGCTCGGGGTCGTGGGCGCCTTGGTAGCGCTCGCCGGCGGCTTGACCGACGCGGGCGGCGATGGGGAACTGGCTGGGGTCGAACACCTTGGCCAGTTCCGGGGCGGCGGCTTCCCACCACTGTGCGTCGGTGAGCCCGGTGCGGCGTTCGGTGTTCGCGGCCTCGATCTTGCGTCGGGCGACGCCTTCGACGTGGGTGTGTACGAGGGTGAGCACGGCGTCCATCTCGACGTCGGTGAGCCCGATGCCCTCCAGGACGCCCAGCTCGAGTTCGTACTTGGCGATCGTGTTCGGGCCCATAGGAGGTCGGCCGGTGAAGACCTGCAGCATCCAGGGGTGCCGCAAGTACATCCGCCAACTGGCGGCGGCGACCTGGGTCAGACCTGTCCGCCAGTCGTCGGTGGCCAGGTCGGTCAGGTCGGTGACCGCCTCGGCGTACGTCGCGTCGAGCATCGCCTCGATCAGCTCGGTCCGGGACGCGACGTAGGTGTAAAGCGACATCGTCCCCACGCCCAGTGCCTGCGCCACCCGGCGCATGGACACCTCCGACAGGTCGGCCTCGTGGTCCGCGACCCGGATGGCGGCCTCGACGACCTGCGCGCCGATCAGTGCCGGCTTCGGGCCCCGACCGGGCACCTGCGTGGTGCCCCACAGCAGCGCGATCGTCCGCGCCGGGTCTCCGGCGCCGCTGCTCTCGCTGCCCACCCGACCAGCATACGACATACTCCGTACATCATACGGAAAGGATGGTATGGTTCTCCGTATGGTGTACGGCACTCGGCCGGCACAATCCGCGGTTGTTCGCACGGTGCTCCGGCCGGTCAGCTCCGGCCGCACGAAAGGAACCAGGCCGTGACCATCACCGATCAGCTCGACCGGCTCATCGCCCTCGACGTACCAGCCCTCGCCGGGACCTCCGCCAAGGCTCTGCGCGCTCTCGGGCGAGACCTGCGCGATCGCCCAGGCGCGGTCCTCGCGGTGCATCCCTCGCTCGTACCTGCCAGCGCACTAGCGACTCTGCTGACCCACCAGGGCAAGCGAGGTTTCGTGGTGACCGACATGACCGACCTCGACGAGTTCACGGCGATTCCTACCGTCGAGGTACCCGACCAGCCGCTGTACCTGCTCCACGACGTGGACCGCGGTGACGACATGCGCAACTGGAGCCCAGACGAAGCGCTGCCAGCCATCACCGCACTGGGTCGCAGCCCGCTGACCATCACCGAAGGGATCAGCTGGCTGCTGCAGGAACCCAAAGGCCTAGAACGCAACCACTGCTTCATGACGATTGCCTCACGCAAGACGCGAGGTACCCGCCTTGACGCGCGCACCCCGGCGATCTGGATCAGCGGCGGCACCGGACATGACGGCAAAGCCACCAAGAACGCGCCCAAGGTCGGCTGGTGCTGGGCCGGCAACCGCCACACCTGGCTCGGGTTCGCCTCCACCCACCACCGAAGCGTCTGACCCGTCTGGGCGGATCAGGGTTGCGCTATCGGGATCCGCGTCGTCGCTAGCAGTTGTCCGGCCCGCCCGAGGATTCCGATGCGGGGTGGGCGCCGGCCGATCCAGGCGATTTGCGTGTGTCCGTGCCATGGCACGGCAACCGTGCGGTCCGCAACCTGGATCGCGCCGACCTGGGCACTGGCGAACAGGGTCGCGTAACTGATCCAACGCCCGCTCCGCGGGAACAGGTCCCGGCCGCCTCGCATGTAATGCACACCGCCAGCACCGCTTCCGACCGTCACGAGGCGCGGATCCACACCGGGCAGCGTGCTCCAGGGCCGGATCATGTCGTCGCGGATCGTCTCCGGCCGGTCCGCGAGCAGGCCCGCATTGTGATCAACGGTGCCGCCGCCGCCACCAAGCAGGCGCCACTCATCGTGTCGGGATGCCAGCACCCAGGATTCCTGGATATCGCACCCAGCACTTCGACGCAGGAACATGGTCGTTGCCGCATCACCGGCGACGTCCACTGCCATCGCCGCGAAACGGCGCCGCCTGCTCAGGTGCAGCACCCGGGGCGGCTGCCGCGTCCTGATCAGGATGATGCTTTCTGCCAATGCGTCGTAGGACATGCCGCGATGCTAGGGATGGACGGCATGGCACTGCGCTCTGCACCGAGAGAAGAGCTGAGTCCTTTCGCCGCAACAGGAACCCAGTTCGGCTGCAACGGGTGGCCGTGGAGCAGAGGGTGCTGCCGGTCAGGTCTCGGACGACTATCGGCGACAAGACCAGGCAGCCCGCGCGGCGCGTCCACCGGTGTCGGCCAGCCAGGACAGCGAAGACAGCTCCAAGCAGGTGGCGACGTACTGTTCGGCCTCGGCCGACCAACTCATCGAGGCGGATGCCCGCGCGAGTTGGCCGCATCACGGGGGATGAGGATCGACAACCGGCACTCATGGTGCCAAAGTGGCACCATGAAGCGGATGAACTTGCGGGACGTGCCTGACGATGTGTACGCAGCGCTAGCTCGGGCGGCCGAGGCCAACCGGCAGTCGCTCTCGGCGTTCGTCGTCGATCGGCTCACCGAGGTCGCGCAGGTGACGCGGCTCGATGACTACGTCGGCTCATACCAGCCGCCGGAGGGCAGCGGAGTGTCCCTCGAGGACGCGGCCGCCGCGGTGCGTGACGTGCGTGAGGCGTCGTGACCCTAGCCGTTGTCGACGCATCCGTCCTGGTCGCCTTCTACGCGTCTGACGATCCGCGACGACAAGCAGTTGCGGCTCGACTGGCGGCCGGCGACGCGCTGTTCGCACCGGCCCACTTCGACGCCGAGATCGTGTCCGCGCTTCGCGGCCTGAGCCGACCGAATGCGACCCTACAGGCAGCCGTGCCGGCGGCGTTGCGACATCTGGCGGGCTTCCCCATCCGGCGCATGCCGCTCGCACCGTTGTTGCAGCGGATCTGGGAGCTTCGCGACAACCTCACCGCCTACGACGCCGCGTACGTTGCTCTCGCCGAACGGCTGGACCGCACTCTGATCACCTGTGACAGGAAGTTCGCCGGGGCCAGCGGACCGCGTTGCTCGTTCGAGCTGATTACCTGAGCTGAGTGCTCCGTTCGATAGTCGATCCTCAATCGGCGACTCGAGCGGCGTCTTGCGCCGCGAAGCGGATTGAGACGACGCTATGCGACCTTCGAGGAGTAGCGCTGTCGTGCGGCCTCGCCCGAGGTACCAACGAAGCTACCGATCGCGCTCCATGACAGACCTGCTTCGCGTGCGCGACGCACTTCCTCGACGATGTGACGCTCCGCCTCGGAACGCTCGGCCACCGCCGCACGCAGCAGCGCCACCGCCCCCGCGTCCAACTCGTCACCCTCGCGGGGCTCGTAATCCTCGAACCGGGCCGCCAGCTCGTCGGCGTGTGGGTACGACGCTTGGTGGACGGGCCGTCGTGTCAGCGCAGGACCGTGCCGCCGGTGACGTCGAGCACGACACCGGTGATCCACCCGGCGCGGTCGCTGGCGAGGAACGCCACCGCGTCTGCCACGTCGTCCGGGGTGCCGAGGCGTTGCAGCGGATTGTGGCTGGCCATCGCCTCGCGCTGCGCGGGTGGGATGCGCTCGATGTTGCGCTCGGTGAGGATGATCGCCGGTGCGACGCAGTTGACGCGGACTCCGTTCGGGCCGGCCTGCGCGGCCACGCTCTGCGTCAGCAGCGCGATGCCGGCCTTCGCCGCGGCGTAGGGGATCGGCACGTCTGGACGGGCCTGGCGACCAGCGCTGGATCCGATCGTGACGATGCTGCCCGTGCCGCGCCTCTTCATCCCCGGTAGGAAGCACTTCAGCGTCAGGAACGTCGTGAGCAGGTTCGCCTCGATGGTGTCGCGCCAGCCTTGCTCGGAGATCTCCTCCAACGGTGCCGGCGGGGCGAGGTTGCCGCCCGCGTTCGCGACCAGCACCTGAACGGCGCCGAGTTCGCGCTCCACCTGCTCGCGGATCGCCTCCAACGCCGTGTGATCGGTCAGGTCGCCGACCACCGCGGTCGCGGTGCCGCCCTCGTCCTGGATCCGCGCGGCGACCGCGCTCGTCCGCTCCAGGTTGCGGCCGTGCACCGCAACCGCGGCCCCATGGCGGCCCAACATGGTCGCGATGGCCGCGCCGATGCCCCGTGAGCTGCCGGTCACCAGCGCCACCCTGCCGGTCAAGTCCCCGTGTCGCTGTGGGCGCTCGTCGCCTGATGCCGTCACGGCAAACCTCTCCCCGAGACGCCGCCGGTTGTGGCCGGCTCGTTGATGGAGCGGATCGCCGCCATTGTCTCGCGGATGCCAACAGCCGGGTTGTCCGTAGGAATGGGCACGGTGATCTCCTAGCGATGCGACGGCGCCGCGGCTGGCCGCAGCGTGGCGGACAGGTACTCGTCCCAGGTCCTGGCGCCGGTCGTGTGCCCGGGTTCGGGCAGCAGCCCGCCGGCGCGCACCGCCCGGGTGCCCGGCAGCCGGACTGGGACGACGAGGCGGCGGCGGTGGGTTGCGTTCAGGTAGCTGCGCAACAACTGCGTCCAGTCCCACTCCTGCGGGCCGGCCATGTCGGCGACCCGCCCGGCGGCCGGGGCGAGCGCGAGGTGGGCGAGCCGGTCCGCAACCTCGCCCGGGTCGACCGGCCGGATGTGGAACCCGGCCGGCACCGGCACCACCGGGAAGTGGCTGAGCTTGCGGGAGTTGTCGTAGACGTAGTCGTAGAACTGCGTGACGCGCAGGATCGTCCAGGGCAGGCCGCTGTCGCGGACCAGCTGCTCGGTTGCCAGCTTCGCCTTCGGGTAACCCCACGACGCAATGGCCTCAAGGCCGACGATCGACACGTACACCACGTGCGGCGAGCCGGACGCCGCCGCCGCGGCGAGCAGGTTGCCCGTCGCGGTGGCGTCGCCTTTCGTGCTGGTCGCGCAGTGCACGATCACGTCGACGCCCGCGACGGCCGGCTCGAGTCCCTCGCCGTTGCGCAGGTCGACCGGGAAGAAGCTGACGTGCGGGCCAAGCGCGCGGGGATGCCGAGCCAGGGCACGCACCTCGCACCCCGCTTCGCCATCCGCGCCGCGACCAGCCGCCCGAGGCGGCCGGTGCCGCCCGTGACCAGGACCGAAGTTGCCATGTCGGTCGCCTCTCGTTACCCGGAGCCAGTCCGCGCCGTCTGTAGTAGGACGGAGAAAGGAGCAGGAAGGTAACCGGGGTGGACGAACGGGACTGGCTGGGCGAGCAGTTCGAGGCGCAGCGGCCGCACCTGCGTGCGGTCGCCTTGCGCATGCTTGGCTCGGCCGCCGAGGCCGACGATGCCGTCCAAGAGGCGTGGCTGCGGTGGGACCGCGCCGACCCCGCCGAGATCCACAACCTGCGCGGCTGGCTGACCACCGTCGTGGGGCGGATCTGCCTTGACCAGTTGCGCGCCCGGACCGCCCGCGGTGAGCGGCCCCTCACTGCGGCGCTCGCCGAGGATGCGATGGCCGACGGCGGCGCGGATCCCGTGCGCGAGGCGGAACTGGCCGACTCGATCGGGCTGGCGTTGCTCACCGTGCTGGACACGTTGGCGCCGGCCGAGCGGTTGGTGTTCGTGCTGCACGACATCTTCGCCGTCCCGTTCGCCGAGATCGCGCCCGTGGTCGAGCGCAGCGTGGACGCGACCAAGATGATGGGCAGCCGCGCCCGGCACCGGGTGCGAGCGGTCGCGGTGCCGACCAGCGCCGACCGGGCCCGCAGCCGCGCCGTCGTCGCGGCGTTCCTCGCGGCCTCACGCGAGGGCGACTTCGCGGCGCTGCTCGCCCTGCTCGATCCGGCCGTCACCTTCCGCGCCGATCCGGCCGCGCGCTCCGCCGGCTCGCCGGGAGACCTGACCGGCGCGGCGTCGGTCGCGGGTCAGTTCCGCGGGCGGGCACGTGGCGCCCGCCTTGCGCTGATCGACGGCAACGCGGGCGCGGTATGGGCGCCAGGTGGCACTCCCACTGGCGCGTTCGCCTTCACCGTTGCCAGTGGACTGATCGTCGCGATCGAGCTCATCTGCGACCGGGACGACCTGGCCCGCCTCGACATCGCCATCCTGGCAGCCGAACGCTGACACCCGGACAGTCTCGACCTGCGAGCCGCCCGCGGGGCGCACGGCGGTACGGCGCCGGCGTGCCCACCAACCCGCGCTGCCGGGGTGGCCGCGGGATCCTGCAAGCGCGGGCTACCCGTAGTGGTACCGGCCTGCGGCGATGCGTACCTCGTCGCCAGTGACCTTGTACACCAGGCGATGTTCGTCGGTGATGCGTCGCGACCAGTACCCGGCGAAGTCGTGCTCGGGTGCATCGGGCTTGCCGATCCCATGGTTGCCGTAGCGATGGATGTCAGCCACGAGACCGGACTTCCGAAGATCACGGGCACATGACGGCGTGGTCGGTAGCATCGGTGCAGGTCAGGAGGTCGGAGAGCCTCTTGGACCCGAAATTGTGTAGGCACACGACTGCGGGCGTGTCGCTCGACATCACGCGGGTTGAC
>JAFIHG010000008.1 GCA_017848795.1 Candidatus Nanopelagicales bacterium | reverse complement strand
CCAGCCCGGACCAGGGCGCGACCAAGGACCTGCAGTGGAAGAGCCGGACAGACCGGCGGCTCCCACCCGCCCCACCACCCGCGGCAGCCATCAGAGATCAAAATTGAGGCGCGCCAATGTTGGTCGGTGGATCAGGGCTGAGGCGCAACCTTCCAGGGTTGCCCGATGGGCCGGCTCAGTCGGTGTGGATGTCGCGGTCCTCGACGACGCGGTGCTCGGTGCGCCGTCCGATGCTCGCCTGCACCAGGCCGAGGATGATCAGCAGCACACCGACGCCGGCAACGATCCAGCCCACCATCGACAGGTCGACGTCGGTCAGCCGGTCGCGCACTGCCAGCGCGAGGATCAGACCCACCGCCAGAAGTACCGCTCCAAGACCTGTCATTGCACTCAACTCCCTGTGTCCTTCCAGCGATGATCGCGGGAGTCGGAAGGACGCGCATCTCGAGCGCTCGCGCGTACGGGTGAACCCACTCCCAGCGGACGCACGAGCGCGCCGACTCCGTGTCCCAGTTGTTATCCGGATCCGGCGCGTTACCGCCCGACCTGCGACCGGCGCCTATATGGTGTGCGCAAGCAGCCGTGGAGGGGCTTTCGGGAGGCCGTGTTGCGCGTACGCCTGGTCCTCCTCGTCGCGTGCGCGTTTCTCGTCCTGATCTTCACGCCATCGGCGTCTGCTCAAGGCGAATCGATCAAGGGCACGTTGCGCGGGCCGGACGGTCCGGTGGCCGGCGTGACGCTCACCGTCTCCTCCTCCGGCGGCGACGAGGTCGGCAAGGCGACGACCGCCAAGGACGGCACCTGGGAAGTGGCGGTGCCGGACGCGGGGGCGTACGACGTCACGCTCGACACCAAGACGCTCCCCAAGGATCTGCAGCTACGCAACCAGGGTGGGGAGACGCTCGCGGACGTGGCCGTGGCGGCCGGACAGAACCGCACCGTGATCTTCCCGCTCGTCGCCGCGGGTACACCGCAGGAGACACCCAGCCCAGGCGCGACAGCGGGACCGGCGCCGCCGGCCGAGGACGGTGCCGGCCCCTCGTCGTTCGGCAGGTTCTTGCAGTTGCTGGTCGCCGGGATCACCTTCGGCGTCATCATCGCGATCACGTCGATCGGGTTGTCGCTGGTGTTCGGCACCACAGGGCTGATCAACTTCGCGCACGGTGAGCTCGTCACCATCGGTGCGATGGTCGCGTACGTGTTCAGCACCAGCCCTTTCACGCTGCCGCTCGCGGTCGCGACGCTCATCGCGATCGTCGTCGGCGCGCTGGTGGGCGGCGCGATGGAAGGCGGCTTGTGGCGTCCGATGCGACGGCGCGGCGCCGGACTGATCCAGATGTTCATCATGTCGATCGGTCTGGCGCTCGTGCTGCGCCACATCATCCTGGTGGCCTTCGGCTCCCGCCGCTCGCAGTACTCCCAGTACACGATCCAGAGTTCGCTGCAGTGGGGTCCGATCTCCATCACCCCGCGCGACCTGACCGTCACGATCATCTGCATCATCGTGCTGCTCGGGGTCGCCTACTGGCTGCTGCGCACCCGGATCGGCAAGGCGACGCGCGCCGTCTCCGACAATCGAGACCTCGCCGAGGCGTCCGGCATCAACGTCGACCGGGTCGTCATGATCGTCTGGCTGGTCGGGGGAGGGCTGGCGGCCTTCGGCGGAGTCATGTACGGGCTGACCGGGGCGGTCTACTGGGACATGGGATTCAACCTGCTGCTGCTGATGTTCGCCGGTGTCATCCTCGGGGGTCTCGGCAGCGCGTTCGGCGCCGTGGTCGGCAGCCTGATCGTCGGCATCGTCGCGCAGGTATCGACGCTCTGGTTCCCGGTCGAGCTGCAGTTCGCGTGGGCACTGCTCGTGCTCATCCTGGTGCTGCTCGTCCGCCCGCAAGGCATCCTCGGTCGCGCGCAGCGGGCGGGGTGAGGCGCAGCCATGGACTTCCTGTCGATCCTCGGGAACGGCGTACGCGGCATGTTCGGCCCGGAGGCCGCCATCTACGCGATCGCCGCGATCGGGCTCAACGTGCACTTCGGCTACACCGGCCTGCTCAACTTCGGGCAGGTCGCGTTCATGCTGGTCGGCGCCTACGGGGTGGCGGTCAGTGTCGCGACCTTCGGCTGGTCGCTCTGGGTGGGTGTGCTGGTCGGGCTGGGCTGCGCCGTCGTGCTCGCCCTGATCCTGGGCATCCCGACGCTCCGCCTACGTGGGGACTACCTGGCGATCGCGACGATCGCTGCCGGCGAAATCCTGCGCTACTTCTACCGCTCCGCCTACGCCGAGCCGTTGACCGGCGGGGTGTACGGACTGCGGCAGTTCGCTGACCCGTTCTTCGAGCTGAACCCGTTCCCGCCGGGTCGCTACGGCATCGGGCCGATCGACTTCGACTCGCGATCGTTGTGGGTGATGACGGTCGGCTGGATCCTTGTCGTCCTGATCAGCCTGCTCGTCTTCCTGCTGGTACGCAGCCCGTGGGGCCGGGTGCTGCGCGCGGTTCGCGAGGACGAACTCGCCGCCCGCAGCCTCGGCAAGAACGTGTACTCGTTCAAGATGCAGAGCCTCGTGCTCGGCGGGGTGATCGGCGCCGTCGGCGGTGCGCTGCTCGCGATCAACGTGCAGTCCGTCCAGCCGGACAGCTACAACCCGGTGACCACGTTCTACCTCTACGCGATCCTCATCCTCGGCGGCGCCGGCACGATCTTCGGGCCGATCATCGGATCGATCATCTTCTGGTTCATCGTCACCTTCTTCGACGCGTTCCTGCGCAGCGCGGTGGGCGCCGGCTGGTTCGGCGACCTGATCGACGGTGCCGACGTCGGAGCCATCCGGTTCGTCCTTGTAGGGCTCGGACTTATGCTGTTGATGGCGTTCCGCCCTGCCGGGATCCTCGGGGATCCGAAGGAGTTGCGTCTCGATGTCCGCTGAGCCAGCAGCACCCGGGCCCGCCGGTGCCGGTCTCGCGGGCGTGCGTCCCGAGCCCGGTGTGGCCAAACCGGATCCGATCCTGGTCGTCGACGGCGTCGCCCGTTACTTCGGCGGCCTGCGTGCCGTCGACGTGGACCACCTCGAGGTGCAGCGCGGCACGATCACCTCGCTCATCGGGCCCAACGGGGCCGGCAAGTCGACCTTCTTCAACCTCGTCACCGGGTTCGACAAGCCCAACCAGGGCCGATGGACCTTCGAGGGCCAGCAGCTCGCCGGAGTGCCCGCCTACCGGATCGCGCGCCGCGGGATGGTCCGTACCTTCCAGCTCACCAAGACCCTCGGCCGGCTCACCACCATCGAGAACGTCAAGCTCGGGGCGACGGGCCAGCGCGGCGAGCACTTCCTGCCCGCGATCTTCCGACCCTCCTGGGCGCACCAGGAGCGCGAGATCGAAGCGCGCGCGGACGAGCTGCTCGAGCGGTTCAACCTGGCCCACATGCGCAACGAGTTCGCGGGCACGATGTCGGGCGGTCAGCGCAAGCTGCTGGAGATGGCTCGCGCGCTGATGGTGCATCCGCGCCTGCTGATGCTCGATGAGCCGATGGCCGGTGTGAACCCGGCGCTCACCCAGTCGCTGCTCGGGCACATCACCGCGTTGCGGGACGACGGGATGACGATCATCCTCGTCGAGCACGACATGGACGTGGTCATGGGTGTCAGCGACTGGGTCGCCTGCTTCGCCGAGGGGCGGCTGATCGCGGAGGGCACACCGCGCGACATCCGGGCCAACAAGGCGGTCATCGACGCGTATCTCGGCAGCTCGCGGGCGTTGCCCGAGGAGACCGCGCCGGTGGATCCGGCGCAGCCCGACGAGGTGGAGGACACGCCATGACGGCCGATCCCGCACCGCAGCCGCCCGGTGAGGAGCACCGCCCGGTCGAGGCGGTCCTGCGTTCGGTCGAGCTCGTCGCTGGGTACCTGCCCGAGGTCAACATCCTCAACGGCTGCAACGTGCATGTCGATCCAGGCGAGCTGGTCGGCATCATCGGCCCGAACGGCGCCGGGAAGTCGACGCTCATCAAGGCGATGTTCGGACTGGTACCGGTCCGCTCGGGACAGGTGCTGCTCGCGGGCGACGACGTCACGTCGTTGCCGGCGCACCGGCTTGTCGGGCTCGGCGTCGGCTATGTCCCACAGAACAACAACGTCTTCCCGTCGCTGACGATCCACGAGAACCTGGAGATGGGGCTCTACCTGCGTCCCCGGGAGTTCTCCTCCCGGTACGCCGAGGTGACCGATCTCTTCCCGCTGCTCGCCGAGCGGAGCGCCCAGAAGTGCGGGTCGCTGTCCGGCGGCGAGCGGCAGGTCGTGGCGATGGGCCGGGCACTGATGACCGACCCGCGGGTGCTGTTCCTGGACGAGCCGTCGGCCGGCCTGTCCCCACTCATGCAGGACGCGGTGTTCGAGTCGGTGCAGCGGATCAACCAGGCCGGGGTGTCGATTCTCATGGTGGAGCAGAACGCACGGCGCTGCCTGGAGATCTGCCACCGCGGGTACGTGCTCGACCAGGGCCGCGACGCCTACACCGGTACCGGCCACGAGCTGCTCAACGACCCGCAGGTCATCGAGCTCTACCTCGGAACCCTCGCCCGCATCTCCTGACCCGCACTCACCCGTCGGTCGAGCGCAGTCGAGACCCTGGTGACGGTGGTCTGAGTCGAAACAGGCGGCCGCAACCGTTCGTCGGTCGAGCCCAGTCGAGACCCTGGTGACCGTGGTCTCGACTACGCTCGACCACCGACGGGTAGACCGGTCTTTCAACGCCCCACGGGCGCGCAGAGGGTGAATCCCGCCGACCGCCGGGATACAGGCAGAGTCGCGTTGGAGTCGGAACAGGACCGCCGACCGGCACGGTAGAAGCAGGTCGTGTTGGCATCGGAACAGGACCGCCGACCGGCGCGTACCGAGCGCCAGCGAGGTAGGCGCGGAGCCCGGGGTTCCGAGCCCCTGGGCGAGGGACCCCGTCGGCGAGGCGCCTGTGCGCCGTTGGAGGCGGAGTAGCAGAGCGCCTGTGCGCCGTTGGAGGCGGAGTAGCAGAGCGCCTGTGCGCCGTTGGAGGCGAGAAGCACAGCGCCTGTGCGCCGTTGGAGGCGGAACAGCGAATCGACAGAGCCCCGGGCTTGTGCCCGGGGCTCTGTCGTTCGTACGGGTCGTTCTGAAGGGTCGTGAGGGAAGGCGTCAGCTGGTGGCGACCTTCGCTTCTCGAGTGCCGATCGACTCGAAGTCGCCCTTCTTGTTGTACTCGTAGATCTCGATGGTGGCGGTGGAGGGCTCGCCGGCATCCGTGAAGTTCAGGGCACCGCTGGCACCCTCGTAGTAGATGTCCTTGCCCTCGTCGATCAGCGCCTTGCAGCTGGCGAAGTCGGTGCACTTCTCACCGTTGTCCGACCGGGTGAGCGCGTCGACCTTGTCCTTGAAGTCGTTCGCGTCGACCGACTTCGCCTGCTCGGCGGCCAGCGCCATGATGTTCACGCAGTCGTAGACCTGCGGCGCGAACTGCATCTCCTTCAGGTCAGGTGCAAAGGCCTGCAGCTCCTTGGTGAAGGTCGGGTTGTCGGCGGACGCCGGAGCGGTCCCCTTCATCCCGGCGATCACGCCCGGGTTCGACGGGTCGACGAGCGCGCCGAGGCCCTCGATGCGCATGCCGTCCGCGCCGTACACGCCGATCTTGTTGGGGCCGTAGCCCTTCTCGATCAGGCCCTTGATGATCTGCTTGCCTTCCTCGAAGGCGATGACCACGGCGGCGTCCGGCTTCACGCTGGTGATCTTCTGCACCGTCGCGTCGAAGTTGGTCGCCTTGGTGTCGTAGGTCTCGTTGAGTGCGACTGTCGCACCGGCCGCCTCGAGCGCCTTCGCTGTCGCGTCGGCCAGGCCCTTGCCGTAGTCGTCCGCACGGGCGACGATCGCGACGTTGCTGTGACCGTCACCGACGATCACGTCGGCGAGCACCGGGCCCTGCAGCGCGTCGGACGGCGCGGTGCGGAAGTAGAGCCCGTTGTCGTTGTAGTCGGTGAACGTCGGAGCCGTGTTCGAGCCCGAGCACTGGGCGACGCCCGCGCCGGTGATCTTGTCGATGATGGCCAGCGACATGCCGGAGGCCGCAGCGCCGATGATCACGTTGACGCCGGCGGCGAGCACCCGGTCCGCCGACTGCGCGGCCACGGCCTGGTCGTCGGCCTCGTCGCCACCGACCGGGTCCGGAACCTTGTTGCCGAGCACGCCACCCGCGTCGTTGATCTTGCTGATGGCGAACTTGACCGCCTGGATCTGGGGCGGGCCGAGCACCGCGAGGCTGCCGGTCTCGGGCAGTACGTACCCGATCTTGAGCGTCTGGTCACCGCCGCCGCCTCCGCCGCCTCCGCCGCCGGTGTCGGTCGGTGCGGCACTGCCGCCACCCCCACCGCAGGCGCCCGCGAGGAGCGTCACGGCAGCAGCAGCGCTTGCCACCTTCAGCAGACTGGATCTGCGCATAACTGTCCCTTCGAGTCGACCGATTACGCGGCGCAGGCGATGCTGACACTCCGCGAGGCGTACCTCGTGACGCCAGGTCAGGACCCGAACCTAGCCCAGCGCGGACGCCGATTCGCGATACGTAACCCACCTGTTATGTCCGGCGTGGCGCAGTCGGCCGGGTGCGGTACCGCACGGCCGTCTCGGATGGTGGACGGAATGCTCGGTTATGCGGGTATACGGATAACCTGCTGCGGTGAGCGAAGCACGGATTGCCGCAGTCGCCGGAGCGTCGGGGTACGCGGGTGGTGAGCTGCTGCGACTGCTGCTCGGCCACCCCGAGCTGCGGATCGGGTCGCTGGCGGCGGGCAGTAGCGCGGGCCAGCCGGTCACGGCCGTCCACCCGCACTTGCAGGGGCTGGAAGGCCGGAGCTTCTCGACGACCGACCCCGATACTTTCGCGGAAGCCGAGGTCGTCTTCCTCGCGCTGCCGCACGGCGAGTCGGCCGCCATCGCCGCGCAGCTGCCGGCCGACACGCTGGTCGTGGACCTCGGCGCCGACCACCGGCTGCGCGATGCCACCCAGTGGGTGCGCTTCTACGGCGGGGAGCACGCGGGGACCTGGACGTACGGGCTCCCCGAACTCGGGGACTCGCGGAAGGCGATCACGCACGCGCGTCGCATCGCCAACCCGGGCTGCTATCCGACAGCCGTGGTGCTCGCCCTGGCTCCGCTGCTCGCCGCGGGTCTGGTGGAGCCGGCCGACGTCGTCGTGGTGGCGGCGAGCGGTACGACCGGGGCCGGCCGCAAGTCCACCGACGCGCTGCTGGCGAGCACCGTCATGGGGCAGCTCAGCGCGTACAAGGTGGGGGGAGCCCACCAGCACATACCCGAGATGGAGCAGGCGCTCTCCGGGGCGGCCGGGGAACCCGTGACGCTCGGCTTCACCCCGGTGCTCGCGCCGATGCCACGCGGCATCCTCGCCACCTGCACCGCCCGGCTGGCGCCCGGGACGGACGAGGACGTGCTGCGCGACGCGCTGCAGGGGGCGTACGGCCACGAGCCTTTCGTCCGCCTGCTCCCGCCGGGACGCCAGCCGCAGACCGGTGCGACGCTCGGTTCGAACGCGGTCCAGCTGCAGGTCGCGGCCGACCATCACAGCGGCCGGGCCGTCGTCGTGGCCGCGCTCGACAACCTCACCAAGGGCGCCGCCGGACAGGCGATCCAGAACGCGAACCTCGCACTCGGGCTCCCCGAAGCCTCGGGGCTGAGCGCCGTCGGGGTCGCACCGTGAGCGTGACCGCAGCCGCCGGATTCCGCGCGAGCGGCGTCGCGGCCGGGCTGAAGGCGTCCGGCGGGCTCGATGTCGCGCTGGTCGTGAACGACGGGCCTTCGAGCGGCGCGGCGGGCGTGTTCACCGCCAACCGGGTCAAGGCCGCCCCGGTGCAGTGGAGCGAACGGGTCCTGCAGCAGGGCGGGTTGCGCGCCGTCGTCCTGAACTCCGGTGGCGCGAACGCGTGCACCGGAGCAGCCGGCCTGCAGGACACCGGGCGTACCGCACAGACCGTCGCGGCGCTGCTCGGAATCGCAGCGGAGGAGGTGGCGGTCTGTTCCACCGGGCTGATCGGCGAGCGCCTGCCGATGACCGAGCTGCTCACCGGGGTCGAGAAGGCCGGCGCGAGCCTGTCGCGCACCGGCGCCGCCGACGCTGCGAACGCGATCCTGACGACCGACACGATGAGCAAGCAGGCGGCTCACGACGCAGGCGGATTCACCGTCGGTGGCATGGCGAAGGGCGCCGGCATGCTCGCACCGTCGCTCGCGACGATGCTCGTCGTACTCACCACCGACGCAGTGGCCGACGCGAGCGACCTCGACGCCGCGTTGCGAGCGGCGACCCGTACGACGTTCGACCGCATCGACTCCGACGGATGCATGTCGACCAACGACACGGTGCTGCTGCTCGCGAGCGGCGCGTCGGGCGTTGCACCTGGCCGCCAGGCGCTGACGGCCGCCGTGACACAGGTGTGCGCGGAGCTCGCCCGGGCACTGATCGCCGACGCCGAGGGCGCGAGCAAGGACGTTCGCATCGACGTCATCGCGGCATTGACCGAGGACGAGGCGCTCGAGGTCGGCCGCTCGCTCGCGCGGTGCAACCTGCTCAAGTGCGCGCTCCACGGCGAGGACCCCAACTGGGGCCGGGTGCTCGCCCAGGTCGGCACCACGACCGCGCAGTTCGACCCGGACCGCATCGCCGTGGCCATCAACGGCGTGTGGGTCTGCCGGGACGGGGCGCTTGGCGCGGACCGCGACCTCGTCGACATGAGCGGGCGGGACGTCGTCCTCACGGTCGATCTCGGAGCGGGCGACGCGGCCGCCACCATCTGGACGAACGACCTGACCGCCGCGTACGTCCACGAGAACTCGGCGTACTCGACATGACCCGCGACCACCAGGCGGCGCTCGGCAAGGCCGCGGTGCTCGCGGAGGCGCTGCCCTGGCTGGAGCGTTTCCAGGGCGCCACGGTCGTGCTGAAGTACGGCGGCAACGCGATGGTCGACGACGCGCTGTCCCGGGCGTTCGCGGCGGACGTCGTGTTCCTGCGCCACGCGGGGCTGCGGCCCGTCGTCGTCCACGGCGGCGGCCCGCAGATCTCCGCGATGCTCGAACGGCTCGGTGTCGCCAGCGAGTTCCGCGGCGGGCTACGTGTCACGACGCCCGAGGCGATGGACGTCGTACGGATGGTGCTCACCGGCCAGGTGCAGCGCGACATCGTCGGAATGATCAACTCCCACGGCCCGCACGCGGTCGGCCTGTCGGGGGAGGACGCCCGCCTGTTCACTGCGCGCAGGCGCACCCCGCTGGTGGACGGCGAGTCGGTCGATCTCGGGCTGGTCGGAGACGTGACCGACGTACGCCCCGAGTTCGTCCGCGACCTGCTCGACGCCGGGCGGATCCCCGTGGTGAGCTCGATCGCCCGCGGGGCCGATGGACAGGTCTACAACGTCAATGCCGACACCGCGGCCGCGGCGCTGGCCGTCGCACTCGGCGCCGACAAGCTGGTGATGCTCACCGATGTCGAGGGTCTGTACGCCGACTGGCCCGCGAGCGACCGGGTGCTGTCGACCGTCACCTGCAGCGAGCTGGCCGAGCTGCTGCCGACGCTCACCAGCGGCATGGTGCCGAAGATGACGGCGTGCCTGGAGGCCGTCAAGGCCGGGGTGTCCCAGGCGCACGTCGTGGACGGCCGGGTGGCGCACGTCGTGCTGCTCGAGGTCTTCACCGACGAGGGCATCGGCACGATGGTCCTTCCCGACGCGGACCGGATGCCCGCGGAGGTGACGCGGTGAGCCGGTCCTACACCGAGCGCTGGGACGGCGCGCTCATGCCCACGTACGGCACCCCCCCGCTCACGCTCGTCCGCGGCGAGGGAGCCCGGGTCTGGGACGACGCCGGCCGGGAGTACCTCGACCTGGTCGGGGGGATCGCCGTCAACGCGCTGGGGCACGCCCACCCCGCGATCGTGGCGGCAGTGTCGGCGCAGGTCGCCACCCTCGGCCACACCAGCAACCTGGTGATCAACGAGCGGACCGTCGAGCTCGCCGAGCGGTTGCTCGACCTGCTCGACCCGCAAGGCGCGCGCGGCGGGCGGGTCTTCTTCGCGAACTCCGGTGCGGAGGCGAACGAGACGGCGCTCAAGCTCACCCGTCGTACCGGGCGTACCGCGCTGCTCGCGGCCGAGGGCAGCTTCCACGGCCGGACGGTCGGCGCGCTCTCGCTCACCGGGCAGCCGGCCAAGCAGGACCCGTTCGCCCCGCTGCTGCCGGGCGTGCGCTTCGTGCCGTACGGCGACACCCCCGCGCTGCGGGACGCGACGGACAGCGGCACAGCGGCCGTCTTCCTGGAGCCGATCCAGGGGGAGAGCGGAGTCGTCGTGCCGCCCGACGGCTACCTGCGTGACGCGCGGGCGGTCACGGAACGGGCCGGGGCGCTGCTGGTGCTCGACGAGGTGCAGACCGGCGTGGCCCGCACCGGCGCGTGGTTCGCCCACCAGCACGAGGGCGTCGCACCCGATGTGGTGACGCTCGCCAAGGGGCTCGGGGGAGGGTTGCCCATCGGGGCGTGCGTGGCGTTCGGCGAGGCGGCGACGCTTCTGACGGCCGGCGGCCACGGGTCGACGTTCGGGGGGAACCCGGTCGCGGCG
The DNA here is from genome assembly GCA_017848795.1 of Candidatus Nanopelagicales bacterium. Classification (GTDB taxonomy): domain Bacteria; phylum Actinomycetota; class Actinomycetes; order S36-B12; family CAIYMF01; genus JAFIHG01. Next base: position 4,133 of record JAFIHG010000008.1, on the reverse strand, counting down.
GCCGCCGCGCTGGCCGTCCTGGACACCATCGAGTCCGAGCAGCTGGTGCAACGGGCGACGACGCTCGGCGCCCGGCTCACGCAAGCGCTGACAGCGCACGGCTGCCCGCTCGTCGAGCGGGTACGTGGTCGCGGGCTGCTGCTCGCAGTCGTGCTGCGGGCACCGGTGGCCCGGCAGGTCGAGACGCTGGCCCGCCAGCGCGGGGTGCTGGTGAACGCAACAGGCCCGCAGGTGCTGCGCCTCGCGCCGCCACTCGTGCTCTCGGACGCGCAGGCCGACGCGGCGATCGCCACGCTGCGCGAGGCGCTCGACGCCGCCGGGCAGCTGGCCGAGGCGGGCGTACCGTGACCGCGGCCCGCACCCGCGGTGCACGCCACCGGCACATCGTGGAGATCCTCGAGCGGACCCCGGTCCCCAACCAGGCCCGGCTCGCCGAGCTGCTGCTCGACGCGGGCTACGACGTCACCCAGGCGACACTCTCACGCGACCTCGACGAGATCGGCGCGGTGAAGGTCGCCGGGGCCGATGGTGTGCCGGTGTACGCGGTCCCGGGCGAGGGCGGTGACCCATCACCGGTGGCGGCGGTGGCCGAAGCGGTGGCGCGCGGCCGGCTCGCGAAGGTCGCCGCTGAAGTCCTCGTCTCCGCCGACCACTCGGCGAACCTCGTCGTGCTGCGTACCCCGCCCGGGGCCGCGCAGTACCTGGCCTCCGCCCTGGACCACACCCTGGTCCCGGGCGTCATCGGGACGGTGGCCGGAGACGACACGGTGCTGCTCGTGACCCGCGACCCCGACGGCGGCGCCGAGGTCGCCGCCACCATGCTGCGACTGGCCGAGCACGGCCAACCGGTCCGCTGACCGGGGTCGCGTACGACCGACCTGACATACACACACCGGGAAGAGAGAAGGCAGGACATGACCGAGCGGGTGGTACTCGCGTACAGCGGCGGCCTGGACACGTCGGTCGCGATCGGCTGGATCGGCGAGGAGACCGGCGCCGAGGTGATCGCGGTGGCGGTGGACGTCGGGCAGGGCGGTGAGGACCTCGAGGTCATCCGCAAGCGCGCGCTCGCCTGCGGAGCCGTCGACGCGTACGTCGCCGACGCGCGCGACGAGTTCGCCGACGAGTACTGCCTGCCGGCGCTCAAGGCCGACGCGCTCTACCTCGACCGGTACCCGCTCGTCTCCGCGCTGTCCCGCCCGGTGATCGTCAAGCACCTGGTGGCGGCAGCCCACCAGCACGACGCGACGATCGTCGCCCACGGCTGCACCGGCAAGGGGAACGACCAGGTGCGCTTCGAGGTCGGCATCGCCAACCTCGCCCCCGACCTGACATGCATCGCCCCGGTGCGCGACTACGCGATGACCCGGGACAAGGCGATCGAGTACGCCGAGCGCGCCGGCCTGCCGATCGACCAGAGCAAGAAGTCGCCGTACTCCATCGACCAGAACGTGTGGGGCCGCGCGGTGGAGACCGGCTTCCTCGAGGACATCTGGAACGGGCCGATCGAGGACGTCTACGAGTATACGAAGGACCCGGCCGTCGCGCGTGAGCCGGACGAGGTCGTGATCAGCTTCGACGCGGGCGTCCCTGTCGCCCTGGACGGGCGCCCGGTCACCGTGCTGCAGGCGATCCAGGAGCTCAACTCGCGCGCCGGTGGGCAGGGCGTCGGACGCCTGGATCTGGTCGAGGACCGGCTCGTCGGCATCAAGAGCCGCGAGGTGTACGAGGCCCCCGGCGCGATCGCGTTGATCACCGCGCACCAGGAGCTCGTGAACGTGACCGTCGAACGCGAACTGGCGCGGTACGGCCGTGGCGTCTCGCAGCGCTGGAGCGAGCTCGTCTACGACGGGCTGTGGTTCTCCCCGCTCAAGCGGGCGCTCGACGGGTTCCTCGACGACCTCAACAGCACGGTCTCCGGGGAGATCCGGATGACCCTGCACGGCGGGCGGGCGGTCGTCACCGGCCGGCGCGGGGAGGAGTCGCTGTACGACTTCGGGCTCGCCACCTACGACACGGGCGACACCTTCGACCAGTCGGCGGCGCGCGGGTTCATCGACATCTACGGACTCTCGAGCAAGATCGCGGCACGTCGCGACCAGCGGCTAGGCCGGCCCCTTGGCTGACCCGGGCGCCGCGGGCACAGCGGCCGGCCGGCTCTGGGGCGGGCGTTTCGCCGGCGGTCCGTCGGACGCGATGGCCGCGCTGTCGAAGTCGACGCATTTCGACTGGCGACTGGCGCCGTACGACCTGCTGCAGAGTCAGGCCCACGCCCGCGTGCTACAGCGGGCGGGGCTGCTCAGCGACGACGAGCTCGAGCGGCTGCTGGCCGAGCTGACCGCGATGGCCGACGAGGTTGTAGCCGGGAAGCTGGTCCCCGAGCCCGGTGACGAGGACGTGCACGGTGCGCTGGAGCGCGTCCTTGTCGAGCGGCTCGGGACCCTCGGCGGCAAGCTGCGCGCCGGGCGCAGCCGCAACGACCAGGTCGCGACCGACCTGCGGCTCTTCCTCCGCGACAACGCGAGATCGCTGGCGGCGGCCGTCCTTGAACTGCAGCAGGCACTGCTGACCCAGGCACAGGCGCATGTCGATGCTCCGGCGCCGGGGTTCACGCACCTGCAGCATGCCCAGCCGGTGTCCTTCGGTCACGAGCTCGCCAAACACGTCCACGCGCTGGCCCGTGACCTCGATCGGTTGCAGGACTGGGACCGGCGCACCGCGGTCTCGCCGATGGGGGCCGGGGCACTCGCCGGCTCGGCGCTGCCGCTCGACCCGGAGGCGGTTGCCGCCGAGCTCGGCTTCGACGCGGCCTTCGCCAACTCGATCGACGCGGTCGCCGACCGCGACTTCGTGGCCGAGTTCTGCTTCGTGGCGGCGATGATCGGCGTTCACCTGTCCCGGTTGGGCGAGGAGATCTGCCTGTGGACCTCGCGCGAGTTCGCCTGGGCGACGCTCGACGACGCATGGTCGACCGGCAGTTCGATCATGCCGCAGAAGAAGAATCCCGACATCGCCGAGCTCGCCCGCGGCAAGTCGTCTCGCCTCATCGGGCACGTCACGACGCTGCTGTCCCTGCTCAAGGCGCTGCCGTACGCGTACAACCGCGACCTGCAGGAGGACAAGGAGCCTGCGTTCGACGCGCTCGACACGCTGCTGCTGGTGCTGCCTGCAATGACCGGCTGCATCGCGACGTTGCAGTTCGACACTGCACGCATGGCCGCCGCTGCGCCGCAGGGATACGCGCTCGCCACCGAGATCGCCGAGTGGTTGGTGCTGCGCGGGGTGCCGTTCCGGGAGGCTCATGAGATCGCCGGGGCATGCGTACGCGTCGCGGAGGCGCGCGGGGTCGAGCTCGCGGACCTGACCGACGCGGAGCTCACCGGCGTCTCACCGCACCTGACGCCGGAAGTGCGGGATGCACTGACCGTCCGCGCCGCGCTCGCCGCACGCTCCGCTTCTGGCGGCACAGCACCCGACCGGGTGCGTTCCCAACTCGCCGCGCTGGACGAGCGGCTCGCCGTGGCACGTGCCTGGGCGACGACGTCGCCGCTTCCCGACCGCTGATCGTCCACGCACGCGAAGAACATGCGTGCACCACCACCGGCAGTTCGGCAGTTCGCGATCATGCAGGGAGGTACGCGCAGGATGCGGTCGGGAGATCCGCCGACAGGGCGAGTACTCGGTGGTCGACCGAATTTCGGGCTGGTGGGGCGCCGGTCGGCGCGTGAAGGACCGGGGGAGTGCTCGGTGGTCGCGTAGTCGAGTCACTTTGGGCCTGGTGGCGCGCCCGTCTGCGCGTGAAAGACCGGGCGAGTATTTGGTGGTCGAGCGTAGTCGAGACTTCAGTGATCATGGTCTCGACTACGCTCGACCGACGGCTGGTTGCGTCCGCTCTTTCGACTCGGACCACTTCGGTGATCACGGTCTCGACTGCGCTCGACCGACGGCTGGTTGCGTCCGCTCTTTGGGAGTAGCCGCCCGGGTCGCGGGTGCTAGTATTGCGCGTCATTAGTTGATTTACAGTCGACGGCGCGGGATGATGGCGCATGCCATCAACTGCCTTGGTAGTCAGCGCCCAGGATCGGGCGGCGTTGGAGTCGTGGACCCGGTCGCGATCGGTACCGGCTGGGCAT
>JAFIHG010000007.1 GCA_017848795.1 Candidatus Nanopelagicales bacterium | reverse complement strand
CGGCGGGGCGGTTCCTGTCTTCACCGATGGTGCATTCGTTGCGACAGGGTCCGGCGACGCTTCTCGCTAGGGGCCGACCTGTCGGTTTGCGCCCGCCCTTGCGCCTTCACGCAGTGCTGCGGCGACGTCCGGGGCGGCTCACGTGAGCCGCGCATCCGACGACTGATCGGCGAGCAGCACTGCGGGTCAGGCCGTCGCGGCGGGCGCACTCGAGGGTGCAGGTGCGCCGCGCGGCTGTGCAGGATCGAGGTGGTCCAAGTCGTGCGCCGCCTCGATCAGCTCGCTCAGGCGCCGTGCGAAACGGGCGGCCGGTGCCCCGTCCACGATCGTGTGGTCGACGGTGATCGTGAGGTGCAGGACCTGTCGAGGTTCCAGCTCCCCGTCCACGTATCGCGGGCGGGTGGCGATCCCGCCCAGGGTGATCATCAGCGTCGGTGGGGCGATCGGGATTCCCCACCCGCCGCGGGGACCGAACATGCCTACCGAACTGAGACCGACCGTGCCACCGAAGCGTTTGACCCATTGCGGATGTGCCATGACGGCGCGCCAGCCGAGCGTGCGAAGGGGGTGCGGCACGGCGGCAAGCGCCAGGGTTTCGTGGTAGAGGCGCTCGTCCTCGGGCCGGGACTGTCGCGCCGCCTGGATCTCGGCGGAGATCTCTACGACGTCCTTGCGGTTCGCTGCTCGGACGATGAGCGGCTTCACCTGGCGCTGCCCGGCGATCTCGACCTCGAGCTGGACGTTCACGTCGACGTCGTCGAAGAGCACGAGCCGGGAGCGCCGCCGGTACGCGTGCATGACGCGGTTCTCCTCGACGGCCGTCGCGATGGCGTGCGCCACGAAGCCGGTGAACGACAGCGGCAGTCCCGCGGCTGCGAGCGCCGCCAGCCTCAGGCGGGCGGTCGTCACGTCGACCTCGACGAGGCCGTGGATCAGATGCTTGCGACGGCCGGCGGCGAGGACGTCCGCGTACGCCTCACGGACCTTCAGGAAGGGCACGGTCTCGTAGCTGTTGTTCGAAACGGACATCTCTCACGCCCCTGAGCCGGCTCCGTACTCGCGTTGCTCGACGCCCTGTGCCGTCGCGACCGAGACGTCTCCGCTCTGCACGACCAGGCGGTGGACCCACACTGCGTCCCGGGTCTGCATCCCGGTAGGGGCGAACGACCCGGCCGGCGGACGCACGGCCCCGCGTCGCCCGGTTCCCCTTATCGGGGCACGGCCCGAGTCCGGCGGCAAACGATGCCTACCATGTGCGCGCCCCACCGGAGAGGTCGGTGAACGGCGTATCCGTTGACCCTACGGAGTCCGATGAGAACACCGACGATGTCCCTTGCCCGACGCGCGTCCGCGGGGCGAGGCATGAGGGCCGCGCACGTGCGCTTCCACGGCTCTCACCTCGCTCGCCGGTCGGCCGCCGCGCTCGCATTGCTCGCGATCGTCGAATTGGGGCTGACGGCCTGGTACTGGGTGGAGGGGGCGACTCGTCCGGAGTACGACTGGGTCCGTGAGTCGATCAGCTCGCTGTCCCTCGGCCCCGACGGTTGGCTGTCGCAGGTGAACAGCGTCGTGCTCGGCCTCGTGTGTATAGGCGCGGCGCTGGTCTGGCGTCGCGCGCTCGGGCCGGGACGCTCGTCGCTCGGGTACGGCATCGCGAAGGTCGTCGCCGGGGTCGGTCTGGTGGGGATCGGCTTCTTCTCCCAGGACCCGATCGCGACGTACCCGCCCGGTGGACCCGTACTGCCGTACGCGACGCTGCAAGCCACATTGCACCAGGTCTTCGCCGGGATCGCCGTGACGGCGTTGGCAGCGTCCGTGTTCCTGCTGGCACGGCGGCTGATCCGCGAGGCGCACTGGGGCGTGCCGTGGACCGCGTACCTGGCCGGTACCGGGGCGGCGACCCTGGCCCTCATGGTGCTGTTCTGGTCGGTGCAGTACTCCAGCGATCTCGCCGGCCTGGTGGAACGCCTCGCGATCATCGTGACGCTTCCCGCTGCGGGCGCGGTCGTCGTCACCCGGCTGCTGCTGCAGCACTGGCGCGTGTGCCCATAGGCCGCCGTAGCGGACGCGAACCCGGCGCCGAGCGCTCTACGCTCGGATCATGAGTCCGGTCGACGACCTGACGTCCCGTCCGATCCCGGCGGCGCCGGACGAGGTCGAGGCGCTTCTCGGAATCCTGCATCGCAACCGCCGGACGTTCGGGTGGAAGACCGGCGGCCTCGACGCGGACGCGATGCGCCGCACGCTCGGCCCGTCGACCATGACGCTCGGCGGCCTGGTGAAGCACCTGGCGCTCGTCGAGGACCACTACTTCACCCATCAGCTGCTCGGCCGGGACTACCCAGCGGTCTGGGCGCCGATGGCGGATGACGAGGACTGGGAGTGGACCTCGGCGGCAGACGACTCGCCCGAGGAGCTGCGCCGGCTGTGGCTGCAGGCGGTGGCACGCTCGGAGGCAGCCGTACGGGAGGCGCTCGCCGACGGTGGTCTCGATCGGCGGCTTCCGATCTGCGACTGGACCGAGACGCCGAACCTGCGGCGGATGCTGGTCGACCTGATCGAGGAGTACGCCCGGCACACCGGTCACGCCGACCTGATCCGGGAGTCGATCGACGGGCTGACCGGCGAAGACGCGCCCTGACAAGCCGGAGACCGCCTGTCGCGCAAGAAGGATCGAGCGTGCGCGAAATGAGCACCGAGATCTCGTTCGAAACCGATGCGGTCGTCCCGCGCCATGCAGGTCCGGTCAGAGTCCGAGGATGGCCGACGCGACACTGAAGTAGATCAGCAGCCCGCTCGCGTCGCAGAAAGTGGAGATGAACGGCGTGGAGAACACTGCCGGGTCCACCCGTGCCGCCTTCGCGATCAGCGGCATGACCCCACCGACCGTCGCGGCGATCGGGCAGAACAGCAGCAGGGTCAAGCCGATGACCGACCCGATGTCCAGCCCGTAGAACGGTGATGCCACGGCCAGGCCGAGCGTGCCGAGGATCGCGCCGAGTAGCAGGCCGGTGCGTACCTCCTTGAACGCGACGCGTGGCGCATCGCGCGCGTCGACCTCGTTGGTCGCCAGCGCACGGGTGACCGTCGTGGCCGCCTGCGACCCGGTGTTGCCGCCGATACCGGTCAGGAGCGGGATGAACAGCGCGAGTGCGACGCGCTGCTCGAGGGTCGCCTCGAACAGCTCCAGGACGTTGACGGTGAGGATCGCCGACACGGCGAGCACCAGCAGCCAGACGATGCGCGAGCGGGTGATGTCCCGGATCGGTGTGAGCAGGTAGCGGCGCCGCAGCGGTTCGTGCGCACCGGCGCGTGCGATGTCCTCGTCGGCCGCCGTACGCACGATGCGAGCCGCGTCGTCGATGGTGAGCAGCCCGACGAGGCGGTCCTCGCCGTCAACAACCGGCAGGGCTAGGACACCGTGGTCGATGCACCGCCGCGCGGCGTCCTCGGCGTCCTCGCTGGCCCGGGCCTGCACCGCGGTGGACATCAGCTCCTGCACCGGCTGGTCCGGTTGGGCAGCGAGCAGCTCGCGCAGGCTGACCACACCGGTCAGCACGCGGTCGGCGAGGATGACCGGGATCGTGTAGATCGTCTCGGTCATGTGGGCGAGGCGGGTGGCCCGCTCGAGGACCGTACGCGCGGACTCGGTGGGCCGTGCGTGCATGTACTCGGGGGACATCCGCCGCCCGACCGAGCCCGAGGGGTATCCCAGCACGGTCATCGCCGCCTGCAGCTCGGCGCCCTCCAGGGACCGCAGCAGCTGCTTGGCCACGCGGGCCGGCAGCTCATCCATCAGCTCGACCTGGTCGTCCGGGTCCAGGCTCGCGAAGACGTCGCCGACCTCGGTGTGCCCCAGAGTGGCTACCAGATCGGCCTGCACCGCGGTGTCCAGCTGGTCGAAGACCGTCGTCGCGAGCGGCTTGGGCAGCACCCGGAAGGCGACGGCCGCGTCCTCCGCCGGCAGCTCCTCGAGCAGGTCGACGAGCCACTCCGGGGACTTGTCGCGCAGCTGCGCCACGAGCCCCGACACGTCCTGGGCGCTGACGAGGTCCCGTACGGAACGCAGCGTGGTGGTCGTCGGCATTCCCTCACCCTTCCACGCTCGACCGCACCTGCCCGGTTCGGCTCCGTTCCGCCGCCGCCGCTTCGCTGCAACCGCGGTCGCCGAAAGGGGGATTACGGTGAAGGAAACATGAAGGAGGCTCGTATGACGAAGTTCGGGAGCATCTCGCACCTCGATCTGACCGTGTCGGACGCGGAGGCCAGTGCGCGCTGGTACGTGGACGTGCTCGGCCTACGACGGGTGACCCGCGCGGATCTCGACAACCGGATCATGATCGTCCTCAAGCACGACGACAGCGGCCTGATCGTCGGTCTCAACCAGCACCACGAGCCCGCGGCCGCGCGGTTCGACGAGCGCCGGCCCGGCTTGGACCACGTGGGGTTCGCGGTGGCCGAACGTGGCGAGCTGGAGCAATGGCAGGCGCGCTTCGCCGAGCTCGGTGTCGAGCACTCGCCCGTACAGGACGCGCCGTCCGGCTCGGGTACGGCGCTGGTGTTCCGCGACCCGGACAACATCCAGCTCGAGCTCTGGTGGACCCGTCCCCGTTCGTGAGCCCGTACGCGCCGTGTCCCTGCTCGAAACGTCGTCAACTGCGCGAGTTGACGACGTTTCGAGCAGGGACACGCGGAGGTCGGTCTAGTCGAGGGGGGCGAAGCTGGCGGTGAAGTGCCGCAGGTTCGGCGGTTCGTCGACGATCCGGTAGCCGCCGAGCGACTCGGCGTTCGCCGCGACGTGCAGGCAGGTCTCGATCACGTAGTCGATGTGGCTCTGGGTGTACGTCCGGCGCGGGATCGCGAGCCGTACCAGCTCGCGCGCGGCAGGCTGCTCGCTGCCGTCCGGGTGACGCCCGAACATGACGGTGCCGATCTCACAGCTGCGTACGCCCCCCGCCTCGTACAGCGCGACAGCGAGGGACTGGCCCGGGTACTGCAGCGGCGGCACGTGCGGCAGCAGCGCCTTCGCGTCCAGGTAGACGGCATGCCCACCGATGGGGGAGACGACCGGGACGCCCGCCTCGCGCAAGGACTCGCCGAGGTACGCGGTCGACCGGATCCGGTAACGCAGGTAGTCGTGCTCCACGACCTCGCGCAGCCCTTGGGCCAGCGCCTCGAGATCCCGGCCCGCCAGCCCGCCGTACGTCGGGAACCCCTCGGTCAGGATCAGCAGGTCCCGGCACTGGCGCGCCAGCTCGTCGTCGTTCATGGCGAGCCAGCCGCCGATGTTGCCCATCGGGTCCTTCTTGGCGCTCATCGTCATGCCGTCCGCGAGGGCTGCGATGTCCCGGACGATGTCGGCCACCTCGCGCCCGCCCTGGCCCGCCTCGTTCTCGCGGATGAACCAGGCGTTCTCGGCGAACCGGCACGCATCGAGGAACAACGGCTTGCCGTACGTGTCGCACACCTCGCGCACCGCGCGCAGGTTCGCGAGCGAGACCGGCTGCCCGCCGCCGCTGTTGTTCGTGATGGTGACCATGACGACAGGCACGCGCTCGCCGTCCGTGCGCAGCAACGCCTCGAGCGCCGCCACGTCGGTGTCCCCCTTGAACGGGTAGTCGGAGGACGGGTCGGCCGCCTCGGAGGTGACCAGATCCACCGCCGCAGCACCGGTGTACTCGACGTTGGCCCGCGTGGTGTCGAAGTGGGTGTTGTTGGGCACGACCTTGCCCGGTCCGCCGAGCACGCCGAACAGGATGCGCTCGGCGGCCCGTCCCTGGTGGGTCGGGATGACGTGCTCGAACGGGAACAGCTCCCGTACGGCGTCGCGGAACAGGTAATAGGACGGCGACCCGGCGTACGACTCGTCGCCGTGCTGCAGAGCCGCCCACTGGTCGCGGCTCATCGCACCGGTGCCCGAGTCGGTGAGCAGGTCGATGAGCACGTCCTGCGCGTCGATCCGGAACAGGTTGTAGCCGGCCGCCTGTACCGCGGTACGCCGCTGCTGCGGCGTGGTCATGCGCAGCGGCTCCACAGAGTGGATCCGGAACGGCTCGATGATGGTTCGGAACTCCGGTGCATCCATGTCCTGATGCTCCCAAGAGCGACCGCGCTGCAGCAACGTCGGAGGCCCAGCACGTGCCGTACGCGGTCAGGGCCGGGATGCTGGCGGGATGCGCGGAACGATCCGGATCGGCACGTCGGGGTGGGCGTACCCGCGACGGCGCGGTGTGGTGTACCCGCGCGGGCTGCGGCAGCGCGACGAGCTGCGCTACCTCGCGGAGCGGCTCGACACGATCGAGATCAACGCGTCCTTCTACGCGTTGCAGCGTCCTGAACGGTTCGCGGCGTGGCGCGAGCAGACGCCGGAGGGATTCGTGTTCGCCGTCAAGGGCAGCCGGTTCGTGACCCACCTCAAGCGGCTGGCCGATACCGGTGCACCACTGGCGAACTTCTTCGCGAGCGGGCTGCTCGGGCTCGGCCCGGCGCTGGGTCCGCTGCTCTGGCAGGTTCCCGCGACACTGCGGTTCGACGCGCCCGTGCTCGAGGCGTTCCTCGCCGCCCTCCCGCGCGACGAGCGTGCGGCACACGAGCTGGCGGTCCGCCACGACGAACGGGTCGCCGGGCGCGCGCTGCTGACGGCACCCGGACCGCTGCGGATCCGGCACGCGCTCGAGGTCAGGGACGCGAGCTTCGCGGCGCCGCCGGCGCTCGAGCTGCTGCGCCGTCACGCGGTTGCGCTCGTCGTCTCCGATGCGGCGCAGCGCTTCCCGTACCTCGTCGAGGACACCGCCGACTTCCGCTACGTACGGCTGCACGGCCACACCGAGCTGTACGCCAGCGGCTACTCCGAGCGTCTCCTGCGCCAGTGGGCACGACAGGTGCGGGAGTGGGCCGACGCCGGCCAGGACGTCTTCGTCTACTTCGACAACGACGCGCGGTGTCGGGCACCCTTCGACGCGATCCGGCTCAGGGAACTGCTCGCGCGGTAGCGCCGGGAACGACGGTCAGTCCGGGGCGCTCTCCAGGCCGTCGACGATGGCGGCGCTGGCCTCGCCGAGCCGCGCGAACTGCTCCGGCGTCAGTACGTCCACGAGGTGGCGCCGTACGCCCGCGACATGGGTGGGCGCGGCCTGCACGAGCGCGTCCCAGCCGTGGTCGGTCAGGACGGCGAGCTGCCCGCGACGATCGTCGGGGCACGGCTCGCGGCGTACCAGTCCGAGCCGCTCGAGCCGGTCCACCTGGTGGGTCAGCCGGCTGCGGCTCGCGAGCGTGTGCTCGGCGAGCCGGCTCATTCGCAGCCGGCGGTGCTCGGTCTCCGACAGCCGCACGAGGATCTCGTAGTCGGCGAGCGTCAATCCGTGCCCGGCTTGCAGCTCCCGCGACAGCCGCTCGCGCAACAGCGTGGACGCGGCGATCCAGGCACGCCAGTGTCGCTGTTCGGAGTCGTCGAGCCAGCGGGTCATGCGTCCGAGGTTAGTGGAGCAGCAGGGGAAGTTGAAACCGCGATCACTGCGGGTGAACGGTCCCATTGCCGGGGTCGCCGGGCGGGTCGAGCTCCCAGATCCGTACTCCGCCGGTGATGCCCGCCATGTTCGCGACGATGCGCGCGTACGCCGGAAGCGCTTCGACGTCCAGGTGTTTCGCGTTCCCGCCACCGATGTGGATGCGGTCGAAGAACAGGAACGCCCGGTACGCCTCGATCGCCTCGTGGACCAGCCGGCGCCACTTGTCGTTCCCCACGCGTTTGCGTGCCGGGTTGCCGAGGTGGTCCTCGAAGCTGCCGCCCTTGCGGAACGGCGCGTGCCCGAGCTCCAGGTGCGGCAGCAGCCGGCCCTCGCTGAACAGCGCCGCGCCGACCCCGGTGCCGAGCGTCATCACGAACTCGAACCCCCGGCCCTCCACCGCCGCACACCCCTGGACGTCGGCGTCGTTGGCGACCTTGGTGGGCACGCCGAATCGTTCGGCGAGGCGGTCCGCGAGCGGGTAGTGCGCCCAGCGGCGTACCAGGTCCGGGTCGGTCCGGCCGCCGTAGCTGCGTCGGGTGAGGGCGACGATGTAGTCGACCCGCCCGTCCCGCACCAGGCCGGGGAACCCGACGGTCACCCGGTCGTGGGCCGGCATCAGGTCGCGTAGCGCAGCCAGCTCGTCGACGAGACGTTCGGGCGGGCACGGGTACGGCGTAGGGACGCGCTGCCGTTCGCTCAGCATGCGCCCAGCGCCGTCGAGCACAGCGCCCTTGAGCCCGCTCCCGCCGACGTCGATCCCGAGAGTGCGTACGCCGTTTGCCTTGTGTCCGTCGATCACGGACGAACGCTAGGGCAGCGTCAGGATCTCGGCACCCGAATCGGTCACGAGGATGGTGTGCTCGAACTGCGCGGTGCGTCGCCGGTCGCGCGTGACGACCGTCCACCCGTCGTCCCACATGTCCCACTCATGGGTCCCGAGCGTGAGCATCGGCTCCACGGTGAACGTGAGACCGGGTTCGAGCACGAGCGAGGCCGACGGGTCGTCGAAGTGCGGCACGATGAGCCCGGAGTGGAACGCGGACCCGATGCCGTGGCCGGTGAAGTCGCGCACGACTCCGTACCCGAAGCGGCGCGCGTACGACTCGATCACCCGACCGACCACGTTGAGCGAGCGACCCGGCATGACCGCCCGGATGCCGCGCATCGTGGCCTCGTGGGTCCGCTCGACGAGCAGCCGCGACTGCTCGTCGACGTCGCCGACCAGGAAGGTCGCGTTGGTGTCGCCGTGGACGCCGTTCAGGAACGCGGTGATGTCGACGTTGCAGATGTCGCCGTCGGCAAGGATCGTCGAGTCGGGTATGCCGTGACAGATCACCTCGTTGATCGACGTGCACAACGACTTCGGGTAGCCCCGGTAGCCGAGCGTGCTCGGGTAGGCGCCGTGGTCGATGAGGTACTCGTGCCCGATCCGGTCGAGCTCGTCGGTCGTCACACCGGGCGCCACGTGCCGGCCGACCTCCTGCAAGGCGCGGGCTGCGAGCCGGCCCGCTTCCCGCATCGCGGCGATCGTCGCCTCGTCCTTGACCTCCGAGCCGCGGAACGGCATGGGCACGTGCCGACCGACGTACTCCGGGCGCGGGATGTGGGGTGGTACGACGCGCTCCAGCGAGAGAACACCCTGGGTGACCGCCATACTTGCAGTGTACGGGCGGGTGGCCGGGCCGGAGGTGGGCGATGTCGGAGCAGCAGCAGTGGTGGTACAACCTGCGTACGCAGCGCGTCGAGCAAGGTCTCGGGGATCCGAACGCGGAACGACTCGGCCCGTACGCGACCCGCGAGGAGGCAGCCGGCGTCATCGACCGGATGCGGGAGCGCAACGAACGCTTCGACGCCGAGGACGAGTAGCTCGCCTGCTCGCCCGCGGCCGACCTGAACGGAGCGAGGGCCCGCATCCTGCAGGGGCGCGGGCCCTCGCTCCGTTCCAGGAGCCGTCACGGTGCGCCTGCTGGCGCGCCCAGCGGGCGCTGAACGACCGGCCCACCCCTCGGCGGTGGAGCGCAGCCGAGTCACCTCGAGGCTGGTGGTGCGCCCGTCGGGAGCGGACCCGTCAGGCGCGTGTGGTCGCCCGGCGGGTGGACGTCTTCTTCGCGGTCGTCCGGGAGGCGTTCTTGCGTGCCGGTGCCTTCGTCGCGGTCTTCTTCGTGGTCGCGCGCGCCGTCGCTGTCCGCTTCGCCGCCGTCCGCTTCGCCGCTGCCTTGGTGGGCGTCGCCTTCTTCGCCGTCGCCTTCTTCGCGGTGGTCTTCTTCGCGGTGGTCTTCTTCGCGGTGGTCTTCTTCGCGGTGGTCTTCTTCGCGGTGGTCTTCTTCGCGGTGGTCTTCTTCGCGGGCGACGTCTTCGATGCTGTGGACTTCTTCGCCGCCGTCGTCTTCTTCGTCGCGGTCGTCTTCTTCGGCGCCGCCTTCTTTGCGGTGGTCGCCTTCTTGGCAGTCGTCTTCGTGGCGGCCGTCTTCTTGGCAGTCGACCGCGTGGTAGCCGTCTTCTTGGTAGCGGTCTTCTTCGCCGGTGCCTTGGCGGCGGTGCTCGACGCGCGCGTCGTGGTCTTGCGGGCGGTCGACGTTGCCGCCTTCCGCGGGGTGGTCTTGCCAGCGCGTCTGGCGACCGTCTTCGTTGTCGCGGCCTTGCGCGCCCCGGCCTTGCGGGCGGTTGTCGTTGATGCCGCCACGGTTCCTCCCTGCGTCGTCACCCGGCCTCTGCCCGGTTCATCTGGGAAACTCTGACAGAACGGGGCAACGGTTGCGAGACGATCGGCCCCGTGTACCGGGTCGTGTCGCCGGAGCGCGTGCCACGGTGGCCCCAGTGCGCCGTCCCCACCTATCGCTGCCGCGCGTCGAGCCGTCGCGCCGTACCTCTCGTCGATCGATCGGAACCGCTTGTACTGCAGCGACTTTCACTGTAGCCCGGACGGACGTGGCAGAACTCCGTCAGGAACGGGTGCCATCAGACCCGTCGTGAACCTCGGCTACCAGTCCTGCGGTGGTGGTGCCCCTGAGATGCGGTCGAGGAGCCGGCCGAGCCGGTTGCGCAGCCCGCCCGACGTGGCCGTCGACTGCGTCGGCGCGCGACGGCTTTCCTTCTCGCCGGCGGCGACCGAGACCAGGTGCTGCACCGTCTCGAACGAGACCGCTGACTGGGCGAGGTCGACATCGGTCAGCTGGGCATCGCGAATCGTCAGTGTCAGCCCTGAAGGTTCTCCCGGAGCGAGCAGACCTGAGGAGGGCACGACGAGTTCCTCGTGCGCGAGGTCGGACAGGTCGGGATCGCCGGTGTCGAGCGCGAGCACCGTCGCACCGACCCGTCGCGCATCAGCCACGCGCTCGAGCAGGTGCTCGGTCGGGTCGTCGGGTGCCACGACGAAGACGGTCTCGCCGCGTCGCGCTGCTTCCAGCCGCTCCAGCGAAACGGCGAGATGCGGGGGAGCGCCCGGCGGCGGCTCCCAGCGCACGAGTGTCGGTGCGAGTCCGGGCAGACCGGCGTACTGTGCCTCCTCGTCGAGATGGGCGGCGAGGTGCCACGGTTCCTCGGTCGGCGTGCCGACCAGCAGCAGACCGGACTCCGTCGCGGTCGATCTGCGCAGGGCCGCGCCGAACACGCTCGTACGGTCGACCCATCCGGTCGAGGACAGCACCTCACGCAGCAGCGCGACTCGGGTCCGGTCCACGGGAGTCATTGTGGGCCACGCCGGGTGGCGCTGGTTGGATCGGCACATGACGAGCGACACGGTCACCCGATCAGCGGGTCCCTACGAGCTGCCCGATGTGTCCGACCTGGTGGTCGGTGTACTCGGGGGAACCGGTGAGCAAGGACGCGGGCTCGCGCGGCGACTCGCCATGGCAGGACAGCAGATCGTCATCGGCTCCCGCGATGCCTCACGTGCCGCGACGGCCGCCACCGAGCTCGTCACCACGACCGGCGGGCGCGTGTCCGGCGCCTCGAACGCTGACTGCGCGACGGCCTCGGACGTCGTCATCGTGGCCGTTCCGTGGGAGGGCCACCGCGCGCTGCTCGAAGGGTTGCGCGGGGAGCTCGCGGGGAAGATCGTCGTCGACTGCGTGAACCCGCTCGGCTTCGACAAGCAGGGTTCGTACGCGCTGCAGGTCGAGGAGGGCTCCGCCGCGGAGCAGGCAGCGGCGGTGCTCACCGACTCGCGTGTCGTCGCGGCGTTCCACCACCTGTCCGCGGTGCTGCTGCTCGACGAGGGCGTGGACCACGTCGAGGGGGACGTGATGGTCCTCGGCGACGACCGGGCGGCGACCGACGTGGTGCAGGCGCTGGCCGGCCGGTTGCCCGGCATGAGGGGCATCTACGCGGGCCGGCTGCGCAACTCCCACCAGGTCGAGGCGCTGACCGCGAACCTCATCTCGATGAATCGGCGCTACAAAGCGCACGCCGGCGTACGCATCACCGACGTCTGAACGCGCCCCGCTCCCCGCGTCCCTGCTCGAAACGTCGTTAACCGGCGCAGATAACGACGTTTCGAGCAGGGACGCGGGAGTGGGGGAGTCAGGTGTAGGTGTGCTCGGGGGCCGGATAGGCGCCGCTCACGACGTCGTCCGCCCACGCCGCCGCCGCCTCGCGCAGTGCGGTGCGCAGGTCGGCGTACTTCTTGACGAACTTGGCGGTACGTCCGCCGGTCAGCCCCGCCATGTCCTGCCAGACGATCACTTGCGCGTCGGTCGCGGGGCCCGCCCCGATGCCGATCGTCGGGATCGTGAGCGCCTCGCTGACAGCTGCGGCGAGGTCGGTCGGTACGACTTCGAGTACGACCGCGAAAGCACCTGCGGCTTCTAGGGCTTTGGCATCCTGCAGTAGCCGCGCACCGTCCTCGCCGCGGCCCTGCACCCGGTAACCGCCGAACTGGTTGACCGACTGCGGGGTGAGGCCGAGGTGGGCCATCACCGGCACACCGGCGCTCACCAGCGCCTCGACCTGCGGCAGCACGCGGGCTCCACCCTCGAGTTTCACGGCGTGCGCCCCGCCCTCCTTGACGAAGCGGGCGGCGGTCTCGAGCGCCTGCGCGGCGGACGCCTGGTAGGAGCCGAACGGCAGGTCGGCCACGACCAGGGCGCGCTGCGAGCCGCGCACCACGGCGCGCACCAGCGGCAGCAGGTCGTCGACGGTGATCGGCAGGGTGGAGTCGTAGCCGTAGACCACCATCGCGGCGGAGTCGCCGACCAGCAGCACCGGTATCCCGGCCTCGTCGAAGATGCCCGCCGTCACCGCGTCGTACGCCGTGATCATCGGCCAGCGTTCGTGGCGCGCGGTCGCAGCGGCGAGGTCGCGTACGGTGACCCGCCGCGCGGCAGGCGCGCCCGCGCCGTACAGCGGCTGGGCAGCGGGGGCGGGGGCGGTGCGCGGCGGCACCACAGGACGTGCGGGCGTGGCGGACATGGTTCCTCCTTGCGTCTCGAGGCCCCGGGCGGGGTCCCCGTACACGGACCAGCATGACAGGTGGCGGGCGTGATGCCCACCACCGCGCTGTCAAGCGACTTATTACGAAACGGCTCGGTTGCGTTTCGTAATGATGCGGGTCTACTGTCGCCCTGCGTCGCGTGCGGGACGGGTGGCCGCCGGCGCGGTACGGAGCCGACACGGCCCCGACACCCGACAGGACGGAACACGACATGTCTGCTGCACGCGTTGCGGACCTCCGCGAACCCGATGTGGTCTACCCCCAGCGCTGGCGCGTGCTCGCCGTGCTCGTGGTGAGCCTGCTCGTCGTGGTCTTGGACAACACCATCCTCAACGTCGCGCTCAAGGTCATCCAGCAGGACCTCGACGCCACCCAGGACCAGCTGGTGTGGGCGGTGAACGCGTACACGCTGGCCTTCGCGGCCCTGCTGTTCACCTGGGGTGTGCTCGGCGACAAGTTCGGGCGCAAGCGGATCCTGGTGCTCGGGCTGCTGCTGTTCGGCGTCGCATCGGCACTGTCGGCTTTCGCCGCCACCCCGGAGCAGCTGATCGGGTTCCGCACCCTCATGGGCATCGGCGGGGCGTCGGTGATGCCGGTGACGCTCGCCATCATCACGGTGATCTTCCCGCCGCAGGAGCGCGGCAAGGCGATCGGCATGTGGGCCGCCGCGGTCGGCGGCGCTGTCGCGCTCGGCCCGGTGCTCGGCGGGCTGCTGCTCGAGCACCCGACCTGGTTCCACTGGCTGACCGGGAACGACTGGGGCTCGGTCTTCTTCATCAACGTCCCGATCGTGGCCATCGGGGTGATCGCGATCCTGTTCATCGTCCCGGAGACGAAGAACCCGCACCCGGCGAGCCTGGACCCGCAAGGCCTGTTGCTGTCGATCGTCGGCCTGTTCGCCGTCGTGTACGGCATCCAGAACTCCGACGGCCACGGGTGGAGCTCGCCCATGACCTGGGGTTTCCTGCTCGGCGGCATGGTCGTCCTGGCGGTGTTCGTGCTGTACGAGATGCGCAGCCGCCACCCCTCCCTCGACGTGTCGCTGTTCCGGATCCGGTCCTTCTCGGTTCCGCTGACCGCGGTGTCGTTGGCGTTCGCCGCCATGCAGGGCGTCATGCTGTTCATGACGTTCTACTTCCAGATCGTCCGTGGCTGGAGCGCCCTGCAGGCCGGACTGCTCGTCGTACCGTTCGCCATCGGCCAGCTGCTGGGGGCCCCGCGCAGTGGTCGCATGGTGGACCGGTTCGGTGCCCGTACGGTCATGACCGGCGGCCTGCTGGTCGCGACCCTGGGCATGCTCTACTTCGCTTTCGTCACCCCCGACAGCCCGGTCATCATGCTGGTCCTGGTGGGCCTGGCGTTCGGGTACGGGCTGGGCAACACCATGGCGCCGGCGACGACCCGGATGACGCTCGCGACGCCGCCGGCCCGCTCCGGTGCCGGCTCGGCCGTGCAGAACACCGTGCGGCAGGTGGGAGCGGCGCTCGGGGTCGCGTTCATGTCCGCCCTCGTCGGTGCGGTCTACAGCGACCGCATCGGTCCGGTGCTCGACGGCCGCGGACTCCCGGCGCCGTTGCTCGCCGCCGCGAAGGACTCGATCGGCAGCGCGTACGGGGTCGCCGACGTCCTGGCGGCGTCCGGACAGGTGCCCGCGGCGGCGGTGGACGCCCTGCGCCAGGCGGCGAACGACGCGTTCATGCCCGCGTTCCACATCGCCGCGTACAGCGCCGTCGGGCTGCTGCTCCTGGCGGTCGCGGTCATCCTCTGGCGGCTGCCGGCGCAGGCCGAGACCGTGCAGTGGGCGGGCGCGCAGGCGGTGCCGGGTGACGACGAGGCGGCGACGGCCGTCACGCCGCGCAACGAGCAGGCCGGGCTGGCCGCTGCGGACGGGCTCGAGCGGCGCGAGCCGGACGAGGTCGAGGTACGGCCGTGACGACGCCGCTCTCACGGGGGAGGGGCGTACGCGTCACGGCGCCGCCCGCACCAGCGCGCGGCCGCCGTCCCGGCCGTCCCCGCGACGAGCGTGCGGACCGTGCCATCGTGAGCGCCACCCTCGAGCTGCTCGCCGACAGCGGCTACCACGCGCTGTCCGTCGAATCCGTCGCGGCCCGCGCCGGCGTCGGCAAGGCCACCATCTACCGGCGCTGGGCGGGGAAGAAGGAACTGGTCGCCGAGGCGCTCGCCTCCTTGAACGCCGACCTGCCGCCGCCGCCGGTCGACGGGACGATCCGCGAGCGGCTGCTCGTACTGATGGTCCACGTCTGCGACGCCGAGCCGTTCTCGATGCAGGGCCGGATCATGCACCGGATGTTCGCCTACCAGAGCAGCCACCCGGAGCTGTTCACCGAGTTCCTGCGCCGGGTGCTCGTCCCGCGGCGCGAGCGCCTGCACCGGGTGCTGCGGGACGGCATGGCGAGCGGCGAACTGCGTCCCGGCCTCGACGTGGAACTGGTGGGGCTGGCGCTCACCTCGCCGCTGCTGATGATGCAGAAGACCCACCCGGACCGTGACCCGGTGCCGGCCGACGCGCAGACGCTGCTGGACCTGCTCTGGCCGGGGATCGCGACCCGACCCGCGCCCCCTCAGCCGCGCCGTTGATCAAGGAGAAGGTGACGTTTTCGATCAAGAAAGCAAGATCGGAAACGTCACCTTCTCCTTGATCAACGAGGGGGGCGCGGGGTGTCGTGCCACCGGCTGGTGAGGGGCAGGCGCCGGTCGCGGCCGAACCCGCGCGGCGAGATCTTGGTGCCGGGCGGGTACTGCCGCCGCTTGAACTCGGCGCGGTCGCTCATGGCGAGCATGCGCTCCACCGTCGCGACCGGGAAGCCGCGCGCGACGAGCTCCGTGGAGCCGAGGTCCTGCTCGATGTACGCGTCCAGCAGCTCGTCGAGCAGGCTGTAGTCGGGCAGCGAGTCGGCATCGACCTGGCCGGGACGCAGTTCGGCGCTCGGCGGTTTGGTGATCGTGGACTGCGGGATCGGCGGGTGCTCGCCGCGCGTGACCGCAACCTCGTTGCGCCAACGGGCGAGCGCCCACACGTCCGTCTTCAGCACGTCTTTCAGCGGGGCGAAACCGCCGACCGCATCGCCGTAGATCGTGGAGTAGCCGACGGACAGCTCGCTCTTGTTCCCGGTGGCCAGCACCAGCGGGCCCTCCTGGTTGGAGATGCCCATGAGGACCATGCCGCGTACCCGCGCCTGCAGGTTCTCCTCCGCGACCCCGGTGAGCTCGAGCTGGCCGAGGAACGCATCGACCATGGGCGCGATCGGCACCGTCCGGTAGTGCAGTCCCGTGACCTGCGCGAGCTGCGCCGCGTCGTCCTTGCTGTGCTCCGAGGAGTACGCGCTCGGCATCGACACCCCGTGCACCGCGTCCGCGCCGAGCGCGTCGCAGCCGAGCACCGCGACGACCGCCGAGTCGATGCCGCCGGAGAGCCCCAGCACGACGGCCTTGAACCCGTTCTTGCGCACGTAGTCCCGCAGCCCGGTACGAAGCGCCGCCCATACCTCCGCGTGCTCGTCCAGCGGGTCGGCCACTGTCGCGAGGACAGCAGGTGCCGGGGCCGCGGCGGCGGCGCTGACGACGGTCGAGGTCGAGTCGGGCGGTGCCGCAGGCACTTCGAGGTCCACGACGAGCAGGTCCGGCTCGAACTGCACCGCCCGCGCGAGCAGTTCCCCGTCAGGCGCGACCACCAGGGATCCGCCGTCGAAGACCAGCTCGTCCTGCGCTCCGACGAGGTTGACGTAGGCGAGCGTCGCGCCCGTCTCACCGGCCCGCCGCCGGCATAGCGCGAGCCGGGTGTCGCCCTTGCCGCGCTCGTACGGCGACCCGTTGAGCACCAGCAGCAGACCCGGTTGTTGCGCGCGCAGCGCCGCGAGCGGCCCCTCGCCCTGCCAGAGGTCCTCGCAGATGGCGAGAGCGACGTCCACACCGCCGATGCGCACCACCGTCGTACCGTCGCCCGGCACGAAGTAGCGCTCCTCGTCGAACACGCCGTAGTTGGGCAGGTGGTGCTTGGCATAGCGGGCGACGACCCGGCCGCCGTAGAGCACCGCCGCCGCGTTCTGCGGCCCGCCGGGCCGGCCCGGGCGCGCATCGTCCGAATGAGCGTCGAGGTAACCCAGCACGCACGGCAGCGCGCCGAGGTCGGCGCTGTCGAGGCGCGCGGCCAGCTGCCCGAGCGCCTCGCGGCTGGCGCGCTGGAACGACGGGCGCAGCGCCAGGTCCTCCACCGGGTAGCCGGTGAGCACCATCTCGGGGAACGCGACGAGCTGCGCGCCCGCGGCCGCTGCGCGTCCGGCCGCGGCGAGCACCAGTTCGGCGTTGCCCGCCAGGTCGCCGACCGTCGGGTTCACCTGGGCGAGCGCCACTCGCAGCTGGGTCATGTCCACGAGGGTACGGAGGAACGACCCGCGTAACACGTCGGAAACCTCCACTGGCAAGGATGATGGGCGCCATCCACCTCGGGACAGGGAGCGCTGCCGTGGACAAGCAGACCGAGTTCGTGCTGCGGACCATCGAGGAACGCGACATCCGCTTCGTACGGCTCTGGTTCACCGACGTGCTCGGCATGCTCAAGTCGGTCGCCGTCGCACCCGCCGAGCTGGAGGCGGCCTTCGCCGAGGGCATCGGCTTCGACGGTTCGGCCATCGAGGGGTTCGCCCGGGTCTTCGAGTCCGACATGCTGGCCAAGCCGGATCCGGCGACCTTCCAGGTGCTGCCGTGGCGCGGGCAGGGTCCGGGCGTCGGGCGGATGTACTGCGACATCCTGATGCCCGACGGCAGCCCGTCGTACGCCGATCCCCGTCACGTGCTCAAGCGCGCGCTGAACAAGGCCGCCGACCTGGGATTCACGTACTACACGCACCCGGAGATCGAGTTCTTCCTGTTCAAGGAACGGCCGGTCCCCGGCGAGGTGCCGATCCCGGTGGACGAGGTCGGCTACTTCGACCACACCCCGCACGGCGAGGGGTACGACTTCCGGCGCCAGGCGATCCTGGTGCTCGAGCAGATGGGCATCTCCGTCGAGTACAGCCACCACGAGGGCGCGCCGGGGCAGCAGGAGATCGACCTGCGGTACGCCGACGCGCTCACGACAGCGGACAACATCATGACCTTCCGCCAGGTGGTCAAGGAGGTCGCGCTCACCGAGGGCGTCTACGCCTCGTTCATGCCCAAGCCGTTCCGCGACCACCCCGGTTCGGGGATGCACACCCACATGTCGCTGTTCGAGGGCGACCGCAACGCGTTCTTCGAACCGGGTGCCGAGTACCAGCTCTCCAAGGTGGGCCGGGCCTTCATCGCCGGCCTGCTGCGGTACGCCCCGGAGATCACCGCGATCACGAACCAGTGGGTGAACTCGTACAAGCGGCTCGCGGGCGGGGGCGAGGCACCCAACTACGTGTGCTGGGGCCACAACAACCGCTCCGCGCTGGTCCGGGTCCCGATGTACAAGCCGGCCAAGGGAAACTCGACCCGGGTGGAGTTCCGTTCGGTGGACCCGGCGACCAACCCGTACCTGGCGTTCGCCGTGATCCTCGCCTCGGGTCTGAAGGGGATCGAGGACGGCCTGGAGCTGCCGCCGGGCGCCGACGACGACGTGTGGGCGCTGACGGAAGGCGAGCGACGCGCGCTCGGTATCGACCCGTTGCCGGAGTCGCTCGGGCAGGCGGTGCGTGTGATGGAGCGCAGTGAGCTCGTCGCAGAGACGCTGGGGGAGCACGTCTTCGACTTCTTCCTGCGCAACAAGCGCGCCGAGTGGCGGGAGTACCGGCGCCAGGTCAGCCGCTTCGAGCTCGAGCGCTACCTGCCGATCCTCTGAGCGCGGCGACATGAGCGACACGGACGGCGCGAGGTACGCCGACGACGTGCGGATCCTGGTGGTGCGCAACGACGAATCGGCGCCGGTGGGGCGGCTCGGCGACTGGCTGACAGCGGCCGGCGCGTCCCTCGTCGAGATCGACGCGGCGGGCGGCGCACCGGTACCCCGTACGGTGCCCGCCGGCGTGGCGGCCGTGGTACCGCTCGGCGGGGAGGCGTCGGCGGACAGTGACGACACCGCACCCTGGCTGCCCGACGAGCGCGCGCTGCTCGTGGACGCGCGCCGCAAGGGCGTGCCCGTGCTGGGCATCTGCCTCGGGTCGCAGCTCATGGGGTACGCCTACGGCGGCGTGGTACGACGTGCCGACCCGGGCGAGGCCGGCATCACCGCGTTGCGCCGTACCGCCGCGGCCGCGGGTGACCCGCTGTTCGCGGCGCTGCCCGAGCAGGCGCCCGTCGCGCAGTACCACAAGGACGAGGTGGCGGTGCTCCCCCCGGGGGCGACGCTGCTGGCGAGCACCCCGGCCTGCGCGCACCAGGTCTGGCAACTCGACGAGAGCTGCTGGGCGGTGCAGGGCCACCCGGAGGTCGACGCCGGCATCGTGGGCGGCTGGACGGCGGACGACCCCGAGCACGCCCGGCGATGCGGGTCCGACCCGCAGTCGGTCGTCGCCGGCGTCGCCGCGCACGAGGACGCCGTGCGCGACGCCTGGGCGCCGGTCGCCGCCGCCTTCGTCGCCGTGGCGCGGCGACGCGCGTCGCGCGGCCGGCGATGAGCAGCGACGGGGGCGCACGCGCGGAGAGCGGACGGGCACGACTCGCCCGCCTCGGCGCACACGACCCGCAGGCGGCCGCGGGCCGGCTCGGGCACCCGCTGCTGGCTCCGCTCGGCGCCGCCGCGGTCGACGACCTCGCGCTCGCCCCGGACCCCGACCTGGTGCTCGCCTCGCTCACCGCAGCGGGCGAACGCGCGCAGCGGGACGCGCGCGCGCAGCTGCGGCGGTTCGTCGCCGAGCTCGACCGCGACGCGCAGCTGCGCCGCCGGGCGTACCTGGTGCTCGGGCTCTCGGCACCGCTCGGCGAGCACCTCGCGCGGCACCCCGATGACTGGCCGTTGCTGCGCGCCGCACCCGCGCCCACCGCGGACGCGCTGCGGGCCGAGCTGCTCACCGCGGTCGGCGCCGACCCGCAGCAGCCGGTGCCGATCGCGGACGGCGGAGGGGACCACGCGGTACGGCTGCGCGCCGCCTACCACCGGCGGCTGCTCGCGCTCAGTGCCGACGACCTCTCCGGTGCGGTAGACCTGCCCGGCACGGCGACGGCGCTCAGCGACCTCGCGGATGCCGCGCTGGAGGCCGCGCTCGCCGCCGCGCGGGCCGAGCACCCCGACGACGCGCGTACGGTCCGGCTCGCCGTCGTCGCGATGGGCAAGTGCGGCGGCCGGGAGCTGAACTACGTCAGCGACGTCGACGTGCTGTTCGTGGCCGAACCGTGCCCGGATGTGCCGGACGACGCCGCGCTGGGCGCGGCGACCCGGCTGGCCCGCGCCGCGATGCGGCTCTGCGGTACGCCCAACGTGGAGGGCACGCTCTGGACGGTCGATGCGAACCTCCGCCCCGAGGGGCGTGACGGGGCGCTGGTGCGCACCCTCGGGTCGTACGAGCAGTACTACCGGCGCTGGGCCCGCACCTGGGAGTTCCAGGCGCTGCTCAAGGCCCGGCCGGCCGCCGGCGACCGCGAGCTGGGGGAGCGGTTCGTCGCCATGACGGCGCCGCTCGTGTGGTCGGCCGCAGACCGGGACGGGTTCGTCGAGCACGTGCAGGAGATGCGGCGGCGCGTCGAGTCGGCCGTACCGCCCGGCGAGCGCGACCGCCAGCTCAAGCTCGGACCGGGCGGGCTGCGTGACGTCGAGTTCTCCGTGCAGCTGCTGCAGCTGGTGCACGGTCGCGCCGATCCGGCCCTGCGCAGTCCCACGACCCTCACGGCGCTCGCGGAGCTGTCCGCCGGCGGGTACGTCGGGCGGAGCGACGCGGCCGAGCTGCACGACGCGTACCTGTTCCTGCGCACCCTCGAGCACCGGCTCCAGCAGCACCGGCTGCGCCGCACCCACGTCGTACCCGCGGCCGCCTCGACGCTGCGCCGGGTCGCGCGCGCGATGGGTTACCGCAGCGATCCGGTCGCGGAACTGACGGCGGACTGGCGCCGGCACCAGGGTCAGGTCCGCCGGCTGCACGAGAAGCTGTTCTACCGCCCGTTGCTGGAGGCGGTCGCCCGGCTCGACGCGGGCAGTGCCCGGCTCACCCACCACGCCGCCGAGCAGCGGCTGCGCGCGCTGGGGTACGTCGACCCGGCCGGTGCGCTGCGCCACCTCGACGCCCTTACCGCGGGCGTGAGCCGGCGCGCGGCGATCCAGCGCACCCTGCTGCCTGTCCTGCTCGGGTGGTTCGCCGAGTCGCCCGACCCGGACGGTGGGCTGCAGGGGTTCCGCCGCGTGAGCGACGCGCTCGGGACCACGCCCTGGTACCTGCGGCTGCTGCGCGACGACTCGACCGTGGCGCAGCGGATGGCCCACGTGCTCGCCTCCAGCCGGTTCGCGACCGACCTGCTGCTGCGTGCGCCGGAAGCGGTCGCGATGCTCGGAGACGATGCGGAGCTGGCCCCGCGCGACCGGGACGGGCTGGTGGCCGAGGCGCAGGCCGCCGCGCGGCGGCACGACGACCCGGAACTCGCGGCCGCCGCGGTGCGCGGACTGCGGCGCCGCGAGCTGTTCCGTACGGCCGTCGCCGAGCTGACCGGCACCGCCTCGGTCGAGCAGGCCGCCGGCGCGCTGTCGGCGATCACCGATGCGACGATCGCCGGCGCGCTGCTGGCCGCGACCCGCTCGGTCGCCGGTGACGGCGTCCTGCCGACGCGGTTCGCGGTGATCGCGATGGGCCGGTACGGCGGCGCCGAGCTCGGCTTCGGCAGCGACGCCGACGTGATGTTCGTGCACGACCCGCTGCCGGGAGCGGACGACGCCGTCGCGGGCGCGGCGGCGCTGGCGGTGGCGCGGGAGCTGCGTCGGCTGCTCGCACTGCCCGCACCGGACCCGCCGCTGGAGATCGACGCCGACCTACGCCCCGAAGGCCGGTCCGGCCCGCTGGTGCGCAGCCTCGCGTCGTACCGCGCCTACTACGCCCGGTGGAGCGAGCCGTGGGAGGCCCAGGCGCTGCTGCGGGCAGCGCCGGTCGCCGGGGACGAGGAGCTCGGTGCGCGGTTCGTGTCGCTGGTGGACCCGCTGCGGTATCCCGCCGGAGGTCTGGACGAGGCGGCGCTGCGCCACATCCGGCGGCTCAAGGCGCGGATGGAGGCCGAGCGGCTGCCCCGCGGGGCGGACCCGTGGCTGCACACCAAGCTCGGCCGCGGCGGGCTCACCGACGTGGAATGGGTCGCCCAGCTGCTCGCCCTGCGGCACGGGTACGCCGTACCGGGTCTGCGCACCACCCGGACCCTCCCGGCGCTCGCCGCCGCTGCAGATGCCGGGCTGCTCGCGGCGCCGGACGCCGAGCGGCTGGCGCAGGCCTGGCGCTCGGCGAGCGGGATCCGCGACGCGGTGATGCTGGTACGCGGCCGTCCGAGCGACCTGGTGCCGACCGAGGCGCTGTTGCTCGCCCAGGTGTCGCAAGTGCTCGGTTACGCTCCGGGGCGAGCCGGTGACCTCCTCGAGGACTACCGCCGGGTGGCCAGACGAGCGCGGGACGTGGTGGAAAGGGTGTTCTACGCGTGAGCGTGCGCGGCACGGCAGGTCGCCGGGCCCGACGCCCGGCCGACCGCGCCGTGCTGCGCCGGGCACTGGCGGTCGGCGAGTTCCGCGGGCTGGTCCTCGCGCAGGTGACGAGCGAGACCGGCGACCAGATCGCCCGCCTCGCCCTGGCGCTGGTCGTCCTGGAGCGGACCGGCTCCGCGTTCGGCGCCGCCGCGACCTTCGCCATCGCGTTCGTCCCGGCCTTCTTCGGCGCGGCACTGTTGGGTCCACTGGCCGACCGGTTCTCCCGGCGCACCCTGATGCTCGGGGCCGACCTCGGCCGGGCCGTCATCATCGGGGTCCTCGCGCTCGTTGCGACAACCGACGCGTCGCTACCGCTGCTGCTGCTCCTGCTGCTGCTGGCCGAGTTCCTCACCCCCGCCTTCGACGCGGCGCGCTCCGCCGTCATCCCGTCGATCCTCGGTGAGCCGGAGGTGGTGAGCGCGGGCTACGGGCTCTCGCGCATGCTCGGGCTCGCCAACCAGGTGCTCGGGTTGGTCGCGGGCGGCGTCATCATCACGCTGCTCTCGACGCAGGCCGCGCTCGCCATCGACGCCGTCTCGTTCCTCGTGTCGTTCGTCGTGATCGTCGTCTCGATGCGGTCGCGGCGGGCGGCCATCCCGGGCCCGACCACGCCAGCGGCGCTGTGGCGCGACCTGCACGAGGGAGCGGCGGTCCTGTGGGCGGACCGCTCGCGGCGCGCGCTCGTCGTGCTCGCCTGCGCGCTCGTCGCGACCGTGGTGGCGCCGGAGACGCTCGGGCTGGCGTACGCCCGTTCGGTCGGGGCGCCGGACTGGTGGGCCGGGGTCCTGATGGCGGCGCCGATCGCCGGTGCGACGGTCGGGACGGTGATGCTCAGCCGGGCGCCGCTGCGCCGGCAGCTCGACCTGATCCTGCCGCTGTCGGTGGCAGGCGCGGTGCCGCTGCTGGTCACCGGGATCGAGCCGCCGCTGCCGCTGCTCGTGCTGATGTGGGCGTTCGCCGGGGCGATGCAGGCCTACTTCGTCTCGATCATTGCGATCACCACGCTGCTCACCCGGGACGAGCACCGCGGCCGGATCGCGGGGCTAGCCGCGGCGGCGTTCGCGGCGTGCTCGCTCGCCGGCACGCTGTTCGCCGGGCTGGTGGGGGACTGGACCTCACCGGCGTTCGCGGTCACGCTCATCGCCTGCCTCGGGCTGGTGGTGTCCGGCGTCGGGTCCATGCTGTGGCCGGAGCGGGTGCTGCGTCGCGACGTCGACGCGCTCGGCGCGGCCTGAAGGCGGCTGCGCTCGTGGCGGGCGCCCGGGGGCTCGTGGGCCGTCAGCTGCGCAGGCCGGCACGGGTGCCGATGACGACGACCGGCGCCTTGCGCGGCTCGAGCCAGCGCAGCACGGTGCGCATGTGGGCGCGGCCGATCGACACGCAGCCCGCCGTCGGCCGTCCGTTGCGCACGTGCAGGAAGATGCCGCTGCCCCGGCCGACCACCGGCTCCGGCCGGTTGAAGTCGATGACCGCGACGTAGTCGTACTGACGGCCCATCGCGCGCAGGTGCTCGGACCCGTTGCGCCCCGACGTCGTACGGGCGAAGCCGCCCTGCGAGCCCAGGCGCCGCTGGTTGTAGTACGGCGAGCGGCGGTCCTGCACCCACCAGTCGTCCTTGGTCAGGTGCCGGTAGGGCAGTGCGGCACCCGGGTCGGGGGACCGGCCGAACGACTCCGTGATCGCGTACGCGCCGGTGGGCGTGGTCCCGGTGCCCTGGACCCGTGCGGCACCCCGCACCAGACCGCCGTACCCGATCCGCGCGGCCCAGGTGTTGCGGTGCGTCCAACCCTTCGCGCCGCGCACATAGCGCAGCACCTGGGCGTGCGTCGTACGGCGGGACTCGGCGCGCACCACGAGCAACTGCCGGGTCTGCGCGGCGATCCGGCCCTCGTACCGTCCGACCGTCGCCGGGAGGGGCGCGACCCGCGCCGTGTCGCGACTGGCCGCCGAGACCCGCTCCGCGGGACCGGCGCCGCCGGGGCCGAGCGCGACCGGTGCCGGGCGCTGGCCGGCGTCGGGCTCCGCCGCGAGGCCGAGCCGCGGGAGCAGCGCGAGGCACAACGCCGCGACGAGCGTCAGTGCCCCTGCGATGATCGCGGCGTGCCGTCGGACGAGCCGGCGCACGAGTCGACCTCCCCGGTGCCCCCACGTGGCGAAACAGCGGCCGCGGTACGGCCGCGGACGACGTTAGCCCGTCACTGTCCGCAGCGGCAGCACGACTCTCCGACTTACGGTCACATGCGACCCGGCCGTCCGGGCCAGAGTGGCGCCCGCCTGCCCGCCCTGCGCCCGCCCGCCTCTGCGCGTGTCCCTGCTCGAATCGTCGCTAACTCGCAGAGTTAGCGACGATT
>JAFIHG010000006.1 GCA_017848795.1 Candidatus Nanopelagicales bacterium | reverse complement strand
TCCCTGCACGTACCACCCACCCCCTACCTGGACGACCCCGGCCGGATCCACCCCTACGACGACCCCGACAACAGCCGCGACCAACCCCCACCAGCCACCGACCCCGACCCACCACCACCACTACGCCTGATCCACAACAACGGCGACCACCCCGGTCTCGACGACGAACTCGACGACGAGCCGGACGACCCCGGCCCCGAGCTCGACACTGAGCCGCCGTTCTGAATATGCGGATCGCCGGAAGGCCGTCCTCAGTCGCGTGCGCGACGGGCGGACACGGCTGCGATGCCGAGGCCTGCACCGACTCCGGCGCCGGCGATCGCCGCCACCGCGACCGGGATGCCGAAGCGGCGGTTGAACCGCTGACGGCGGTAGTCGTGGATCTCCCAGCCGACGGCGCGGGCGTGCGCACGCATCGTGCTGTCCGGGTTCACCGCGACCGGCCGGCCGACCAGCGAGAGCATCGGCACGTCGTTCGCGGAGTCGGAGTACGCGGCGCAGCGGGTGAGGTCGAGCCCTTCGCGTTCCGCGAGCGCGGCGACCGCGGCCGCCTTCGCCTTGCCGTGCAGCGGCGCTCCGACCAGGCCGCCGGTGTAGACCCCGTCGACGACCTCAGCGACGGTGCCGAGCGCGCCGGTGAGGCCGAGGCGCCGCGCGATGATCGACGCGAGCTCGACCGGGGTCGCGCTGACCAGCCAGACCCGCTGACCCTTGCGCAGGTGGGCCTGCGCGAGGGCGAGGGTCCCCGGCCAGAGCTTGCGGCTCATCAGCTCGTCGAAGATCTCCTCGCCGAGGCCGGTCACGTCGGTGACCCGCCGGCCCTTCACGAAGGCCAGTGCGGCCTCGGTCGCCGACGCCATGTCCTCCATGTCCTCGGATCCGGTGAGCACAAACCGGCCCTGCTTGACCGCGAAGTCGCGTACCTCGGCGAACGTGAAGTAGCGCCGTGCTGCGAGCCCGCGCGCCAGGTGGAAGATGCTCGCCCCCCGCATCACGGTGTTGTCGATGTCGAAGAACGC
Organism: Candidatus Nanopelagicales bacterium; assembly: GCA_017848795.1. GTDB lineage: Bacteria > Actinomycetota > Actinomycetes > S36-B12 > CAIYMF01 > JAFIHG01. The sequence continues at coordinate 2,274 of JAFIHG010000006.1, read as the reverse complement.
GGCCGCCGTGGGGTCCATCGGCAGCTCGAGCTGGTCACCGACGTCCGCTCGGGCCGCGGAGGCGCGGCCGGCCACCTGTGGGGCGCTGAGCAGGTCGGTCTTCGTCGGCCCGGAAGCCCGGCTCCCGGGCGTCGACGCGTCCATCCCGCAAGGGTAGAGCCGGCCGCGGCGGACGGGACACGAACCGTTGGACGCGCCCCTCACCATGGCGGATGCCGCGCCGCCCATACTGGAGCCATGCACTCGGCGCGCGGGGCACGCAATCTGGCGGACCTGGTGCGCCTCTCGACGCTCCGCCACCCGGACGCGCCCGCGCTGCACGCCGGTGCGCGCGCGGTCACCTGGCAGGAGCTGGACAGCGCGGTCACGGCGTTCGCCGCCGGCCTGCTGCGGCAGGGCCTGCAGCCGGGGGACCGCGTCGCGCTCTGCCTCGGCAACGGACCCGCCTTCGTCGTCAGCTATTTCGGGGCGCTGCGCGCCGGGTTGGCCGCGGTGCCGCTCAACACCAGCTACACGCCGACCGAGCTCGGAGCGCTCGTCGCTGCCAGCGGTCCGGCGCTCGTGGTCGCCGAGCCCGACACCGCGGACGCGGTGGCCGAAGGTGTGGCCGAGCGGGCACCGGTCGCGGTGGTCGGGGAACCCTCGTACGACGGCATCGTGCGCGCGGGCAGCCGCGCCGACGCCCCGCCGCTGCCCGACCCGTCCCGGTTCGACCCGGAGTCGCTCGCGGTGCTGCTGTTCACCGCCGGCACCGCCGGGCCGCCGAAGGGGGCGATGCTCAGCCACCGCGCGATGCTCGCGAACCTCACGCAGCTGCTTGCTCTCGAGCCCGCTCCGATCGACCGGGACGACGTGCTGCTGCTGGTGCTGCCGCTCTTCCACGTGTACGCGCTCGGGACCGGGCTGGGGCTGGCCGCGGCCGTCGGTGCGTGCTGCGTGCTGGCCGAGCGGTTCGACCCGCGCGCCACCCTCGATCTGGTGCAGGAGCGCGGGGTCACCAACGTCCTCGGCGCGCCGCCGATGTACGTCGCGTGGTCCCGCGAGCCGGACCTCGCCGAGCGGCTGAGCGGGGTGCGCACCCTGGTGAGCGGTGCCGCACCGCTCGCACCGGGCGTCCTGACGCTGCTCACCGAGCGGCTCGGTCGGCCGGTCTGGGAGGGGTACGGGATGACCGAGGCGTCCCCGGTCGTCGCGACGACACTGGGCACCGGACGCGCCAAGCCGGGGTCGGTCGGGCGCCCGTTGCCCGGCGTCGAGGTGCGGCTCATGGACGAGGACGGGCACCTCGTCGACGACGGCGACCCCGGGGAGATCGAGGTCCGCGGCGCCAACCTGTTCAGCGGGTACTGGCCGGACGGGACGGGAGGGCCGGGGACCGACGGTTGGTGGGCGACGGGCGACGTCGCGTACGCCGACGAGGACGGTGACCTGCACCTGGTGGACCGGCGCCGCGACCTGATCCTCGTCTCGGGCTTCAACGTGTACCCCTTCGAGGTCGAGACCGTGCTCGGCGCGGCGCCCGGCGTCGCGGAAGCGGCCGTCGTCGGTATCCCGGACGAGGAGTCCGGCTCCGCCGTCAAGGCCTACGTCGTACCCCTCGCCGGCCAGGAGATCGACCGCGCGGCGCTCAGCGCGTACGCCGCCGAGCGCTTGGCCCGCTTCAAGTGCCCGCGGGAGATCGAGGTGGTGGACTCGCTGCCCCATTCGGCCACCGGCAAGGTCGCGCGCTCGCGGCTGCGCGAGGCGATGGCCCGTGACTGACCCGGCGGCGCGCGTCGTGCTGATCGGCAAGCCCGAATGCCACCTGTGCGAGGACGCGGAAGCCGTCGTACGCGCCGTCTGCGACGAGCTCGGCGTCGGCTGGGAGCAACGCTCCATCCTCGACGACCCGGAGCTGGCAGACGCGTACTGGGAGAAGATCCCCGTGGTGCTCGTCGACGGTCGCAGCCACGACTACTGGCGCATCGATCCTGACCGGTTGCGCCGCGCCCTGTCAGCCTGACGGGCAGGTGACTGGTATCGGTCACGTTCGGACCGTCCGACGTCCTTCAGCTCGTTACCGGCCACAGGAAGCCGGCCGACGCAGGACATGATTATTCGTTCATTTACATATTGATTTCGTGTCGCGCGTCGGACCGGACTTCCGAAGATCATGAGCACACGATCGCCTCGATGTGCCGTGTGACCTGCGGAAACGCCGTGGCGGCGGCTGGGGGTCGTGTTACTACAAGACCCGGGCGCTGAGCGTGGCTCAGGTGGCCGAAGCTGGCACGG
>JAFIHG010000005.1 GCA_017848795.1 Candidatus Nanopelagicales bacterium | reverse complement strand
GAGTCCGACGCCCTGCTGAGTACCGCCCTGGACCGGATCGTGGACCGCTGGTACCGGGACGGGACGCTGGGTCCGCAGCCGGTCCTGGACCCGGTCACGGGTGAGATCGACCAGCAGGCCACTGACGCCGCCATCGCCGCCGCGAAGAACGGCGGGACCGGTGGGGTGCAGCGGGGCAAGGCCGACCATTTGCGGGCGTTGGCGTTGGTGGAGCTGGCCCGCCAGTTCCTCGACGACGGCAAGGCCGGCACCGCCCACGGGGTACGCCCGCACCTCGTGCTGACCGTGGAGTTGGCGGACCTGCTCGCCGGCCGCGGCACCGGCAGCCTCGACGTGCCGGGTGGCGAACCGGCGCTGGTGCCGGTCTCGACGATCGCCCGCCTGGGCTGTGATGCCGACATCACCCTGGCGATCACCCGCGCCCTCGATGAGCAACACGAGGCCACCACCGGCCGTGGCACGGGTGTGGTGCCCGCCGAGGGGGACCTGCTCTCCACGCTCGCGGCCAGGCTGCGCGGGGCGTCGCGGGAGGTGCTCTGGCTGGGCCGGGAGCACCGGCACGTCACCCCACGGGTGTGGCGGATGCTCACCCTCCGGGACCGGCACTGTAGGTTCCCTGGTTGCTACGCCGACGTCTCCCGCTGCCACCCCCACCACGTCCTCGAGTGGTGGTTGGGCGGAGAAACCGACCCCTGCAACCTGATTCTCCTGTGCCCGCGTCACCATCGGATGGTTCACGACGGTCAGTGGAAGATCGTCGCCCGGCCCGGGGTCAGCCCCCTGACCGCCGACTACTGGGAGTTCATCGCCCCACCGCGACGAACCCGGCCCTGAAGAAGGGCCCGCGCGCCACCCACCGAAACTGTTGGTGTTCTTCCGGTCTGACCGTCCAGGTCACCGCCCGATGGTCGACCATAGTCGAGACCATCTCTGCTCTAGGATCTGGACCCGGGTGACCCCCCGTGGTCGAGCGCAGTCGAGACCCACATGGCGCGCATGGCCTGGACCACGCTCGGCCAACGGACGGACCGGTCTCTCAGCGCCCAGCGGGCGCGCCATCAGGCCCACCAAGAGCCAAGAATGCACTGATCGAGTTCGCGATGGACTCAGGGTCGGTGTGCGTCCAGAACCGTAGGACGCTCCATCCGGCCGCTTCGAGCCGCGCCGTGGTGTCGGCGTCGCGCGCGCGGTTGCGTTCGACCTTCTCGCGCCAGAACTCGGCGTTGGATACCGGCGCGGTGTAGTGCTCGGGACAACCATGCCAGTAGCAACCGTCGATGAAGACGGCGATCCGCTGCCGGGGAAAGGCGATGTCGGCGGTGCGGCGCAGCTCGGGCAGCGGTGCGATCTGCAGCCGGTAGCGCAGCCCCCTGGCGTGCAGCAGGCGGCGGACCGCGACCTCCGGTGCGTTGTCGCGTCCGCGGTTGCCCTGCATCGATCGTCGGGTGCCTGGACTGCTCGCCCACGACCGTGCTGCCACGCCCGCAGGTTAATCCCGGACCGAATCGTCCAGAGGCCGCCCGGTGCGGCGGCTCGAGTCCGTCACCGGTTGCGTCTACCGTGCTGCGCGTGACGAGTGAGGCGTGGCGGTGAAGCTCGCGGGACTGTTCGCAGGTATAGGCGGGATCGAGTTGGGGTTCCACCAGGCCCTGGGCAGTGCTGCGCGTACGGAGCTGCTCTGTGAGTGTTGGGAGCCGGCCCGACAGGTACTCGGCCGGCGCTTCCCCGGAGTCGCTCTGCACCCGGATGTCCGGGAGCTGCGCGAGTTGCCGCACGGTCTGGACGTGCTCGCCGCCGGTTTCCCGTGTACGGACCTGTCCCAGGCCGGCCGTACGGCGGGTATCGGGGGCAGGCAGTCTGGCCTGGTCGCACACGTCTTCGAAGCGCTGCGCCTGCTCGACTCCCGCAGCGGGGGCTTGCCCTGGCTGCTGGTGGAGAACGTGCCTAACATGCTCGCTTTGGACAAGGGTCGGGCGATGGCCTACCTGGTCGAGGAACTCGAGGCGCTGGGCTACCGCTGGGCGTACCGGGTGGTCGACACCCGTTTCACCGGCCTGCCGCAGCGTCGTCGCCGCGTGATCCTCGTCGCCTCGCGTACGGAGGATCCGCGGGCGGTCCTCTTCGGAGACGACGCCGGCCCGCGTCCGCAGGACGAGCTCAAGGCCGACGCGTTCGGGTTCTACTGGACTGAAGGAAAGGGCGGTCTGGGTTGGGCACAGGATGCGGTTCCGACCCTCAAGGGCGGCTCGACCATCGGGATCCCGTCATCTCCCGCTGTCTGGGTGCCGGAAGCCGACCTTGCTCGTCGCTTCGTGACGCTGCGCGTCGAGGATGCCGAGGCGTTGCAGGGCTTCGATCGGGGTTGGACCGATGCGGGTGAGATGACCCGCAAGCGGGGGACGCGCTTCAAACTCGTGGGCAATGCGGTCACCACCCGCGTCGCTCGGTGGGTCGCGGCTTCCCTGGCATGGCCCAAGGGCATGGTTGCGGACTCCACCCTATGGACTCCGTCAGGCGCCTGGCCGACCGCGGCCTGGGGTGAGGCAGGGACTGTCCACAGAGTCGACGTGTCGGAGTTCCCGATGCACGCGCCGTACGAACATCTGGGCGAGCTCGTCGACCTGCCGACTGCGCCACCTCTGTCCGACCGTGCGCTGAACGGGTTCCGCAACCGCCTGCTGCGCGGCAACCTCGGCCGGCACCCCGGGTTCCGGGACGACATCGACGAGGTCTTCGGCTCGCGGCCGCTGTCCACCAAGTGAGCGCGCCTGGACTTGCCTGTGGCGATCGACCAGTAGCCTTCGCTGCGTGCGCGGGCCGCAGATCCTCAGCAGGTTCCTGACCGAGCCGGGCCCCGCCGACCAGTACGGCCAGCGGTGGCAGTACAACTCGCGCTCGGATCGCCACTCCAAGGTCGGCAGCTGGGGAGTCGCGTTCGACCTGCTCGCTCAATCGGGGCTCTTACGAAGCCATGCGGCGCAGCGCAAGGTGGTGCTCGGCGTCAACCACGAGATGCGTGACTTCGCGACTGGGCGCAAGAAGGACCTGGATCTGGTGATCGCCCGGCCGGACGGGCCCGTACCTGTCGGCGGTCCCTCGCTGCGGACCCTTGCCTTTCACTACGGCATCCAGCTCACCGACGACGAACGCCGGGAACTCGATGCGCTGCCCGACATCCCGGTCGCTGCGGTCGGCGCGGTCCTCGTCGCCATGGAGGCGAAGGCGTGCATGACCGCTCATGTGAAGTCGCTTCCGCGGCTGTACGACGAGCTGAACTCGTCGCACCTGTGCGTCCATGGAGCATCCCGTCAGGCACTGGCGATCGGGTACGTGCAGGTCAATAACGCCGATGAGTTCTTCTCGTCGGTCAAGAACAGTGAACGGATGGCCGCGGGGCTGGCGCCGAAGGTGACAAGGCACAGGCAACCGGCCGACACGCTTCGGGTGATCGGGAAGGTCGCAGAGATCCCGCGTCGCTCCCATCGTGAAGGGAACGGTTTCGACGCCATCGGCATCACCGTCGTCGATCTTCGCAACGATGGTTCGCCGGTGTCGCTGGTCACCGGTCCGCCAGCGCCGCCCTCGGGCGACAACTTCCACTACGACAGCATGATCGTGCGCATGGGCAACGAGTACGACACGACGTTCGGTCGTATCTGACGATCCGGGTGGCTGAGCTGGCAAGGCGGCACGACTGCATCCGTTCCAGCGACATGGCGAGCGGAGCGGCTCACCTGTGCCGCGCCTGAGGACTGTGTGGAGCAGCCCGCCCCGTACTCGGCGGGAGCGGCCCGGGAGCGCGCCGCGGACCGCTGCGATAGCGTTCGGGAAGACCACGCGGGAGTCCGGTGCGCCGGGCTGAGAGGGCGGAACCGCCGCCGACCGCAGAACCTGTCCGGGTCATGCCGGCGTAGGGAGTGGGGTCGATGTCGACAGCCGCGTCGGACCGGTCGACGACCGGTGGAGCACGGAGCACGCCGAGGCGAGGCGGCCGCGAGGAAGCCCCGCTGACGCTCGATCTCGAAGCGCCGCCGCCACGGCCCCTCGGGCTGCTGGACCAGACGATCCTGTGGCTGTCGATGGGGGCGAGCCTGCTCATCGCGGCGGCGGCCGTCTTCGTGCTGTACCCGCTACCCGATGCGCCGCCGCTCGCCCTCGCCGGCGCCGTCACGGCGATCGTGCTCGGCGTCGGCTGCGGCGTGACGCTGCTCGCGCTCGCGGCGATGGTCGGTACGCGCACCGGGGCCCCGGCGATGGCGATGCTGCGCGGCCTGCTCGGCCGGCGTACGTCCTACCTGCCGACCGCCTTGAACCTGGTGCAGTGTTTCGGCTGGGCCGCGGTGGAGATCTTCGTCATCTCGACGGTGGCGACCGCGCTCACGCACGAGTCGTGGCGGCCGGTCTGGGTCCTGGTCGCGGGTGCGGTGGCGACCGCGATGGCGGTACGCCCGCTGTCGATGGTGCGCGTCATCCGGCGTTACCTCGGCTGGCTCGTGCTCGCATCCGTGGTCGTGCTGCTCGTCGGGCTGCTGCGCTCAGGGATCCCCCAGCCTGCCGGCGGCGAGTGGACCGGGTTCTGGGTGGCGTTCGACGTCGTCGTCGCGCTGCCGATCTCGTGGGTGCCGCTCGCCGCGGACTACACCCGCCACGCCCGCACGCCACGCATCGCGGGCGTGGGGATCGGCATCGGGTACGCGCTGTCCTGCAGCGCTTTCTTCCTGCTCGGTCTGCTCGCCCTACTGACGATGCAGCAGCTGCGCGACGCCGTGACCCCGACCTCGTTCGCGCTCGGCCTGGTCGGCCTGCCGCTCGGCACGGCAGCGCTCGTCGTGCTGCTGCTCGACGAGGTCGACAAGGCGTTCGCGAACGTCTACTCGACCGCCATGAGCACGCAGAATCTCCTGCAGCGCCTCGACCGGCGCATCGTGGCAGTGGTGATCGGGACGGCCGCGACGCTCGCCGCCCTGCTGACGAACCTCGAAGAGTACGAGTCGTTCCTGCTGCTCATCGGTGCGGTGTTCGTACCGCTGGCCGTGGTGCTGGTCACCGACTACTACCTCGTACGACGCCTCGTCCTCGGCAGGGCAGGCGCGGGGTACTCCGCCGCCGAGCCGGGCCCGCTGCGGTGGCTGCTGCTCGTGCCCTGGGGTGCGGGATTCGTGGCGTACCAGTTGGTGAATCCGGGGCTGGTACCCGGCTGGGCGTCCTGGTGGACGGGCGTACGGGACACGCTCGGGCTGACTCCCCCCGGGTGGCTGTCGGCGTCGGTCGCGGCCGCCGTGGTCGCCGCTGTCCTGACGGTGCTCGTCGCGGTGCCGCTCGCGAGGCGCACGGCGACGGTGACCCGGTGATGCGGTGACCCGTTGACGCAGTGACCCGGTGACCCGGTGACCCGGTGACGGAGGGCCGCGCACCGGCACTGGTGGCACGATGACGAGGTGAGTTCGACGCGGTCGCGGGACCCCTCGAACGCGAGCCGCATCAGCGTGATCGCCCACCGTGGCGCGTCGGCGACGGTCCCCGAGCACACTCTCGCGGCATACGAGCGGGCGCTGCACGACGGCGCAGACGGGCTCGAGTGCGACGTACGGCTCACCGCCGACGGGCATGTGGTCTGCGTGCACGACCGCCGGATCAACCGGACGAGCAACGGTCGGGGCGTACTCTCGACGATGACGCTCGCCGACCTCGACTCGCACGACTTCGGCAGCTGGATGGACGCGAGCGGCGCGCAGCTCGACGGCGACGCCGTCATGGTCGACGAGTCGCGCCACCGCGTCCTGACCCTGGAGCGGCTGCTCGACCTGGTGCGCGACGCCGGCCGGCCCGTCGAGCTGGCAGTCGAGACCAAGCACCCCACGCGGTACGCCGGCCTGGTCGAGCAGCGCGTCGTGGAGGTGCTGCGGCGCCACGGGTTCGTCGGGACGCAGCGCGCGCCGCATCCGGTGTCGGTGCGGGTGATGTCGTTCTCGACGCTGTCGCTGCGGCGCATGCGAGCGCTCGCGCCCCGCGTCCCGACGGTCTACCTGATGGAACGGATCCCGCTGCGGCTGCGCGACGGTGACCTGCCGTTCGCCGCCGCCGTCGCCGGACCGTCGATCGACGCGATCCGCGCCGATCCCGGCTACGTCCGGCGGGCGCACGCGCGCGGCTACCCCACGCACGTGTGGACGGTCGACGACCCCGCCGACGTCGCACTGTGTGTGGAGCTCGGCGTCGACGCGATCATCACCAACCGGCCGTCCGCGGTACTCGAGCAGCTCGGCCGCGCGGCGGGCGGAGCGCCGACGGTGACGACATAGGCTCCGGTCGTGGCGAAGAAGAAGCGCGTGGGCGGCACCGCCCTCTCCGAGGGTGACGTTCCCGTCGTCGGGCTGCGCGAGCCGTGTCCGTGCGGCAGTGGCCGACGCTACAAGGCGTGCCACGGCAAGGCCGCTGCACATGCCGGTGAGCAGCTCGTACGGCGGCCGTTCGAGGGTCTCGCGAGCGAGTGCGACCTGATCGCGATGCACGAGATCGTGCCCTCCGCGACCGCCCGGCTCACGCTGGCGCCGGACGTCGAGGGAGCCGAAGGGCGGGACGTGCTCGCGGTAACCGTCCTGCCGGTGGCGTGGCCCGCGCTCGTCCGCGCCGACGGCACCGTGCTCGTCGGACTGCAGACCCCGACCGGGTCGGGCGACGCGAGCCGCGACCTGGCCCAGGTGCTGCAGAGCGCGCTGCTCGCCGGCCCCGGACCGGTGGCGGCGGGGCGTACGACCGCCGGCCCACGGCTGCAGGACCTGCTCGTGCCGGACTCGCCGCTCGACGTCGACGTGCACGAGGGGTTCGACTTCTGGCTCGACGGCACACCACTCACCGACGAGGTGACAGCGTCGCTGGAACGGGCCAATGCCTCCGTCGTACCGACGCGGCGGCTGCAAGGCGTCGAGGCGGGGTACTGGTGCCGGATCGGCAGCAAGGAGCACCTGCGCTGGGTGCTTCCCTACCCCGAGGACGACCTGCTCGACGCGCTCGCCCGGCTGCGCGCGGCGGGTCGGGACGGGTTGGGACCGCAGACCCGGCTCATCGGCACCTTCCGGGCGCACGGCCTGCTCGTGCCCGTGTGGGACCTCGCGCCCGGGACCGAGGCGGACGCGGTCGAGGAGCCGGCGCAGCAGCTGGCAGAACGGCTGTCCGAGGCCTTGGCCCAGACCGGTCCGCTGACGGGCGACGAGCGCCGGGCGCGCGCCGGACTGACCAACCGCCAGGTCACGCTGCGCTGAGCGGGTGCGCCCCGTTTGGCAAATATTTCGTAAGAGTCCCGCGATGGGGGCGCGACGGCCTTGTGCCGCGGCACGTGCTGGTTCTACGGTGGCAACCGATCGGACGTCGCTGCATCCCCCGTCGGCGACGTCCGATCTCTCATGTGCGGCCCGGGATGGGGCGCGCCGCGGGCGGCCGGCCGGTGCCGGGGTGTCGCGGCAGGCCGCGGCGCGTACGCCGTACCCTGACCGCGTGAATCTCGACCCCGTCGTGCGGGACGTGCTCGTGCTCGTCGGGGTCGGCCTCGGGGTACTGGCGCTGCTGCTGTGGATCCTCGCGCTGGCGCGGATCCGGCGGATGCGCCGCGATCTGGTGCTGCTGCACAGCGGTGGTGACGAGCGCTCGTTCGTGGACATCGTCGCGCGCAAGACCGAGGAGGTCGCGCTGCTCCGGGGTCAGGTCGACGAGCTGGCACTGCTGCTGGCACGCACCCGTACCGAGCTCGCCGACGCGCTCCGGCACGTGAGCGTGGTGCGGTACGACGCGTTCGGCGACCTGGGCGGGCGGTTGTCGTTCTCGGCTGCGCTGCTCGACGACGGTGGGGACGGCCTGGTACTCACCAGCATCCACGGCCGGACCGAGACCCGTTCGTACATCAAGGGAGTCAAGCAGGGTGGCGGCGAGGCGCAGCTCTCGCCCGAGGAAGCGCAGGCCGTGACGTACGCGCTGCGCGGGACGAGCACCGTATGAGCCGCCGATGAGCAGCGGGGCGGCTGACCGGTACGCCTACCTCGGCCCGGCCGGGACGTTCACCGAGGCGGCGCTCCGTGCCATCCCCGCCGCCGCGGGCGCCGCGACCGTGCCCACCGCCGACGTGACAGCGGCCCTGGAGGCGGTGCGCCGCGGAGAGGTGAGCGGGGCGGTGGTCCCGCTGGAGAACAGCGTCGAGGGCGTGGTGCCCACGACGGTCGACGACCTCACCTTCGGCCCGCCGCTGGTGATCGCCGCCGAGGTCGCGCTGGCGGTCCGGTTCGGGCTGCTCGTACGTCCCGGGACCGAGCGGGCTCGGATCGCGCGCGTCGCGAGTCATCCCCACGCGCTCGCGCAGTGCCGGCGGTGGATCGCCGAGCAGCTGCCCGGGGTCGAGGTCGTCGCGGTCGACTCCACGGCAGCCGCGGCGCGGGCGGTGCGTGACCAGCCGCAGGACTACGACGCCGCGATCGCGGCCCCGGTCGCGGCCGAGGCGTACGGGCTGCAGGTCCTGGTCGAGGGCATCGGCGACAACGAGGAGGCCTGGACGCGATTCGTGCTGGCCCGCCGACCGGGACCGGTCGGCGCGGCGAGCGGCGCCGACAAGACAACGCTCAGCCTGTTCATGCGCGAGGACCACCCCGGCGCGCTGCTCGAGATCCTCACCGAGTTCGCGGTCCGCGGTGTGAACCTCACCCGGATCGAGTCGCGGCCCACGAAGCGGGCGCTGGGCGACTACTACTTCAGCATCGACTGCGAGGGTCACCTGCGTGACGCGCGGGTCGGGGAGACTCTCGAAGGGCTGCACCGGGTCTGCGCCGACGTCCGCTTCCTCGGTTCCTACCCGCGCCACGACGGCCGCGCACCGCTGCTGCGCCGCGGCGTCACCGATGCCGACTTCGCCCAGGCTCGGGCCTGGCTCGACCGGATCCGGGCCAGGACCGCGGACTGACCCGGAACCCCGGGGCCGGTCGCCGACGTCGGCACCAGGGCAGGCCCGGGACGGGTCGACCGAGGAAGGGATGACGTGGTGAAGGCGGCGGACCGGCTGCGGCGGCGACGCGTCCGGACGTACGCGATCACCGGCGCGCTGCTCGCCGTGCTGGCCGCGTTCACGGTCGGGACGATGTGGGTGAAGGACTCCCAGCAGCCGGGCGGGCCGCTCGCGGCGTACGGCGTGTCGTCCGACCAGGCGGGGTGCCGTCCGCTCGCCACCGGGCCGGCAGCCGCGCCCGGCGTCCACGTCGGCCCGGGCACCGCCCAACCGGACGGCGCGGTCGTCGACTACCCGGTGGTCCCGCCCGCCTCCGGACCGCACCTGGCGGTGCCGGTGTTCCCGAACCTGCCGTTCTACAGCGTGCAGGACGTGCCGCGGGTGGAGTCGCTGGTCCACAACCTCGAGCACGGCTACACGATCCTCTGGTACGACCCGGCGCTGCCCGAGGCGGACCGTGACCTGGTTCGCGACCTCGCGGGCCGCGTCCGGGTGGACGTACCGAAGTTCATCGCGGCGCCGTGGGACACGACGCGCGGGCCGCTACCGAGCGGCGCGCGGGTCGCGCTCACGCACTGGGGTGCGACCAGCGAGTACCGCCTGCTCTGCGCGCGGGTGTCCGGGCAGGTCGTCGCGGACTTCGTGGCGGCGCACCCGGCGGCGGACTCGCCGTACCCCGACGCGGCCTGAAGCGGATCGCGGCCCGCACGACGACTCGGCCCCGGCCGCAGATGCGGTCGGGGCCGAGTGCGGCGAGCTGGGGTCAGAAGAGGCGGCCGGCTCCGCTGTAGCGCGCCCCGTACCAGCCGGTGAACACGCTGTCGATCTTGATGCCGGAGCGCGGGTTGGCGGCGCCGACCATCCGGCCGCGCCCGATGTAGATCCCGACGTGGTGCGCGCCGGAACGGAAGAAGAACACCAGGTCACCGCGCTTGAGGTTGTGGCGCTTGACGTTGCGGGTGGCCTGGGCCTGGGCGACCGAGTAGTGGGGCAGGTTGCGCCCGGCGGCCTTGCGCCACACCCAGAGCGAGAGCCCCGAGCAGTCGAAGCGGTTCGGCCCGGCGGCGCCGGCGACGTAGCGGGCGCGCCCGACCTTGCTCTTGGCCAGCCGGACGACCTTGGTGCGGACGCGCTTCTCGTAGCGCTTGCGCGCCTGCTTGCGCGCCTTCTGCCGCTGCGCCTTCTTCAGGGCGGCGGAGGCCGGCGTCGTCGTGGGGGTGGAACTGGCGGTGGTGCGCTTGGCGGGAGCGGGCGCGGCTTGGGCCGGCGGCGCGGCGAGCAGGGAGAGCGCGAGCGCGCCGGTGGCGGCGAAGGTGGCCGAACCGAGGGCGGCAGCGCGAACGTGCGACAGCAACAGGAGTACTCCTCTCGGAGCCGACCGGGTTAGCTGACGGGCTCGGGCGCGAGAGGTGCCCTACCCCGCGTCTCACGACGCGGGGATTCGCCCCAGGAACTGGGTCCCCGGCCCGGCGGTAACGTCCCGCCGGTTAGGCATGCCCACCGGTGCTGGGCCGGTGAAGCGCGAGCAGACTATGGGGACTGAGACGGTTCTGGGACACAACTCATCCGGAACGGGGACGTTCCGTGCGGCACGCGTGATCCACACCACAGCCGGGTTCGCGGCAGCGGAACCGATCAGCCGGATACCGGACGCGCGGCGAGGAGCGTCTCCAGCAATTGGGCGACACCGTCCTGCTCGGCGGGCGCGGCGCGGTGCCGTGCGGCCGCGAGCGCGTCCTGGTGCGAGCCCTCGATGGCGTACGACTGGCCCGCCCACCGCAGCATCGCGACGTCGTTGGGCATGTCGCCGACAGTCGCGACCTCGTGCGCCCCGATGCCGAGGCTCGCCGCGTACGCCGCCAGGGCGCTCGCCTTGCTGACCCCCTGCGCGCTGATCTCGAGCAGCGGCAGCGACTTCATCGAGTGGGTCACCTCGACCGCGGTCCCGGTCACGCGGCGGGCGATCTCGAGCACGTGGTCGGGCGGGCACTGCTCCGGGGCCCGCGCGAGCAGCTTCACGACCGGTCCGGTAGCCACCAGCTCGGGCATGCTTGCGACGAGCGGGCCGTACCGCGGGTCGTCGAAGGGCAGGTAGCCGGGCTCGTGCCCGTACGCCCGCATCCGTACGAGCCGGCCGACGCCGTCGTCCGGCTCCGGGCCGACATCCGGCGCGGGGAGCGGCACCGGGACGAACTCGGTCGCGAAGCTGGTGCCGGGCACCGCGTCGCGCAGCGCGTCCGCCACGTCGATGATCAGGTCCTGCTCGAGCGGATGCGCCTGCAGCACGTCACCGGCGTCGAGGTCGACCAGCAGCGCACCGTTCGCGCACACCGCCACACCGGCGTGACCGGTCTCCTCGACCACCGGCAGCATCCAGCGCGGTGGGCGTCCGGTGGCGAAGACCACGGGGAAGTCCCGCTCCCGCGCTGCGGCGAGCGCAGCGACGGTCCGCGGGCTCACGGTGAGGTCGGGTCGGAGCAGGGTCCCGTCCAGGTCGGTCGCCAGCATCCGGATCATGACCCCATTGTCCCGTACCGCCCTGACGCGCGTGCTCGCCGTCCGAGCCGCTGCGCTAGCGTCCGCTGCAGACCGCGGCAGGGCGCCGGGTACGCGAAGGGCGGTTCGGGGATGGCGATCGACGAGTCGGTGCGGCAGCACAAGTACGAGCTGTCCGAGGACCAGATGCCCACCACCTGGTACAACATCATCGCGGACCTGCCGACCCCGCCCCCGCCGCCGCTGCACCCGGGCACCCTCGAGCCGGCCGGCCCGGACGACCTCGCCCCGCTGTTCCCCGCGGCGCTGATCGGCCAGGAGGTCAGCGCCGAGCGCTACATCGAGATCCCGGGCGCCGTGCTCGACGTCTACCGGCAGTGGCGTCCCTCGCCGCTCTACCGGGCCCACCGCCTGGAGCGGGCGCTCGGCACCCCGGCGCGGATCTACTACAAGTACGAGGGCGTGTCGCCCGCCGGCTCGCACAAGCCGAACACCGCCGTACCGCAGGCGTACTACAACGCGGCGGACGGCATCACCAAGCTCACGACCGAGACGGGCGCCGGGCAGTGGGGCACCGCGCTCGCCTTCGCCGGCGCCCTGTTCGGCATCGATGTCGAGGTGTGGCAGGTCGCTGCGTCGTACGACCAGAAGCCGTACCGCCGGCTGATGATGGAGGTCTTCGGCGCGACGGTGCACCGCTCGCCGTCGCGCGCGACCGCCGCCGGCAGGGCGCTGCTGGCGGACAATCCGGATCACACCGGCTCGCTCGGCATCGCGATCAGCGAGGCGGTCGAGGTCGCCGCGTCCGACCCCGCGACCCGGTACGCGCTGGGCTCGGTGCTGAACCACGTGCTCCTGCACCAGACCGTGATCGGCGAGGAGGCGCTGCTGCAGCTCGCGCTCGCCGGTGACACTCCCGACCTGATCGTCGGCTGCACGGGCGGCGGATCCAACTTCGGCGGGCTGGCCTTCCCGTTCCTGCGCGAGAAGCTCGCCGGCCGGATCGCTCCGCAGATCCTCGCGGTCGAGCCGGCGTCCTGCCCGTCGCTGACCCGCGGGAAGTACGCGTACGACTTCGGCGACACCGCGGGGATGACCCCGTTGCTGAAGATGCACACCCTGGGCCACACCTTCGTACCGGACCCGATCCACGCCGGCGGGTTGCGCTACCACGGGATGAGCCCGCTGATCTCCCACGTGTACGAGCAGGGCCATCTCGACGCGGTCGCCATCCCGCAGACCGAGTGCTTCGCCGCCGCCGTGCAGTTCGCGCGCACCGAGGGGATCGTGCCCGCCCCCGAGCCGACGCACGCGCTCGCCGCGGCGATCCGTGAGGCGCAGCGCTGCAAGGAGACCGGCGAGGAGAAGGTGATCCTCACCGCGCTCTGCGGGCACGGACACCTCGATCTCGCCGCGTACGACGCGTACCTTTCCGGGGCGATGGTCGACGAGGCGGTCAGCGACGAGCGGTTCTCGGCCGCCCTCGCGGACATCCCCGCCGTGCCGGCCTGACCCGCGTCACCCGAGCAGCTCCCAGGCGCGTACCCCGCCCCGGATGCCCGCGCTGTTCGGTACCAGTTCGACCTGCGGCGCCAGCGCCGCCCGGGCCTGTGCGGTGAGCCGCTTGGCGTTCCCCCCGCCGAGGTAGAGCCGGTCCCAGACGAACACCGGTTCCAGGCCGTCGATCACCTGCCGGACCCGCTGCGACCAGTCCGGCTCGCCGAGCTCGCGGCGGGCGGCGTCGCCGATGAACCGGTCGTACGTGACGCCGCGGCGGACCGGTGCATGGGAGAGCTCGAGGTGCGGCGCGAGGTTCCCGCCGTCGAAGACGGCGCAGCCAAGGCCGGTGCCGAGAGTGAGCACGACCTCGAGTCCGCGTCCGCGGACGACACCCGCGCCGTGCACTTCGGCGTCGTTCAGCACCAGCGTCGGCCGTCCGAGGGTGCGGGTGACCTGTGCGGCGACGTCGAAACCATGCCACGCGGCTACGAGTTCCGGGTCCTGGGCGCTGTGCGGCCCGTGCTGGGTCACGTAGTGCGGGGTCCGTACCACGATCCCGTGACGGATCATGCCGGGCATCCCGACGGTGATGCGGTCGGCTACGGGCAGCCGTCCTGCCACGTCGGACAGCACGTCGAGGAAACGCTGCGGCGGCAACGGGTACGGCGTACGCACCCGGATCCGCTCCCGGAGCATGGCGGCGTCGGCGTCGAGGACCGAGCCCTTGATCCCGCTGCCTCCGCAGTCGATGGCCAGCGTCGTCGTCACGGCCTCGATCATGCCGCCCACCCGCACCCGACCCGCGTGTCCCTGCTCGAGATGTCGTTATCTGCGCGAGTTGACGACATCTCGAGCAGGGACACGCGCAGCAGGGGGCGCGGCAGCTGCCCGGGTGAGCGTCGACTCGCCGATCCAGCGGGGCAGCGCACGCTGGACGGCGACCGGTCCGTCGACGACGACCGACCCCGAGCGCAAGGCCTGGCGCCAGCCGAGCTCGCCGCGCCAGATGCGGGTCAGCGTCCGCAGCCCGGTGCGGACTGTGGCGGCGACCGGGTACCCCGGGTCGGCGTCGCAGACGTCGACCTCGCCCTCGGACACGACGAGCCACCAGCACGACTGCCTGACCGGCACGTCGTCGAAGGCGAACGCGAGAACGGTACGACCGGCCGGCCACGCGGCGGTCGGGATCGTGCGCCGCAGGTCCCAGAGGAGCAGGTGCGGGTCGTAGTCCTGCTCGCCGAGCTCACCGATCCACCGCAGCCCCCACATCCCGAGCGCCTGTACCACCGCGTACAGCTCCTGCCCTGCGGGTGTGAGGGCGTACGTCGCGTGCCCTCCGCCGCTGTGCCGCTGCACGACCCCGGCGCGCTCCAGGGTGCGGAGCCGCTTGCTGAGCAGCGCCGGTGACATCCGGGGCACCCCTTTGCGCAGGTCCGCCCACCGCGTCGTGCCGAGCAGCAGCTCCCGTACGACCAGCAGCGTCCACCGCTCGTCGAGCACCTCCATCGCCTTGGCGATCGGGCAGAACTGACCGTACGACGTCACGCGGCACCACCTCGAGGCACCAGTACACGCCTGCGCCGCGCCGGTGGGAACCCAGCATCGGTACAGATCTCGTACTAGTCCGTGGCGCCCGCGCGCTCGATGCTGGACGGCGAACCGGGACGAAGGAGCCGACGATGTCCCAGACCCAGACCGTCTTGTCCGACGCCGAACTCAAGGCGCGTCATCGCGCCATGTGGGCTCTCGGGGACTACCCGAAGGCCGCGGCCGACCTCGTCGCCCCGATGGGCGCCGAGCTCGTCGCGGCGACCGGGATCGGCGCCGGCGACGACGTGCTCGATGTCGCCGCCGGGGCTGGCAACGCGGCCATCGCCGCGGCACTGATCGGTGCGCACGTCATCGCTGCCGACCTGACACCGGAGCTGCTGGCCGCCGGGGAGCGCGCCGCCGTACGGGCGGGCGTACGGGTGCGATGGAGGCAGGCGGACGCCGAGGCCCTCCCGTACGACGACGACACGTTCGACGTCGTGCTCTCCTGCATCGGAGTGATGTTCGCGCCGCACCATCAGGTGGCGGCTGACGAACTGGTGCGGGTGTGCAGACCCGGCGGGAGGCTCGGCCTCGCCTGCTGGACTCCGGAGGGATTCATCGGCCGAATGTTCGCCGCGATGAAGCCGTACGCGCCGCCCGCACCGTCCGGCGTGCAGTCGCCGCCATCGTGGGGTTCGGAGGACTACCTCGGGGACCTCTTCGGCTACCGGCTCGCTCGTATCACCGTCGAACGTCGCCTGCTACCGGTCACGCGCTTCTCGACTCCCGAGGAGTTCCGCGACTACTTCAAGACGAACTACGGACCGACGGTCGCGGTCTACGGTGCCCTCGGCCCCGACCGCGACCGGATCACCGCACTCGACACGGCACTCGCCGACCTCGCCCGCGCGAGCCAGGACTCCAGCGGCGCGATGGAGTGGGAGTACCTGCTCCTCACGGCGACGGTCCGCTAGTTCTCGGCCGCGCTGATCCTTTTCGGAACGCCGAGCCTCCGGACAGCCACGGGCCGGTGCCGGCTCGGGCACGATGGATCGGTGACCACCGCGCCCAGTCCGACGGCGGTGCTCGTCTGCCAAGGGCGTGCCGCTGCGCATGGCAGGATCGCCGTCGGCCGCTTCGACGACCCGGTGGCGTACACCTTGCTCCGTCCTGGCGAGCGGGAGGTGGTCGACCTGATCCGCGCGGGGCGCCCGCCGTCGGGTTGGGGGGAACGCCTGCAGTACGAGCTGGTACGCGGCGCTGCCGCCATGATGGCGGCGCGGTCGGTCGCTGTCGACGATGCGATCCGCGAGCGAGCGGCCCCGCAGGTCGTCGTCGTGGGTGCGGGCCTCGACGGGCGCGCGTGGCGGATGCCGGAGCTCGCCCAGGTCGCCGTGTTCGAGGTCGACCGGCCAGAGCCGAGCCGTGACAAGCGGCAACGCCTCGCCGGACGGCCCGCGCTCGCCGCGCGGGTCGTGTTCGTCACGGTGGCGCGGGACTTCGCGGACCTGGACGGGGCACTGGCTGCGGCCGGTCACGACGCTGCGCGGCCGACGACCTGGGTGTGGGAGGGGGTCGTCCCGTACCTGGAGGCGGATGCCGTCCACGCGACGCTCGCGCGCCTCGCGGCACGCTCGCCGGCCGGCAGCAGGGTGGTGGTGAACTACCAGGAGCGTTCGCTGCGCGCGCCGCTGATGCGCCTGCTCGTGCGCGGCGCCTTCCTGCTCGGCGGCCGGCGCAGCCCCTGGGCGGCCGAGCCATGGCGGTCCACATGGACGGTCGCGGGAATGCACGATGCGCTGCGCCGCGCGGGATTCCACGTGCAACGCGACCTGTCTGTGATCACATGCGCCAAGGCCCTGGACGTCGATCTCGACCACCGTGGTGACTACGGACGGGTGGTGGTGGCGGACCACTGACCCCGCCGGGCGCGGCTCAGAGCGGCTCGAGGCGTGCCCGACCACCGAGGTACGGGCGCAGCGCGACCGGCACGGCGACCGATCCGTCCGCCTGCTGGTGGTTCTCCAGCAACGCCACGATGGTCCGGGTGACTGCGACCAGCGTCCCGTTGAGGGTGGCGAGCGGTCGGATGCCCTGCGCGTCGCGCATCCGGATGCCCAGCCGGCGCGACTGGAACTCGGTGCAGTTGGAAGCGGACGTGACCTCGCGGTACCGGCCTTGCGACGGCACCCACGCCTCGATGTCGAACTTGCGCGCTGCCGAAGCACCGAGATCGCCGGAGGCGACATCGATGATCCGGTACGGGATCTCGAGGCTGTCCTGCATCTCGCGCTCGTAGCGCAGCAGCTGCTCGTGCTCGGCCTCGGCGTCCTCGGGCGCGACGTACGAGAACATCTCGACCTTGTCGAACCAGTGCACCCGGAAGATGCCGCTGGTGTCCTTGCCGTAGCTGCCCGCCTCCCGGCGGTAGCACGGCGACCAGCCCACGTAGCGACGGGGGAGCGTTGCGGCGTCGAGGATCTCGTCGGAGTGGTACGCGGCGAGCGGCACCTCCGCGGTCCCGACGAGGTACAGGTCGTCGAGCTCGACCCGGTACACGTTCTCGGCCGCCTGTCCGAGGAACCCGGTGCCTTCCATGGCGGCGGGCCGTACGAGCGAGGGGGGGATGACCGGCAGCAGCCCGTGCGCGGTCGCCAGCGCCACGGCGTGATTGATCAGCGCGAGCTCGAGCAGCGCACCGACACCGGTCAGGAAGTAGAAGCGGCTGCCGCTGACCTTGGCGCCGCGTTCCATGTCGATCGCGCCGAGGGCGGTGCCCAGCTCGACGTGGTCGCGCGGCGCGAAACCCTCGGCGGCGAAGTCGCGCGGCGTGCCGACCGTCTCGATGATCCGGAACTCCTGCTCACCCCCGACGGGTGCACGCGGGTCGACGAGGTTGGACAGGCCGGCGAGCAGCCGGTCGGCGTCCGCCTCGGCGTCCTGGCGGGCCGCTTCGACGGACTTCACCTCGGAGGCGAGCTCCTGCGCCTGGGTCATCACCTGGTCGAGCTCGCGCTGTGCCTGCTCGCGGTCCGCCCCGTCGGCCTTCTTCAAGGCGCCGCGCAGCGGACCGACGCGGCTGCTGACCTGCTTCTGGCGGTTCCGCAGCTCGCTGAACAGCGTCTCCTGCTCGCGGCGGCGCGCATCCGCGGCCAACAGGGCGTCGACGAGCGCCGGGTCCTCACCGCGTGCCAGCTGCGAGGCGCGCACCCGCTCGGGGTCGCTGCGCAGGATCCTCAGATCGATCACACCGGTCAGCGTACGGCGCGGCGCTCAGAGGTAGAGCCCGCCGCCGCGGTCCGGTTCGCCCTGCTGCCCCTGCGGGGGGACCGGCATGCCGCGGCCGCCCGGCGGCAGCGCCCGGCGCCGCATCTCCTCGAACTGCGCCCGGGCGCTCATCTGCTGGGCGAACAGGGCCGTCTGGATGCCGTGGAACAGCCCTTCGAGCCAGCCGACGAGCTGTGCCTGCGCGATCCGCAGCTCGGCCTCGGTCGGCGTCGACTGCTCGTCGAAGGGCAGCGAGAGCCGGTCCAGCTCCTCGACCAGCTCCGGTGCCAGCCCGGTCTCGAGCTCCTTGATCGACGTCTGGTAGATGTCGCGCAGCCGCCCGCGGCTGGCCTCGTCGAGAGGCGCGCTGCGTACCTCGTCGAGCAACTGCTTGATCATGCTGCCGATCCGCATCACCTTCGCGGGCTGCTCGACGAGGTCGGTCAGCTGGCGCTGGTCGCCGTCCTCCTCACCCTCCGGCAGCGTCGCCATGCCGACCGGCTGCCCGTCCGGGCCCACGACGACGACACGACGGGGCTCTGCTGCGGTGTCCGAGGTCTGGTCCTGCTGTTCGCTCACCGAGCCATCCTGGCATCCGCTCCGTGGGTCGTGCGCGCCGACGGCTGGCGCGGGTGGTCCAGGATGACCCTCGTGCATCGGGTGCTGCTGGCTGTCACCGTCCTCTCGATCGCTGTCGCGGCAGGTGTAGCGACTCCGCCCGCGAGCGCGGTTCCGCCCCCCGCGGTGGGTAGCGCCGGCGCGCCGGGTACGCCCGGTGACCGGTACGCGGCGCAGCCGCCCGGCAAGGTGTCGTGCCGGCCCGGCGGCGGTTCGCGGATCAGCCTGCGCTGCGTGATCGGGACCTCCGTACGCGGCAGGGCGATCGTGGCCAAGCGGCAGGGGCCGGCGGACGCGCCGCAGGTACTACTGGTGTCCGGGCAGATGCACGGTGACGAGTGGCCCGGTCCGATCGTGGTGCGCAAGCTGCGCCGGCTCGCGGTCCCGGCCGGCATGCAGGTGTGGACCGTGAAGACGATGAACCCCGACGGACGCGCGCAGCACCGCCGGCACAACGCGCGCGGCGTGGACCTGAACCGGAACTTCGCGGCACGGTGGCGGGCGCGCCCGTACGCCGGCCCGCGCGCCTGGTCCGAGCCCGAGTCGCGCGCGATGCGGCGACTGCTGCGCTGGGTCCAGCCGGACGCCGTGGTGTCCTTCCACGGCTTCTCCGAGTCCGTCGACACCACCGGCGGCGGGCGGCGGGCCCGCCTTGCCCGCAGCTTCGCCCGGCTCTCCGGTATCGGGCCGGCAACGCCGGTGCCCTGCGGCGGGCCCTGCCGCGGCAACCTCACCGAGTGGTACACGAAGGTCTCCACCGTGCGGGGCGCCGCCTTCACGGTCGAGATGCCACGCTCTTCGCGGGTCGCCCGCCGCTGCCCCACGGCAGGTGGGACAGCGCTGCCGGTCGTCGACTGCGCCGCACGTGCCACGCTCGCGCTGCTCCGGTGACGGCCGAATCCGTCTCGACAGCGAGGGAGGCGGGCGAGGACGCTGGACAGGTGCTGAACGTCGCGGACCTGCCTGCCGGGATGACGATCCGGCCACTGCGTTACGCGGGCCCCGACCTTGACCCTGCCGACCGCGCCGCTGTGCTGCGCGTGCTCCACCGCGACGAGGAGCGTGTCCTCGGCGCACCGGACACCACGGCAGCCGAAGTGGACGAGATGGTCGCAGCGCCGCAGGTGCTGCGCGCGCAGTCCCTGCTCGTCCTCGACCACCTGCGCGAGCCGGTGGGTGCCGCATGGTACGACGTCGACGAGGGTGGCCGTGAGGTCTACGCCGAGGCGATCGTCGACCCGCGCTGCGCCGGGGCGGGTGAGCTGTTCGGCGTCCTGGTACGGCACAGCGTCTGGGTCGCCCGCGCTGTGATCGACGGGAGATCCGGCTGGAAGGTGCGCGCCGGTGCGCTCGAGTCGGACGACGCCGCGACCAAGGTGCTGCGCAGCGAAGGGTTCGCGCACTGCCGGCGCTTCTGGCGGATGGAGATCGGCTCGGACTCCCCGGCCATCCCCGCGACCGAGCCGGCACTGCCGGCCGGCGTACGGATCGACAGCGGCGACTCCGCGGAGCACCTGCGGGCCGTGTACGAGGTGGACCAGGCCGCCTTCGCCGACCACTGGAACTTCACGCCGCGGTCGTACGAGCAGATCGTCGAGGAACTGCGCCACGAGCCGGGCGCCCAGGGTGAGTACTGGTGGCTGCTGCGGGTCGAGGGGTCACCGGCCGCGATCTGCCTGTTGAGCGACAGCCGGCGCGAACGCGGCTACGCGTACGTCTCCACGCTCGGGGTGCGCCGCGAGTACCGCCGGCGTGGCCTGGCGCAACTGCTGCTGCGCCGTACGTTCGTACGCGCGCGTCAGGAGGGGCTCACGGGGACTGCGCTGCACGTCGACGCGGCGAGCCCCACCGGCGCGACCCGCCTCTACGCATCGGTCGGCATGCGCGCGGTGCACACCTTCGACGTCTACGAACTCGGTACCGCGCCCGTCGGCTGACCGGAGGGCACCTGCAGCACGATCTTGCCGACGTGGCTGCTCTCCTCCAGCGCCCGGTGGCCGTCCGCCGCCGCCGGCATCGGCAGCGTCCGGTCGATCACCGGGCGTACGGCGCCCGCCTCGACGAGCGGCCAGACCTCCGTGACGACCGCTGTGCAGATCGCCGCCTTCTCCGAGAGTGGGCGGGCGCGCAGCGACGCCGCGCTGACCGACGCGCGCTTGGCGAGCAGCACCCCGAGGTCCAGCTCGGCACGTCGACCACCCTGCATGCCGATCACGACGAGGCGCCCGCCGGTCGCGAGCACGTCGACGTTGCGCGCGAGGTACTTGGCCCCCATGTTGTCCAGGACCACGTCCGCGCCTGTGCCGTCGGTCGCGGCCCGTACCTCCGCGACGAAGTCCTGCTCGCGGTAGTTCACGAGGATCTGTGCGCCGAGCTCCCGGCATCGTTCGAGCTTGGCGCCGCTGCCGGCGGTGACGGCGACGCGGGCACCCCGGGCGTGCGCGAGCTGGATCGCCATCGTGCCGATCCCGCTGGCACCACCGTGCACCAGCAGCGTCTCGCCGGACCGCAGCCCGGCCCCCATGAACACGTTCGACCAGACGGTGCACGCGACTTCGGGCAGCGCGGCGGCGCTCACCAGGTCGATCCCTTCCGGTACGGGCATCAGCTGCCCGGCGGGGACCGCGACGAGCTCGGCGTACCCCCCGCCGGCGAGCAGTGCCACGCACCGGTCACCGACCGCCCACCCGCTGACGCCGGGCCCGAGGGCTTCGACGGTGCCGCTGCACTCGAGGCCCGGGTACGGGCTGGACCCGGGTGGCGGGTCGTAGAACCCCTGCCGTTGCAGCAGGTCCGCGCGGTTCACCGCCGATGCGGCGACTCTGACGAGCACCTCGCCGGGCTGCGGCGCCGCGTCCGGGACCTGCTGCCACTGCAGCACCTCGGGCCCGCCGGGTGCCGTGATCACGACGGCGTGCATCGCTCAGCCTCCGATCACTCGTGCCGTGGGTTGGCCGTCGTCGGGGACGGCGCGGACCACGACCAGGTGGTCGTCGCGCTGCAGGACGCCGACGCGCCCCTGGTCGAACCGGTGGATCTGCCCCTTGCGTACGACGGCCAGCACGAGCTCCCCTTGCTTGATCAGTGACCCCGGGTCGACGCCGAGCTCGGCGGGGGTCGTCGCCCGCTCGACGATCTCCAGTCCTTCGACCGGTTCCAGCAGGTCGGCGAACAGGTGCCCGGCGGCGGGGGAGGTGAGCGAGAGCGCGAGCATCCGGCCCGCCGACTCGGCGGTCGCGATGACGACGTCGGCCCCGGACTGACGCAGCACCTCGATGTTCTGCCCCTCACGGGCGGAGGCGACGATGTCCGCGTCGGGTGCCAGCCGGCGGGCGGTGAGGGTGACGAGGACGGAGGTGTCGTCGCTGTTGGCGGCCACCACGATCTGCTTGGCCACCCCGACCTTCGCCTGGGCGAGCGTGACCTCCCTCGTGGCATCACCGACCACCGCCGCGCAGCCCTTCTTGTTCGCCGCTTGGGCCGCCGCCAGTTCGGGGTCGACGACCACGATCTGGGCGGCCGGGATCCCCGCTTCGATGAGGGCGTCGACGGTGCTCTGGCCCTTCACGCCGTACCCGATGACGACGGTGTGGCCCTTCATGTGCCGCCTCCAGCGTTGGGCGCGGAACTCGTCCCGGCTGCGTTTGGTGAGCACCTCGATGGTGGTGCCGACCAGGACGATCAGGAAGACGAACCGTAGCGGGGTGATGACGAGCGCGTTCACCAGGCGCGCGGTCTCGCCGTACGGCGTCACGTCGCCGTAGCCCGTCGTCGACAGCGTGACGGTCGAGTAGTAGAGCGCGTCGATCCAGCCCAGCGGCGTGCCCTTGCCGTCGTTGTACTCGTCGCGCTCGATCCACACGAGCAGCGTCGTCACGACGACGCACCCGACCGCGATCGCGATCCGCGTGAGGATCGAGCTGAGCGGGCCGCCGGGACGGGCCGGCAGCGAGAGCTGCTCGGAGTCGTTCTGGACTTCCTGGTTCGCGGGCTGCGGTGCTCCCCGCCGTACGCGGCGACCGATCCGCACGGCGGGGCGGCTCGCTCCTCGCCCGCTCACGGTGCTTCCTGGTTCGCGGGCTGCGGTGCTCCCCGCCGTGCCCGCCGACCGATCCGCACGCCGGGGCGGCTCGCTCCTCGCCCGCTCACGG